>DASSXL010000227.1:0-44732 GCA_035703825.1 Candidatus Angelobacter sp.
AAAGCGCATCCGTTCGTCCATAACAGAACTTTCCTTCCATGGCATCCTCTCCTCGGCCCCTCCTCGGGCCGAAAAGTGTAACCCATGTCTCCGGTACATTCTGTTACCTATGTCCCAGGCCGGACATGTTATTGCTCTTTCAAAAATGACGTCGAATGGCTTTCTGTATCTCGGGTAAAGAGTTGTGCCATGGATACGGCAGTTCGAAGTATTATTTTCAGCTCAATGCCGCGAGTCTTCCATCTGGATCCTGTATTGCCTGATCAGGCGGCGTAGTATCCGCGCAATTGATTCCTCTTGTTCTTTTGCCAGCTGCTCCAGAAAGACGAAGTCTTTGGAAGCAATCCACAAGTGAAACTGATGCCATTTCAGAGTGACGGGCTTAGAATCCCACGGCTTCTTGCCTTCGCCATTCATCTTATTATTGCTGCTGTTTATTTTGGTGTTTATCTTTCTGCGAAGATTCATTGAATTGGGCAACGCCATCGTACATTTCTCCTGCAATTGGCCTGAACTACCTATCCTGGCTTATTCAGAGCGAAGAGCGGCAGCCGGGTCGATACTCGACGCCCGCAACGCAGGCACATAAGAAGCCAGCATTGCAGAAGTTAAAAGCAGAAAAGGAACAATTACCAGGGTTACAGGATCGAATGCTTTGATTCCAAAAAGAAAACTATTCATGAGCTTGCTAAGAACCAGGGCCAGGCCAATACCTATCAGCAACCCCGCGAACGCCGGCTGCAGTCCGGCTTTGAGTACGTAAAGGACGATTTCGCTCCGCTGTGCGCCCATAGCCATTCTGATCCCCAGCTCCTGGGTGGTCTGGCTGACGGAATAGCTCAACACCGTGTAGGTGCCCAGGCTGGCGAGCCCCAGAGCCAGCAGGGCAAAAGCCACCACCAGGATCATGGCAAACCAGCGCTGAGACAGCGACTCCGAAACTATGTCTTTCATTGCTCTCATGGAGCTGACAGGCAAACTTTTATCCAGCTTCCATATTTCCGCGCGAATCGAAGGGGCCAAGGTTTTGGGATCGCTACGGGTCCTGAGCACCAGTGTCATGCGCCGGGCTTCCACCTCAGAGTATTGCGGAGGGATATAAGCCTGGGGCAAAGGATCATGGTCGAGTCCGCCATTCTTTACCTCAGCCGCAACGCCAATGACACGCATATCGCGGCCTTTTGCAATGAAGCTGCGGCCAACGACACTCTCAAAGGGAGCGTCTCCCCACAAACGCCTCGCCAGGGACTCACTGATTACCATGTTGACAATGTCTGCGCTGGCATCATCAATATCCGCCTGATTGAAGAAGCGGCCAGTTCGCAAATTGATCCCCATGGTGCGAAAGTATCCCGGCGTTACACCGCGGAAAGTGGCGATGGGTTTTTCCACGTCTTTGGCCGGCTGGTCCCGCAAGGTGATGGCCGAGGTATCGGATTCAGACGAAAGCGGCAAATGAGTGATGGCCCCAACCGAGATCACGCCCGGAAGAGACATCAAGCGGTCAGTAAGATCGCGGAACAAATCGATCCGCTGCTTTACCGAGTAGGTGGACGCCGGAAGCGTGACTTCCATAGTGATGACATTTTCGGCGGTAAAACCGGCGTCAACGTTGGTGACGTTAACAAAGCTATGCAGCAGCAAGCCCGCCGCTATCAGTAAACCGGTGCTGCCAGCGATTTCGGCGATCACCATCCCGTGTTGCAGAGCGCGCGAAGACCGCCCCCTTGTCGTGCGTCCGCTGTCTTTCAAGTCGGAATAACTTACCTCCTGCAATGAGAGGCGAATCGCCGGAGCAGTGCCGATGATCGCTCCGGCAAGCAGTGAAAGGAGGAAAGCAAAGAATATGACATTGATGTTCAGATGAACCGTGTGGATGCGCGGTAAATTAGCCGGGGCGGCCGCCAGCAATATCTGGGTAATCCAGTGAGAGACAAAAATCCCCACGGCTCCTGCTATGAGCGCTAAAACCATGCTCTCGGTAAGGACCTGCTGAACAACTCTCCAGGAAGAACAGCCCAGCGCCCTGCGGGTAGAAAATTCCTTTTTCCGGCCATTGATGTGCATGATCATCAGATTGGCAAGATTGGTGCATGCCAGAAGCAGCAGAATCAGGCTGGCTCCGAACAGCAAAAGAAGGTTTGTGCGTATCTTGTTTATAAAAGCTTCTTTCAGCGAATCGAGCTTCACCTTAAATAAAGGTCCGGAGATTTCTTTCGCCAGGTCGGCGGAGACGCCGGTAAGCTGCGCTTCAGCGGCGCTTATGGTCTCACCCGGCTTCAACCGGGCGATCACACCATAATTAAAGCTTCCTTTGGTTTGCAATTCATCCGGAGAGAATGCCATCGGCTTCCAAAGGCTGATGCGTTCCGGCAACGGAAGATAAGGATTAAGCTGTTTGCCGGCAGGAAAAAGCAGGTCCGCCGGCATTATCCCGATCACAGTAAAGTTCTGCCCATCCAAGGTGATGGTCTGGTTCACCAGCCTGCGGTCAGCCCCGAACCGGGCGACCCAGAGCGCGTGGCTGATCAGAACGACGCGATCGCTGCCCGGCTGATCTTCTTCCGGCAGAAATGTCCGCCCAAGCTCTGGCTGTATTCCCAAAACATCAAAAATATTGGCGGAAACCCTGGCGCCGCCCAAACGCTCCGGTTCGCCGCTGCCCGTGAGGTTTACTTCGGTGGGAGCCAATGCGGCCATGCTGTCGATGGCCGGGGAAAATTTCTTCCACTGGGCAAAATCACGCGCGCGCACCGGCAATTCTGGGAACTTATGTTGGGTTTGCGGAGAATATTCCCAAACGGAAACCAGCCGCTCGGGAGCAGGATAAGGCAACGGCTGAAGCAGGACGGTATTCACCACGTTGAACAACGCGATATTGATGCCAAACCCCAACACCAGGGTTAAAACCACGGCAAACGCAAACATGGGACGACGGTAAAGAGTGCGCAATGAATATGCAACATCCGTCCAGACGGTATCGACTCTCATCCGCCCATTTCTCCCAAACAGCAAAATCGTGCGATTTAACCTGCGCTCCCCGATGATTACATGAAAAAGCGTTGCGCAAAAGTAGCAGTAATCGAAGTCACAAGATGAATATTTGCTCCCGCTGAAAGATGAGAAACGCTCGTGTTATGGAAGCAGCTTCATTTCATCCCACTGGTAACCAGCAAAGGCAAACAGCCGGCGTGAAAGTTGATGGATACTTTCCGTCTGCTTCGTCTCAGGGCCTTGAGCTGCGTTATACAAACTGGTTGCGCCCAGGGTATGCAGGCTGTGCTGCAACTCGTCTTTCGAGTCCTGACGAAAGCTGGTTTGCGCAAGCATCTGCAAAAAATCTCGTTCCAGGAATACATCGTGTAACTTCGATGCCGCGGCGAGGCCGGAGCGCAGGAGGGATTCCACTTCCGAGACTTCAAGACGAACCATCAAGTGACAGAGAGCAGCAAGAACGATTAACTTGCTTTGCGTAAGTTCGCCTCGATAACCTTCAAAAGCAACCGCTAAGTTTCGCACAATCCGCATAGCCTGCTCCAATTGTCCGGTGGCCGCCAGAATCTCGGCCCGGCGATACAAAAAAACCAGCCGGTTCCTACCCAGGCGATTACGCAAGCACTGGCTACTAAGTTCCAAGGCCTGATCATATTCTTGGAGTCCTGCAAGCGCAACCAGAAATGCCTCACAGATAAAATCCCTATGTACCAAATTGGGAATACTTTCCCAATTCCGGAAATAGTCGAGAACCCTACCATGCCACTCCGCTTTTAAAAGGGTCTTCAACGTATCCAGAATGTAGATGCTTTCAAGAACAGTGACGTCAGGAAAGACATTCGCCATCTGCTCCAGCGATAATGGATCGAGAATGATGGGACCGAATGCAACCGGATTTCCCCGGCTTACTTCGTCCGCTACCTTGAACTTGTCGAGAGATTCCTGCCAGCGTTTGGTAATCCGGTCCAGGCGGCCCAGGTTGACGTAGGGTTGGATGGCGAAGCGGTAGCACGCGGCGTTGCCGGATGCCTCCACCAGGTCCGCGACCCATTTCATCGCCGCATGGCAGAGGTTTGCCGCATGGGCCTGCCTGCCGTAATAAACCTCGATCAATGCCGCTTCGTTGTAACAGTCCACAATGTCGCCGCAGATCTCCGGCGCGTGGTATGCGGTATTTTCTTTAAGGCGCGCAAAGTCGCCCAGCCTCGCGGTGGCCCACTCTTCCAGGGGTAGGCGGATGGGCCTATCCTGCGGAGTCAGGATTTCCCGAACCATGCCCTCGGATTTCGGGGCCGGGGAGAGTTTTTGATTGTCTAAAGCAAGAGCTGCTGGATGTCCCACAGTTCTCTCCTTGGCACTTCATCACTGCGCACCTAAGCTTCCTTGGCGGGCCCATTCACCTCCCGAACGATGGAAAGCTCCTCCACGGGCGTGCGCGAGAGATGGCCGGAGATCCATCGCCAGAGGAAGCCGATGGTTTTCTGCACAGAACGCCAGGCGAACTGCAGGCAGCCGATCAGGACAGCCGTCTTCCAGGCAATATGAAACAACCCTCCGCCAATGTTGCTGAAAGAAGGTTCATGCCGCAGAGCGGAAAAGAAGGAACTCCAGAGGTGCGGATATGCGGGAAGAAGGTAGAAGATGGTCTGGTAGGTAGCTATGATGACCAGATAAGTGAAAAATGTGAAGCTGAGAACCGTGTAAACGCACAGCGCGATGAAGCTGTTTTTCTTCATGTCCAGGAATTGTGGACGCACCGACCGGTTCCGCCGGAAGAGTTGCGGAAGATACTTCAGCACGGCGATGGATTGTTCTCGCAGGTTGTAAATGCCGAAAAGATCGGCCAGCAGCCAATACCCGTCCATGCGCAAAAACGGGTTGAGGGAAAGAGACATCGACATGTCGATGAGAATAATGCAATAAAGATAAGTGGGCGAAGGATGCCAGAAGAACAGGCCCGTCAGCACGATCACGCAAATATTCTGGAAATAGAGCCCGCCGATGTCCACCAGGACGCGCTGCATGGGCGCAAACTTCCACGCCTCTGAAACATCGGTATAGAGAACGGGAAATCGCAGGTAAAGTCCGAGCCCAATCTCCAAGTGGTTACATCGGTTTCGCGCCAGAGCGCTGGCATGGCCAAACTCGTGGAATAACGCCGCAAGAATCGTGATGAGAGTCACATCCAGCAGGGGGCGGCCTGCAATGTCATTGATATTCAAATGGCGCCCGGGAATCAGAAAAAAATACGCCACCACATGGGCGATCAGGATAAGCGAGCCCAAAAGAATGAATACGGGCTTCCAGAAAAGAACTCCCATCAACCTTGCCAGCGGGTAAACCAGCGAATGCGGCAAAAGCTTCATCTTGAAATATAAGTAGCCCTTTTGCCGGGACGCCTCCGGGACCACGGGAGGCCCGGCCTGGCTGTGCAGTATGCCTTTCGGGATGCAGAAGTCCTGGATAAGCGTGCTTACGGATTCGACCGAATAGGTTGAATCCGGATGGGCGCGGTTATACATGGAGGTCACGTCTTCAACCGTCCGCGTGCCATCGAATAATTCAAGCAGGTCGATCAAAGATGCCGGAACCGCATAGCGGATAATGGAATCATTCTGCGCGGGAACTTCGCACAAGACCTGCTTCTGCGTGGAGCTACAGGTAAGGCTTCTGACGCTTACTCTGGAATTGAAGACATAGCTCATAACAGTGTTCGGCACAACCCACAAAACAGGGCTAGAATAGGAATAGAGCAGGGGCGGGCTAACTGCCGCGCGCTCAAGACCAGACTGCATGAAAATAGAGCGGGGGGCAGGGTTAACTGCCTCCCGCTCAAGACCTGACTAGGCTGTTTTCGGTTTGCAGCTGCAATCATCGCACCATGCGACGAACTCAAGACGCTCATCGAGTTCCATGATCGAGAACTCTTCCAGCGTCTGATCACAAGCTTTCTTATCTTCTGGCATATGCATTCCTCCTTTCTTCAAAGATCTGGAACGACCAGGTACAAACACTTCATCCTGCCACCAGGTCATGGCTGGCGGAGGGCGTCACAATCCGGCGCCCGCACAATCTCGCGACCAAGCCGAGAACACTGTTGCGTGACCCGCCCTCGGCGGCATAATGGTCCAGCCAATCGGCATTGATTCCCGTGGCCGAGAGTGCCTTGAGAATGCCATGGGCCCACGGCGGAACCTGAATACTGCGCAGGGTGGGAAGGTCCACCCATATCTCGCCTTCCGTCACCGGAATGGAAAGCAGGGAGTCTGGAGCCGATAAGCGGTAGTTGCCGCCGCGCGCCAGCTCTTCCGCTACGTTCTCCGGGGTAGTGTTCTGATCGGCTTCTTGGGCGGGAAGCACCCGCCAGCGGTGGAGGGCCGAGACGCCGGCCCATTGCCCCGGATGCTCCTGAACGAAGCGTTCCAGGAAGCGATACAGCGCCACGGTTGCCGTTTCGGCGAAAGCTTCGCGCTGTGGACGCTTCATGCCGGCCGGAGGAATGATCGGCTCGCCGAAAACGAGATCAGCCTCGCCTCTGGATTTCATCACGGAAATCACAGGCAGAATCGGGGCGCCGGAAAAGGTAGCCAGCCGCGCCAGCCCGCTTTTCGCCGCTGCCGGAAGGCCCATGAAATCCATGGGAACTTTACAGGTGCCGCCCCAGGGTCCATCAGCGCCGTTATTGCCTTCAGTGAAGACAAACATGATCTTGCCCTGCTTTAAGGTTTCCGCCAGCGTCAGGGTCGCGCCCTCGGCCTCCAGGTCCTCGACCGTGAGCCGGGCAAGATTACTTACATGCTCCAGGTCTTGCTGGGACTCGACCGTGGTCCAACCGCGGGCGAGACGCTCCCGCAATTTCACCAGCTCGGCGTTCGCGCTGTTGTATTTTGGCGTGACCAGCGGCATGCACACGTCAAAACCGCGGCCCGCCAGCCCCAGAGGGATGCAGTGATACAGCCCAAAGCGAAAAGAGGCGATCACCAGTCCCTTGCCCTGGGCCAGCAGCGACTCGATAAGATCGAACTTCCATCCGTTCAGCTTCGGAATACTGTGGACCGTGGAGCTGGCCAGGGTTTCCGGCCCGGAGAGCGATGCCAGATAGTGCTCCACGAAGTGATTGAACCACGTTGTGAGCTTGGTGGCCTCCACGGAGGAGCTCAGGATGGCAGTCTCGCTCTTCTTCCCCCAGAAAATCGAGGACAAATTCATATGAATGGGGTAAAACCGGTTGCGGTGGATGTTGACAAAAAGATCCCACGACGGCGAGCTATCCATGCTATCGAGCCAGTCAATCAGTTCCTGGTTTCCCAGGCTCCTGATATGGGCATCCACGGCCGCAAAATCGCGGTATACCTCAGGCATGGCTGCAGGACTGCTCATAAGGCTTCCTTTGCGGCAACCAGTGGCGCCGCCGTTTCCTTTGCGGCGACCGGCACCGGCGCATGCACAACACCGGCTTTCACGTGAACCATTTTTGCCTTCATCTTTTTGGCGGCGAGGGCATCCACGAGTTCATTGTGCAGATTGGGTTTCACGGTGGCATCACAGGGGCTCTTCTGGTGTTCAAACCGGAGATACGGACAGGAAATCCCCTGGCAGGAAGGCAGCAGGTAGCAGCTCTTGCATGAGCTGTCATGCTCGTAAGCGGGCTCCACCCACTTTGAGAAGCGCTCGTAATCCAGGGCAATCTCGCCGTCTTCTTTCAGGTCGCCCACAATGTTGTAATCGTCTTTGTCGAGCACCACGGTGCACTTCATCACCTTTCCATCAGCGCCGATGACAAAGTTATAAGGCCGCGCGGCATAGCACACCTGCCCGCCCATGGTGGTGCGATCGGCAATCGAGCCGAAACTCAGGCCCTTCTTCTGGGCGCTAGCGTTCAGGGAGGCCCGCACCTCCTTGGCCTTGTCCACGCCACAAACATCAAGATTGGCGTCATTCGCGCCGCCCCATTGGCCTACCGCGTACAAGGCGATTCCATAGCGCTTGTCATTGCTGAAATGCTTTTCCAGCAGGGCCAGGTAATCTTCCAGATGAGGATAGGTTTTATTATCGAAATTGATCCTGAGCCGGACAAAGAACTCTTCATCCATTTCCTTGAGCGCCTTCAGGTTGTTGAAAATGGTGTCGAAGGTCTTGCTTCCATCCCTGGCTGGCCGGTGGGCGTCATGCTGTGGCCCGAGCCCGTCGACGGTGATTTGAAAATTCCTGCATTTCCAGGCGAACAGCTTGGTGGCGTTCTCGCGATTGAGCAGGTATCCATTGGTGGTCATCGAACAGGAATAGGTCCATCCGTTCTCTTCCACCTTCTTGGCGAAGAATGGACCCAGATCCTCGATGGCTTCCCAGCCATACAGCGGCTCTCCGCCGAACCAGCTCACGCCCAGGCTGGTGAGCTGCTTGGCCCTCTTTTCCACCAGGGCCTTGACGGCGTTGCGTACGGAGGGATACATAGTGCCGCGCTTGAAATCCTCATAGCAGTAGGTGCAGCGGAAGTTGCAGTCCTCAGAGGCTAGCAGGATCAGTTGCAGCGTGTCGTTCCGGTAATGCTGCTGGCCAAACATGGTTTGAAACTGGCGGAACTCATGCGTGGTGTCGGTAACGATGAAGCCGCGATCGTTAAGGTATTCGCCGAGCTTGTCCAGCGCGCCCCGATGTCCCACGCGGGAGAGGTAGCGCTCGACCGCGGCCTTCTGCTGCTTGGCAAAGACGCTCATGGCGCCGGTCTTGGTGTTCCATACGATGAGCGAACCGTCACTGCGGTCGGTGGTGCGGCAATTGAATTGAGAAGGCACCCACCGGGTCGCGGCCGGCAGCGGAGTTATTTGCACCAGGTTTTGGAAAATCGGTAGAGCCGTGGTTTCCGCGCCATCATAGGGGGATTGTATTTTGATATCAGCTTCCGATGTTTGTGGCGGCATAGGTTTCCTGCTCCTCTAGAGATTTCATGATCTTTGTGTTGGAACTGAATTTGTCAGCGGTTTTACATGCCCACCGGAGCATGGTTCCGGCCCATGAAAGTCCCGAACCGAATCCAGCCAGCAAGATGCGGTCATGCTTCCGAAGCACTCCTTCGTCAGCAGCGCGTTTGAGCGCGATAGGGATATTGGCCGAACCCACGTTGCCGCAATCCTTCATGGATACGTAAAATTTGTTTTTGGGGATTCCGGCGTTCCGCCGCAACACCTCAAGCGAAGATTGGGCCGCCTGGTAAAAAACCGCCACTCGAATGTCATCGACGGTCAATCCAGCCTTCTCCATGACCTGCTTTGCCATCTGCGGAACTACGCTCATGCTGGATTCGAAAACTCCGATGCCATCCACATGGAGTCCCGTCTTGCCGCAGGAACCAGACTGCCCTTCCGCGGAGCGAAAGCCCTTACTGCCTGAAAGGATGTGACCGGCGCAGCTTCCATCGGTGCCGAAAACGAAAGGCCCGATGCCGGGATCGAGCATGGAATCATCCGAGGCTTCAATCAGCGTGGCGGCGGCGCCATCGCCGTAAACGTGAGCGCCCGACGAGGAGCCCAGAAGCTTGCTATGGGTCTCCGCCGTAACCAGCAGAACGCGGTTTGCCTGGCCGGTCTCGATCAGGCCCTTGGCCAGAGCCAAGCCATAGACGTATCCCGAACATCCCAGGTTGTAGTCGAGAGCGCCTGCATGCCCCGGCAGGCCCAATTGCGCATGCATCAGGCAGGCGGAGGCGGGAATGCAATAGTCCGGCGTTTGCGTGCAAAACAGCAGAAAATCCACGTCGCGCGGGTTGAGGCCTTCGGCCTCGAGGACTGCGCGGGCAGCGGCCACTCCAAGATCTGATGAGCACTCATGCGCAGCGGCAATCCGCCGCCCTTCAACCCCGGTCATCCTCCTGAGGTCCGCCGCGGAGCGTACACCCGCGGGGTCCTCGATACTTACGGCGCAGGGCGGAAGGTGATACCCGATGTTCCTGATAGCAGCATTCATGAGGCGCCAGCCTGTGCCTGGCGAACCTGGATGATCCGCATCAAATCATCGACCGTTGCACAACCGCGTAGTTCCTTCGGTTGAATGTCCAGGCCGAACATCTCGTCGGCGCCGAAG
The DNA here is from genome assembly GCA_035703825.1 of Candidatus Angelobacter sp. Lineage (GTDB taxonomy): Bacteria > Acidobacteriota > Terriglobia > Terriglobales > Acidobacteriaceae > Angelobacter. The sequence goes on from DASSXL010000227.1 coordinate 10,075, forward strand.
ATGAATTCAACCAGGCTAAGCGAGTCCCATGTTGCCAGGTCCTTGAGATGCTCGGTATTCTCCACGGTCTCGCGCTCCACGCCGGTAACATCGCTCAGTATCGAGACCAGCCCATCGCGAATCTTCGCATCCGTCATGCAATCGCCTCCGTGGGAAGTCATCCGCCGATGTTGAATACCTTCCCGCATACCTTCACCGGCATGTTCCTTTGAACTGAAAACGCGGTATTTCGTAACGAGGAAATATTCGAATAAAACAGCAACGTTGCATGGAGCGGACGTTTTGAGAAGTTGTTCCAAAACGAGGCATCCGAAAAAAATAACCCGGGATAGTTCCCACAAAAGTGCCGAGCGGCTATCTTTACGATTCGATCAAGGACAAGCATCATGATCTATCACTATTCCCATAACGGGACTTTGCTTATCGAGCAAAACATTTGGGTAGCCTATGTGTGACAGCATAGTAAGTCAAGGTAGCTTGTCTAAGAGTTGTACAACACTTGTACAACAATTCAAAAGATAGCTGATCTCTGATGCTATAGTCTTTCGAAGCTATTCATTTCGAGAGCCATTTCGGAACCATTCGTCCCATGCCGAGGAGTTTTTATGAACAGGTGGCCCACCCAGGTTACGCCGGTTGACAACGCCAAGATCCATGAAATAGTTGTCGATGCCATCAAGGTAGTCAGCAGCGGATTGCAGGGCGGAGGCCCTGCTTCACTTGAATCAGACACATGCATTTATGGAAGCAGCGGTTTCATGGACTCGGTGGGCCTGGTCGCATTGGTGCTGGAAATAGAACGGGAGCTGGAAGAAAAATGTGGAGTAACTTTGCCCATCATGGATGACAAGGCATTCTCAAAACAGCATTCGCCTTTCCGGTCATTGAGTGCGCTCGAAGGTTATGTAAGGCAGAGGATCTCCGATGTCTATGGTGACTGACAAGGTCGTTCTGGTCAGCGGATCGAGCAGGGGCATCGGCGCATATCTGGCATCGTGGTTCCTTTCCCGCGGAGCAGTGGTGGAAGGATGCAGCCGTTCGGAAAGCAGCATCGCGGACTCCCGTTACACTCACCATCGGGTAGACGTCTCCGACGAAAAGCAGGTGCTGGCGATGATGGCGTGCATTCGGAGGAGGCACGGAAGACTCGATATCCTGATCAATAACGCGGCCATCTCCTCTATGAACCACAGCCTGCTCACGCCGGGCGAAACCATGCAGCGAATCATGCAGACCAATTTCGGCGGAACATTTCTGCTCTGCCGCGAGGCCGCCAAACTGATGCAGCACAGTGGCGGCGGACAGATCGTGAATTTCAGCTCGGTGGCGGTCCCATTGAAGATCGCCGGTGAGTCGATCTACGCGGCTTCAAAGGCCGCTGTGGAGTGCCTGACCCGGGTGCTGGCGATCGAACTGGCCCCGTTCGGAATCACCTCCAATGCGCTGGGGCCGGGACCGGTCGATACCGACCTTCTGCGGAACGTGCCGCAGGAAAAAATCGACAAAGTGGTGGCCCGCACCGCGTCCAAGAGGAAATCGACCTTGGAAGACATCAGCAACGTGGTGGAATTCTATATCCGGCCAGAAAGCCGGAATATCACCGGACAGGTAATTTACATAGGAGGTGTGTAGTGCACCTCGATTGGCTGCTGGAAAGATTTTCGCGATATGGCGGCGTGCCCGCGCTGGTTGCGCAGGACTGTGAAGTGACTTACACGGAGCTTTTGGCCTTGATCGGCCAATGGCGCGCAAGATTGGCGGATGACCGCATAGAAGCCGGCGATGTGATTGCCATCGAAGGCGACATCTCGGACCAATCCGTGGCGCTGCTTCTGGCGCTGATCGATCATGGATGCACGGTCCTGCCCTTGAGCCCCAGCGCAGCGGGCTCGCGCGATGAGTCTTTCCGTATTGCACAGGCGGCTTCCTCCTACTCGTTCTCCGGGGAGTCTCTGCAGCATCTTCGCTACCAGCGTCAGGCGACGAACCCGCTGCTGCTGGAGCTCCGACGCAGGAAGCATCCGGGGCTGATTCTGTTCTCTTCCGGCTCCACCGGCGAGCACAAAGGCGCCCTGCATGATCTGCTGCCTATGCTGAAAAAATATGAGATGCGCCGGCGGACCTACAGAACGCTGTGCCTGATGCAGTTTGACCATATCGGCGGTTTCAATACCCTGCTCTATACGCTGGCGAACGGCGGCTGCCTGATCCCCGCGAAGCAGCGATCTCCCCAGAATGTGTGCTCGCTCATCGAACGCCACAAGGCGGAATTGCTGCCGACGACCCCGACATTTCTCGACCTGCTGCTGCTCTCCGGATGCGACGCCGAATACGATCTCTCCAGCCTGAAACTTATCACCTATGGCACCGAGGTGGCCCGGGAATCAACCCTGAAAAAGATACGGGAAAGGATTCCGCACGCCCAGATATTGCAAACCTATGGTCTGACTGAAGTCGGAATTTTACGGTCGAAGTCGAGAGAAGACGGCAGCCTGTGGATCAAAGTAGGGGGTGAAGGGTACGAAACAAAGATCATCGACAATACCCTATGGATCCGGGCAAACTCGGCCATGCTGGGCTATCTGAATGCAGAGTCGCCATTCGACGGAAATGGATGGATGAATACTCATGACAAGGTAGAAATAGATGGCGAGTGGATTCGCATCCTTGGACGTACGACCGACATTATCAATGTAGGCGGGGAGAAGGTCTATCCGGCCGAAGTTGAAAACATTCTTCTGCAGATTGAAAACATCCGGGATGCGGAGGTTTTTGGAAAGCCAAATCGCTTGCTGGGGAACATAGTGGCTGCGCGCGTGCTGTTGCATCATCCCGAAGAGATGGGCCCGTTGAAGCAGCGCGTCTGGGCCTATTGCCGGGAGCGGGTTTCCAGATATAAGATCCCCACCGATCTGGAAATAGTCAGCAGGTTGTCCGTATCGCCTCGCCAGAAAAAGCTCCGCGGCATCCATGCAAACCCGCGGCCGGTCGAGGCCGATGGAGTCCAGGCAGGCAATCCTGGCGGCGCCGTTCACGGGGCGTCATTCAATCAGGGAGATGACTGAGAGTAGTATCGTCCGGGCGCTACGTTTCCCACAACGCTTCCCCCATCCCAACACGCGCAAAACCGGCGCGTGCCGGGGGACCCCGGTCCATGCCGGGCTGTCGCGGCTCCCGCGCTCGCGCACTTGATTACATGAATCTTCAATCTTCCGCGGCAAATCGCAACAGAGCTTGAGTAAGCACTTCCACCGGGCTCGGCGGATTCTGGGAACTGTTCCGGCCTGCACCGTACAATCCCTTTCGCCGTCGTTCGGCTGCTTCTGCGCGAAGCGCCATTCCGCCATTACCTTGAAGATCGGCCATGAGATTCAGGAACTCGCTTTGGAAAAGAATATCGCTGAGGGCGGTTGCCCTTTGCAATCCCAGTTCGGCCAGGCGCAGGGCATCTTCAATGCCAAGTTTGATCAATAAAGCGGTCAGGCGCACGAGCAATCCCATGCGAGTCATGCTCAGGCTTCCCGGCGGATAGCTTAGGAAACCTTTGGCCAAGCCTCCGGCCACACGCGCGGCGTCCTCTATGCGGCCGGCCGCGGCATAGGTTTCAGCCCGACGGAAGAGAAACAGGCTGCGATTGAGGCCGTCCCGGTCGGCCAGCGCCGGCTCAGCGGCGGCCAGAGCATCGTCATAGCGCCCTTCGCACCCAAGAGAGATAATTTTGCCTTCCCAGATAATATCTCTCGCCGTGAGATCGGCGGGGTTGTGCCACGGAGGATTGAATGCCTCAGCCTCGCTGTAGCGCTTGCATTTGATCAATGCCTTGACCCATTCCAGAATGTAGGTAACTCGAATCAATTTGGGAAACGGGGTGCTTCGGGCGAAGATCTCCTCGGAGAGCGAGGCTGGGATCAATATATCTCCGAGCCATGCATCCTGGCAGCGCGCTACTTTGTCGACCACCTCGATGCTTCGCAACGCATCTTCATATCTTTGCTGGATGCGGGCAATGCGGGCGAGGTTGAGAAATGGCTCGAAAGCGTATTGCAGGATCACCAGGGCGCCGGGACGGCGCGAATTTCGATTGACCCATTGCAGATAGGCGGAGCACAGCGCGGCCGCCTGGTCTTGACGCCCAAAACATACCTCGATCAGCGCGGCTTCATTGAAGCAGTTTACGAGCGGGCTCGCGCCTTCCACCAGGTCCAGCCGTCTCTGTTCCACGGCTTGCAAAAAGCGGCCATGGATCGTCGTCGCCCACTCCGGCAAGGAACGCCTGACCGGCGTCTGGTAAGGAACTAAAATGCCATCGAAAACCCTGACCGGCTCCGGGCGGACGGGGACTGCACGCGCGGGAGCATCTTCTGTTGCTAATCGGCTGGAGTGATTCATCAGACCTCACGACAAGTAGCCAGAAGCTATTTCGCAGCATACATACTAAAGCCAGTCCATTCAGGACAAACTACGATATATCTCGCGGATATTGGTTGATCTATTCTCGCCGTTCTCTGGTCAATCCCAAATCGAGGACAAAGAATACCACAAAGATTTCAGGATCAGCCATCCAACACGGATGGTTTGTTGTACAAGTCTTGTACCAGATAGTTTCTGAAATCCCGGAATGGGAAAGACCTGAAGGGACCAATCCACGGGAATTACTTCAGGCAGTGAAATTCTCAGGAGAAGCCTTGAGAAAGGAAAGCGGGGGTTGGTTATAGTCCGGTTCCTTCGGATATCCGCTCCCATCGATGCTCATTGCCATATCTTCAACGGCACCGATCTCCAGGTAAAATCCTTCCCTCTCCGCCAGACAAGTCCCATCCAAATCGCTTCAGTTCGCTTTAGACGGAGCGATCATTGCGAGGCTTTCTTTGTGCCGCTCTCCTTTTGTCCTTTGTACTCGCCCTTTTTCGGCATATGGTTGGGCACCGGGACCTGCTTATACAGCTCTGCCGGCCGGACTTTCAAAATGAAGGCTATGCGCATCATGGATTCAAAGGAGATCACGCGCTCGCCGCGTTCGATGCGGCCGATATACTGCCGGTTAAAGTCGCACAACTCTCCCAGCCTCTCCTGCGATAGGCGGCGGCTCTCCCGCAACTTCTTGAGTTGTTTGCCGAACAAAACCAGGGCGCTGGGCACGCTGTAAGGGTCTTGCGGCAGGCCTCCAATGTAAAGCCCCACACTGGTCTACGACCAGGCTGGTGTTATACAATTTTGCTTCCAACGTGGCTCCGACTATATCAAAGATTTGGTACGTCTCTTGCTTTACTCAACAGGACGGCGTTTATTACTGCGGACACTCCCATCCAAGCGTCCGCGACGCCATGAACTGCCTTGTCCCGGATGGCGGGAGCTTTATTCGGGCCTTCGATTCCGGGGCCTACCGGTCGCTGCATCAGGGAGAGTTCATCGACTTTCTTGAGGCGTTGCCGACCATGCCCTGGAGCTACCGGAATAAAGCTCAAGAAGGCGCGCTCGCCGCTACGGTGAGCGTCAAATAAGGGGCCGCCAGAGAGCGCGGGGAGTCAGGAATGTACTCTCCGCGCCTTCTTATTCACCTCGGGTCAGGGCTTCCGCCGTGGCGCGATGTGCCAATGGACTTGTCTGCGGGCATGGCAGAGAGATCTTTGGCCAAGAGTCCTCCATGAGCAGCCGAACCCGCGAATTTGCGGCGTGCAGACTTCCGGGGCCGCTATCGCTTAGGTGAAGCCTCAGCCGGCAAATCTTGCTTGCTCCACTCAAAGAATGAAGCGTCATACATGCTGGGATCATAGCCAAGATATTTCGCCACAAAATAATCGAAGGAAGATTGCATCCCTGTCCGGCAATAGGTGACGAGCTTGCGGCCCGGCGCGGCGTGGGCTTCCGCATACATGCGGCGCAGCTCCGCTTCCGGCTTCAAGACGGGGTCCTCGCGGCTGACCAGCATGTCCATCCAAAACAGGCTGCTGGCGCCGGGGATATGGCCGGCTTTGGCCACGTCCTCTGAAAGCTGCTCGCCGGTGAATTCTTTCGTTGGACGGGCGTCCATTAGCGTGACGGCCTCGGGCGTCTTCGCCAGGTCGCGCATGGCGGCGGACTCGACCAGAATTTCCGGGCGCAAAGAAATTGTGAGAGCCGCGGGCTTGACCTGGGGCGTCTCTGTCGATAGTGGGCGATGTTCAGCGGTCCACTTCTCGATGCCGCCATCGAGCAAGGCGGCGCGTCCGGCGACGCCAAGATAATCGAGCGTGAAATAGGCCCGCGCGGCATACAGGTTTGAGTGCTCGCCGTAGAGCACCACGCGCGACTTGTTGCTTACTCCCGCTTGGGCAAACACCTTCCGCAGGTCTTCTACAGGAGGAAATTCGTTGGGAACGCCGTCTCGCGTCACGGCGATTTCGCCCAGCTTGATCTGGCGCGCGCCGGGAATGTGGCCCTTGGCATAGAACTCCGGCGTGGAATTGATGCAGAGCACCACCAGGTCGGGATCGCTCAGATGCTCCGCCAGCCACGCGGCTGTGACCAGCATTTCCGGCCGAAGCTTTGGCGTGCCGACAGCTTGCGCCGTGGTTGGTCTTGCGCCGGCTTCCGCCGTCGTTGCAGTCATGCCGGCTTCCGCCGGCTCGGGCGTGTTGGCGGCTTGCGCGGTGAGCGGCAGGGTCGCCGCAATGGCCAGGGCTGCCAACGCGATGGTCCGAATCAACATCATTACTCCAACTGCTAGCGCGGTGACTTGCCTTCCACCACGGGCAGATTGTTCATGTGGCTCCATTGATGAATAGAGCCGTCAAACATAGCGGCGTCGTAGCCCAGATATTTGGCGACGAAGTACATGTGCGAGGCTTGCAGGCCAATCTCACAATACGTAACCAGTTTTTCGCCGGGCGTAATGCGTCTGGCGGCAAAGAGTTCCTTCAGCTTGTCCGGAGGGAGAAAGACCGGCTTGCTCTTGGCGTCAACCAGTGTTTCCTGCCAGTAAACGTGCGTTGCTCCGGCGATGTGGCCATCGGTATAGCGCTTGTCAGGGCGCGAATCCACCAGCGCAGCGGTCTTGGACGGTCCGGCGGAGATCTTCTTTACTTCCTCCAGCATGGCGCGGACTTCAGGATGAACGTGCGGAGTGAAGCTGCCGGGAGCAGGGCTGGCGTCGTCTTTCGAGAGCGGGCGATTTTCGGCTTTCCATTCGTCAATGCCGCCATCCAGCAGCGCGGCATGGTCGCCATGGCCAAGGTAATCCAGCGTGTAATAAGCGCGTCCCGCCATGGGATACCAGGCCGTGGTGTAGATCACAACGCGCGAGTCATCGCTTACGCCCAGCTTCTCAAATGTTGCTTTCAGCTTTTCCGTGGAGGGGAGCTCCGCGTCTTCGCCTTCAATGAAGTCCGCCAACGCCAGGAAGCGCGCGCCCGGAATGTGGCCGCTGTCATACTCAGATCGCTTGTCACCCACATGCAGCACAATGACTTTGGGATCGTTGAGATGCCCGCTGAGCCACTGCGCGGAGACAACCATGTCGTGATGAATAGTTCCGCCGCCGGGCTTGGCGGTGGCCGAAGAAGAGCAGGCTATAAGGACAACGGCAGTTGCGGCTGCGCATTGAAGCAATTTTCGGATCATTGACGTGGCCTCCCAGGGGCTATCTCATGGCGCGAGACTTGCGTGATATAGGACAAACACAACGTCGAGGGTAATATACAGGCTTGGACGGGGCCCGAGCCGCGCCGTTAGCGACTGGGCCACAGTCATTTCACACCATCTGCACGGGGCCAAACCATGAAGAAACGCGCTGCCATCCTCTTTCTGATTGCCGGATTGCTCTCTGCCTGGGCATGGGCCCAGTCTCCGCTGGATGACCTGCGCAAGCGGGCCGAAGAGGCGCTAGGCAAAAAGCGCGGCCCCACCGATGACCGCATCGCCGCTGGATTAAAGGAGGCGCTCACGGTAAGCACCCGTAAAGCGGTGGCTTCCACCGGCCGGGTGGATGGCTTTCTTAAGAATGCAGCCATCAGGATATTGCTGCCGGAAAAGCTGCGCAGCGTGGGCAAGGGCATGCGCCTGATGGGCATGGGCCAGCAGGTGGATTCGCTGGAAGTGGGCATGAACCGCGCCGCTGAGCAGGCCGCGCCCGCCGCCCGGCAGATCTTTGTGAATGCCATTTCTAAAATGACGATTGCCGACGCGCGCCAGATCCTTTCCGGAGGCGATACGGCGGCGACCGAGTACTTCAAGACCGCCAGCACAAACCAGTTGACTGAGGCCTTTTCGCCGATCGTGCATCAGGCCATGGAAAATGTAGGCGTGGTGAAGCAGTACAACCAGATCATGCAGAACCCGCTAGCCGGGCGTCTGGCGGAAAACCAGGATTTCAATCTGGACAAGTACGTGGTCGGAAAAACCATGGATGGTCTCTTCTACGTGATGGGCGAGGAAGAAAAGAAGATCCGCAAGGACCCCGCCGCACAAACCACGGCGCTGCTGCGGGAAATCTTCGGCAAGAAGTAACAGCCGTAATCCGCGCTTCTCTTTGGACGCCGCGCCGGGGTGTAGAATCTCTGGAAACACCGGGTTTCACAACCCAACTGAGGAGAAGTCGACGATGAAATTCCTGATATGCGTGATGGCGATGTTTCTGCTTTCGGCTCCCGTCATCGCCCAGCAGCACGGCGCACACAATCAACCTGCCGCCAAAAAAGCCACGCTGATGACCGGGCTGGGTGACCTGCATCACCCGGTGACGACCGACAATCCTGAGGCGCAGAAGTTTTTCGATCAGGGAATGCGGCTGATCTTTGCTTTCAATCATGAAGAAGCTGCGGGATCGTTCCAGCGCGCGGCGGAACTTGATCCCAAGATGGCGATGGCGTACTGGGGATTGGCGGAGGCTGTAGGACCAAATTACAACGATCCGGCTGACCCGGACCGATACAAGAAGGCGCATGAGGCAATCGCCAAAGCGGGCGAGTTGGGCGCGAACGCATCACCGGCGGAGAAGGCTTATATCGCGGCGATGGCGCTGCGGTTCCCCGCCGATCCGGCCGCTGATCACCGCCTGGCGGCGGAGCGCTACCGCAACGCCATGGGCGACCTGGTGAAGCAGTTCCCGGACGATCTTGATGCTGCGACGCTGTTTGCCGAAGCCGGCATGAATCTGCATCCGTGGGGGCTGTGGCGTCCGGACGGCACGCCTGAAGGCGGGACGGAAGACATTATTGCCGCGCTGGAGTCGGTGCTGCGGCGCGATCCCAACCACATGGGCGCAATCCACTATTACATTCATGCCGTGGAAGCTTCTCCCAGTCCGGAGCGCGCGCTGGCTGCGGCCAACAGGCTGGCGGCGCTGGCGCCCGCCGCGGGACACCTGGTCCACATGCCGGGACACGTCTATATCCGCACCGGCGATTTTGAAGCAGCGGTAAAGACCAACCAACTGGCGGCAGCCGCGGACCGCGCTTACCTGCAAACGAACGGCGCAGGAGGGATGTATGGCGCCATGTATTACAGCCACAACCTGCATTTCATTGCGGCATGCGCCAGCATGAACGGCAATTACGCTGAAGCCCACAAGGCCGGAGAAATGCTGGCAGCTCATGTTGGGCCGTTCGTCAAGGACATTCCGCCGCTGGAAGGCTTCATGACCGTGCCTATCGCCGTGGAAGTGCGGTTCCAGAAATGGGACCAGATTCTTGCCATGCCACAGCCGCCGGCGGGGATGCAGACCACGACGGTCTTCTGGCATTTTGCGCGCGGCATGGCGCTGGCGGCCAAAGGAAAAGTTGCCGAAGCCGAGGCCGAGCACCGCATCGTAAGCGAAGCCGCGGACAAGACCCCGCCGGACCAGGTGTTTGCCATGCCGGTAAACAACAAAGCCAAAGACGTATTGATGATCGCCACGAATGTGCTTGGCGCAAAGATCGCGCTGGCCAAGCATGATTCAACCAATGCGATTTCACTGCTGCGCCGCGCCGTTGCCACGCAGGACACGCTGAAGTATGACGAGCCGCCCGACTGGTTCTATCCGGTGCGCGAGTCGCTGGGCGCCGCGCTGCTGCTGAACGGGAACGCGGCGGAGGCGGAGAAGGCGTTTCGCGAAGACCTGGAGCGCAACCCGCGCAATCCGCGGTCGCTGTTTGGGTTGAGCCAGGCGCTGCGGGCACAAAACCGCGCCTATGACGCGCAGTTCGTGGATAAACAATTTCAATCCAACTGGAAGAGCACGGAAATCAAATTGACGGTCGCGGACCTGACTTAGAGCAAGTGGGATTTCACGGCGAGGGCGTGTTTACCGTCGCCGTAAATTTTGTGATCGCGCCGTCGCGGAGAAAAAGGCAGACTGCATGAATTGGAAACATTCGTCCCATTCCAGCAGTCTGCCCTTTGCATGCAATGTGAAGCTTTACCCAGCCCTGGTTAGCGGCAGCGCAGCTTGCCGTTGTCATTCTCAATGTCGCGGCACCGTTGATAGTTGTGCAGCGAGGTGTTTTTCGTTTTGCCGTTCTTCTTCTGGCAGGTCGCCGTCAGGGTATTGCCGTTCACCTGGACGTTCTGGCAGGTCTGGTAATAAGAGCCGCGCGGAGCGCCATCATAGCGGCCCCTGTCCCTGTCCCTGTCCCGGTCGTTATCGTAATCGCGGTCGCGTCCGCGTCCGTCGTTCGGCCCGTAGCCGCCCCTGTTGTCGCCTGTGCACTGGAGACTCCCGTTGACGTTCTGGATTTCGCCGCGGCAGCGGTTATAGTCGCGAAGCTGGGTTGATTGCCATCCGCCGCCGGTATTCTGACATTCGGCGTAGAGCGTGGATCCGCGAACTCCGATGTTCCTGCAGGTTTGCTGGTAAGAACCGCCAGGCTGCGCGAAGGCGGGGGTTGCGGCGCTGAAAGCCAAGGCCAATACGGCCACTGCTAAAGCATTCAAATAACGCATATTTGTTCCTTTCGTCTCCTTCATTCCGTCAGGGCTTGGCCGGCAAGCCGGATTCTGAGACGCACCCATTGTACGTCTTTTGACTGCTGGCATTCCTGGGGCCTGCAAGGTGGTGTTCCAGATGTTCGCAAGTCTCTCTGGGTTAGAGTCCCGCGGCGACGCATTGGGTGCCTCACAAGGGTGATAGTTAAAGAACAAATAACAAGGAGCGCCGTAATCACCGACTATCGCCGGTCATCGCCGGAATCGGAAAAGCAGGACCGCATCCCCAAGCTGCGAAACACCGGCCAACGCTTAAGGACCAGAGAAAATCCCTGCCCGGGCGAAATCCACGCAAAAATCCAGATAGCCACGCTGTGCGACGCCGGAACAATGCAATGGCGGGCAATCCCATTTAAGATACTTGAGCACGCAATAGCCGGGGCAGTCCCGGCCGGACATTTTCCGCCTTGAGTGGTTGCGCATGGACAAGAACAAAGTTGCCAAATTCGAAGACATCCTTACCAAGAAGCGCGAGGAGCTGCGCCGCAACCTGGCCCGCACCCAGGAAGAGCGTCAGGAGGCCCATGAGTTTGGGCGCGACGAAGGCGATCGCGCAACCGCGTCTCTCTCAAAGGAGATGAGCTTCCGGCAGAAGGCGCAGGAGCGCGGGCTGCTGATGCTGGTGGAGGCGGCGCTGGGCCGCGTGAATAACGGCACGTTTGGCGAGTGCCTGAACTGCGGACAGGAGATCAGCGTCAACCGGCTGACAGCCGTGCCGTGGAGCCGGTATTGCATCACTTGCCAGGAATTGATCGTGGAACAGGGATGAAGAACCTTCACCACAGAGGACGCAGAGGAAGAAGAGATTGCCAGAATTGAGTGAGCGGCACCACCAAGCGAAAGTCGTGCGCGCCGGCTCATCGCCAAGATTGACGCAAAATTCTTTATTCAAATGCCATCGCTGCGGAAAACCGGCCAGCGCTTGAGCACTTTCTCCTCTCCGCCCTTCCACCTGGAATAATCGGCCCGGAAGGTTAGCGCCGGATCAATCACAAAGGTCAGGTCGGTCTCGTCCTGGAAGCGGATGGAAATGCAGTGAAAATCGGAATCGAGACTCAGTTCGACCATCTCGACCGTGCGGCCCCGAGCCTGCGGGAACTGCACCAGCCGGGAGTATTGGACGTTCTTTTGCGACGGGACGCGGTGGGGTTTACGTGGGGCTTTGTTTGCCGATTGTTTCTTCAAGGAGCGGCCTCTTTTCGCTCTTGTATGGTTATTCGCTATAGCGAATAACCAAGAAACATATTAAGCCTGATTCTGAATACATGTCCAGGGATATTTGTGATCGCTTTGGAGAGCGGCTCAGGCAATTGCGCGAAGAAAAAGGCCTGAGCCAGATCGCGCTGGCCGAAAAGGCGGGCGTCGAGCAACCCTACGTTTCACTGGTGGAAACCGGCAAGCAAGAGCCTTGCCTGAGGAACATCGAACTGCTGGCCGGTGGCCTGGGTGTAAGTCTTAGAACGATCTTTTGGGATTTGTAAGAGCAGCAAAAGGTACGGCTCCTCTTTAAAGAGCGAATGGAAGCTCTTCCTCGCGCCGCAGGCCCGCGCGCAGCGCAGCGAAGCGCGCTGAAAGAATGAACAGCGAGTGCCAATGGGACCGTGAGTGAAGCGGAGCGCGCAAAAATCAACGCGACTGTGCTGCGCCTACGGCGCTCTGTTTCTCTTCAATACTTTCTGTTCCTTGCAGATCAAGCGAACTGAACATTTAGTAACTAAGTTGCTTCAGTCGTTGTGCACGGTGCTTCAGTTCGCGGTGCAATATGGATAGGTTTCTTAACAGGCGAAACTTCGCGATTCATCTTTCCCAGTAAAGTACAAACGGAACACTGCGGCACTTTTTCCGCCTGCACAATTTTTGCTGAAGCAGGGTAAAAGATGTTGGCGCCCCAGGAATTTGAAAGTAAGTGCTCAGGAAACGCGTAGCTTTTTATGAATTCCCCGGAAAGCACAGCACCGACGAGGCCAAGCACAAATGAGACGGTAGACTCTCGCTGACGTCGTTCAGCTTGCCCATTTTGACCGTAGAGGCACCCAATGCAAGCGTTTCCGTTAATGACTTTTTGCGTTTCATGAACGGATATGCTCAAGCACTGTGAGTTAGTACCGACATTAAGGAGCACGTTTGTGCTGTACGGTTGTAGATCAACGCGCACTTTCGGATCATCAACGGTCGCCAACACTACAGCTGCTCGGCGAAAGTCGTGATAGCAATCTTCCACGCGGCCGGGCATGGCACCGAATTTCAAACCAGCATGGATTTTTTCAAACGCCTGTGCGGCCACTTCGGCTTTGGTTTTCCCTTGAGCTGCATCGTTGAAGTTCAACAGCATGTAACGGTTCCAATTGGTGACATCTGCGGCTTCATGCTCAAAAGCGATCCAGCGTCCAATCAAATCAGGACCGTGCCTCAAAGCCCATAGCAGCGCATTGCCCGTTCCCCCGACGCCAGCTTGGCGAACTTCATGAATGTTCAAGTCTTCGGGGAGACTTGGGCCGTCATGAGGCGATTCCTTGTAGGTAAGCAGCGACCAACCATTAATCTCGGGCTGCTGGACCCAAGACTGGATCTTTTCAGCCTGGCGATAAACAAACATGCAAGCCATGGCTGCCGTGGCCAAACAGGAAGAGGGGTTGAATGCCAAGGCCGGTAACACTCGTGAGGCGGTTTCAGAAACAAAGCATCTCCACCCAGACGCCAACGCGTAAACGGCGTGGTTGGCGCTGAGCGGCGTGGTACTCCCTACAACGATGCAATGGTCATAAACTTCAATCAGCCTTTCCACGGCTCGAAATGTGCCCCAGGGACAAATGGCATTCAGTTCTGTCAACAAATAGTCCTGCAACGTGCCTTGCCAGTGAATGCGCGGAATTCTGACAGCTTGGTTTGGAATGCAGAGGTCGATTGACGTGTATCGCTCCGATATGCGCGGCAAGATATTACAGATTGCGAGCGCAATGAGCTGTGCAGTTTCTGTTCCCGCGATTTCCCGGTCAATGGTCAGGGATAAGCGGATTGCCCCGCTCCCCGTCGCTTGCACGACTTCCGCAAATCGATGGCTGCGATCATACATTTCAAAATTGTCTGGCTCGTTAGTTTTCATGAAAACGCTCCAATTTTTCTTTTGAGGTGAGGTGCTTCCACTCTGCCCCACCCAAAAGTTCATAAATTTCAACCGAGTTCCAGAATCCCCCCGTTATGTGACCATGGCTGGGCACCACGATGGATATAAAACCGGGCCACGGGCTCGCCGCATTCAAATCGTCGCGGCTGGAATGAAAAGCTGCGCCCGGGTGGGAGTGCACCTGTACTAGTAGAGAGAGGCGCGATTCATCCAGATGAGATTTGAGGCGCAACATTTCCAGTGGAGGTATGTCGTAGGAAACCGAAGTTGCGGTGAATTCCGGTATCCACGTTTCGCTCAACTTTGCTTTGCCATGTGCGTCTAGCGTTCCTAGCCAAAAGCACACTGCTTCGGTCGCCCGATAGCGGCGCAAGTGAGCAAGGGTCTCGGCTGTGATACTCGGCGGCACAAGATATGCACCGCCGAGGTTAGAGACCGGCAGCATTAGCGGCACTCCGTGCCGCCGGAGGTCTGCCAGGCCAGATTCAAGTGCGTTCCGTTTTTCAGCCCGAGTGCTTCAACCGCTGCATCGAGGTTAAGCGGGCCGGGATGTCCGACGCGCTGGACTGTTGGGTTTACAGCATTTGTAACACGCAGTTTTTGGAAAACTGCAGTTATAAATTGCCGCAGGGTGTTCATTTCGGGCTCGCGCTCTTCCACGGCCCCACCGCTTTGAGGCTCGAATATCAGAGATACATCTTCCTTTTTGCTGGGTTCCAATTCTTTCCTCCATATTTAGAGTCATTTTTCCGCTGGACTATTGCAAATGTCGAACGGTATTCTAGTATTAGCACGGTATGTTTTATTATGTCAATAGTGTTCTATTCTAGCAACACGGAGGTGCAATGTCGCAAAACCTACTCGATTTGGAAGCATTGGTGGGAGCTTTAGATTCTGAGCGAAAAGCGCGGAAGTTATCGTGGAGGCAATTGGCAAAAGAGGCCGGGGTGAGTCCGTCTACCCTGATTCGAATGCAGCAGGGTAAGCCGCCTGGCAGAAATACATTTACGGCGCTTACAAATTGGTTGCGTATTCCAGCCGAACGATTTTATTCCGGTCAAACTGCGGCTAAAAAGGCGGAAGACCCTTTAGCCGTAATCTCAACGCTGCTGCGTGGAAAGAAAAAAATGAGTTCAAAGGCCATGACAGCATTGCAGGAATTGGTGAATGCCGCCGTCAAGCTTAGTGAGGAGTTGAAATGAAACATGGGTTCAAGGCAGAGGCCGAGCGCATTTCTACGGAACTGCGGGCTGAGCTTAATCTTGACTCTGATGCGAGGTTAGATCCAAGGGAATTGGCTGAGCATTTGGCGATTCCGATCATAAATCTAACGCGACTTTCCCGAGCTGCTCAAGGGAGCAGCTTCGGGCCTTATTTTACAGACACGGCCCCAGATTCATTTTCAGCCGTAACAGTTTTCGAAGGCTATAGCCGGTTCATCGTACACAATGACACGCATCACCCTCATAGGCAATCGAGCAATCTTACCCACGAGATATCTCATACAGTATTGGAGCATGATCCGGCTCCCGTCGCGGCCTCGGACGGGAATAGATTTTGGGACAGTGAGATTGAGGAAGAAGCAAGTTGGCTGGGCGCTGCCCTCCTAGTACCCCGCGAGGCAGCACTTCAAATGATCTTAACCGGTTGTACACCAGAGGAAATTGCAGTTCACTTTGGTGTAAGTGACGCTCTGTGTAAATGGCGCATCAGGCAAACAGGCATTCTGCAGCATGTTGAGCGGATGAAGCGTTGGAGACACTGAAAGAGGCGCCGCAGATTGTGTTTCTTTTTTTGTCCCTTCGCGCTCCGCTACGCTGCGCGCGGGCCTGCGGCGCAAGGAAGAAACGTTTTCGGCGCTTTTGACGGCATGACTTCGCAGGCTTTGCTCGCAGTCGCTCGCGTCAGCCTTGGCGCTCAAGTCATGCCCCGACACTTGTCTCAGAGTGGACCAGAATTGTTCTTTACGAAAAGAATCAGATGTGGTGCGGCGGACGGTGTGGATTCCCACCCTTCGCAAAAGCGGCGAAGGATGGGGCACCCACGGCATGGGTGAGTTAGAAGAAAAGCGGGGAAGGATTGGCCACCGCCGGATTCGCTACTTGATTGACATGGATTATCGCCGCGATCTACAAGGAAACGCCTGGAGCAAAGCGCTGTGAATGATCGTGCCAGCTCCCCAATGTAGTTTGTCAGGATTAATATCTAACCATCTCTTAATTATTTTGAACACCTGTCCATGGGGGACTTCTTCGGGGAGACAGTAATGGCTTGCGTGTGAGGTCTTTCCTTCTACGCTCTTCCACATGCCCTCCATTGAGGTCACGCCATCCACGTAGCCTGCACAATATCCCGTGTCGATCCGGTCCATATCAGTCATGGTGTCAGGCATCTCGTCAACGAAAAGTGCTTTGCACTTCTCTAGCAGATCGTTCCCAGTTGCGATGCCAATGTGAGCATGCGCAAAAGGCGTCCAAGACAATAGAACCATCAGGAAAACAATTCTCATAGGCGCAGATTGTACTCTGCTAAAGAAGCTTGCGCTCCCGCGATGCGCAAACGCACGCAGGAATGGTCTCACCAGAGGCTCGACCTCGGAGTTCGGGATGGCATCTTCTGAGGGAGAGCGTAACAAGGGAAAGATGTCTAAACGGAAGCAAAACCAAAAGAAGACAAGTCCAAAATCCGGCGATTTTGGCGCAGAAAACCCTTGCTTTCGTGCTTTATTCGTGCTATAAAGTAAGCTGCTGGAGCGACCGAGCGATCCACCTGCGAGCCCTCCACAGCCGGCCAAACGGCAAGCCTACAACGACCGGCGGCCCCGCGCCCTGATTTACCTACTGCGACGGGATTTCTCCTAATTTTGCGAGGCGAAGCCATGCAGGGCAAAAAGTCTCTAATTTCCAAAGAACAGATTCTCAGGGCGGTACAAGACCTGGCCACAGACCTTGGGCGGGCACCCACGAGGGAAGAGCTGGAACAGATGAGCGGGATTTCTCCGGCGGTGGTGAGGAAACATTTTATACGGCATCGGTCAGCGGTGAGAGCGGCGGGGCTGGAGCCAGCGCCGACTGGGCCGGGACGGTTGATCCAGAATGAAGACCTGCTGGAGGACTGGGGCCGTGTGACGCGTGAGCTGAAACGGATGCCTACACAATCAGAGTACGAGAGCGCGGGAAAATATTCATACCGGTGCGTGATTGACCGGTTCCAGCGCTGGAGGCTGACACCGGCGGCCTTTGTTGACGCAGAAGCAAAGGGCGCGCTACGCGGCGAATGGAAAGACGTGGTGGAGACGATAAGAAGCGCGCCGGAGCGAGGACAGGTACGGCAGGCGCGATGGGCGAGAAAGTTTATGGCAGCGGCGAGAAGAGGCGGGCTATTGCCGAGTTTGCAGACGGAGCCGATGAGGCCGATGAAGCCGGGGCTGCCGCCTCCACTGGCAGGAATGAAATGCGTAACGGCGACGATGCTTGCGGTGCTGGTGGCAAGCACAGTGCTGGGCGGCGGATTTTTAAGAAGGGTACTACCGGACCGTCCGTTGCTGGGAGCGCCAATGCATACGGCGGGGCTGACGCACGAACCGGTTAACGAGATGGGCGTGAGCATGCTGTTTGCGATGATGGCGCGAGACCTGGGATTCATTATTGAGTCAGTGCAGGCGCCGTTTCCAGATTGCCGGGCAAAGATGGAAGTGATGCCAGGACGATGGCAGGACGTAAGGATTGAATTTGAGAAAGATAGCCGGTCATTCGCGGAGCATGGGCATGATCCAAAAGGATGCGACATGATTGTGTGCTGGAAACATAACTGGAAAGCATGTCCGAAGGAAATGATGGTGCTGGAACTGAGGAAAGCAATCCGCATTCAGAGGTCAGCACTGAGGAACAAAGCCTAACCACAAAGGACACGAAGGAACACGGAGGAATCGCCGTGATCGCGCGTCATCGCACGTAATCGCCGGAATCGGAAAAGCAAAAGCTTACCGCGGATGAACGCGGATGAACGCGGATCGGGAAATCGGGAACAACCGTTCACCGCAAAGGACACGAAGGGCGCTAAGGAAATCGGTGTCGAACATTACTGTTTGGAGGTCGGACCAGAACGAGGCGAAGGCGCGATGAGAGAAACCCGCCACGGAATCGGTAGTCGGAAAAGAATCCAATGCAGGCGATCGGCTCAAGCGGTGTGGAGCGAAGCGACAGAAGAATGGGGTTAGGCTACGCCTGATCTGGATCGTTCGACTCCCGGCTACGCCGCTCGTTCACGATGACAGTTTGTTGCGCGGCGATTTTGCGCCCGCGCGACGTCGGCATAAAAAACCCCTCCAGCCACGGTGGGCAGGAGGGGGCGTTTGGTTAGAGTCAGAAAACTTGCTCGTTCGTCTGCCTAAAGGCCCGCGATTCGTAATCGAATCGCTAAACGCTGACACTCAGTAGCGGGTCAGTTTCACTGTCCCACTACTGTTGCGGCGGCTTCTGGGCCGGCGGCTCAGTCGTGGTCGGCTGAGAAGCAGGCTGGCTTGCCGGAGCAGACTGCGTTGCCGGCTGGCTGGCCGGGGTCGCGGTGACGCCGCTGGTGGAAGCCGGAGCAGAGCTGTTGCTGGCGTTCAGGTCAGCCAGTCCGTTCTTGAGCAGGCTGATCTCGACGCGGCCGCCCTTCTGGCGGTGGACCTTGCCGTCTTCCGCCTGGATGGGAGCGTTGCCCATGCCAACGGTGTAGATGCGGTAGACAGGAATCTCATGGTTCAGGACCAGGTAACGGACAACCATCTGCGCCATCTCACGCGAGTTCTCAATGGCAGTGGTGCCGTTGCCGGGCGAGAAGCCCTGCACTTCAACAATGTAGCCCTTCTGGTTCTTCAGCGAGGTGGCCATCTGGTCAAGCGCGTCTTTAGCGTTCTTGCTGAGGGCGCCCTGTCCGGGACGGAAGCGGATTTCAGCCTGCGTGATGGGCTGGTATTGGTCGATCTTGCTGACCGTATCTTCCACGGTGGCGATGCGCGTGTGCGCCTGCTGCGCCGTCTGCTGGGCCTGGTTGGCGCGATTGCCCGCGTCCAGCGCGTGCGTATCGGCTTCATTGGCCTTGCTCATGGCGTTGCGGATACCTTCGGTGGCGCGCGCGTCAACGTCAGCGATCATCTTGGCGTTCTTTGCGGTGAGTTCGTCCAGCTCATTCACGCGGCCGCGGATAGGATCAAGCTGCCGGTTAACATATTTTTTGCGGGCAAAAGGATTGAGATGGCCCCAAAAGCCCTCTTTGCGCTGATAGGTCAACGGATCTTTGCCGGTTGCGGACTGATCGTTGCTGCTCTGCGCCTGTTGCGCCTGCGATTGGTCTGATGGTGTGGTCTGCGTCTGTTGGTTCTGCTGTGCCACTGCGGGAACTGCCAGGGCGGCGGCAAGCGATAGCGACAATAGATACTTTTTCATTGGGAAAAACTCCTCCGAACCGGGGGTCGTTCGAGCATCGGGGCCACGCTTTTGGCAGGTTTCCAGCAAACCCCCGAGTGCGCATAACGCTACGCTTCTGACTATTGCATTGCGATTGCCAAACTCATGATTCAAAAGCCTTGAAACATGCCTTTTATTTTCAGTGTTTTACGGTATATACCTTAGCCTTGGCTAGTGCCAGGCTAGGGCTAACCGGGTAAATATTGCTCGGAATCGCCGAGCCAAAATGCATGGTTTCAAAAACCGGCCAGGCGGCCAAAGCCAGCCGCAGCTACATCTTTAACCGATTCTCCAGGCGCAGTACAATTGCATCCCTCGTCAAGAAAACTTTTTCCAAGGACACTGCCATGGCTGGATTTTGTACCAATTGCGGAGCGCCGCTGGCCGGCGCATTTTGTGGCCGATGCGGACAGCGCTCTGAATCAGCTTCTGCGCCGCAGAAGCAAACGCCGCCATCCTCCGCGCCGCCTCAGCCTGCGACGGTGACACCTCCGCAGCCTCCAGCCGCAACGCCCCAGCCGACCGTGACAACCTCCCAGCCCGCTGTCGTTCAACCTGTTGCGCCCGTGCCTCAGCCTCCCATGGCTCAGGTGCCCGCCAGCGCACCGAACTCCGCGCAGCCCTCCGCCCCTGCGCCGCCCAAATCTTCCGGCGTCGGCAAGGCTTTGCTCATCGTCGGCGGAATAATCCTGGTGCTGGTTCTGGCGGCATTTGGCGCGGCCCTATACGGTGTCCACTGGGTCAGGAGTAAAGTCTCCTCCATCACCGGCGGATCGGTTGGCTCTGAAGTCGGGCACGGCAACATGTGCAAGCTGCTCTCCACCGCTGAGCTGCAACAGATTCTCGGCGTCACCGTGGAGCGCAGCGCCGAGGTCATGGACGGCAACGATCCCGGCTGCGCTTATTACACCAACCCGGCGGCTTTTGCGGAGCTGCAGAAGGTCGCCATTGCCCAGGCCAAGCGGGATTCAGAAAAAGCTTCCCAGTATCCCGACGTCAAAAACTCGAAGAGTGACAATCCTCTGGAGCTGTTGAAGCACACGCAGGAGATGGAAGGCATTGTGAAGGGCTTTGGCCTCAGCGCGCCCAATCCCACCGGCAAGGTCTTCGCCTTCAGCGCCGACCGCAATTTTGGCAGCGGCAATTGGGGGCCGTTGCGCACAACTCTCTCTGTTGTTCCCGGCTTTGATGAGATCAACGGCGTGGGCGATCACGCCATGATCGGCTCTTTCGGCCACGCCTTCTATGTGCTCAAGGGCGATAGCATGTTCAAGCTTGAAACCACCTACGTGCCGGAAGCCCGCACGCACGGCTCGGATATCGCGAATAAAATAATTTCGCATTTGTAAGTGGCGAGGCTGCGAAGGGAACTCGATTTAAGGTTGTTCCGGTGACGGAACTACAAACTCGCTCAGGTACTTCTCCAGCTTGTCGCGGTTTTTCTCGCGATAGCCTGGGTAATCCTGCGCGATACCTTCATCCGCGGCGTTCAACAGCACATATGGCTCAATCATCTTTGCCTGATACAGGTTGAGCAGCAGGATCAGATTGGGGTCTTTTGGCGACGAAGAAGCTTTCTTCTTTTTTTGTCGGATTCGTTCACCTCAGTCCACACCTTGGCGGCCATCGTAAGCGCTTCGGCCTCCTCGGCCAGGCTATGCCGATATTGTTTTTCCGCGGGAAATTGCTTTTTAAATTCGTCGCCGCGCCATTTCACCTTGGCTAGTCCGTAACTCAGCCATAAAGTAGAAGTCTCGTCCGATGCTTTCGGGTCCATGGTTATCGTGATGTTCTTCTCGCCCGTCTGGCTCACGTTGTTTGGTGTATCCACATGGACCCGCTTCAGTTGCAGCTTGTTGGTGGTGGCCCAGCCTTGCAGCGCCCGCCATGTGATGGGATTGTAGGGCTCGGCCACGACGCATTGAATACTGGCTCTCAAGCCCTTGCGGCTGCCTGAGTGTTGCCCAGTCCGGTCACCGGGTAAACCCGCGGCGCGTTTGTCGGTATTGCCAGATTGACCGCATCCTTGTAGTTGTTGGCCCCGATGAGCGCGTGGTTTCCCGCTATGTTCCCCGACTGGTTCAGGAATGACCACTCCTCGCCGACGTGGCCATACTGCCAATGAAAAACCTGGCTCGGAGGCAGCATAGGTATCATGTCGGCCAGATTTACCACGCGATAGCTTTGCGGGACCCAAAAGTTGTAAGCGTCCACGAACGCCGTATTGCCCACGCGAGGTCCGGCGTAGCTATACATCTCAACCGTTTGCGCTGGGTAGAAAAGCTTCAGCGTCGGTGAAGCCAGCACTGCCAGTGCGCCGCCCAGACTGTGGCCGGTTACCAGACATGGCAACGCCGGGTTGAACTGTTTGGCGGCAGCCAGAATCTGGTCCGCCAGCATGGCAAAAAATATTAGGAAACCCAGGTGGACCTGCGCCAGCTGAAACTTCCCGTCGTTATACCAGACCAGCGGTACCGGGACCTGCGGAATCGTAGCGTCGAGCGCCCACTCGAAATCCGACTGCGTCCCGCGCAACGCGATGACGTTGTATGACGAGGACGTAAGCGCAAACCCAAAATAAACATCTTGTATCCCAGGAAAGAGCGCGCTAACGCGTTCACGGACCTCAGCGCTTCCCTGTATGTTCTTTGTGAGTAGAGGCCCTGCCTGAGTCGCCTGATTCAGAAGCCTGAGCTTTGATAAGTCGATCTCCGGCGCCGTGAACGAGGCAATCTGGGTGTATCCGGGAGGGGCCTTTATGTTCCCGTTGTTTCCCGGCGGAGGACCGTTCTGGTACTGGACGTATGTTAGCTTGCACGCTTGTGCAAGCAGCTTGGAGAGGGTCGTATCGTACATGGATTGAATCCTCCAATGAGTAATTTGTGGGAAATGCTCCAGCCACAGCCTTTGAAGCGATGAATGCAGGGAAGAACTTGCGGCTTGGATGCGCGCCTTATTTTAGTCCCACTTGCCAATCAACTTCGCGCGGCAAGCTCACATTTTTTGAAAAGCAGGAACTTCCGCGACTGCTCGCAAGGGGCTGCCGCGCCCAAAGAAGAAGTGGGCTCTCCACAGCTTCTCCTGTCCGCTGCAAATTTGGATATGATGGTATGCGGAACACCCGCTCGGTCCGCTTTACCGGAGCGCGGCGGCTTTGCACACAAATCTCACCACGGCTGAACAAGGACGATACGAAGTTACGAACTTAAGAATGGTCCTAATTGAAACTGTTTTGATCCGTGTAAATCAGTGTTATCTGTGTTATCAGTGGTAAGGTTGGTTTTTGTGCAAAGCAAAGCGCGGCATTGAATCGCACATCAAGAGCGCGCAAGAGAGTGCGGTTCTCATCCTTCTGAGGAGAAATTGTCTATGCGTAGGTCCTCTCTTCTCGCCATCATCTCGCTTCTAACCTTTGTTTCCTGTCTCGCTTCTGGCCCGGCTGACCGCCAGCCCACCGATCCCAAGTCCATTACCTCGGCGGCCAGCCCCAACGCCAAACCTGTTCCCATTGACGATCTTTTTTACTCTCGCCGCATTGCTAACCAGGCGTGGTCGCCTGACGGTAAAGAAATCGCTATCACCACCAACTTCACTGGGCGCTTCAATCTGTGGAAGGTAAACGCCGCCGGTGGCTGGCCCACTCAGCTCCTGCAATCGGACGATCGCCAGTTCAGTCCCATCTGGTCGCCCGATGGCAAATCGATCGTCTTTCAACAGGATGTCGGCGGCCATGAGGTCTACGATCTCTATATTGTCCCCGGCAACGGCGGACAGCCCATCAACCTCACCAACACGCCACACGTTTCTGAAGATAATCCGTGGTTCTCACATGACGGCAGCTTGCTCGCCTATACCGTCAAATCTGAGGACTCGCCCATCATCAACATCGCGGTCATGGACTGGGCCACGCGCAAGCAGCGCATCATCACTGACGAGAAGACTCCCGACCACTATTGGCAGCTCATCGACTTCACGCGCGACGGCAAGACCATCTACGCCATCCGCGGCAACGTTCCATTCACTGACGCTAGTGTCTGGCGCATCGATCTTGCCGGCGCCCGCGCGGAGGAACTGACTCCCCATCAGGGCGAGGTCCTCATCCAGGCCAGCTCCATCAGCCCTGACGGCAATCTGCTGCTGCTCACCTCGGGTGAAAAAGGCGGCTATAACAATGTTGCCTTGCTCGATCTCAAAACCAAGAAGAAAACCTGGATTACTGACACGCAATGGGACGCGGGCTCCGGCAATTTCTCCCCTGACGGCCGCCAGTTCACTTACGCCCTCAACCATGATGGCGAGACTGATATGTACCTGCAAACCGTTGGTCAAACCACCGCGCAAAAGCTCGACTTCCCGCCCGGCCAGACCTTTGCCGCAGCCAATCCCAGTGCGTTTTCACCTGACGGCACGCGTCTGCTGGTGAGCCATGAGGACAGCCAGCGCGTCATCGACCTCTGGATCTACGATCTCAAAACGCGCAGCGTGCGCCAGCTCACGCAGTCCGCCATTGCCAGCCTCTCGCCCAGTTCGATCCCGCCCTCGCGGCTCGTGTACTACAAAAGCTTCGACGGCCAGATCATCAGCGCGTATCTCCGGATGCCATTCAACCTCAAGCGCGATGGCAGCAATCCCGCCATTGTGCTTCCCCATGGCGGTCCCACCGGGCAGGTCCGCAATACCTTTGACGCGCGCACGGCCGCGCTGGCCTCGCGCGGCTACATCTGCATCTCCCCCAACGTTCGCGGCTCGTCGGGCTACGGCCTTGAGTTTCAAAAGGCCAATATCAAGGACCTTGGCGGCGGCGATCTTCAGGACGAGGTCTATGCCACCAAATTCCTGCTTGCAACCGGCTATGTCGATCCCAAAAAGATCGGCATCACCGGCGGCTCCTACGGCGGCTACATGACGCTGATGGCCATCGGCAAGGTCCCTGACATCTGGGCCGCCGCAGTCGACATGTACGGCGTCATCAACTGGAAGACCATGGCCACCAATGCCGATCCGTTCCTGCAACAGTACGTTAAGGCGCTGCTCGGCGACCCGGAAAAGGACCGCGAAATTTATGAGAACACCTCGCCCCTGAAATACATTCGCAATGAAAAAGCGCCGCTGCTGGTCTTGCAGGGCGAAAATGACATCCGCGTCCCCAAAGAAGAGTCTGACCAGGTTGTGAGCATTCTGAAACAAGAGGGCCGGACCGTCGACGCGCATTACTATCCTCTGGAAGGCCACGGCTTTGCCAAGCGCGAAAATCAGATCGACGCGCTCAAGCGCACCGTCGAGTGGTTTGAGAAGTACATGAAAGCCGCGCCTTCCGGAACATCGGGGCAGTGAATGCTGCGAGAGGGCTACAGTTGGGAGTTTTGGGTAGTGAGTCAGTTTGATTTCCACAGCTCAGGAAAGTCAATTTCCTGAAAAGCGTTTTCGAACCTGTCTTGCTGAGCGGCGCGCGAGTCCCGGCGTGGCCGGGATAAGCGCAAGTCGAAGCATCCCGAGAATCTATTTCTGCCCATGCTGCGGCAGGGAGTTCTCTTAAAAACATTTTCCTCTGCACCTTATTGTCTTGCAGTCGCATTAGCATACTGAGAAAAAGCCTGGGGAGAATTCCCTGATGTGGCATTAGCGATGGATGCATTCTCGGGATGGTTCGACTCGACCTCGCCTCTCCGCTACGCGGGATCGTTCGGGCTTCGCTCACCAAGACAGGCGGGTGCTGTAATTTTCAAACTGACCCATTACCGAATTCTGTCCTCTTGAAACAGATTAGAATGAATGCTTATGTCCAAAGTCCGCGTCAGCTCCTTTTCCGTGTCCCTTGATGGCTATGCTGCAGGTCCACACCAGAGTCTTGAGAACCCTCTCGGCGTTCGTGGTCCTGAGTTGTTTGAGTGGTTCTCCTCCACGCGCACATGGAAGCAGATGCGCGGAGAGGAAGGCGGCTCAACCGGCGTGGATGATCAATGGGCGCGGCGAGGGATGGAGAACATTGGCGCATGGATTCTGGGACGCAACATGTTTGGCCCTGTGCGCGGTCCGTGGCCGGACGATTCGTGGAAAGGATGGTGGGGAGAAGAGCCTCCCTATCATGTGCCGGCGTTCGTGCTCACGCACCATTCCCGCCAGCCGCTCGAAATGAAAGGTGGGACCACCTTCCACTTCGTGACTGAAGGAATCCACTCCGCGCTGCAGCGTGCGAAGACCGCTGCGAAAGAGAGGGATATACGAATCGGCGGTGGTGTCGCGACCATTCAACAATATCTTCGCGCGGGCCTCATCGATGAGCTGCATCTCGCTTTTCGCCCTGTCCTCTTGGGATCGGGCGAAAACTTATTCGCGGGGATCGACCTGGCAAAGCTTCAGTATCGTTGCACTGAACACGCGTCCACTGAGCACGCGATGCATGTGGTCCTGACGAAACAAACGTAGCCAACCAGCAGTGGTGCGGCTGCCGCCCGTCAATTCCGCAAACGAATGTCTCCCGCCGTCAGGTGGACATGCAGCCTGTACTTGCCCGGCCCTTTCCACTTCAACGAGCGGAACAGTCCTCCTTTGGCCGCATGAAATGCCGGTGCGTGAAGATCGCCGGCGGTCACTGATGCGTCCACCTCATCCCAATCGTTGGAGCTGCCCACGGAGATATTCAGGTCTCCCGCATTGGCCTCAATGTCCTTATCGCCCTTGATGGGCGCCATCTCCAGATTTCCCGCGGTCAGCCGAACTCGAACGTCAGTAACCGCCGGGACCTCAATGGTGGCGTGAAAATTATTGTGTGGGGTGTTCTCCACGCGCAGCTCAGCCGACTTGCCGTTGGTCGTCAGCTTCACCCGGACTTCCCTGGCGCTGGCTTCATTCCACCTGACGTGGATACGGTTGTCCGAGCTCGCACGGACATGGTAATCGCCCGACTCCAGCGTGATTTCAATCTTGCCGCCGGAAACAAAATCTTTTTCCGCCGGGCTGCCCGTGGTTTGCGCGACCAGATACGTTGCCGACACGGACAGCGCCGCCAGAAACACCGCCGCCGTGATCCCGGTTTTCATCCTCCCGCCCTCCTTGTACACACCACAGCCTGTCCTGTGGTACGCGATGGCAGAGGGTGGAGTTCCCGCGATTTTGTGTTGGCCTATTGCTTTGGCGCTGCTGTCGGTGTCGGCGTCGGCGTTGGGCTCGGTGTTGGCGTAGGCTTCGGCGGGGGCGTCCAGAGTGTGGGTAGTACAGGTGGAAGGTTTTTGCCTGCCGGCGTCGTCAGGAACTCGGTTATCTGGAAAAGGTCCTCCGGGGTGGCGGAAGAGATGTACTCCGTGTCACAGCCGCGCTGGCTGTACTGATCGTCAGGTGGGCCGTACACGTAAGGGGAGCCCGTAGCGATCCAGCACGCGCACGTGGCCGTGTTTTTCTTTGGGTCCTTCTTGTCCACATGGTCCACCACGCAGGGCGCATCCAGGCACCAGGCCCATGGACGCTTGTTGTTGCAAGCCACGTAACCCTTGATGGGAGAAAAGCGCGAAGGAACTTTCAGGCCGACAGAAGGAGGAGCTGTCGGCACGGACTTGCACGGGTCCTCCTCAGGGACGTTCGCTCCCGCGGAATAACCTGTCATTACCTGACATCCACAGGAAAACCCCACCGTTTTCCCGCCGCCGGGGTTCTCTAGAATCTCGGGCTCACAAACGGCCTTAGTGCACAGAGCAAAAGTTCCATGGCACACGGCAAAAGGCACTGACTGTGGATCCGTTGCGGCCTGCGTTTTGGCCTTGGTCTGTGGATTGCCGGTGAGCGCAAAGAAGAAACAAACCGCCGACAGGAACAAAAACATACGCTGCTGGGTCATTGGCGCCTCCCTCAGCTTTTTCCGGGTATGAAAGTATAGCTCAGTGAAAGCATGCCTGCAAAACTTGAGCCCGGGTGGGGAGACCAGAAAAGCTTGGGCAAACCGGCGTCAACTCTGTTCCCTCCTTTCCTCCGCGTTTCAAAGATTTGCTTTTGCCTACTTCGTTATGCTCCAACCTTCTTCTTGGGCGCGCAAAACCGCCGGTGCTGTTCCAGAATGTAACTGTCCGTCATGCCGGCCACGTAATCACAGACAATCCGGTGCAGCGGCTCGCTCCGCGTCTTTTCCTGGTAGCTTGCCGGCAGCTCGCGTGGAGACTTGATAAAGAACGCAAACATCTCCGCGATCACCTGCTCGGCCTGCTGCTTGTCCCGCTGCTGCGCTGGACTGTAATAAACGTTCGCGTAAAGAAATTCTTTTATCTGCTTGCGCTCTTCGTCCACCTCAGGGCTAAAGGCGAACAACCGCCGGGGATATCGCCGCACGTCCTCCACGGACGCCACTCCCGCCTCGCCGATCAGCTTGCGGCTGTTCGTGATCAGGTCGCTCACCAGGCGGTCCAGCACGCGCTTCAGCGTCTCATTGAATTGCAGCTTCACCGGGGCCGCGGGATAACGCTCTTCCACCTCCGCATGCAAGCGCGCAAACAACGGGACACCGGCCCGCACCTGTTCCCGCGTCAGGATTCGCGCCTCCACGCCGTCATCCAGATCGGCGGTTGAATAAGCAATCTCGTCTGTCAGGTCGATCAACTGCGCTTCCAGCGGCGGACGCTGGTCCAGCAGATACTCCGCCAGTTCGGGAAAGTCTTTAGCGTCATAATCGCGCGAGTGCTTCACGATTCCCTCGCGCACCTCAAACGTCAGGTTTAGCCCGGGAAATTCCGCGTAGCGATGCTCAAATTGCTCTACCGTGCGCAGCGCGTGCAGGTTGTGGTCAAAGGAGTCGCCGTGCTCGCGCATGGCTTCATTAAGAATGCGCTCGCCGGCATGGCCAAACGGCGGATGCCCCACGTCATGCACCAGCGCCAGCGCCTCCACCAGGTCTTCATTCAGTTGCAGCTCGGCCGCGATGGTCCTGGAAATCTGCGCGACCTCAATCGTATGCGTGAGCCGGTTGCGGAAATGGTCGGAGCGCCTGCTGGTAAAGACCTGCGTCTTGTTCTCCAGCCGCCGGAAAGCCCGCGAGTGTACCACGCGGTCGCGATCGCGCTGGAAATCGTTGCGGTAAGGGTGGCGCTCTTCAGCGTAGCGCCGTCCCCGGCTCTCTTCCGCGCGCAACGCGTATGGAGCAAGCATGAAGAAAGTGTATCGCAGTTACACCTCCCCAGCGCCGGAGGCGCGAAAGAGTCTAGCCCACCCTGAGCCGAGCGCATGCGAAGGCGGAGGGGTGGGTTGGCGGCAAGAAAGAAGTCGAGCCCCAGCGGGGCGACACCCTTAACATAGCATTCACCAAAAAGTAACCTTCCATTCACCGCGCCTCAAAACAGACCTGCTATCGATAGATGCGGGCCGCGATCTGGCCCAATCTTTCTTTCATACGGAGGCATCAATGTCGCACGTCAGACGGCTCGGCATGGTAATTGCGCTTGCCCTGCTGGTCCACATATACGCCGGCGCGGAAGAGATCAAAACGGTTTTCGTGATCGCCATGGAAAATCACAACTGGACGCAGCCGGCCAACCAGTTCACCGGCGGAATCCAGCAGATCTTTCAAAACCCGGCAGCGCCGTTCATCAACAGCCTGGTAAACGGGACGGCGACTGCCGTCATTAATGGCCGGCAGGTCAATATCAGCCAGCAGACGGCCTTCGCCACGAACTATCGCAGCGTTCTGGCGACGGCAGGCGGGAGCAACCCTCACATTCACCCGTCCGAGCCCAACTACATTTGGGCGGAGGCCGGCACGAGCTTCGGCGTTTTCAATGACAACGATCCGTTTGCCCCTGCGAGTGGCACGGGACAAATCAGCAACCAGGATAACCAGTTGCACCTCACCCGTCTCCTTGACCGTTGCGGGGTAAGCTGGAAGTCGTATCAGGAAGACATCGACCTGGTCCCGGACGGCACGTCCTTCGACAACATTGTTCGGCCCCAGAATCAATGGACGTCTCCCATCAAGAGCCTCTCCGGAAATTTTGTCGTGGGCGTCAATCAGTTCAACGGCTCCAGCCAGTTTAATTACGCCGTAAAGCACAATCCCCAGGCGTACTTTACTGACAGCAACGGCGGCAATGACCTGACAACAAACAACCCTCTGCGTCTGCAATATGCTCCGCTGCAGCAGTTGTTCGTCGATCTGGTCAACAATACAGTGGCGCAATACAACTGGATCACGCCAAACCAGTTCAATGACCAGCACACGACCCTTAATGGTGGCTTCAAAGGGCTGACCGGCGACGCGGCCAAGATCCTGCAAGGCGACTTTTTCCTGCAGCAGGTCATTCCTGTGATCATGGCTTCCAAAGCCTACCAGGACCACGGCGCGATCATCATCTGGTGGGACGAATCCGAGCAGGACGGCGTCGCCGGCGACAACCCGGATGATCTGACCCACACGATTGGTGAGATCGTTATTTCTCCAGAAGCTCACCCCAATGAGGGCGGCGTTCCCTTTGCCAGCGACGTCTTCCTCACTCACTCGTCTGATCTGCGCACCATGCAGGAAATCTTTCACGTGACCAGGCCGTTTTTCCTGGGCGATGCCATACACGCCAACGATCTTTCCAGCCTGTTTGCAGAAGGCGCAATCCCCCAACCGGGGAGAGATGGCGACAACAGAGGAAACGACGTTTGTGAAGGAGATCGGGCCGGCCACTAGAACTTCCAAACAGCAATCAGCCCCTGGACCTTATCGCCATCGAAAAAGTTCAGGGGCTGAATGCTGATAACTGATTGCTGACCGCTACTTCGTCTGTTGCGCCAGCTTCACCTTAGTGCTTTCCAGTTTCTTGGTTACGCGGCTCACGTCCTGCTGGTCCACGTCCGCCGGTATTGACCTGTTCCATTCATTCAGCGCGCGCTCCCAGTGGGTAGCGGCCAGCTTAAAGCGGTTGGTGCGGGCGTAAAGTTCGCCCAGATGGTCCTGCACTGTGGCGTCGTTCGGGCTCTTATCGGCGGCGCGGCGAAGGTTCTCTTCCGCCTGGTCATAATTGCCCAGCTTGAAGTAAACCCATCCCAGTGAATCCAGGTAAGCGCCGTTCTGCGGATCAAAATCCAGCGCCTTCTTGATCAGGTTGAGCGCCTCTTCCAGGTGCGTGTTGCGGTCAGCCAGCATGTAGCCCAGGTAGTTCAGCGCCATGCTGTTGCTGGGGTTCTGCTGCAATACCTGGCGGAAGGCCTGCTCCGCCTGGTCAAACTTTTTCTGCCGCTCATAGATCGAGCCTTGCAGGAAGCGGATATATTCCTTCTCTTCCGGACGGGCAGCCAGCTTTTCCGCCTGGGCGATGGCGTCTTCTGAATCCTTCCAGCGCTTCAGCCGCATGTAAATCTGCGAAAGCATGATGTAGGAGTCGCGATCGTCCGGCCCGCCCTTGAGCACTGACTTGGCCAGTTGCACGCTGTCATCGGCTTTGCCGGAATCCGCCATTTGCTGCGCCAGCGTCAGCTTGAGTCCTTTATCGTTGGGCAGCTTTTTTACCGCTTCCTGCGCGGTCCTTGTAGCGTCGCTCCACTGTTTCTGTTCGCGATATGAATCGATCACGTCCTGATAACCGCGTGCCGCTTCGTCCCCGCCCAGATCGATGATCTTGCGGAAGGTCTCCATGGCCAGCAGCGGGCGGCCCGCTTCGCGGTAGATATTGCCCAGCCGTTCCAGGAACAGTGCGCGGTTGCTCTTGTCTCCGGCGCGCGCGTCTGCCGGCAGAGGACGCGCTACCAGCTTCTGCAGCACGGCTGCCGCTTCTTCATACTTGCCCTGCGCTTCCAAAATCAAAGCTTCGTTGTAAGGAATCTCCAGCGAATCCTGCACCAGCGCAGCGGCCTTCTTCAGGTTCTCCATGGCCAGGTCAAACTTGCCCTGGCGGCGGTAAATCTCCGCCACGCGCATGGCCGCGGTCGCGTCCTGCGGATCGGCATCCTGTATGGTGCGATACTCGTCCAGCGCGGCCTCAATCTGGTTGTCGTTGGCCAGGTTCTGGGCCAGTCCGCGCATGGCGTCCAGGTTTTCCTTGTCCATGGCCAGGGCCTGCCGGAAGGCGGCAATCGCGTTCTTGTAATCTTTTTGCTGCTCGTAGGTGCTGCCCAGGGCGGCATAGATCTTGGCTGAGCGCTGCCCGTCCGGCACTGATTTCAACAGCTCCGCGGCCTTAGTGTTCGCGCCTTCGTCGTTGTATAGATAAGCCAGGTTGGTGATGGCTTCTTCTGAATTTGGATCAAGCTTTACCGCGGCCTTAAATTCATTTTCCGCTTTCACCGCGTCCTTATTCAGGAAGTACAGGCGGCCCAGCAGGAGATGATTGTCGGCGTTTTTCGGCTCGATCCTGACCATGGCTTCATACTGCTCAATGGCCAGCCCCAGCACTTCGCGCGATTGCGAGCCCGGCTGCAGGTCGCCCAGCGAACGCAGGTAGATCCGTCCCAAAAGTTTGTGCGCTTCCAGGTTGTTGGGGTCGCGCTTGATGATTTCCTGCGCTTCCAGCACCGCGTCGCGAATGCGGCCGGTCTTGGCGTAAAGCTCGGCCAGCGAGGCATTCAAATATTCTGAAGAGGGATCATTCTCAATGGCCAGCCGGTACTCTTCAATGGCCTTGGTGGCATACTCAGAGCGCCCGTACATTGACATCATCTCTTCATACATGTGCGCCAGAGCGAAGTGATAATACGCCGCAGCCTGGTCGGGCTTCTTCTCCGTCTTGGGCTGGGCGGCGTCTGCTTTGGCAGCGGGCTGCTTCTGCGGCTGGGCCTCTTTCTGTGTAGGCGCGGCCGGCGTCTTGGGGGCGGTGTTCTTCTGGGCGAAAACGTTGGCGGTTGTCAGCAGGAGCAGCCCAGGCAAAAGAATGCGAGTTTTTATAAAAGTCATAGAACGGACCGAAAATCTACCTTCTTTTTGATGCACAGGCGGCCAATCCGGAAGCGCTTTGTCCACCTTTATCTAATTTTAGACCTTTGTTCCGCACTTTTTGCGACAGATTACAAATCTTCACTAGTGACGGAAGTGACGCACGCCTGTAAGCACCATTGCCAACCCTAAGCGGTTCGCCGTATCGATGACCTCCTGGTCGCGCATGGAGCCGCCGGGCTGAATTATGGCCGTGGCCCCGGCTTTGGCGATTTCCTCCACTCCGTCCGGGAACGGGAAAAACGCGTCTGAGGCGGCCACTGTTTCTTTCAAAGGTAAGATCGCTTTCATGGCGCCAATCTTGCAGGAATCCACGCGCGACATCTGTCCCGCGCCCACGCCCACGGTCTGCCCCTCGCGGGCATAAACAATGGCATTTGATTTCACATGCTTGCAGACTTTCCAGGCAAACAGCAGCGCCCGCATCTCTTCCGCCGTCGGCTGCCGCGTGGTGGCCACCTTAAGGTCCGCCTCGGTTAAAGGACGTATGTCAGCATCCTGCACCAGCATGCCGCCGGAAACCTGCTTCAAGGCAAACTTTTGCGCACTGTGCTTCACCTCCACCAGGCGCAGGTTCTTTTTGGCGGCAAATTTCTCGCGCGCCTCCGGCGAATAACCCGGCGCGGCAATCGCTTCCACAAACAGCTTGGCAATCTCTTCCGCCGCAGCGCCATCGATCACGCGGTTCACGCCGATCACGCCTCCAAAAGCAGAAACGGGATCAGTCTCCTTGGCGCGCATGTAGGCCTCCAGCAGCGTCTTGCCCGTGGAGCAGCCGGAAGGGTTCGTGTGCTTGATGATGGCGCAGGCCGTTTCCTCAAACTCCTGCGCCAGGTCCCACGCCGCCTGCAGATCCACAATGTTGTTGAAAGAGAGTTCCTTGCCCTGAAGCTGCTTGCCGTTGGCCACGCCCGCGCCCGATCCGTCGGAATACATCGCAGCCCGCTGGTGCGGATTCTCGCCGTAACGCAGGTCCATCACTTTGTTCAGTGACACGCGCAACACTGAAGGGAAGTCATTGCCGGCTTGCGGCAGCTGGAAGTCTTTCTGCGCGTCATTCAAAGACGTAGCGGCCAGCGTGGCCGCGATCGCGCTGTCATAGGCGGCTGTGGTGGCAAAAGCTTTCTGGGCCAGACGCCACCGCGTCGCCAGCCCCAGCTCTCCGCCCGAGCTGGCCATCTCCTGCGCGATCGCCGCATAGTCGTCCGGTGAAGTCACAATCGCCACGTCGCGGAAATTTTTTGCCGCCGACCGCACCATCGATGGGCCGCCAATGTCGATGTTCTCGATCACCTCGTCAAAATGCACGCCCGGCTTTTGCGCGGTCTTCTCAAACGCGTAGAGGTTCACCACCACCATGTCGATCGGCTCTATGCCATGCGATTTTGCCGCCGCCACGTGCCCGGGGTTCCCGCGAATATGCAGGATTCCACCATGCACCTTGGGGTGAAGCGTCTTAACCCGGCCGTCCAGCATCTCAGGAAATCCGGTCAGCTCGGAAATGTCTTTTACCGTGATGCCGGCCTCGCGCAGCAGCTTGGCCGTGCCTCCAGTGGAAACCAGTTCCACCTTCATGCCGGAGAGCTGCCGGGCAAACTCGACCAGGCCGGTCTTATCGGTAACGCTCAGGATTGCACGCTGAATTTTGGGCACTGTTGATCCTCAGGAAGGGATGAAAGGTCTAAGGAATAAGGTATCAGCGCGAAACGAGTGCGCGCAACCGGGGCGGGCGGCAGTAGCCAACGATCATCCGGCATCATTCTTCGGTGGAAATCAAACCAACCCGCCGCGATTAGTTGGCCGTCGCTTCCGCCAGCGGGAGCCACACCTGGAAGCGAGTTTCGCCGGGCTTTGAATTGACCTGAATCTGGCCGCGATGCTTGCGCACAATCCGCTGCGCCGTGTCCAGGCCCAACCCGGTGCCCTGGCCAACGCCTTTGGTGGTAAAGAACGGCTCAAAGATGTGTGGCAGCACTTTGGGTGAGATGCCCGGGCCGTTGTCGGCTATCTCCACCACCACGCAAGAGTCGTCGCGATAGGTGCGGACACGCAGTTCGCCTTGGCCGCCCATGGCGTCAATAGCGTTGTCAATAATGTTGGTCCAGACCTGATTCAGCTCGCTGCCAAAGGAATTCACCAGAAACGGAACGCGTTGATAGTCGCGCTGCACCGTGACTCCGCGCTTGAGCTTGTGATTCAGAATCGTCAGCGTGGTTTCCAGGCTCTTGGCGATGTCAACGTTCTGCACCGG
>DASSXL010000013.1:0-36844 GCA_035703825.1 Candidatus Angelobacter sp.
GGCATTCAGGGCTATATCGTCCTGGTGCTGGCGCTGCTGGGCTATACGCTGGGCGCCAGTTTCTACATTACCGCTCTGCTCAAGCCATTGTTCCCGCACAACGTTGGCGTTTTCATCAGCGAACAGGGCCTCAACCTTGCGCGCTTTCCGGAGCCGCCTCCGGGCTCTGAAATTCTGGGCATTTATTTCGTTCCCGTGGCGGTCTTCCTGGGATTCCTGTTTACCCTGGGCACCACGGTGGCAATACGTGCAGTTGTTCGACGGTTCGGCAAACTCAAGCAGAAAGTCGCCAGCATGGCCGCTTCCGCCTAACGGTCAAGCGGCACGCTACAAAGCGCGTGGTCGCACCCCCTGCGTCTATTTTGCCGCTGCCATCTTGTCCCAGACCTGCCAGAACGTCTTCATCTGTTCCGGTTGGCCCAGAGAGATCCTCGCGTATGTATCCATGGGCGGGAAAGGACGGCCAATCCGGATGTTGTTTTTCTTGAAATAATCGATCACGATGCGGATCGGGCGCTGCGTGTTGAACATGACAAAGTTGGTCCAGGAGGGGATTACCTGCAGCTTGCGCTGCGCCGCCTGTCGCTGGAACTCATCGCGATCAAAGCCGTTCCGCATCACCGCGCTCTTGTGCTCGTCTTCCTGCTCAAGGGAAACAAGACCGGCCCGCAGCGCCAGGATGTTGGTGCTGTCCTCAAGCTTGTGCGTCGCCATGGCTTTGGTGTTTTTGGCCGACGTAACGGCATATCCCAGCCTTAGGCCGGCCATCCCGTAAATCTTGGAAAAGGTACGGGCCACGATGACGCGGTCTTCGTCGATGGGAGTCGAGAGGAAAGAGATGTAGTCGGCGGCCACGGGTACAAAGTCGTGGTAAGCCTCATCCATCAGGACATATGTATTTGGGGGCAGAGAGCGGATAAAGATTTCCAGGCTGCGCCGCGGCGTCAAACTTGCCGTGGGATTGTTGGGATTGCAAACATAGATCAGCCCACCGTCTTTTCCCACCGCCTCCGCCATCTGCACAAGCTGGTGCGCGTATGTGGCGGCCAGCGGGACCTTGACCACTTCGGCGTTCACCGCCTTGGCATAAAACTCGATTGCCTCAAAGGTCGGAGCGGCCATCACCAGCTTTTTGCCTGGGCCGGTAAACGCGCTGGCGGCAAGCTTGAGTATTTCCGTGGATCCGCAGCCCAGAGTTACTTGATCGGCCTTTACTTTGTGCATGGCGGCAATGCGCTCAATCAGCTTGTCATAGCCGCGGTCAGGATAGCGGTTGGCATCCTGAAACGGGCTTTTCATCGCCAGCACGCTGGGGAACGGCCCGTAAGCGTTCTCATTGCTGTTGAGCAGGACTGGCCCGCCCGGCTGCACGGTGCGCGGCGGTTCAGCCCAGCTCAGGAGTTCGGTGGGAAAGCTTGCGGTGGCGGCCATGGCCGCGCCCATGCCGGCGGTCTTGAAAAAAGATCTGCGGGATAGCATGGCAGGGATTGTACTCTGGGCCGCGGAAAAATTTAACCACAAAGGACGAACTAACCACAAAGGACACGAAGAAACACGAAGTTAAATCAGCCGCGAATCATTGCTTGCAATCCGTGTTCATTCGCGAAATTAGCGGCTAGGGTTTTTCTTCGTGAACCTTTGTGTCCTTTGTAGTTAAGCTTTGCCTAAGCCGCTTTGGTATTGGCGCGTTTTGCCGTTTCGCACAACGCCACAAAACCCGCGGAGTCGTTCGTCGCGATGTCAGCCAGGATTTTGCGGTCCAGCTCCACGCCGGCCTTCTTCAGGCCACTGATGAACTGGTTGTAGCTGATGCCCTGGGCGCGTGACGCCGCGCCAATGCGGACGATCCAGATGGACCGGTACTGGCGCTTCTTCTGCTTGCGGCCGGAGTAGGCAAATTTGAGGCCGCGCTCCACCGATTCTTTGGCGGCGCGATAGAGTTTTGATTTTGTTAGAAAATACCCGCTTGCGCGCTCAAGTATCTTTTTGCGGCGCTGGCGGCGCTTAGTACCACGTTTTACGCGAGGCATGGTTCGCTCCCTTTTTTGTTGCCGGATTCCCGGCGGTTATCGCGGCTGCAGGGAGGGTTCTAAGGTCCCTGTTCACTCGCGCCGAGCAAGCGTTCCAGTTGATCGCTGCTCGTTCTTTTCAGGTCCGGCCTCAGCGCTGATTTGCATCAGGCGGGCCGAACTCCGTCCCTAATAAGGGATCATCCTCTTGACCTTTGGCGCGTCGGCAGCACTTACCAGTGTGTCGGTATCGAGGTGACGTTTGCGCTTGGTGTCTTTGGAGGTAAGGATATGGCGCTTGAACGCTTTGCCGCGCTTGATCTTGCCGGTGGCGGTCTTCTTAAAGCGTTTCGCTGCGCCTTTGTGGGTTTTTAGTTTAGGCATAAAAATCTCTCGGCCGCTAATGCGGCCTCAGTAATTAGCAAATAGCAATTGGCAGTTAGCAAAGCCAAAATCAAAGATGACGCCTGAAGGAAACCCTTCCTGCTTGCACAACCAGCTTTGGCTAATTGCTGTTTTGCCAATTGCCAGCTGCTCTTTGCTAGCTGCTTCTTTGGGTCTGGCCACCGGAGGCCTGCTGTTGTTGCGGCTTTTCCGGCTTTTTGCCGCCCGGTACCTGCCGAGGCGGGGCCAGGATCACATGCACGGTATTGCCTTCCATGCGCGGCCTGAATTCCACAATTCCCTTGTCGCCGACCTCGGTCACCAGCCGCTCCAGCACCTTGCGTCCCAGGTTCTGGTGGGCCATTTCACGTCCACGGAAGCGCAGGCTGGCTTTTACCTTGTCGCCTTCTTCCAGAAAACGCAACACGTGGTTGCGCTTGGTGACGTAGTCGTGCTCATCCACGTTGACGCTGAACTTAACTTCTTTCAGGACGATCTGCTTCTGGTTCTTTTTCGCCGCCCGTTCCTTCTTTTCCTGCTCGTAGAGGAACTTGCCGTAATCCATGATGCGGCACACCGGCGGCACCGCGGTGGCCGAGATCTCTACCAGGTCAAGACTTTGTTCACGGGCCTTTCGTGTCGCATCCTGCGGCGTCATAATGCCAAGCTGCTCGCCGTCCGGGCCAATCACGCGTATCTCGCGTGCGCGGATGCGCTCATTCATCTTGATAAAACGTTTGTCTACTATGCGGTCCTCCTGAACCCTCCCGGCAAACTCAAGCTTCTTAGTGGAATTGCGGGGGGCGCCACATGTGTGGCAAGACAGTAAAAATTATAGCATGGGTGATGATCGATGACCGTCAGCTGCAGTTCTCGTTCAGCGCTGCCGGTTGCGAAACAGCTTCTTGCGCCGAGTCGTGGGAATTCCTTCCCCCGGCGCGGTTACGTGAGCAGCAAGAAGGCTCTGCGGAAAGTCCCTGGGATTTAATGTTACCAGGAAATCTGCCGCGCCCTGTTCGGAACATAGGCAGAAAGGATCATCGCCGGGATCCGGAGAAATGCTTGCCCCGGCAGAGACCGGAATGAGCTCGCCTTCTTCACTTAGAAGGTTGATGATCCTGCCGATCGTTGAACGACGGACGTTGAGGCGGGCCAACACCGTTTTGTATTCCAGAAGGATTTCGTCCGTAAGGAGCCAGATGAATGTGCCGTTTTCGACCCAATCCCGGAGCATCCTGGCGCTGTAGTTTTGAGACGCGATTTCCCGAGGTTTGAAACCCGAAATTCCAGCGACCAGCACCGATGTGTCGACAACGCCTCTAGGCTGTTTTCGTTTTCGTTCTGGCAACGACGGTGATCTCCGGTAGTTTTTTACGGGCCGAGCTGGGTCTGCGGCGGGGAGGGGTTCTTTCAGAGGATTGCGTCAATTCCTCCAATGCACTAGTCGTCGTCGTCCGTTTTCTGCGGGCGAGCATCTCTCGCGTCTCCTTGACCGTCTTTAGTATCTCTTCCTCGGAAACATCTCCCATCTCAGCCGCAGCAGCTTCCAGGCTGCGCAAAAAGTCCTTCTTCCATCCCGCTCTCTTGGGGCCTCGGGGAAGGTCCCGGCTTATACCGGCGCGGGGCAACTGCTTTTCCAACTCCAGTCCTAGCGAACGAAGGGGAATTCTGATTTCCACGGCGTCTTTGCCGCTAGCCGGACGGGAACGAAGAGAAACATCCTTCAGTTCACTTAATTTGCCACTGCTTAAATTTTGCGAGACCGCCGTGGTGAACCTTGCCAGGAGGTCGCTGGAACTGCCCAGCGAATCCTTGAGATAAAAAGCAACTTTAGCCTGTAAAAGAAGGCCTGCGTCAAACCAGTAGACCCCGTTGCGCCGGGATGGTCGCAGCACTCCGAATTGCAC
Organism: Candidatus Angelobacter sp.; assembly: GCA_035703825.1. Lineage (GTDB taxonomy): Bacteria > Acidobacteriota > Terriglobia > Terriglobales > Acidobacteriaceae > Angelobacter. The sequence goes on from DASSXL010000013.1 coordinate 4,301, forward strand.
AAGGTTTTGCAGCTCTTTGGGTGAGACACCCAGGACGGCGCTGGCCTGCTTCAGTTTGAGCCTGACATTTTTCATGAATAACCATCTAAAATATAGACGGTATATATGCGAAAGACAAGAAGAAATTTGAAGGTCCCTGCAAAAAGAGTTCTTTCATGGGTTGGGTCCAATTCATCGGTCATCGAATGCGTTTGATGATCGCGGGGTCCGAACCGGAATAGCGAAGCGCGCCGCAGCAGCTTCCATTCACGGCATTCAGCGCCTGCTCGATCTCTTGCGATGTTTCCGGCTGCTTGCGGAAATAGCAGTGGGCTGGGCGACCTTCAGAATTCATCTCCCAGGCCATCAGATCCGGAGCAAGAACATGGGGATATCCGCACGTCATGGCAATCCCGATTGACCACATAAAATGGTCCGGGCGCGTTCATGCGGTGTGGCTGGTCCGATGTAAGTTCCGGAGAAATCTGAGGATGGCCGACGGAAGCCGAGATCCAGGGGACACAGCTTTCAAACAGCGAGAGCGGCTTGGTTCTCCGCCACCGCCATGAGATTTTCATCACCGACTCCTTCAATCTCCGCCTTTGTCCATTCATTTGCTTCATGCCTGCCCGCCAGCCGAACCTTCAAAAAGTTATCGCTCAGCGCTTCAGTCCACTGTTCATTGCTGGCTTGCAGCGTAATGACTTCCAGCGTTTTCCCAACAAAGCTCTGGCGGAAGGCGCGGTTCTTCTCTGCCGCCAACTCGCGCAAGATGCGATTCCGATCACGCGCCACGTGCACCGGCACCTGGTCTGGCATGGCCGCTGAAGGCGTTCCCGGCCGCGAGGAGTAGGTGAACACATGCAGATAAGTAAACGGCAGATGTTCGATAAAGCTGCGGCTTTCCTCGAAGAGTTCGTCGGTCTCGCCGGGAAAGCCGACCATGACATCGGCGCCGATCGCCGCATCGGGCATAGCTTCGCGGATCTTTCTGATCTTCTCCGCGTAGTGCCAGGGGCGGTACTTGCGGTACATCCGCCGCAGAATGCGATCACTGCCGGACTGCAGTGGCACATGAGCGTGCTTGGCTATTCGCGGTGAGCCGGCGACCAGCGCAATCAACTCGTCCGTCCAATCCATGGGTTCGACCGAGCTGATGCGGACCTTTTGGATATCGGTGTGCTCCAGCAGCGCGCGGACCAGTATCTCAAAGCGCTGTTGAGGCTGAAAATCGCGGCCCCAACGGCCCAGGTTGATGCCGCTGAGCACAATCTCACGGTAACCTGCCGCCACCAGCGCATTGGCTTCTTCAATTACGCGGTCGAGCTTCATCGATCGGCTCTGGCCGCGGACGCTGGGAATAATGCAGAAAGAACAACGGTTGTCGCAGCCGTCCTGGACCTTCAGGTTGGGCCGGGTTTTCTCTCCGATCATATCCCCGGCGAATACCGGAGCGGCGATCAGCTCAGTGTGGCCAAAGATATCGCCTACCAGAGTAAAAACCGGCGCAGAGAGAGCCACGGCTTCCAGAGAGACAAAATTCCGCAGCGGGGCTGCCAGAGAATCTCCGTGCGACTCGGAGTACTTTTCATCAGGGAGTTGGTCTACAAACTGGCCTTGGGCGGCAATCTCCGCCACGCGATGCTTATGCGAATTTCCCACCACCCAGGTCACGCCGGGCAGGGCGGCGATTTCCTGGGGCGCGCGCTGGGCATAGCAACCGGTAACCATGATCTTTGCCCCGGGATTTTCACGGTGGATGCGGCGAATGGAGGCGCGTGCGTCCTGGTCGGCGGCGGCGGTGACGGTGCAGGTATTCAGGACAACCAGGTCGGCTTCCAAGGCAGAATTAGCCGGGTTAAGGCCCTGGGCCGCCAATTGGCGATCTAAGGCGGCGCCATCCGCCTGGGTGGCGCGGCAGCCAAAACTTTGCACAAAAAATGCAGGCACGGAGAGTATTATAAGGGGTGTTCGAGTGCGACGACTTGTGCAGCAGCTCACAACCCTGAGAGTTGCTGCCTGCATCTCATTAGCGCGATCAAAGTGATTTTCAAAGTCCCCTGGGAGCTCACATGAAACGCCGTATCCTACTGGTTGATGACGAGCTGGCAATCCTGCTCACGCTCAAGACCATTCTGGAAATTCACCATTTTGAAGTGGAAACCGCTGTTTCAGCCAAGGAAGCCATCTCCAAGCTCAAGGCCAATACCTACCACATGGTCATTACCGACATGAAAATGGAGCATGACAAGGCAGGGTATGATGTGATCCGCGCGGCGAAAAAGACTGAATATAATCCGGCGGTGGCGATTCTTACGGCTTATCCCCTGCTGGGCGGCGACTGGAAGACCCAGGGCGCGCATTCCATGCTGGTAAAGCCCATGAACACTGACGACCTCCTGCGCCGCATTGAAGTGCTGCTCATCCAGCACGAGGACCAGAGACAGCAGAGGGCAGCCAAGGCAGGCGCCGAAGCCAAGCCGAAGTCGCAGTCAGTCAAGAAGCCCGCCTAGAGACACTTCGCCCCCAGCGGCAACAGAATCCAACTTTCGAAGCGGAACAGCTCGCTTAAGCTGTGGCAGCGGTTGTCTTGCGCTGCTGAAAGCACTCCCGGCAAAAGACTGGACGTCCCTGCGTGGGCTTGAACGGCACGGTGGTTTCCCGCTGGCATCCTGAACAGACCGCCTTGGTTTCCACCCTCTGATAATTACCGCCGTTCTGCGGCAATCCCAGAGCCTGGGCGCGTTTGCCCTTGCAGTTTTTGCAGCGTTTGGGTTCGTTTTTGAATTGTTTGTCGTGAAAAAAGAGTTGTTCGCCAGCGGTGAATACGAAGTCGGCGCCGCAATCCACACACTTGAGAACTTTGTCCTGGAAGTCCATTGAGAGTGTCCCCTTTCCTGCATTCACGCCCAGGAATCCGGCCAGAGCACAGCAAGTGACTCAGTGACTCAATGGAAATCCCAGAAGTGAATCCCTACCCGTCGAGTTCGGCCCACGCGGCTCAAAAAAGCGCCGTGTTTACAACTTAAAACCTGCGAGACAAGTTCCTATAAAAAACTGCCGACTTATATAACCGGACCGTCGAGGGAACGTTCCGTTTTTGGACAAGCTGAGTTTTGCAGCGTCCTGTGCCCAAGTCAAGGGGTAAGTTGCCGAAAACACATTAAAAAGGAGGTGTTATAAGAGTGTCTTATTTTGAGACACTTGGAAACGTCAGAGAAAGACCCCTAGGCCCGGCGCCAGACAAAAATTCCGCGGAAGTGCTCAGTATTTTTCGACGGGATTGCACGCGCGGGGAATCTGCCGCGGCAGCCTACTTTGCGCCGCTCTGCCATCCATAGAGTTTGGCCGCATTGTCATGCAGGACCATGTGGGCCAGTTCAAGGGCCCTTTCACGGGTGATCTCGCCATCCTGCATCATTCCGGTCAGGGCGATAGCCAGGGCCTCGCGCGAGGAGTGGGTAGTCTGCCAGCCGATTTCCTCCCAGTTGATTTCCGGGGTATTGGCGTAGAGATCGGTCCCGAACATGACTTTTTCCGGATACCACTCCAGCAGGTCGCGGATGGTGTCACTGAGGCGCCGGGTGGAAATGAGCCAGGTCTGCTCGGAGAAATCGGCATAGACGTTGGGCTTCATCAGCAGGTAGTTGGCGTACTTGGTAAAGGCCCCAGCGCCGGCGTGTATCAGCACGAAGTTGGTCTTGCGCAGTGAAGCATCGTTGAGCACCGTCTCCAGCAGGGCCGGGTTGGATCCCATGAGCATGAAATAGCTTCCGCAGCCGCCGCCAGTATGGATGTGCACCGGCAATCCCAAACGGCCTGCTTCGCGGGAGATATACCGGAACAGATAATTCTGGAGCCGGGTGTAATCAGGTCTAAGCGGGACATCGCCTTTCACAAAGTGTGCATAAATCTGCTGGACTGCCTCCATGGGCTCTGCGGGGCCGAAATCGAGCGAGCGAAGGTAGGCGGCTTCAAACTTGATGGCTACCGCACCGTTCTGCTTCTGCTGCTCCAGAATGGGCGTTACCACTTTTGCGGCATATTCCTGCAACGTTGTGGGAAGCATGTCGCGGCCGATGTCTTTCATATAGCGCCGCAGCAGCATGGTTTCACGCTGGAAGAAGAATTTGCGGTCGGGCGTTTCACTGGAGAGCGCGGAGTTCTTCAGCGGAAACATCAACGCGTCATCGAAGGGCACCCAGCGGAACCGGGGCGGCTGCAGGCCGCGTCCCATGGCCACGCGATTGGCCAGTTCGGTCTCAATGCCAAGCTGGTCCAGCACCCAGTTGGGAAAATTGTCGCCCTGTTCCTGCATGACTGTTTGCTTGGTCTGAAGCAGCTCCTTGATGTGTTCGGGCGCGTGGTCGTTATAAGGATAGTTATAAAGCGCCTTCCATGCGGCGATGTATTGCGGGTTTTCCGGGCGCGAAACCGTGGTGGGATCGCTGGGCTCGAGGGGATCGCAGGGCAGGGCGTCAAAATCATCATCTTTTTCGCCCGGGGCCACTAACTTCGGCGGATGCGAGTGGTTGTCAATGGCCTTGATCTTGTTGATTTCAGCCAGCAACTGGGGGTCGGCAGTCTGCGCGCGGAGCGCGACTGCCAGAAACATGGGAACAATCGCAATAACGGTTCTCTTGACCATAAGTAGAAAAGTCCCCTGAGAGGTGCGCAGAAAGACTAAACCGCGATGAACGAGATTGCAAAAGTTCTATTTCCATCGGATGCTTAGCGTGGAGTGGCAATCGCATGGGACAACTGCAAACTCTGGTTATCCAGTCTTTCTGGTCGATACACGTCCAAAAGACCGCGGTCTAAACTATGGTCAACGCCTGCAGGGGGAAAATGAAATGCAAAAAACTGTTTTGCTTTTCCTTTTGGTCTCTTTCTTTTCAACCACAGCTTTTGCGGGCAAGCCTGCCAAGAGCAAAGTAATGGTTGAGCAAGCCAGAGCGCTTGTTATGGCATCTCTCACGCCACAGCAGAGACAGCTGCCAAAAGTGGAAGCGGAACACTTTGATGACCCACATCCCACCAGATTTCTGACCTTTACGGTGGTCTGGAAGGGTTTGCCTAAAGGAAGTGTGGTGGCAGGTGCGTATGCAGTCGACCCTTATACCGGAGACGTTTTTGAATCGAACAAGGAGTGTGCTGAAGTAAAGAACAAGAGCCTCGAGGCTCTCCAAGCGCAAGTTCGGGCAAAGCTTCATCTGTCGCAGGCAGAATATCAGCGACTGAAGACAAAAGGTCCGCTTTGCGAAGAATAAGCGTTGATCTCCTCACTCACGGAACTGGACAGAACCGGTTTGCGTTTATACCCTAGACAGACCTCATGAACGAAGCGCCCGTCATCCACGTCCAGCAATTACAAAAGAGCTATGACAAAGTTGAAGCCGTTAAGGGCATCGACTTCCAGGTTGCGCAAGGCGAGGTCTTCGGCCTGCTGGGCCCCAATGGAGCGGGCAAGACCAGCACCATTGAAATCCTGGAGGGGCTGCGCCCGCGCACAGGCGGCGAGGCCACGGTTCTGGGCTTTGATCCTGACCGGCAGAAGCAGCAGCTAAAAGACCGCATCGGCGTTTGCCTGCAAGCCACCAACCTGCCGACGAAGATCCGCGTGCAGGAAGCGCTGGAGCTGTTTGGATCGTTCTATACGCGCAGCCTGAGTTCAGAGCAGCTGCTCAAGCGGCTGCAGTTGTGGGAGAAACGCGCGGCCTTCTACGACACGCTTTCCGGCGGACAGAAGCAGCGGCTGGCCCTGGCGCTGGCCCTGGTGAACGATCCGCAACTGCTCTTTCTGGACGAGCCCACTACAGGCCTTGATCCGCAGATACGGCTGGAGATCCACGGGCTGATCGAAGAGATGAAGTCAGAGAAGCGCACAGTGGTGCTGACCACGCATTACATAGAAGAAGCGGAGCGGCTGTGCGACCGGGTGGCGATCATCGACGAAGGCAAGATCGTGGCCATGGGCACGCCGCGCGAATTGCAGCAGCAGAGCAAGGGGCAGTCGCGGATCGATATTGTGACCGCGCAGCCGATGAATGCAGCGGCTCTGCCGCAATGGCCGGACGCGCTGGAGTCCAGGCTGGCGGAGGACGGCCGTTCATTGACGGTTTATTCCTCGCGGCCCGCGCGCACGCTGTTTGAGATCATGAAGTGGCTGGACCAGCAGGGAATGCAACTGGAAGACGTCCACCTGAAGCGTCCGACGCTGGAAGACGTTTTTGTAGAGTTGACGGGAAAAAAGCTGAGGGACTAAATCGCCGTGATCGCACGTGATTGGGAAAGCGAATTTACCGCGGGAATGGAGAGCCAAAGGCCAAGAGCCAAGAGCCAAACAGCATGAAGCAATATCTGGCCATCATCGTAATGGACATAAAGCTGGCTCTACGGCTGCGTACGGTGATTTTCTTTAATTACCTGTTCCCGCTGTTCTTCTTTTTTGGTTTTGCGACATTTCTGGGACGGGCCGACCGGATTGGCGGAATGGTTTATGTGGTCACCATGTCGATCACCTTTGGAGTGCTGGGCAGCGGCTTCTTCGGGGCCGGCATTCGCGCGATCCAGGAACGCGAACTGAATATCCTGCGGCGCTACAAGGTCACGCCCATTACTCCCGCGCCCCTGCTGGTGGGATCGATGGTGACCGGCTGGATCATCTTTATTCCGTATATCGTGCTGTTGCTGATGATGGCGCATTTCTTCTATCAAATGCCCCTGCCGGCGCACCTGTTTCAGCTTCTGGTTTTCATCTCGCTGGGCTTGATCGCGTTCAGGTCTCTAGGGCTGGTGATTGCCTCGGTGGCGAACACGATGCAGGAGGGAACGGTGCTGGTCCAGTTGTGCTATTTCCCCATGATTCTTCTGAGCGGGGCCACGGTGCCTGAAAGCAGCTTTCACGGAGTGATGAAGACGATCCACAATTTCATGCCGGCGACATACCTGGTGAGAGGCATGAGTAACATGATGCTGCACGGGCAGGGACTACTGGAAAAAGGCAATCTGGTGGCGGCCGGCGTGATGCTGCTGACGATTGCGGGCGGCGGGCTGATTTCCATGAAGCTTTTCCGCTGGGAAAAAGAAGAGAAGATACGCGGACGGGCCAAGCTGTGGGTGCTGGTGGTGCTGCTGCCGTTCCTGGTGATGGGTGTGTGGACGTGGTTGAAGGGATAACATTTGGCTATTCCGACGAAACCTTAATCCGGTTACAGTGTCCAATAGAGCATGGAAATCCAGAGTTGCTGGAAAACGAAGCGATGGCTGCTCCTGCTCGCGCTGATTGCCGCCAGCGCACTTGCCGCACAGCCCCGACCTTCAGCGGAGATCTCCCGGCAGGCTTTTCTGCGCCAGTTTGCCGCTGCCGCGCTTGAACGCACGAACCACGTGGTGCGGTATGACGGGGCCTATGTACGCATCCCATACCCCGGCGGAGACGTGCCGGCCGGGACCGGCGCCTGTACGGACGAGGTGATACGCGCCTACCGGGCAGTGGGAATCGATCTGCAAAGAGAAGTCCATGAAGACATGGCCGCGAATTTCAGCACCTATCCAACACGATGGCATAGGCAGGGCCCTGATTCGAACATCGACCACCGCCGCGTGCCCAACTTAATGGTCTTTTTCAGCCGCAAGGGCGAGACGCTGCCGATTACCAATCGGACCGAGGATTACCTTCCGGGCGACCTGGTAACGTGGGACCTGGGGGGCGGGCTGACGCACATTGGCATGGTGGTGGACAGAAAAACCCTCTTGTCGCGCCGTTATATGATTGTCCACAACATCGGGCAGGGGCCAAAAATGGAAGATGTGCTCTTCAATTGGAAGATCACCGGCCACTACCGGTATTTTGGCCCCCCGGCGGCGCACGCCACAAACGACGCCGAAACGCTGGGTAACCACGGCCCATCCCCCTCTGGGTGTGATCGGGCTCACAGACTCGCGTGACGCAGGAAACTACTCTCTGATGCTGAGATAGAGCGGTACCCGTCCGCTGCGCACCAGTCGTCCGAAGCGTTACCGTAGTTTTTCCGCGCGGTTGGCAACTCTAAAGAATTTGGAGTATAAAGAAATGTTGCGCACAGAGCCGCTTCCCACACTGGAGAAGCCAGAAAACAGCGTCAGGAAAACCATGTCTACCAGCACAATTACAAAAGGTCTTGAGGGCGTAGTCGCGGCCAGTTCCGGGGTCTGCTATATCGATGGCGACGCCGGAGTGCTTGCTTACCGTGGCATTGATATCCACGAGCTTGCTGAAAAATCCACGTTTGAAGAAACGTGTTATCTGTTGTGGTTTGGCCGGTTGCCCAGGGCGGCAGAACTGGCCGATTTGAAGCAGAAGCTGGGCGCCGAGCGCAAAATTGATCCTGCCATTTATGACATGATGCGGAGCGTTCCCAAGACCGCCACGCCCATGGAAGTGCTGCGCACGGCCGTTTCCGCGCTGTCTTTTTACGACGCAGAAGCAGAGAAGATCGATCACGACGCGAACGTCCGCAAGTCCATCCGGCTGACGTCACAAATTGCCATGATCGTGGCCGGTTATGATCGAATCCGCAAGGGCAAGAGCGTGGTCGATCCCGATCCCACGATCTCTCATGCGGCCAATTTCCTGCTGCAATTGAACGGCGAGAGGCCGTCTCCGACCGCCGAGAAGGCGTTGGATGTTGCGCTGATTCTGCACGCTGACCATGAATTGAACGCCTCAACATTTGCCGCCCGCGTGACCGCGGCCACGCTTTCAGACATGCATTCGGCTATCACAAGCGCCATTGGCGCCCTGAAAGGCCCGCTGCACGGCGGCGCCAATGAAGCTGTGATGCGCATGCTGTTTGAGATCGACAAAAAAGGCGAAGACCCGGTGGAGCATGTGAAGAACATGCTGGCTAATAAGAAGAAGATTTCCGGCTTCGGCCATCGCGTTTACCACACGGAAGACCCACGGGCCACGCACCTGCGCCAGATGTCGCGCGACTTGGGCCGCTCGGCGAACCCCAAGTGGTATGAGATGTCGGCCAAGATTGAGAAGTACATCAAAGAGGATCGGCACCTCAACGCCAACGTGGATTTCTATTCGGCTTCCACGTACACCACGCTCGGCCTGGACGTTGATTTGTTCACGCCGGTGTTTGCCGTTTCGCGCATCAGCGGCTGGGCAGCGCATGTGATTGAACAGCTCGACGACAACCGGCTGATCCGCCCGCGCGCGGACTACATTGGCCCCGCATATCCGAACCACTACGTGACGATGGAGAAGAGATAGCTTTCAGCAATCAGCACTCAGCATTCAGCCCTTGAACATTCTCGCAAAATGGGAATGAGCAAGGGCTGAAGCTTTTGTGCTTTGCGCTTGCCTCGTTCGATCATGAATGGTCAGGGACTGAATGCTGAGTGCTGAGTGCTGATTGCTCATCGAAAACACGTAAGCGAGCGTAAAATGGTAGCAGCCATGCGCCGCGTTTACCTCGATAACAACGCCACCACTCCCGTCCTGCCGGAGGTGTTTGAGGCGATGCGGCCGTTTTACACGGAGCAGTTCGGCAATGCGTCTTCAATTCACCACTATGGGCAGCACGCGCGTGCCGCGGTGGAGAAGGCGCGGGCGTCGGTGGCGGCGCTGCTGAATGCGCGTCCGGCGGAGATTGTGTTTACCAGCGGCGGCACTGAGGCCGATAACCTGGGCATCTTTGGCCTGGTGCAGCGCGGCGATCACGTGATTACCTCCACCATCGAACATAGCGCGGTTACAAATTCCTGCAAGCGGCTGGAGCAGATGGGGTGCGAGGTAACTTATGTTCCGGTCGGAGCAAGCGGAGAAATTTATGCCGGCAATGTGGAAATGGCATTGCGCCCGAACACGCGGCTCATCAGCATCATGATGGCGAACAATGAGACCGGAGTGATTCAGCCGGTGGAAGCGATCGGCAAGATCGCGCAGCAAGCCGACGTCTTTTTTCATACCGACGCGGTGCAGGCAGCGGGCAAGGCGCTGATCGACGTGCAGAAGATCGCCTGCGACGCGTTATCCATTTCAGGTCACAAGATCCATGCGCCGCAGGGAACGGGCGCGCTTTACATCAAGAAGGGAACGCTGATCCAGCCGCAGATTTATGGCGGCAGCCATGAGCGCCAGCGCCGCGCCGGAACGGAAAATCTGCCGGGCATTGTTGGCCTGGGCAAGGCCGCGGAAATTTCCAAGCTGTGGCTGGAGAGCGGCGGGCCGGCGGAGATGGCAGCGATGCGCGACCGCTTGCAGGACACGGTTCTTTCCGCGATGGAAGATGTAGGCGTGAATGGCCTGGGCGCGCCACGCGTTCCGAACACGACGAACCTGTGGTTCGATCATATTGAAGGCGAAGCGCTGGTGATTGCGCTGGACCTGAAAGGACTGGCGGTTTCCAGCGGCGCAGCGTGCTCTTCCGGGGCGATTGAGCCTTCACACGTGCTGCTGGCCATGGGGCTGCCGCACCAGAGAGCGCGTGCAAGTATCCGCGTGAGCCTGGGCAAGCAGACCACAAATGACGATATTGATTTTGCGATCAAAGTGATTCCGGAGACGGTAGCGCGCCTGCGCGAGATTTCGCCGGTATACCAAAAACAGACTATCGCCAAGTGATTGCTCTCTGGATAATGTGGCACACACACTCTTGTCTCATCCAGTATTACTGAGCACAGGCAAGAGTGCCTGTGCCACAAAATTCAAATAGCTTGTCCAGGCCGATCTAAAATTGGTGTAATGTTTTTAAACAAAACGCAAGATCCCTCCGGCCTACTCCCATCCCAATCGCGCATTATTCGCTTCTCAACGCTACCAGCGGATCAACGCGCGTGGCCCGCAGCGCCGGCACCGCGCATGCCACCAGCGCAAGGCTGGCCAGCAGCAGTGAGACGGCGATAAACGTCGGAAGATCGGTGGACTTGACGCCGAACAGCAGTGACGTAAGAGCCCGCGCCGCCCAGACGCCGCCGACTATCCCGATGGCAACGCCAATGCCAATCAGGCGCGCGCCCTGGCCCAGGATCAATCCCAGAACATTGGACCTTTGCGCTCCGAGCGCCATGCGCACGCCAATCTCCTGGCTGCGCTGCACCACGAAGTACGAAAGCACGCCGTAAATGCCGATCGCGGCCAGAAACAGGGCAATCGCGCTGAACCCGCCAAAGAGCCATGCGGGAGCGCGCTGAGGCGCGAGCGATTCTGCAAGCACATCATCCATGGTCTTCACGTCGGCCAACGGCTGATTGGGATCGAGCTGCTGAATCCGGGAGCGTATGGCGGCAACGGCGCTCAGCGGGTCCTGGCTGGTTCGAACCACCAGGTTGGTGTCGAGGTATTCCATGAGGGCCGCGTTCTGCGAATAGAGCATAAAGGTGCTTGCGCGGTGTTCAGCGGTCAGTGCCTCCTGCTTGGCATCGGCCACCACGCCGATAATCTCCGAGAAACCGGGATCTCCCCAGCCCACGTCGATCCGCTTGCCGATCGGGTCCTGATTGGGAAAGACCTTCTGCGCCAGGGTCTGGTTCACGATGACGACTCTGGGGGAATTGAGGTTATCGCGGGAATCAAAGAACCTGCCTTTGAGCAGCGGAGTGCTCATCGCCTGAAAGTAATTCCCTTCCACATATTGCTTGTCCACGTTGGGCGAGTCCCCAGGGTGTCCCTCGATTTTAATTCCTCCATTCGTACTGTTGCCGGTCAGTGGAAGGGTGTACACCCATCCTGCGGACTGGACGCCGGGCAGGGAGCTCACACTCTCCAGGATTCTTTGCAAGTAGAGAATTTCCGTCTTGGGGTCTTTGTAACGCACAGGCGAGGGCCGTACAGCCATGGTGATGACGTGGTGGGAGTTGAAGCCCTTGTCCACGTTGAGTAGGCTCACCATGCTGCGCAACAGCAATCCTGCCGCGGCCAGCAGTACCAGGGAGATGGCGATCTCGCCCACGACCAATACCTGGCGCAGGCGCTGTCCACCGCCTGCGGTCTGGCGTCCGCCTTGCTTCAGGCGATCATGCAGGTTCCCGCGAATCAACTGCACAACGGGAGCCATGCCAAAGACCAGCCCTGTGGCAAGCGAGAGCAGCAGAGCAAACAGGAGAATCCGGCCATCAAGCTGTATGGCAATCGTCTGAGGCAAGCGCTTTTGCAGCAATGAAGTCAGGAAATGGAGGCTGCCCCATCCCATCAGGATTCCCAATACACCGCCAATCAGGGAGAGCAAGACACTCTCCGTCAGCAACTGGCGCGCAAGCCGGATTCGTCCTGCTCCCAGTGAGATTCGGAGCGCGATTTCTTTTTCCCGCACCGCGGCACGTGCCAAGAGCAGATTGGCGGTATTGGCGCAGGCGATCAGCAGCACGGCAATCACGCCTCCAAGAAGCACAAACAGCAGCGGCCGCGAATTGCCAACAAGGACCTGCTGGTAAGGCGTGATGGCTACATTGTCGAGTTCCGGATCGGCTTTTTTATAAGCTGGAATGAGCCCCGGCAACGCAGCCTGGGCCTGCTTGAGGCTCACGCCGGGTTGCAATCGCGCGATGCCGGGAAGAAAGGCAATGTTGATGTCGGGAGTCAAGCGTAATGGCATTACCAGCTCAAACGGATGTCCCAGACGAAAACTGTCAGGAACAACGCCGACAATGGTGTAAACACTGTCATTGAGCGTGAGCTTCTGGCCCACTGCAGAAGCGCTGCCTCCATAGTGCTTGTGCCAGAAAGATTCCGTGAGCATCACCACCCGGTCCGCGCTCTTGGGCTCTTCGTCGTCACGAAATCCTCTGCCCGCGATCGGGGAGACGCCCAGCGTTGGCAATAAATTGGCTGAAATTCGTACAATGGGTACCTCTTCAGGCTCTTGCAGGCCGGTCATCGCCCCGATGCTGCTGAAATACGTAACCACCTGGTCGAAGAGCTGGTGCTGATCGCGCCAGAATTGAAAATTGGTGTACGTCATGGGCGTGTGTCCCGCCTGCTTGAAAACGTTCTCAACAAACACCAGCCGCTCCGCATGCGGATATGGAAGCGGGCGCAGCAAGACTGTATCCACCACGCTGAAGATCGCAGTGTTGGCGCCGATTCCGATGGCGAGGACCAGTACGGCAACAAGCGCGAATCCGGGGTTTTTTCTCAGCACGCGAAGAGCAAAGCGAATGTCTTGAATGAGAGTTTCCACACGTCCCCCTATGCGTGATTTGACCTATTTCAGGCTAACAGGTTAGCCAGGAATTATTTTGACCGGATCAATGCGGATTACGAGATTTCTCCGGTTTATCAGAAGGTTGCCGCAGATTCGCGCAGATGAGCGCCGATCACGCGCAAGTTCTCTGCCTTTCGTTTCCAGGTAAGTCATTCTGCCGATAGTCGGCCAATTTCTATTCGGCTACACTGGATAACATGATGATATTGTCGGCCCGTGTTGACCATTTTGTGATCATCCGGGATGCGTTATGAGCACCAAGTGGGTCCCAAAATCCGTACTGGCGCTGAAGAATTATTCGCGGCCAGACTTTGTTTCTGATCTGATCGCGGGCGTTACTGTTGGTTTGGTAGCGTTGCCGCTGGCCATGGCGTTTGCCATTGCGTCGGGCATGCCGCCGCAGGCAGGGCTTTATTGCGCCGTGATAGCTGGATTTCTGATCTCCGCGCTGGGCGGATCGCGCGTACAGATCGGCGGGCCGACTGGCGCATTCGTGGTGGTGGTGGCCGGGATCGTGGCCAGGTACGGCATCGACGGCCTGTTCATGTGCACCGGAATCGCAGGCGTGTTCCTGATTTTTCTGGGAGTGACGGGACTGGGCAGCGCAGTGAAATATATCCCTCGCCCTGTGGTGGTGGGGTTCACCAACGGAATTGCCGTGGTGATTGCCAGCACCCAGATCAAAGATTTTTTCGGGCTGCGCATTGAGCACGTGCCCGGAGATTTTCTGGGCCGCCTTGAAGCCATTGCAAAGAACTTCCGCACCATATCGTGGGAAGAAACAGGGCTGGCAGTGCTGGCGCTGGCGTTGATCCTCATCTTCCGCAAGTTTGTGCCGAAAGTTCCGGGCTATATTGTGGCGCTCTTTGTGGGGACGGCGCTGGTGTGGATTTTCAAGCTGCCGGTGGAGACGATAGGCACAAGATTTGGCGGCATCCCTTCAGGGTTGCCTGCGTTGAAGATTCCGCAGTTTCGCCTGGAGTTGATTCGCCCGCTGATTGCGCCGGCAATTACCGTGGCCATGCTGGGCGCGATTGAGTCGCTCATGTCTGCCGTGGTGGCCGACCGCATGTACGGCAAGGGAGAAAAACACAAGCCCAACGTTGAACTGATCGCGCAGGGCGTGGCGAATTTTATTTCTCCGCTCATGGGCGGCCTGCCCGCCACAGGAGCGATTGCGCGCACGGCGACCAATATTCGATCGGGAGCGAAAACGCCGGTTGCGGGAATGGTGCACGCGCTTACGCTGCTGGCGATCCTGATGTTTGCCACGCCGGTGGCCAAGTTCATTCCTCTGGCGGTGCTCGCGGCAATCCTGCTGGTGGTTTCATACAACATGGGCGAGTGGGCGGAGATCCCTGAGTTGCTTAAGCTTTCGCGGCTGGAGGTGGCATGCTGGTCGGCCACGTTTGTGCTGACCGTTTTTGCCGACCTGACGGTGGCGGTGGAAGCAGGGATGATCCTGGCCGCGCTGGTGTTTATCCGCAAAGTGACGGCCACCACAACCATATCGCGCGTCACGCCGAAATACCTGGAAGAGAGCAAGCTGCACGTGCTCCAGGACAAAGAGATTCCGCCGTACGCGACGGTGTTCCGCATCCACGGGCCGTTCCTGTTCGGCGCGGCCGATAAAATTGACGATCTGATTCAGCAGATACCCGAGCTTCCGCCGATTGTGATTCTGCGCCTGCGCAACATGACGGCCATCGACGCCACCGGACTGCATGCGCTGGAGCACCTGGCCGATCGCGTCCATGACAGCGGGCGCGGACTGATCCTGTGCGGCGCGCGGGAGCAGCCCGCGCGATTGATGCAGCAATCAGAATTTGAGCAGCATGTGGGGGCGGAGAACATCTGCGCCAATGTGACGGAAGCGCTGGCACGAGCCCGTGCGCTGTATCCGGAGATCGCGGAAAGAGCGCCTTTGGTAGAGCATTGGGGCAGGCGCAAATCAGACGTTAAGGCAGAGGCGGTTGAAGCACGGTGAACGTCCATTCCGAAGAGGCAAGGGCAACGTCTCCTCTTTGTCAGAGTATCCAGACCGGTTTCTTAAATCGCCAAATCTGCCAGCCGAGCCCATAGCAGGAAAGACACTTACCGCCGTCGCCCGACTGCGCCGGGTGAACCCCAGTCCCTTTACAGGCATCGCACCACATAAGGTCGTCAGGCTGGGGCGGCAACGTCTCCCTGAGTTCCGGCAACTTCCGCGAAGCATACTCCACAACAGCGTAGATTGCTCTAAGGTCAGTCTCAGGCGTCATCAGAAGTTTGTCGAAGTCTCCGTAGAGCACCACTCCGGTGGCTTGAATGCCCCACGAATCTACGCGAGTGTTAAACAAGAGAAGGGCGCCTTCCGACAAGCACTGACCTAACGGCCATCCCGCGAAAGTATCCTTGATCTGAGCTTTAGCTTCGTCAATCCATTTCTGAAGGCACAAGGAGATTTCCGGAGTAATGTTCAAGAAGTGACGCGCGCGCTGCCGTTCAATTTCACCGTGCCGATCAAATCCTGCCCAATCCGTCGAACTCATCGCACCTCCTTAGTCCTATTGGAAAGTCAGACGGTCACGCCTTTCTTGTCCTTACCCGCCAGAACATGCCTGAGGCATCCAGCGCGTCCATGCAAACCACGCCGATCAACGGGAAGTCGCTCATGGTAATTTGCCGCTTCTTTTTGCCCAGGGCGGCAGCGACCATCAGAATCACCAGCGTCCAGGCGATTGGCCTCTTCATGGCCTCTCTCCCAAGCACTTTTCGCAAAACATCAAGCCGGCAGCGGATTCTTTATAATAGATTAGGAGCATCAAAATAAAGCTTTATAGCCTGCCAATGTCTGAGCGCAACAGTATCGATAGCATGAGTGAGGCGCGACCAAACTCGCGTGCCGCCACCATTGCCGTAGCCATGTCGGGCGGTGTCGACTCGTCGACCGTTGCGGCCATGCTGCGCGCTGAAGGGCATAATGTTGTGGGCCTGACCATGCAGCTCTGGAACCAGCGCCGCCTTGCCGGACGCGAGGGCATGCCGGAGCAGGTGCAGGGGCGCTGCTGCTCGATTGACGACGTCTATGACGCCCGCCGCGTGGCCGAGGAGCTGGGTATCCCGTATTACGTGGTCAACCATGAGGAGCGCTTTGAGCGCGACGTGGTGCGACCGTTTATCGATGAGTATCTTTCCGGGCGCACGCCGATACCTTGCAGCTTGTGCAACAACCACTTGAAGTTCGACCAGCTTCTGATTACGGCGCGGCAGATTGGCGCGGACATGCTGGCCACCGGGCATTACGCGCGTTGCGAGTTCGATGCCGGGCGCAATCGCTGGCTGCTGCGGCGGGCAGCCGATCCGGCCAAGGACCAGACATATTTTCTCTTCGGATTGACGCAGGAGCAGCTCAGCCGCACGCTGTTTCCGCTGGGACAGATGAACAAGCCGCAGGTGCGCGAACTGGCGCGCGAGCATCATCTGGCGCTGGCAGAGAAGCCAGACTCGCAGGAGATATGCTTTGTTCCCGGCGGCGATTATAAGCGCTTTATTGACGCTTATCTGGCGGAGCAAGGCGAGCAGCTGCCTGACACGTCTGGAGAACTGGTCACGACGGACGGCAAGGTGCTGGGACACCATGAGGGCGTCCACAACTTTACCGTGGGCCAGCGCAAGGGGCTGGGCGTTGCCACGGGCTCGCCGCTCTACGTGATCAACATCAACGGCGCCGAGGGCAAGGTGACTGTGGGTGGGAATGACGATCTGCTTTCACGCACGCTGATTGCCCGCGACCTGAACTGGATTGCCATCGATGGCCTGCATGATTCCGGCGCGAACGCGAACACGCCGATGCGCGTTACCGCCAACGCGCCAATGCGCGTTCATGCGAAGATTCGTCATCGTCATGAGCCTGCGCCTGCCGTGCTGGAGAACGCTCCCAACGGCGAGGTCCGCGTGACGTTCGACCAGCCGCAGAGGGCAATCACGCCCGGACAGGCTGTGGTGTTTTACCAGGACGATCTGGTGGTCGGCGGCGGATGGATTGCGGAGACGATGAAACTGTCCTAGCTTTTTGACCAGAAGCCTTGAATTTCATTTTCAGCGCGATCTGAGACTTTTCCAGACAACATTGAAGAGCTTGTCAGGAGAAGCGTTTGGTTGGAGGTAGGAGCCAGTGAGGAATAGGTTTCGGACCGCCAGACAAAATAATCAGCAGAGCCAAATGACAGAAATCTATCGTTATGCATTTAGTCTCTGATCCTTATTATTTAATGGGCGACATCATCAGGATGCTTAATGTGCCGACTTGAGATCGGCAGTTACGAAGCGAAGGATAGCTTCAAACAGTTGCGGTCGCGGAAAATCAGTCTTATCCACTAGTACAGAGCGCTCGAACGGAATCGCGATAGCCCAGTGATCGCGTGTGAGCAAACCGAGATAATTACCGCGCGGGTAGACGGCTTCCGCAGCAAGCATCTGACTGTCTTCCGCCTTGCCGTACTGTGAGAGATCTGTCCAGAAAGGCAGCAGGACTTTTGAGGTGTCTTGCTCTCTGGAGTACGCCGCTACAGAGTAGGTAGGTACCAGAGGATCAGGGTGAGCTGCGAGGAACGCCTGGCGGACCTCAGGAGTCATGCTCTTCAGCCCTCCACCATCTCCGGCCGTGCAGGTGATCGCAGAGGCGCGAGTTTTTTCCGCACTGGTGAAGTGAGGCAGGTCTATCAAGCGTGAACCTTGCACTACGCCGGAGAGTGTCACCAGGGCCGCTACTTTGTCCTTGACGCCCGGTTCAGCGGCTAAGGCAACTTCCAGGTCGGACGTACCTTTGCTGTAGCCTAGGACAATATACTTGCGTTGGTCGGTCGCGAATTGCGAGTTCAGGTACTTGGCGATCTGCTTCGCGTTGAATTCACTGCTGCCAAACGCGGATACCGGCAGAGTTTCCGCAACATAAGAATGGACCGACTTCAGGTGGTCCATGGAGTCCACAAATGTCGCATGAGGGCCGCTGAGACAGTCGCTGCCAAAGCCCGCAATCAGCAGATACCGGTAGGTACTATCTATCTGCGGCGGCAGGGTTGCCGGGTGCGGATTGGCTCCCTCAAGCCATTGCGAACACTTTCCCCAACTTTGTCCGTCGGGACGCTTCTCACTGGCAATAAGGGAACAGAAAACGTCAGCGAATGCGGCGCTCTGGTCTTTAGCCCCAAGCTCAGCCAGAGGAATGTTCTTGTTCAGCTTTTTGGGACAGCCGGTCAGCAGCGCACAAACTAGTGTCGAGACAGCGATCTGCTTCCACGGAGAGCAGGCGAGGGATGGTAACTTCATCAACGCCTCCTGGATTTGCGAAACTCAATATAGAAAGACGTAGATTCTTATGATAACCCTTCAGCGGAAGATAATTCGGTCTCTGCGCGACGCGGAGCCGAGTAACGGTTTGCTCTGGTAACAACCACAGGGGGTGTTATGAAGGTCACTATCACCGTACCACCTGCGGAGTCCTTTGGGCATCGCCAGAATTCTATGCTTTCTTCGAACGTGCGGGTTGGAAGTTTGTAAAGCCCCACCCTGGGCGGCCGCAATCAGTGCGATATGCAGGACAGGACATTTGGCGGTAAAGGTTGGGCACCCGCGGTATAGTGAGGGATAGAAATCCCTACGCTTTTTCAGACGGTAAAGGAGATGGCCTTCCAACGCAGCTTTTCTTGGCATCGCGCGCCTGTCCATGTCGAGGATGCAGGAACTGCGCGCGCTCTTCTTCCAGCCGCAGCAGCTCCATATAGATGCGTTGCTTGTCCCATCCGAGCGCACGGCCGATTTTTTCAGCGGCTTCGCGGCTGCACTCTTCTTGCCAGCAGGCGCCCAGCGCAACGGGCACGCGGCGCAGAAGGATGTCGCCCAGCGTGACGGCAAATTCGTGCGCTACGGCTTCCACGGCTTCCGCCACCAGGTGGCAGCTATGCTGGCAGAGCGGCTCGCGCAGGCGCTCGTCGAGCGATGCGGAGTGGGCAATGGCCAGGGCGTGGCGGCCATGCCATTCGGCGATGCCATGGGCGCAGCTTTCGGGGATCTTGGCTTTGCAGGCGACCAGCCGCGCCCACTGGCGCACGGTGGATTCCACGTCGTCCTCCATGGCGGGCGAGGCGAAGACGTTGACGGGCTCGGGAACGTCTGCGCCCAGCTTGCGGGCCACGTCGCGCGCCAGGCTGGCCGCGGTGGTGAGCTTGCCGCCGATCACGGAGATCAGGCCGGCAGCGCCTTCGTCAGAGTGATCGTGCAGCAGATGCTTGCGGGTGACGGAAGAAGACGCTTTTCCCGGTGAATAAGCCAGAGGACGGATTCCGGCAAAGTCATACCGGATGTCCGCCGACGACAGGCCTGAATGCGGAAAAAGATGCGCGAAACTGTTGAACAGATAATCGCGCTCTTCCGCGCTGGGCTGGGGATTATCCGGCGTGTTGGAGTCGGGCACCTCGCTGGTTCCAACGAGCAACTGGCCGTTCCATGGGACGACAAAAATCGGGCGGCCGTCAACGGCCTCTGTATAGATGGCTTGCTCGGGAGCGCCGGCGAACTTGGGCAGCACCAGATGCGATCCGCGCACGCCGCCGATCATCCGCGGCGCGGATATTCCGGAGGCATTCATCACGGCGTCCGCCCACGGGCCCGTGGCATTCACAACGTGCGTGGCGTGGACAGCGTATTCCTGGCCGGAAATCAGGTCGCGCAGCCGGGCCCCGGTAACGCCCTTATTACCGCGGGTAATTTCCAGGAGTTTGGTGTGATTGCATACGACTGCACCGGCATCAACGGCTTCCGTCAGCCATTCCGCTACCAGTCGCTCAGGAAACTCGCACTGCGCGTCTTCATAGGAATAGACCGACCAGGAGTTGCCGTTATCAAGCTGGCGCTCAAATGCGGTGGGATCGCCGGAAGGCGCGCGCTTGCCTCCGGCCCAGCGATGGTAGAGCCACAAGCCTGTCCTGATCGCAAGGGAGCTGCGAAGCATCGAGCGCGACTTCTTGGGCACCGCCAGCAGAAATTGCAGTGGACGCACCAGGTGCGGAAGTTGCGAGAGCAGGCGCTCGCGTTCGCGTAGCGACTCGCGCACGAGTCCGATTTCAGCGTGTTCCAGATAGCGCAGACCGCCGTGGATGATCCGGGTGGAGCGGCTGGTGGTGCCGGAGGAAAAATCGTTTTGTTCCACCAGCAGCGTACGTTTGCTCCACTGGGCGCACTCCCGCGCAATGGCCACGCCATTGATTCCGCCGCCAATCACCAAAACGTCGAATTGCTGGTCTTGTGTCAGGATTGGGCTACTCACGCCTACATCTATTTAGATGCTTGTTTCCGCAATGCACAACATTACTTACGAGCATTAAACTTTGGGCAAAAGATTTTCTAATTTGGGAAAGATGCGGTTTTCAAAGGACTTATGGCCGCGCGTGCTGAAGGACAGCTTCCGTGGTGGCCCAGAGCTCAGGGTCGATCTCAGGGAAGACCGAGTCGCGCACTTCAATGGCTTCCAGCTCCTGCATCTTCTCCGCCGGAATGTGGTGCGTGGACTCAAAACGACGCCAGGTATCCAGCAGCGCGCGGAACTGCTCCAGATGGGTATTAAAGCGCTTTTCCGCGTAGTCGCGAGCGGCCTTGGTGGTGATCAGGAATTGCCAGTCAGAAGACTCCAGCAACAGCAGTTCACGGCAGATCTGCTTGACCAGCCGGGTGGCCACGGCATGGCCCTGCCACAGGCCGCTGTTGGCTATCTGTTGCACCGCCAGTTCGGCCGGATAGATATGCTTCCACGTCCATGCCGTATCTTCATTCAGCCAGACGCTGTTGTTGCTCTCCGCGCCCCACGATCCTTCCGGCAGCGCCACATAGGCCGCGGGAGGAAACTGTTCCAGGTAGTCAGGGCAGGAGATCAGCTTGACCTGCGATTCCGGCTTGGCGAACTCCAGCGCCACCTGCTTCAGCCACTCCGGGCCTTCAAACCACCAGTGGCCAAAGAGCTCAGCATCAAACGGAGCAGTCAAAATCGGGGCGCCGGCGCCGTTATTGCCGTAACGCTCCAGCGTCTCCTGGACAATACGGGCAAAATGCTTTGCGTGGACGCGGGTCCGCTCCAGCGCGATTGCAGGATCGTACGGCTGCTTCAGGCCGAGATCGATCTTCGATCCGGTAATGCGCCAGTAGCGATTCCCTCCGGGCCACCGCTTTTTGTGGAACTCAAGATAGTTGGCGTCGCCAGGATATCCCAGATCGCCGCTCCAAACCTGCGCGCTGGTGCGTGGATCGCGGGTGAAGAACGCCACATGCGCCTCGCGGTCCGGGCTCTTAGTGTAATAAGGCCGGTAAAAGTTTTTCCCCGGATGCTCCGGCGCAATTTCCATCGCCACGGGAACGCCGCCGGCCAGCAACTGGTAAGGAGTAAAACGTGTTGAGGTGTCCACCAGATGAGTATCGACGTAAAAGAACTGAATCCCATTTTCGGACAGGATCTGTTCCACGCCTTCACGGTAAAACGGCCGCCGCGACTGCGGCGAACTGAAACCGTTCAGCGATACAGGAAACTGCCACGTGCCGGCCGGGCGATATCCGCATTCCGGGAGCCAGATGCCGCGCGGCTTGCGGCCAAAATAACGCTCGTGGGTTTCCACGCCCGTCCTGACCTGCGCGCGAATGGAAGCGTCAGTTCCCAGCAGCGGAAAGTAGCCATGCGTTGCGCCGCAGGTGATGATCTCAATGGCGCCGGAATCGTAAAAATGCTGGAAGCCGCGAATGATGTCGGAGCCAATGGAGTCAAACTGGCGCAGCGCCTGCTCATAAAAATTCAGCCAGAAGGCCGAAACGTTGACCATGTGGCGGTCGTGCTGGACGGTGAATTCGTCGGCGTCCTTGTGCGCCGCCTGAATTTTCCGCAGAAGATATTTGGGAAACTCGTCTTTGAAGGTCGGATGCGAAAGCTGCTCCAGCAGAACAGGCGAGAGATTCACGTTGGCTTTCAGGGCCAGACCTTGCTGTTCCAACTCACCAAAAATCCGCAGCAGAGGCAGGTAAGTTTCCGCCGCCGCTTCATGCAGCCATTCCATTCCATGGGGCCAAGTCCCGTGGTTGACTACATAGGGCAGATGGGAATGCAAAGCAAACGTCACATACCCCAGCGAATTGTTCTTCGGATTTTTTGGAGTCATTTGAAGAATCAGCGGCCCAAGCCAGGAATCAGAACCGCAAGACCTGTCTGTGTATATAGATGCAGCGCAACGTGCCTAAACATCAAGTCTACTACAAGTAGCGATATAAAATGGGCTGTGCCGCCTAACACGCCAGAGTTCGCCGCCATTGCCCAACGGGGCAAGCGCCTTGAATATTTCACCATCGGATGGAATAGCCTTGAGGGATTAGGCGCGTTAGCCACTGGACTCATAGCCGGCAGCATTTCTCTCATTGGCTTTGGCGTTGACAGCTTTATTGAAGTGACCTCCGCCATAGCCTTGCTGTGGCGTTTGTCGCTGATCGCGGACGAAGAAAGCCGCGAGCAGAATGAGCGCTTTGCCCTCAAAATCGTGGGCTTCTGTTTTCTTGCGCTCTCCTTGTATGTGGCATTTGTGGCGATTTCCAACTTGCTGCGAAGACACGCTCCCGCGCACAGCATGGCCGGCATTGCGGTGGCCTGCGCCGCGTTGGTGGCGATGCCACTTCTTTCCCGTGCCAAAAAACGCGTCAGTGAGCAGCTTGGAAGCGGGGCAATGTTTGCTGACGCGAGACAGGCGGACTTCTGCACCTACCTTTCAGCCATTCTTTTGCTTGGCCTGGTTTTGAATGCGACCGCTGGATGGTGGTGGGCCGATCCGGTTGCTGCGCTGATCATGACGCCGATCATCGCCAAAGAAGGAATCGACGCGTTACAGGGAAAGGCGTGTTGCGGAGCGGCCTGCGCAACTTCAACTAGCACGCATTGCAGCAAGCGATGAGGCGAAAATGTCAGACCAATGCTGCTCGCGCCGGACGTATTAAAATTCCCGGTCGTACGCTGGCAAAGCCCCGTGTTGGTCTAATTCTGCGCGATCTTGAACGTCAGAGGCGCGGGAGCCGTCTCTTTCTCCTGTTTTTCCGCACTCAGGAGATTGGTGACTGAATCGCTCAGGCTCACGCAGTTGCAGCCGCGGCGCTTGGATTCATACAGCGCCTCGTCCGCATAGCGCAGCAGGATTTCCGGAGTAAGAACTCCGTCCTGAGAAAAAGAGATTCCGAAAGACGCCGTCACCTTGCCCAGCGCGTGTCCTGCGTGCTGCAAGTCCAATTTAGCGATCGCGTCGCGCAGTTGTTCAGCGCGTTCGCTCACACTATCCAGTGAAGAATCAGGAAGCACGATGAGGAATTCTTCTCCGCCGTAACGGCACACAATGTCTTCCGTGCGCACGGAACGCCGCAGGAGCGCCGCGACTTCTTTCAGCACGATGTCGCCGGCGGTATGGCCAAAGCTGTCATTGAAGACCTTGAACTTGTCGATGTCCGCCATGATCACGCCCAGCCCGGTGTGATGGCGGCCAGAGCGGTGGAGTTCCTGCTCCAGCGTGGCTTCAAGGAAGCGGCGGTTATAAAGGCCGGTGAGCGGATCGCGGATGGACTGGTCATGCAGCTTTTCGCGCAGGCGCAGGTTGGCCAGCCGCAACGCAGCGTATTCGCCGGCCTGCTGGATCATGGCCAGCCGCGCGGCCGTGAATTCCGCCGAACTGTTGGCGCTGATGTGCAGAATGCCAAGCGTTTCACCCAGCGCGGCCAAAGGCAGGCAGACATAGGCTTCTGGAATGCTGCCGCTAAAGTGGCGGCACGTGAGACCGCGCGATGCTTCCACCTGGAGATGCAGCCGGCCGCCGCGCATGGCGCAGCAATCTTCCGGCGATAGAATATGTTGCGTCGGGCTCAGCGAATCGCCCCAGCTCGCCATTACGCCCATGAGGTTGCGTGAACTATCAATCGCGAACACGGCGCCCGCGCTGTAAGGTATGAACCTCTGGGCATAGCCGCCCAGGACCTCATAGGCTTCCGGGGCATTCACGCAGATCTGCAAATTGGCTTGCAACTCATTCAGCAGTTTGCCGCTCTCGGTTTCAATCTGGAGCTGTTGCAGCGAGCCTTCCAGCCTGGTTTGCGAGTGCAAAGCCGCCTGCTCCGCAACGCGCAGCTTCTTTGATTCACGAATGACCAGCAGGAACAGGAACGCCATCAACGCGCTGAATACGCCAACGCGGACTGAGACGCTGCGCTCCACTTCTTCCGCCCGGGCCGTTGCCGCCAGGTTCCTTTCGCGCAGGACTTTCTCCTGCTCGCTCTTGAATTTCTGCACCGCGTTGCGCACGCGGTCCTGCCTGAAGTCGGTGGCGGGGCTGTGATAAATCAGCAGAGTTTTGTTGGTGCGCAGGTTGTCGCGCAGTTGCTGCAGCTCTTCCGCAATCCACACCTGGAGTTGCTTGATCCTTTCCTGCTGTGCCGGATCGTCCTTGGAGAGGTCTTCCACGCGGGCTACCCTCTTCCATACTTCCTTGTAGGAGTCGTCGAAGGTGTCAAGGTCCTGTTTTTCCGGCGTCAGGATGTAGTGCAGCCAGGCTTCACGAGCGTCGCCCAGTCCGTCTTGAATGGCATCCAGTTCATAAAGCACTTGGTGCGTGTGCTCGACATAGGCTTGCGAACTCAGCAGTTCGCGCGTCCGGGAAAAACTGTCCCATGCCATGGCCACCAAAAAGCCCAGCATCAATAAGAAAGCAAAGGGGAGAAGCCTGCGGGCGTCTAGTGCGCTCTTCAATACATTCTTGCTGCTACTTTTCAAATAAAACGACATTACAGCTCCCGGAGGGCCAGTTTTCGGCTGAGGGGTGCGGTTGGCCAGACCCGTCTTTTTTGGGGAAATCGCCGCAATGATAGCATTACTTTTATGTCGACTGGTGCAAAATTTGAGCGCGCTGTTTCGATTATGGCCCGGCTGCGGGCGCCCGGCGGCTGTCCCTGGGACCGCGAGCAAACTTTTGACACGATTAAGCGGTACACCTTAGAAGAAACCTACGAAGTGCTGGAAGCCATTGATAACAGAGACTGGAAGGAGCTTACCGGCGAGCTGGGCGATCTTCTGCTGCAAGTGCTTTTCTACGCTGAAATGGCCCAGGAACAGGGCACATTTACGATTGACGACGTTCTCGACACGCTCAGCAACAAGCTGATTCATCGCCATCCACATGTGTTTGGAGATACGAAGGCAAATGATTCCGCCGAGGTACTTAAGAATTGGGAAGTTCTCAAGGCGGAAGAAAAGCAAGAAAAGCAGAAGCGAAAAAAATTGCACAATGGCGGCGAGGAATCGCCCGGCAAGCCGGAGCTGTTGCTGGAGGGCGTCTCCTCCAAGATGCCGGCCCTTCAGGAAGCGCACAAGCTCAGCTCCAAAGCGGCCCACGTCGGCTTTGATTGGCCCACGGTTCAAGGCTTGTTTGAAAAGCTTTCAGAAGAAACGCACGAACTGCAGGAGCATCTCAAAGATTTGCCCTCCGTTCACACCCATTCCACGCAGAAGCCTGAGATTCCCCGGGAACTGCGCCAGCATGTGGAAGATGAAATAGGCGATCTTTTTTTTGTGCTGGTCAATATTGCTCGTTATCTTTCCGTCGATCCGGAATCTGCCCTGCGCAAAACCAACAGAAAATTCCGCCGCCGCTTTGGCTGGCTGGAAGAAAAACTTCGCGAACAAGGCCGCAGCCTGGAAGAAGCGACCCTGGAAGAGATGGAATCGCTGTGGCAGCAGGCCAAGACGCAGGAGGAGCCAACGCTTTGAGCGCTATCGTACCGGGGACTGATCAAATTACCATCCGGAAATGTGCCGGAATGGAGGAGCTTGAGGCATGTGTCGCCTTGCAGAAAGAGGTTTGGAATTTCAGCGACGTGGACCTGGTGCCGCTGCGAATGTTCGTGGTCAGCCAGAAGATCGGTGGCCAGACCATTGGGGCTTTTCAGGGCGACGAAATGGTCGGTTTTGCTTTTTCCATCCCCGGCAGCCGGGCCGGGCACGCCTATCTGCACTCGCATATGCTCGCTGTGCGCAACTCTTTCCGCAACCAGGGCCTGGGACGAAGGCTGAAACTCGCACAGCGGGATGACGCCATCCGGCAAGGCATTGATCTGCTGGAATGGACGTTTGATCCGCTGGAAATTAAGAACGCGCACCTGAACCTTTCACGGCTGGGCGCGATTGCGCGGCGTTACAGCATGAACCATTACGGCCATTCGTCATCGCCGCTTCAAGGCGGCTTGCCCACTGACCGCCTGGTAGCTGAGTGGTGGCTCCGGTCCAGGCGTGTAGTGGACCTACTGGAGAGGAAACACGCGCCGCAATTCCAGGTGGAAAAGAGAATCGAAGTGCCGGCGCAGATTTACGAGTGGAAGTCCTCGCCCGACCAGCGGCAGAAAGCTGCGGACGTGCAGAAGCGCAATCGCGAACAGTTTTTGTCTGCGTTCTCTCAAGGGCTGGTCGCCCTGGGCTATGAGCGCGATGCCCAGGACAACGGCGCATTTCTGCTGGGCCGCTGGGATGAAGATTGGTCCTATGCATCGAGCGATGAAGAGTAGCAGGCTGGCATCTGCGAAAGCCGGCCGCAGATTACGCAGATCGCCGCAGATAAAAGAGACCAGAAGCATCGAGGTCGGAACGGCTGGGGAATCAACTTTGAACAAGCAGGGAACCCGCTATAAATTTCATGATCAAATTGATTCGCGTATTTTCGCGTGCATTCGCGGCTAAATCCCTGATCTGCGATCATCTGCGAAAATCTGCGGCTGAACTGGTTTTTCCAATTGCCACAAGGAGTCGCATTGAAAGTTGAAGCCATCACCCTGCGCGAAATTCACATGCCGCTGGTCCATTTTTTTGAGACCAGCTTTGGCCGCACCATTGAACGCCGCATCTTGCTCTTGACTATTCACACCGACGGGCCTGAAGGCTGGGGAGAGTGCGTGGCGGGCGAAGACCCGTTTTACAGCGAAGAGTCAATCGATACAGCCTGGTATGCCACCGAGCGATATCTGGCGCCGGTGCTGCTGGGAAAGAAAATTGAGCGCGCGGGCGATGCGGTTGCGTTGTTCGGCAAGGTGCGCGGGCATCGCATGGCCAAGGGCGCAGTGGAAAACGCCCTATGGGATGCCGAAGCTCAAGCACGGCAGCTCCCGCTATGGAAGCTGCTGGGCGGAATGCAAAGAGAAATTCCGTGCGGTGTTTCCATCGGCATCCAGAACTCTCACGAGCAGTTGCTGGAAAAAATTGAGACCGAACTGAACGCCGGCTATCGCCGGATCAAAGTCAAATGCAAGCCCGGCTGGGATGTGGAGGTCTTTGCCAAGATCCGCGCGCGCTGGCCGGAGATTGTTCTGAGCTGCGACGCCAACTCGGCTTATACCCTCGACCAGATCGAGCACCTGAAGAAGTTCGACGCCTTCAACCTGTTGATGATTGAACAACCGCTCTGGCACGACGATTTTTATTTCCACGCGCGCCTGCAAAAACAGTTGAAGTCCAGCATCTGTCTGGATGAGGCGATACACGGCTGGCGCGACGCGCAGGCCGCGCTGGAGCTGGGCGCGTGCAAGATCATCAACATCAAAGTGGGGCGCGTAGGAGGCTTCAGCGAGGCCGTCGCGGTGCACAACGTGGCCCATCGCGGCAGTGTTCCCGTGTGGTGCGGAGGCATGCTGGAAACCGGCATTGGCCGCTCGCACAACATCGCACTCTCGACGCTTCCAAATTTTACCCTTCCAGGCGACGTTTCCGCTTCAAAGCGCTATTGGAAGGAAGACATCATCGAGCCGGCGGTGGAGGTGTCAGCGCAGGGCTTCATCAAGGTGCCGGACACGCCGGGCCGGGGATTCAAGGTCAAGACTGATCTGATTGAAAAGTTGACGGTGCGCAAACAGCAACTGAAAGCCAGCAATTAGCAACTGGCGATTAGTAAAAGCTCATAGCTTAAAGAGTCAGGCTAATTGCCAACTGCTATTTGCTAATTGCTCCGTAACGCCTCGTTCGGGTCCACTTCCGTCGCTCGCCGCGCGGGCAGGTAGCTGGCCAGCAGAGAGATCAACAGAAACACTATGGGCGCGACCGCGAATGTAGTCAGATCGCGCGCGCTGATTTTGTACAGGACGCCGGAGAGCACGCTCGCCATGATCCAGCTCAGCGCCAGCGCAAAGACGAGGCCAATCACGATTCCTGCCCCCGCCAGCGTCAGCCCATAACCCACTACCATGCGCACAATGTCTGATTTCTCCGCGCCAAGCGCCAGACGAATTCCCAGTTCCTGGCGGCGCTGTGCCACTGAGTATGCAAGCACGCCGTAAATGCCGATGATCGCCAGGACCAGTGCGGCGGCGGAAAAAACGCCCAGCAACATCAGCATGAAGCGCGGCTGAGCGCGGGAGCCATCCATCAGTTCGTCCACGGTCTGTATGTTGGTGACTGGCTGGTCAGAATCAATGGCGGCGATTTGCGCGCGTACGGCGGAAACCATGGCATGCGGGTCCGTGGCGGTGCGAACCAGCAGGTTCATGTTGCCCCATGGGATCTGGGAGAAAGGAAAATAGAGCTGTACCTGGGGATCGAGGGCGAGACCGCGATTCTTTACGTCGACGGACACGCCGACAACCTCAGAAGCAGGCTGGCGGCCCAATATGATGCGTTTGCCGATGGGGTTCTGGCCGGGCCAGTAGCGGCGCGCAAGCGCCTCATTCACAATCACCACGTTAGGACTTCCGGCCTTATCGGCGTCGGTAAATTCCCGTCCTGCCTGTAGCGGCACACGCATGGTTTTGAACCACGCGGGGCTGATGGCCTCAATGATGATAAAAGGACGTTCGGCGAGCGGCACCTCGGGCTGGCCTTCTGGAAGCACCGGCGTAATGCGTTTGGGGACGAGCGGCAGCGCGGCGGAGATGGCGGACGTGCGCACTCCAGGCAACGCGGAGACGCGGCGCGTGAGCTCGTCAAAGAATGCGACTTGCTTTTGCGCGCCACTGTACTTCACCGTGGGCAGAGACACATTCATGGTGAGCACGCTTTGCGGGTCAAATCCGGGATCGACCCGCAGCAGCCGTGAGAAGCTGCGCACAAGAAGCCCGGCGCCAATCAGCAGCACCAGCGACAAAGCCACTTGCCCCACCACCAGCAAGCCGCGCAGTTGCATGCGGCGGTGGCCTCCTGTGGAGCCCCTGCCTTCGTCGCGCAGCGTCTCATTCACGTTGGTTTTTGAGAGCTGGAGCGCCGGGAAGATGCCGAAGAGAATTCCGGTCAGCAGAGAAATCGCCACCATGAAGAGCAGGACGCGCGCATCCATGGCGATGGGCATTCCCTGGGGCAGATTGTTGTTGCCCAGCGTAGCAAAATATCTGGTGGCGGCCCAACTCAGGGCCAGCCCCAGAACGCCGCCGGCAAGCGCCAGCAGCACGCTTTCCGTCAACAACTGGCGAATGAGAGCGCCGCGTTGCGCGCCCAGAGCCGCGCGGACCGCCATTTCCTTTCTGCGCGAAAGCGCGCGTGAAAGCAGCAGGCTGGCTACGTTCGCGCAGGCAATCAGCAAGACCACCCCAACCGCGCCTGAGAGCATCAACAGCATGCCGCGGATGTTGGACACGACGGAATCCTGCAAGTCCGTGACGACCATGGAGAGACCAGGGTCGGCATCCGGCGCTGTGGGGTTTTCCTGATGGTACTGCCGATGCAGGACATTCATTTCCGCCACGGCCTGCTCGCGTGAAACGCCCTCGCGCAGCCGGGCGATGATCGTGAGATAGCCCACGCCCTGCCGCAGGCGCTGCGTGGTGAAGAGAGAATGCTCGAAGTAACGCGGGGTCCAGACGTCGGCGGGCGCGAGGAACGGAAACTGAATTCCCGCCGGCAGCACGCCGATGATGTTATAGGCCGTGCCGTCGAGGGCCACGGTCTGGCTCAGGAGATTTGGATCGCCGCCAAAGCGGCTGTGCCACAGCGTGTCACTGATCACAATCACCCGCTTGCCCTCGGGTTTTCCTTCATCGGGCAGGAAGAAGCGGCCCAGTTGCGGCTTGACGCCAAGCACCTGAAAGAAATCCGCGGAAACGCGCGCGGATGGCGCCTGCAAAGGCTCGCCGCGTCCGGTGAGGTTGAAAGTGTCATTGGCGGCGGCCACCACGCCGGAGAATGACTTGCTGTTGTCGTGAACGTTGTCAAAGCGGTTCAGGCTGCAACAGTGCGACTGTCCATCTTTGCTTTGCGCATCCAGCGAGATAAGCTGCTGCGGGGCCGGGTAGGGCAGCGCTTTCAGGAGCACTGAGCTGGTAATGGTAAAAATGGCGGTGTTGCCGCCGATCCCCAGCGCCAGCGTAAAGATGGCGGCGATGGCAAATCCGGGATTTTTGCGCAGCATGCGCGCGCCAAAGCGGAGATCTTGCAGGAATGAGTGCATACGTCCCCCATTATAGGACGTGGCTTTGCCGCGAAAGTGATCGGGCGGTTAGCGTCTTTGCTGTTCTTAACGGAAGATGAGGAAGGCGCGTGCGTGTGGTTCATATACGTGAGTAGTCAGGTGTGTGCCGTGTAGGTGTCAAGTATGCGGCACAGTGGATTTGAGGATGCTCAGCGATATCGCCGGTCACGGATGGACGTCATTGCGTACGAACATCACCAGGGTATTGCCGGGACGCAGGGCATGTGTGCTGAACAGCCGGTACTTGCCGCCAAGTTGTCTGGCCACTTCTTCGGCCTGAGACTCGTGCGCGATCACGATAGGCTCAGAAGTTGGCACAATGTGTCCGAAATAACCAACATGCGTATACTCGCGCAGATACCAGGGCAGCGGCCAGTGCTCCGGCGAAACCACGGTGATGCCGATCTCCTTTTTTGCTTGGTTCGCAGCCGCAATGGCCTCAATCTCGCTGATCAGCCCAAGAAAGTCGCGATTCGTATGCGCGTAGATGTAGGGATAGCACTGGATGGAGCCGCAGGCGCTGTCATTATCGTAGTTCACAAAACTCACGTCGATGGCCTGGTAGAGCGAAAACACTATCACTGCGCCGGCGACTATCGCGGTAAACGCTCGCAGGCCCGGCTGATAGGCTTCACCAATGACATAGCCCGCCATGATGATCAATGGAAGAATGATGCTTAGCGCCAGCCACGGCGTCTTATAAGGAACCAGGGAGTACGCGGCAAAAATCCCCATGGACCAGAAAGCGCAGAAGACCATGAAATAGCTGCGCGCCCGCGCCAGCGCAACCAGCGTTCCTATCGCTCCCAGCACCAGGATTGGCGCTTCCTGTGACCACAACCACGCAACGTAGGTTGTCCAGTCTTTGTTATAGATGCCATGTTGGCCGGTCTTGGTCCAGTAGGTGAAGGTCAGCACGGAATCCAGAATGCCGTGCGGATTGGTGAAGAAAGAAGAATAGAGGAGGATGCTGATGGCAACAAAAATTGCGGCGGCTTTCAGATACAACTTTTTGGTGTTGCCCGGAGAGTCATCAGCGGCCGGCTCGGGCAGCCCCGGGGGCGGCGTATATGAGAGCTTCCGCAGACGCAGATACCCGATGGTGCACGGAATCGCGATGAGCCAAACCGCCACGGTGATGATCCAGGTTTCCTTGGTAGTGAACAGCAGTGCGGCTGAAGCGGAGGCCAGCATCAGGTAACGCGGCCTGCCGCTGGCGCGATACCAGAGCCATGCAACGATGATTCCCAGCGAGAAAAAAACAAACAAAATCTCATGGATGAAGTAGCGGGAGAAAAAAACAAATGCGGGAGAGACGGTGGCAAATGCTGCGGCAGCAAGCGCGGCTGTGGGGCCCACAAACCGGCGCAGGCAGAGCATCAGCCACACTACGCCCACTCCAAATGAGGCCGTGACAAAGCGAATGGCAAATGTGCTTAGCCCGTGTCCCCAGTGAAAAAGGTTGTTGAGGGCCGTGGGAATCAGCGTGAGGTAATACAGCGATGGTCCGTGATAATTGCTGGGATCGTAGTGGTAGAAACCGGTGCGGAAGAGATTGGCGAGAAAGAGGCCGTTTACGCCTTCATCGTGATGCAGAGGTTTCTGGGTAAGCAAGACCAGGCGCAGCAGCGCCGCTACGGCAAGCAAGCCCAGGCTGCTCCACCACCAGAAATCGCGAGAAGCAAAATCGCGGTCCTGAGCGAGAGGAATTTCCGTCCGGCGCATGCGGGCATTTCTGGCCCTCACCTTTGCCGCCTGGTTCATGGGCGCTGGCCGTCTCGCTGGAGGAGCTGTACTCCTTCCGTGTGTTTATCCAGAAGACTGCTGGCCACGTCAATCAGCTCCTGGTTGACGTAGCGGGTCCTGGCGATGGCGTCAGTAATGGGGACAGAGGT
>DASSXL010000116.1:0-5268 GCA_035703825.1 Candidatus Angelobacter sp.
GGCCGCAGGATGCGGTGCTGGGGATACAGGGAATCCGAACGGACGAGGAGCACGAGGCGCAGAAGGCCCTGAAGCACCACGGCCCGGTGACCGAGGAGCATCCATTCAGCATGGCCCTCTCTGACGGTTCTGACCAGGCGAAGATTGAATCGCTCTTCCAGGCCCTGACGGAAGCCCGCAAAAAGAGCGGTGAAAACAACGCGGCCAACCTGGACTCATTCAGGAAATTCGTCAAGCAAAAAACCGCCCAGCTGCAAAAGGAATATGGATGCAAGGCCGTGGAATACACGGTGGAATTGCAGAACGGGCAGGCGAAGCTGAAAGCAAAGCCTAAAGCCTGAACTTACCGCGCCTGGCCCGCGAATACGCGGGATGCAACCGGCGTCAGCTCAACTTCCATGCCGCTCAGCACGGCGTTGCCGGAGAGCGGATCGCGCCGGTTCTCATCCATCAGCGCGTTCAGGTTGCCGCCGGGGTTAGCAGCAGCCACGTTGAGCCGGGAGCCCGGTTGATCGTGGCCCCAGCCGTGCGGCACGCTGATCACACCCGGCATCATCTCGTCTGAGACCTCCACTTCCACCTCGATGGTGCGGCCATCATGCACGATGTGCGCTCTTCCGCCGTCTTCGATCCCCCGCCGCGCAGCGTCTGCAGGATTGACCAGAGCCGTGCACTGGGCCGCGCCTTTGGCCAGTACCGGCAGGTTGTGCATCCAGCTATTGTTTCCGTGTAGCTGCCGACGGCCGATGATCACAAGCTCCGGCGCAGGACGCTCGAGATCGGCGGCCACGCGCTTTAAATCTTCAACCAGCATCGCAGGCGCAAGCTCTATCTTTCCAGAAGGCGTCCGCAACACTTCCGGCACGCGCGGGCTCAGCGCGCCCAGATCAATGCCGCCTTCAGCCGCCTTTACTTTGTCAAGATTGAGTCCATCGGGCCTCGCTCCGAACTGATCACCATACGGCCCCGTCCGCAGTCCGAGGTCCAGCAACCGCTCAACTCCGCGCCGTTGTGACAGAGCTTTGAAAAGCTGATCGGCATGCGGCCCCATGGTGCGGCGCAGATCGTCCATCAGCAATTCGTCATCGATGCGGTCTATATCCGCTGCCGGGCCTCTGCCCTGTACGATTCCGATCAAGCGCAGCAGCACCTGCCATTCTTCAGGATGGCCGCCTTCCGGCTGAAACACGGGATGGCTGTACCGGGCATGGTTGCGATAAGAAAGCTGCGAGAACGCCACGTCATAATGCGCGTCTTCGAGCGGCGAGGTGCCCGGCAGGACCACGTCCGCATGGCGCGAGGTCTCATTCAGGTAGATATCCAGGCTCACCATGAATTCCAATTGCTCCATGGCCGCTGCCAGGCGTTCGCCGTTGGGCGACGACAGAGCCGGATTGCTCGACACTGTAATCAGCGCTTTTACCTGGCCCTGGCCGGGCGTCTGCATTTCCTCCGCCAGGCAGCTCATGGGGAATTCGCCCATCACTTCCGGCGCGCCGGAGACGCGGCTCTTGCGGCGTCCAGTGACAACGCCTTTGCCGAAACCCGGCTTGCCCCCGGTGTTAACTGGGAACGTGTTGGCCTGCAATGCGGCGGCCCTAGGGAACATGGCGCCACCGGGCTCGTCGAAATGGCCGGTGAGGATGTTCAAAACGTCGATCAGCCAATTGCACAGCGTTCCATACTCCTGCGTGCAGGTGCCGACGCGTCCATAGACCACTGCGCGTTTGGCGGCGGCCAGCGACCGGGCCAGCCTGCGAACGGTCTCGGCCGGAATTCCCGAGCGGTCTGAGACTTTTTCCGGCTGGAAAGCTGCCACCGCGCGCTCGATAGCTTCAATGCCGGCAACGTGATCTGCCATTCGGTCCAGGTGGACCAACTTTTCCGCAAACAGCGTGTGAACCATGCCCAGCAGCAGAAAGACATCGCCGCTGGGACGGATAAAGATATGCTCGTCAGCCACCCTTGCCGTCTCTGTGCGGCGCGGATCAATGACGATCAGCTTTCCGCCTCGCGCGCGCAAGGCCTTGGCCTTGTCGCGAAAGTTCGGCACGGTCCAGAGGCTGCCGTTCGAGACCATTGGATTTGCGCCGAGCATCAGCAGAAAGTCTGTGCGCTCGATGTCCGGCACCGGAATCGACAAAAACTCGCCAAACATCAGGCCGCAAGAGAGATGCTTGGGCATTTGATCGAGCGTCGAGGCGGAAAAGACGTTCTTCGAGCCGAGCGCACGGCCCAGGCGCGGCGCATAGAGCAACAGCGCAGCCTTGTGGACCACGGGATTCCCCAGCGTGAGCGCAACTGAATCGGCGCCATGCCTGGCGATGATAGGCGGCAGGCGGCGTTCGATCTCCGCGAACGCTTCATCCCACGTGGCTTCAACGAAACGGCCATCGCGTTTGACCAACGGATTGCGCAGGCGGTCAGGGTCTTCATGCAGGTCTTTAAGTGCAACACCTTTGGGGCAAAGGTATCCGCCGCTGAAGACATCGGCCGCGTGTCCGCGAATGCGCTTTACCCGGCCTTCAGCCACGGTGATTTCCAGGCCGCAGCACGCTTCACAGAAAGGGCAAATCCGATGGTGAATGGTTTCTTTTCCTGCTTCGATCATCGCAATTTTCCTCCCCGCGGATGCCGCGCCACGGACGCCAGCTCAACACGTCCAAGGTAAAGACTTTGGCGGCCGTTGTAAACCAGTTCCGAACGTGGCCCAGCACAGCCGGAACGCGTTACCATCGCAGATAGCGAATATGCCTTCGGCTACACAATTAGTTTGCGCTGGCCTTTGGCGATGGCTTCAAGGCACCGGCCTGGAACGGTTTGAGTTCCTGCGCGCTGGCGAAGAATGGATCCTTCGCGGGACGATCCTTACCTTTGCCGGTAATGCCGCA
Source organism: Candidatus Angelobacter sp. (assembly GCA_035703825.1). Taxonomy (GTDB): domain Bacteria; phylum Acidobacteriota; class Terriglobia; order Terriglobales; family Acidobacteriaceae; genus Angelobacter. The sequence goes on from DASSXL010000116.1 coordinate 2,892, forward strand.
GTGGAAGCGAGGTATGAGATCGCGTGCGACCATTTGTGGCGCACAAAGGCGGCCAGTATTTCCGTCTGCGATGCGGCGGGTGAGCGTACACTGGCGATCACAGCTCAGGACGGTCGCTGGTTTGAAAATGGTGTCGAGAATCAGACGGTGGCAGGCGCAATCGACATTGACCTGGGCTGGAGCCCTTCCACCAACACGCTGCCCGTCAGGCGATTGGGCCTTGAAGTTGGGCAGACGAGCGGCGAGTTCATCGCAGCGTGGGTGCGTTTCCCTGAACTCACGCTCCAGCCGCTGCCTCAGGAATATCTTCGCCTTGAAGACCGCAAGTATCGCTATTCCAGCCGGGGCGGGGCTTTCGTCGCCAATCTGCTGGTCGATGACGACGATCTGGCACTGAACTACGAAGGCTTCTGGCAGCGGGTCAAAGAAGCCAGGTGATCGGACCGCTCCACTAAGAGTTTGCTAATGCTTCACGGCCTGTCCCAGATCGCCGCGGACTTGACAGCGCCATTTATCATTTTGCCTTCCAGGAGAAAACCAAATGAGAAGCACATTTAGCGGGATCATATTCTTTACATCGCTATTTGCCCTGGGCATGCCGGCCCTGGCGCAGGATGCGGTCAAAGTTGCGCCGGACCATTACAAGGTCCTGCTTGAAAACGATCACGTGCGGGTCATTGAAAACACGCTGCCTCGGGGAGCAAAGGATGCCATGCACACACATCCTTCCGGCTGGTACTACGTGACCAAGCCGGGGACCATGAAGGTGGTGCACGCCGACGGCAAAACAGAAACATGGAAGGCCAGGGCAGGCGAATCCGGGTGGCTGCAGACGGAAGGGCCACATACGTCGGAAAATATTGGCAAAACCACGATGGGCTTTGTGCTGGTAGAGATAAAGAGCGCCGCCAACCCAACAGCCAGCAAGGCATCAAAGCCCAAACCGGCGAAGTCGAGCCGCCGGGCAACACGCGCGGCGGCGCGCCCGGTATAAATCGATTTGATGGCCGCTATCACGTCTTTTAATTGGCCGTGACTGGCGGGGAGAGGTATGCTAAAAAGTTAGCTACCGCTTGCACGAGTCTACGTTGGCCCGATAAATCCAAAAACCAGATTGAAGGAGCCTCATGGCAAACGAACTGCGCAATTTTCTCGCCCTCTCCTATGACGAACTGGAAGACATGAACCTGCAGGCGAAGGAGCAGCGCAAAAATCGCGTTGCCATGCACAAGATCCAGGAAACCCGGCTCAAGTATCTGACCGACGAGAAGCGCATCAAGGCCGTGACCGTGCTCTTCAGCGATCTTGAAGGCCGGCTGCACATGCTGGACTACGACAAGAAATTCCTGCTTAAGAGCTGGGACAACCTGACGTTTGACGGGTCGTCGATCCGCGGCTTTACCGCCCAGCGGGAAAGCGATCTTCGCCTTGGCCTGGACTGGAGCTCGTTTTACTGGGCGCCGTCAGACGTTTTTGGCTCCGGGAAAGTTCTGGTCTTTGGGGACGTGATCGATAAAGGCGGCACGCCTTACAGCGCCGATATCCGCGGCAACCTCAAGGTCTTTGCCGCTGAAATGCACCAGAAAGAGGGCTATACGCTCAACGCCGCCAATGAGATTGAAGGCTTCCTTTTTCAAGGCGCGGACGCCGAGCGGCGTTACCACGAAACCGGCAAATTCGAATACGTGAATACCGGCGGCTACTACCATTCGCTTCCGGGCGATCCTCTGCGCACGTTCATTGACACCACGGCGGAGGTCCAGCGCGCCATGGGCTTCCAGAACGAGAAAGACCATCCTGAAGTTGCGCCGTCACAATTTGAAATCAATTACAGCTATGGAGAAGTTGTTGCCGCTGCAGACCAGATCCAGCTTTACAAGCTCATCTGCCGCCAGGTTGCTACCCGAATGAGCCTCACGGCTTCATTCCTGCCCAAGCCGGTAGTCGGAGTAAACGGCAACGGCATGCACACCAACGTTTCCATCAGCAAAGACGGCAAGAACCTTTTCTGGGACCCCAAGGGCGAAGAAAAGCTAAGCAAGCTGGGCTGGGCATTTGTCGACCGCATTCTCACGCACGGCAACGATATTTGCCTGATGCTCAACGCCAGCGTGAACGCCTACCGCCGTCTTGATCCGCACTTTGAAGCGCCAAACCAGATCAAGGCCTCAGCGGTGGACCGCGGTTCGATGGTGCGCATCCCGATCGGCAACGAAAAGAGCATGCGCGTTGAGGTCCGTTCTGTGGCGCCTGACGCCAATCCTTACATGGTGATGATGGCGGTCTTTAAGACAGGAATTGCCGGCGAGACCTCCAAGATCAAGAACCTGCGCCAGGCCGAGCGTTACCTGCCGGACAACATTTATACCGCGATGGA
>DASSXL010000005.1:0-2181 GCA_035703825.1 Candidatus Angelobacter sp.
GTTTGTCGGGCGCCGCATCTTGCGGCAGAACGGCACTGGTCTTTTCCGTAGTCCGTTTCCACGACAAGCGCTCCGCCATGGCGTGGATCGCGGTTTTGAGCTTCTGGCCTGCGGATTCGCTCAACGGCGCCTGGAACTCCAGGTCGCCACCGATAGACTCACCGCCACCCGACAGTTATCTATATGCCGCGAAGCGTCTCTCTTGTGGGCCTGGCGCGGAGAGGCGTGATCCCACAAAACAATTCTATATCAAAATGTTCTTTTTTGTGACCCAGTAATACTAGCAGGCTGCGGAAAAACTCCGATTTTCACCAAAGTCTGTAACTCGCTTTATGCCGCATGCAGGCCGCACCGGCGTCAATTTGCGCCGTGAAGGTGTATGTACCTCTATCTGCGGCCCCTTTCGCCCGCTTTGGCCGCATGCGGGCACACTTCTCCCCTGACTCATGCGGCACCAGCCGGACTGGCCAGCAGATTCCGCATGCGCACCAGATTGTAGGCGGCCGCAGCGAACGTGAATACCCAACCCACCTTGTGAATCCCTCGATGTCTTACCTTGCGCATCAGCGCGATCGTCTTCAGCCACCCGAAGCTCTCTTCGATGCGCTTCCGCTTCTGTTGGCTGATGGCGTAACCTGCGTGCCGCGTGGTTCGTTCATCAATCGCGCTGCCACCAGGCCGTTTGGTGTTTTGTGCTACCTGCGGCGTGGCTTGCATGTTCCGGCACTCGGCCACAAAGTCCTTCGTGTCGTATGCCTTGTCAGCGCCCACGGTCACCCGATGGTCACCGGGAATTTGTTCGATCATCACCAACGCGGCATCGCGCTCGGCCGTACCGTTCGCTTGGAAAACTTCCGTTAGCACGATCAGCCCATTGCGATTTTCCATTAAGATGTTGCCGTTGTAGCTCAGCTTGGCTTCCTTGCCGTTGCCCTTGCGCGCCAGCAGTGCATCCGGGTCGGTTGTCGATTCATGCGTTTGGTTCGATCGTTTCTCGCCGTGGAAGTCGACCGTCGGATTGCCCGCATCGTCCGGTGGCCCGCTCTTCTGGTCCTTGCGTTGAAAGCTCTTCAGGCTGGCCCAGGCTTCGATGAGTGTCCCATCCACTGTGAAATGCTCATCACTGGTCAACTTCTTATTCTGCGCTTGGCTCACCACCTCAGCCAGAAACTCCCGCGCCACCTCGCCGTCCAGCAGTCGGTCGCGATTCTTGGCGAACACCGTCACGTCCCACACCGCCTCGTCCAGGTTCATCCCCACGAACCAGCGGAACAAGATACTGTAATCGATCTCTTCCATCAGGAGCCGTTCGCTGCGTACCGAGTACAGCATCTGGATCAACTGCGCCCGCAGTAGCTTTTCCGGTGGAATCGACGGCCGTCCCGTCTTGGCGTACATGCTGTCGAATCGCTCCGACATATTCTCGAGTGCCTCATCGGCCATAGCGCGAATCGCACGGAGCGGGTGGTCCTTGCTCACCCTCTGTTCCGGCGCCAAATAGCTGAACATGTCCGATTGTTGATGATCCTGACCGCGCATGTCACTTAGACGTCCAAAACATTTCGATGGTAACGTGTTTCGGGAGATTTCAGTTAGTTTTTCCGCATCCTGCTAGCACAACGCCACAAAAGATGCCGCTGGCAGTGAGGGCAAGCGGGGCCGTGGACGGAGTGCCGTGGATTAGTACTGAGAAACGTTAGAACCCTATCTGGAGTGACCCGGCGCAGAAGGACCGAGGGCAGAGCAGGATATTGAGCGCCGGGTCACTGCGGATAGGGTCGTTTGAAGGAAGCCGCCCGGGTTTGGCAGGGCAATTGCCTATTGAGCATTCAATTGGCACGCTACGTAATACGCCGATTTTGTTTTGGGAGGGGTGACCAGCGACATCGCAGTTGCCCTGCCAAACAATTATCACGCGTAGCGTCCGCCGCGCCAGCGGCTTCGTTCAAACGGCGTAGTGTTTACCAATCTAAATTGGCGTTTATCGTCCATACTACCGAATTGCTGGTCGGATGCCGCGGCCCCAGATACAGTGTTCTGGCAGATCACTCCTTGCAGCCAAGGTCGCGCGGGCGGGCCCGCCCTGTCTCCTACCGTGCCGACTTGCGCCGTTCTTTCTCTCGGCCCAGCAGCGGGTCTTTCGCCGTGGCGGCGATCCCCGCCGCACGCAGCTTCGCAATT
>DASSXL010000059.1:0-22894 GCA_035703825.1 Candidatus Angelobacter sp.
GTGGAGCGCGGAACAGACGAAGCCAGCTATGTCGCGCCGCGCAACGATGTGGAAGCAATTCTGTGTGGAATCTGGGCGAAGCTTCTCAAAGTGGAACGAGTAGGCGTGCATGACAACTTCTTTGAACTGGGCGGAGACTCAATCCTGAGCATCCAGGTAATTGGCCGGGCCAGGGAAGCTGGAGTGCAACTGACACCGCGGCAGATCTTTGAATGCCAGACAATCGCAGAGCTGGTTGAGGTGGCAGGCGTGACCGCATCAACGCCAACCGCAACAGCCAGTGCCTGGAGCGCCGACCCGGTCCCATTGACTCCGATCCAGGCGGCCTTCTTCCAATGGAAGCTGCCCGATCCCGGCTATTACAACCAGGGGGTGATGCTGGAGCTGAAGCCCGAGGTGGATTCAGCCCTTGTGAAACAGGTATTGGGAGAATTGTTGCAGCAGCATGAAGTACTGCGCATGAAGTACGAGCGAACCGAACAAGGGACACTGCAGTTGTGCAAAGAGCGCGCCTCGGAAGAGTTTTATGAGTGCAAGGATTTCAGCTCGCTCGAAGAGAGTGATCAGAAACTCGTCATGGAGCTTGATGCCGACCGGGCGCAGGCGAGCCTGGATTTAGAAGCCGGACGGCTGGTGGCTGCGGTTGAGTACGATCTGGGGCCCGGAAAGAACAAGCGCCTGCTGCTGGTGATCCACCATCTCGTTATCGACGGCGTATCCTGGAGAATTTTGCTGGCTGACCTGGAGCGCGGCTATGAGCAATTTAAAAATGGTCAAGCGCCCAGTTTTGGAAAGACCACTTCATTCCGTAAGTGGTCCGAATGGGTGAAGCAATATGGCAGTGAAGAACGGCTGAAGCGGGAGATGGCCTACTGGTGCGCCGAGCCTCGCAAAAAAGTAAAGCCGTTGCCCAAAGACCTGGAAGTGGCGGGCATGCAGGATGCGACGACAGAAGACCTTCAGACCGTCGTGGTCTCGCTGGCAGAAGAAGAAACGCGAGAGTTACTGCAGGAAGTGCCGCGCGTGTATCACACGCAGATCAACGATGTGCTGCTGACCGCGCTGGGCCGCGTGTGCGCCGAATGGACAGGAAGCCGCCAGGTACTGGTTGATCTTGAAGGCCACGGGCGTGAAGAAGTGCTTGCTGGCGTGGACTTGTCGGAGACCGTAGGCTGGTTCACTTCGATCTATCCGGTGCTGCTGGAAGTGGAAGAGAACTGGGAGGTTGGCAAGGCCCTTAAGCAGACCAAGGAACAGCTGCGTCGTGTGCCCAACCGCGGTTTTGGATATGGAGTGCTGCGTCACGTAACAGAAGACGAAACTATCCGTCGCGAGTTAGCGGCTTTGCCGCAGTCTGAAATCAGCTTCAACTACCTGGGACAATTTGATCAGGTGTTCCGTGAATCGAAACTGTTTCGTCCGGCGCAGGAAGGCAGCGGCAGGTCGGTATCGCCGGAGAACCATCGCCAGCACGTAGTCGATGTAGGCGGTATGGTCGCCAATGGCCAGTTGCAGATCGGTTGGACATACAACGCCAACGTGACCCGGCGCGAGAGCATTGAGAAAGCCGCTCAACAGTATGTGAGCTGCTTGCGGGAGATCATTGAGCATTGCCGCAGCGAACATGCTGGTGGGCACACACCATCGGATTTCCCGCTGGCGCAGCTGACTCAGCAGCAAGTGGACCGCATCATCGGCAAAGGGATTGGGCTTGAAGATGTCTATGGAATGTCGGCAATGCAGCAAGGCCTGCTCTTTCATGGCTTGTATGAGGCAGGTTCGAGCATGCATTTCCTGCAATTAGCCTGTCACATCCGCAAGGGAATTGCTCCGGCAGCTTTCCGCAGAGCATGGGAAGAAGTTGTTAGACGCCACGCGATCCTGAGGACCGCATTTATCTGGGAAGGCCTGGAGCAGTCGGTCCAGGTTGTGCATGAGAGAGTGGGAGTACCGTGGCTCGAGCATGACTGGCGCGAGTACCCGATTGCCGTGCAAAAAGAAAAATGGGAGAAATTTTTACAGGAAGACCGGGAGAGAGGTTTTGATTTCCGTAAAGCGCCTTTGATGCGCCTGGCACTCATCAGGACCGGCGAAGAGAGCTACTACTTCGTGTGGAGCACCCACCACATCCTGATGGATGGATGGTGCCGCCCGCAGCTGATTGGCGAAGTCTTCAACGTATACAAGGCCTATCGTGAAGGAAAAGAGCCTGCGCACAAGCGTGTTCCGGCCTACCGGGAATATATTGCATGGCTGCAACGACAGAATGAGGAGGAGGCCGAGGCCTTCTGGCGCGCCGACCTGGGCGGCTTTAGTGGGTCACACGAGCTTGCAATCAAGCAGCACAGGCGGGAGCTGGAAAAAGGAGAGGAGCGTTTTGGAGAAAAGCGGGCAGGAGTCGGCCGCGAACTCACCGAACGATTGGAAAAGCTGGCGCGTGAACAGCAGGTAACGTTGAACACCGTCATGCTGGGCGCATGGGCCCGGGTGCTCGCGAGTTATACCGGGTGTCCCGACGTCATCTTTGGCACAACGGTGTCCGGGCGTCCTGCGGAGTTGCCGGGCATTGAGAACATGATCGGCTTGTTCATCAACACATTGCCGACCCGTGTGCAGATCAAGAGTGAAGAAACAGTTGCGAGCTACCTGCGGCGTTTGCAGAAGCGGCAAGTGGAACTGCGCGACTATGAATATAGCCCGCTTCCCAAAGTACAAGCGTGGAGCCAGATGCCTCGTGGGGTCCGGCTATTCGAAAGCCTTTTCGTCTTTGAGAACTATCCCGCCGAGACAGCCATGGAAAAGCAGGTTGATTCCAGCCTGCAGATCGACTCTGTTTCGAATTTTGACGTTACAAATTATCCCATCTCACTGGTGGCCGTGCCTGGCAAGGACATGATCATGGTCTTTAAATATGATCGCACCTTGTTTGCCCACGCGACCATCGAGAGGGTGTCCGACCAACTGCGCACAGTGCTTGAGCAAATGGCTGCTGCGGCAGACCAGCAAGTGGAAAACATATCGCTCCTGACTCAGGAGCAGCAACAGCTCCTGGCCAGGGGCTGGAGTGGCGCGGAGCCGGCTGCGTCCGACAAGACAACGGTCGCGCAGATGATATCCACGCACGCAGAGAAAACGCCGCAAACGGCTGCCATTATTGCCGGCAGTAAGCAACTCTCCTATGGAGAACTCAATCAGCGGGCAAATCGGTTGGCCCACTACTTACAAGGCCTTGGGCTCAGCCAAGGAAAACGTGCAGCGATATGCCTGGACCAGGAATTCGACCTGATAGTAGCGATGCTGGCTGTCCTGAAGACTGGAGCAGCATTCGTCGTGGTGAAGGCGGACGAGCCCGCAATGCGCACCGCCGGGATTCTGCAGGACGCGGATGCCGGCGTAATCATCACGGAGCAGCGCTTGCAACATAGGTTTGGCGAATCTGGGGCGCTGGTGCTGATGGATGCACATCAGGAAGAGTTGCAACGGCAAAGCGATCACGAACTCAATGTCCCGCTAAATGCTGACAGCCTGGCCTGCCTGCTGTACCACTCCAGTCCAGATGGAGCAGCGCACGGCACATTGATCTCGCACAGGTCTTTGCGGTCGGCAAAATTCGCAGGTGAGCTGGCTGTAGCCGCGAGTGACCGGGTTGCACATACTCTGGACTTTTCTCTGGATGGAACATGCTTTGAAATTTTCACGGCCCTGGCTACAGGGGCTTGCATCGTCAGCGTTCCCCGGCAGCCATTGCCGCCACGCAAATTTGCTGAGTTTATGCGCGAGCAGCGCGTAACAGTGCTGGCTACCTCAAGTGCAGTGTTCACGCGCCTTGCGTCGCAGTTCCCACTGGCCCTTAAGAAAGTGCGCCTCATTCTGATTAAAGATCCTCTTCGCCTCGCCGGTTCACTAGCGCAAACCTTGCCATCGCAGACGCTGGAACGCGTTTACGGAGTCTATGGTTACAGCGAAGCAGGCGGGCCATGCGTGTTGTATCCACTAAAAAAGCTCGTAGATGGGGGCGCGATAGCAACCGACGCGGTTGCCGCCGGCCGGAAGATTTACCTTCTGGACCGTCAGTTACAGCCGGCGCCGGAAGGTGTATTAGGTGAGGTTTATCTTGGCGGCGAAGAAATTTCCTGCGGATATGAAAAGCAGCCTCGGCGTAACGCGCAGACATTTGTTCCCGATCCTTTTGCCAAGACGCCCGGAATGAAGATGTACCGCACCGGCGACGTGGCGCGGCGGAGTGCGGAAGGTTGGCTGGAGTTCGGCCCACGCACAGATGGCCGCTTGACGATCAGCGGTCAGCGCGTGGAAACAAAAGAGGTAGAAGTCATCCTGGGACAACATGAAGGGATCCGCGAAGCCGCGGTCATGGCCCAGGAAACCAGCGAAGGAACCATTGCTTTGTCCGCGGTGCTTGTCACGGCCAGCGATTACGCCATCGATAGCGAAGAGCTAAGGACGTTCGCAGCAGAGCGGCTGCCGGAATGGATGGTCCCGGTCAATTTTGCGACAGTAGATGCCATTCCCAGGACGGCCCGCGGGGAAGTGGATACACAAGCCCTGGCTGCCAGATTGCGGCACAAGAAGGATGAAGGTCCGCGAAACCAGGTTGAAGAGACGTTGGCCGCAATCTGGGCGCGCCTCTTAAAACGTGAGCAGGTAGGAATACACGATAACTTTTTCGAGCTGGGTGGCGATTCAATTTTGAGTATTCAGGTCGTCACTCAGGCCCAGGATGCAGGCGTGCATATTACGCCGCGCCAACTCTTCGAGCGCCCGACGATTGCCGAATTGGCTGAGGTGGCAGGCACTCGCAGCGCGGAGACTGAGGCGGACCAGGGGGCCATTACAGGACCCGTACCGCTCACGCCTATTCAAGCCGCTTTCTTTGAGTGGAACCTGGCAAAGCCGGAGCATTTCAATCAGGCTGTGCTGCTGGACCTGACTCCCGGCGCCGATTCCAGGCACCTGGAGAATGCTGTCCTGGCACTCCTACAGCAGCACGATGTCCTGCGTATGAGGTTTACACGCGGAGATCAAGGTTGGGAGCAAGCTGTTGAATTGGAATCGCCGCGGGAAATCTATCAGCGCCGCGACCTCAGCAACTTGCAGGAGCGTGAGCAAAAGGCGGCCTTAGAAAGTGACGCCAACGTTGTACATGCAAGCCTGGACCTTCAAGGTGGTCTCTTGATCAAGGCTGTCGAGTATGACCTGGGCGGCGCAGGCAGGAGATTGTTGCTGGTCATCCATCACCTTGTGGTTGATGGAGTTTCGTGGCGCACTTTGTTGACCGATCTGGAGCGCGCCTACGAACAACTGGCTCAAGGCCAACCGGTCAACCTGGGATTCAAGACCACGTCTTACAAGCGGTGGTCAGAAGCGCTGCGGCAATACACCAGGGAAGAGCAGGTCCTGAGGGAATCGGACTATTGGTGCTCTGAGGCGAGAAAGAACGTGGGCGCGTTGCCACGCGACTACTCGCAAGTGCAGGAAGAGAGCAACACAGTCGATACGCTGCGTAGCGTGTCAATGACTCTGGAGGCGGAGGAGACACGCGAGCTCCTGCAAGATATCCCCAGCGTCTACAACACACAGATCAATGACGTGCTGCTGACGGTTGCCGGCCAGGTTTTCGGCGAGTGGACCGGAAGCAGCCAAGTCCTGGTCGACTTGGAAGGCCACGGGCGAGAAGAATTGTCGGCGGCAATAGATTTATCGCGGACAGTCGGCTGGTTTACCGCGCTTTACCCTGTGCTGCTGGCTGGGAACCCAACAGGGCAGTGGAGGCCGGCGGAGGCGCTGAGTACAACCAAAGAGCAGTTGAGGGCCGTGCCCAATCGAGGATTGGGATATGGACTGCTTCGGCATGCAAGTGAGAATGAGACGACGCGGAAGCAATTTCAGGAGATGCCGAAGGCGGAGATCATCTTCAACTACCTGGGCCAATTGGACGCGCTGGTTGGAGAGCCGCGCTTGTTCAAGCTTGCCCTGGAAAGCAGCGGCAAGGCTGCAGCCGGGAAGAATCGCCGCGCCTATGTGCTGGATGTGAATGCCATGGTGGTGCAGGGAAAGCTGCAAGTAAATTGGAGCTACAGCGATAAACTGCATCGCCGCGAAACTATCGAGGGCCTGGCCCACAGATACATGCAATGTCTGCGAGAGGTGATAGCACATTGCCGCAAAGACGAAGCGGGTGGCTTCACACCGTCCGATTTCCCCGCAGCCAATAACATGACCCAAGACGAACTTATGCAAATTGGGGCCTTGCTGAACAAATAATCCACTCCAACATTCCATTATCGCCGAACCCGCTGAATTACAGCCGGTTCGTGCCAGGCACAAAGCACAGGCGCCAAGGTTTCATAAAAGAGAAACAGACCATGAGTGCAACCAGCGTTAAGCCCGTACCGTCCACACAGCCCATCAAGCTGGCCAACGTGGAAGACATTTATCTGATGTCTCCAATGCAGCAGGGAATATTGTTTCACTGCCTATGCGAGCCGGGGGCAGGAATGTATTGCCTGGTGCTGAGCTGCCAGCTTGAAGCTGCGTTGGACGTACGGGCGCTCCGGCGCGCCTGGAAAGAGGTTGTCCAGCGGCATGCAGTTCTCCGTACCGGATTTTTGTGGGAAGAGCTGGAGAGACCAATGCAGGTCGTGCGGAAGAGCGTCGAGCTGCCGTGGAGGGAAGAAGACTGGCGCGGATATGACAAGTCTGAGCAGGAAGCGAAGTGGCGAAAGCTGATCCTGGAAGAGCGCAACCAGGGCTTCGACTTTAAGGAAGCCCCAATGCTGCGGCTGTCGCTGATCAGAACTGGGGAGGAAAACTATTATTTTATCTGGAACAGCCACCATATCGTGCTGGATGGATGGTGCCTGCAGATAGTGATGGAAGAGGCATTCGCGCTCTATGCGGCTTACACACAAGGGCAAAAACCGCAGTTGAGGAATCCACGTCCTTATCGAGACTACATCACATGGCTGCAGAAACAGGATGAAAAGAAGGCGGAAGCCTTTTGGCGCGAAGAACTGAAGGGCTTCACCGGGTCCACTCGTCTGGGCATTGAGCGGAAAAGAGAAGCCTGGCCGGAAGGCGAAGAGGAGTACGGGAAGCTGGAAGCCTGTTTGGGCCGTGCCTATACAGAAAAGCTCGATGAAATGGCGAGACGGCAGCAAGTGACGCCGAGCGCCATTGTGCAGAGTGCATGGGCCATCGTGCTGAGCCGCTATAGCGGTGCAAACGACGTGGTCTTTGGGGCCACCGCATCCGGGCGATCAGGAGGCGGCGGGGCCTTTGAAAATACCGTGGGGTTGTTCATCAACACTTTGCCTGTGCGCGTACGTTTACGGGGTGACGAGAGAGCTTCCGCATTACAGGCGCGTGTGCAGCAGCGGCAAGCCCGAGGGCTGGACTACGAATACAGTTCGCTGTTGAAAGTGCAGGAGTGGAGCGATATCCCCCGCGGAACCACGCTGTTCGAGAACATCATTGTGTTTGAGAACTACCCTGTAAATGCGGCCATGGAGGAATGGAGCGCGCATTCTCTGAAAGTGACTGCGGTGACCTCAATTGAAATCAATAACTATCCGCTGGCGATTGTAATTCGTCCTGGCGCGGAGCTTACTTTCAATTGCCATTACAGCCGGCGCCTGTATGACCAGCAGGATGTGGAGCGGCTGCTCGCACGGTTGCGTGTGGCATTGGAGCAGATAATCCACGATCCCGAGGTCTGCATCTCAGACATTTCTCTTCTCACTGCCGCCGAACGCCAGCAATTGATGGACGAGCCTGGCTGGAATGGCCCGGCACTGGAGGTTCCGCGCGAACAGCATATTGGGGTGCTGGTGGCCGATCACGCGAAGCGAAATCCGCACGCAATTGCATTACACACGAAAGATGGCGATTTGAGTTATGCCTCATTAAACCGCCGGGTCAACCAGTGGGCGCACTACCTTATAAAAGAGGGGGTCACCCCGGGAGCGCGTGTCGGTTTGTGGCTGGAGCAGCCCGAGGACCTGGTCGCAGCGGCTCTCGGCATTCTCAAGTCCGGAGGAGTGCTGGTGGGGTTGGAGCCGGATGAGCGGCCGCAGCGAATTAGCAGGATGCTGAAGAATTTCGACGTATCTCTTGTGATCGGGGAGAAGACCCTGCCGGAGAATCCGCTGCCTCTGGCTGCGCGATGGTTGCTGATTGATGAAGAGCGGACGGAAGTATCGGAGCAGAGTGAAGAGGATCCGAACGTAACAATCAATGCCGGTGATGTGGCCTGTGTGCTGCCCCGATCGAGCGCCGGCGCGCGGCCAACGGGAGTCGTGATTAAGCACCACGCATTATTTGGCCCCGCTATATCCACAGAGTCAGGACGGTCAAAGACCAGCGAATCCGACCGCATAGCCCAGGTGTTGAGCTTCGCGCGAGAAGTCGCCAGCATCGAGATGTTTCGAACACTGGGGGCAGGGGCGTGCCTTGTGGCCCTTCCCAGCTCGCAGGCGCCGCGTAAGCTGGCGGCCCTTTTGCGCGACCAGAAAGTAACAGTCTGGTGGGCGTCATCATCGTTGCTGGAATCCGTGGAGCGGGAATTTCCGTGGGCGCTTAAGAATGTGTGCCAGGTCGTATGTGAAGAGCGGATCTCCGTGTTGCAGCAGTTGCGGAAGACGCTTCCACCGGAAGCGCTGCAGCGGGTTTATGGCGCTTATGGATACAGCGAGGCTGGCGGGCGAGCGCTGCTGTTCTCTCTCGCTGCAATCACCCCATCCGACGCCGTGCCCGTGAAAAAGGTTGAAGACGGGATTCGCATATATTTGCTGGACCAACGCCTGGAGCCTGCAGGTGAAGACATGCTGGGCGAGATCTACCTGGGGGGCGATTCGCTGGCTCTGGGCTATGAGTCTGACGAGCAGATGACCGCGGGCGTCTTTGTGGCTGATCCTTACAGCGAAAGCATCAACGCAAAGATGTTCCGCACCGGCGATTGGGCGTGGCGGCGCGCCGACGGGGCCCTGGAGTTTTGTGGACGCACAGATGGGCGAACCAATGTAGATGGCGTCCGAGTAGAAGCCGAAGAAATCGAAGCAGCCCTGCTGGAGCAAGATCAAGTGAGCGGCGCCGCGGTGGTGATGCGAGAGGCGGACGAAAAAGCGGAAGCCAGCCTGGTTGCCCTGGTGGAAGGCAAGGACGGGCAGACGCTGGTGGCGGAAGATCTGCGGCGGTCTTTGCTGGAGCAGCTGCCTCTGATCATGACACCCAAGCGCTTCATCCAGATTGAGAGAGTCCCGCGAACGGTGGATGGCCGCGTGGACCGCAAGGCCTTAATACGCGTGCTGCAAGCGGAAGAAGCTTCTGAAGCTGCGCCGGAATATGTGGCGCCGCGCAACGAGATTGAAGAAAAGTTGGCGAGCATCTGGGTACGGACATTTGCCGTAGATCGAATCGGCATCCACGACAATTTCTTCCAACTTGGTGGAAATTCGCTGCTGGCCATGCAGGTGATGGCGCGCATTAATAGCGCTTTTCAGGTGGAGTTTCCCCTGCGCCGGTTATTCGAGGCGCCTACGGTAGCGCAACTCTCCACCGTGGTGGAGCAACTGCTTGAGGCGGGCAACACAGAAAAAGGTTCGCCAATCGTCAGAGTCCCGCGTGAGCATTTCATGCCGCTCTCTTATGCGCAGCAGAGGCTTTGGTTCATTGACCAACTAGAGCCGGCAACCTCCGCTTATAACGTTCCTGCGGCCGTGCGAGTGCCGGGACCAATTGATGTTAAGGTCCTGGAGAGGGCTTTCCAGGAAGTTGTGCGCAGGCATGAGCCCTTGCGCACTCACTTCGTGCTGATTCAGGGCGAACCTCAGCAGGTGATCGAGGAGACATTTAGTTTCCAGTTGGCATTCGTGGACTTAAGCGCGGCTTCACTGGCCGACCGCGAAGAACAGGCCAGATTGCTGGCGCGAGAAGAAGCGAGAAAGTCTTTTGATCTCAGCCGTGGCCCGCTCATTCGCGTCAAGCTGCTGCGCCTGGCGGCCGAAGAGCACGTATTGCTGGTGACAATGCACCACATCGTCTGTGATGGTTGGTCGATGGGAGTATTGATGGGTGAGGTATCCACCCTTTATTCCAGTTTCAGTGCGGGCAAGCCCTCGCCTTTGGCTGAATTGCCGATTCAATATGTTGATTACAGCGTGTGGCAGCGGCAATGGCTGCACGGCGAGATGATGGACCAGCAGCTGGACTACTGGAGAAAGCAACTGGCGAATGTGGAAGTGCTGGATCTGCCCACGGACCGTCCGCGTCCGTCTATCCAGACCCAGAACGGTGATCGCATGACGGTTGCCCTGCCGCAGGGACTCACGGACAAGATCAGGAGCTTGGCAAAGGCCAAATCCGCAACCTTATATATGGCGTTGCTGGCTGCCTTTCAGGTCCTGTTATATCGCTACACGCGGCAGGAGAGTTTTGCCGTCGGGGCCCCGATTGCCGGCCGCAGGCGGGCGGAGACAGAAGGGCTTATCGGCTTTTTCGTTAATACCCTGGTTTTGCGCAGCAAGCTCACTGGTCAAATGAGCCTCTCAGAGTTGTTGGAAAGCGTGAAAGAGGTGACGCTCGAAGCTTATACGCACCAGGATGTCCCTTTTGAAAAGCTGGTTGAGGAGTTGCGGCCAAAGCGTGATCTGGGACAGTCGCCTCTCTTTCAGACGGTGTTTGTTCTGCAGAACATTCCTCCTTCAGAGTTGCAACTGGGGATGAGCAAGCTCCTTCCGTTTTCGGGCGTGGAGGCCTCCATTGCGAAATTCGATCTTACGCTGGAGCTGTGGGACACGGGGTCGGAGGTAAGGGGCGCGCTGGAATACAACACCGATCTATTCACTGCGGAGAGAATCAGCCGGATGGTAGACCATTACAAGGCCATACTCAACGCCATGGTGACCGGCACAGAACAGGTGATCTCCGAATTCTCAATGCTGACGGAACAAGAGCGGCGCCAGATGGTGGTGACGTGGAACCGCACTGAGGCAGAGTATCCACGCGAGAAATGTCTGCACCAGCTATTTGAGGAGCAAGCCAGCCTAATACCCGAGGCCGTGGCCGTTGATTATGAGACACGGTGGCTTACCTATAACGAGCTTGACCAGTGCGCGAACCAATTGGCGCATTACCTGCAGCGGCTCGGCGTAGGTCCGGAAGTAAAGGTCGGAATTTGTATAGAACGCAGCCTGGAGATGGTGGTGTCTCTGTTAGCGATCCTCAAATCCGGAGGAGCGTATGTGCCGCTCGATCCAACCTACCCTGAGCAAAGATTGCGGTATATGGCTGCGGACTCGAACATAGACATAGTCCTTGCGCAACCATCGACAAGGGGACTCTTCGCGGATAGCAACGTGCAGGTTATCTGTCCGGATTCGAATTGGGCGGAAATTGCCGGCAACTCAACCTCCGCGCCCGTGTGCCTTGCGACATCCGATAATCTGGCCTATGTTATCTATACATCGGGTTCCACCGGCGCTCCAAAGGCTGTAGGGGTTTCTCACAGCAGTGTGGTGCGGCTGGTGCGTGGCTGCAACTTCGCCGACCTTTCCGGCGGAAGAAAGTTTCTCCAGTTTGCGCCTATCGGCTTTGATACTTCCGTCCTGGAAATCTGGGGTTGCCTGCTCAATGGAGGCACGCTGGCCGTTTTTACAGCGGGCACTGCGGCGATCGAAGATTTGGCCGAGTTTATTGAAACCCGGGCTGTGGATACGGCGTGGCTCACCTCCGGGCTCTTTCATCAGATATTCGAGGTTGCAGGCGAAAAGCTGCAAGGAGTACGGCAACTGATCGTTGGCGGCGATGTCGTGTCACCCGCGTGGGCACGCAGGGCGCTTCAGAGCGCTCCAGGACAAGTCCTGATCAACGGCTACGGTCCCACGGAGAACGCCACATTCACAACATGCCATCGTATGGAGAAGGTGGAGGATGCCGGGCCTGGCTCTGTCCCTATTGGCAAACCGATCTCCAACACGCAGGTATACGTGCTGGACGAAAAAATGAATCTAGTGCCTATAGGTGTTCCGGGAGAGCTCTATACAGGTGGAGCGGGGCTTGCCCGCGGGTACCTGAACTCGGCAGAGCTGACGGCCAAGAAATTCGTGCCCAACCCCTTCAGCCATGAACCTGGATCACGGCTTTACCGTACGGGAGATCTTGTTCGCTGGTCGAGCAATGGGAACCTCGAATTCATTGAGCGGCTTGATAATCAGGTAAAGGTGCGCGGATACCGCATTGAACTCGGCGAGATTGAGGCCGCATTGGAGCGAGCAGAGGGCGTAGAGCAGGCTGTGGTAATAACCCGCGATACGCAGTTTGGCGAGAAACAACTGGTTGCTTACGTGGTGATGCCCGGCGAGAGGCCGGTCAACGCTCTGCGAGCGAGCGTGAAGCAGCATCTTCCCGAGTACATGGTTCCAGCTCACTTTGTGAAGCTGGATGAGCTTCCTCTAACCACCAATGGGAAGATTGACCGGCAAGCGTTGCCTTCTCCAACGGCCGACGCGCTTCCTCGCTGCGAGCAATACGTAGTCCCGGAAACTCTTCTGGAAAAGGAACTGGCAAACATATGGAGTGAACTGCTCGGGTTGGAGCAGGTGAGCATTCACGACGACTTCTTTGAAGTGGGAGGACATTCTCTGCTGGCAATTCGGATGCGCAGCATGGTCCAGGACCGGCTCAAGCGCGATTTGTCATTGCGTGACCTCTTTCGCGCTCCCACAATTGCAAGTCTGGCGCGATTGCTGGAACAGGTCTCGGACCAGCCATCGGACCAGCCAGCAATCATTGTCGAAATTCAACCTTATGGAAGCCGGACCCCGTTCTTCGCCGTTCACCCGGTAGGAGGAAATGTTCTCTGCTATGCCGACCTTGCCCGTGAACTGGGCGTGGAGCAACCGTTCTATGGGCTTCAAGCCCCTGCGCCGACGTTGAAAACGGATGCTGCGACGACTTTTGAACAGATGGCGGCCCTTTACATACAGGCAATGCGGAGCGTGCAACCCTCGGGGCCATACCAATTGGGTGGATGGTCGCTTGGCGGCCTGCTGGCATGGGAGATTGCACGGCAACTGACGGATGAAGGCGAGACGGTTGGACTGCTCGCCCTGATTGATACCTATCCCATCGACAACGCGTCGAGTGACAAGACTCTTGAAGACTCCGACGTGCTTCGCTGGTTTGCCGGAGACATGGCGCGTTTGTTGGGCAAGGACGCCGATGCGATGCGGAATAGTTTTGAAGAACTTGGACCCGAGGAACAATGGACCATGGTCCAAAATGCATTGGTTCAGTACGGTGTGGTGCCCGGAGAAAACGCGCATGCGGAAATGACCAGGCTGATTGAAATCTTTTCCCGGAACTTCCGAGCGATGGAGCGTTATTCTCTCCGCCAAGCTGAACAGAACATCCTTCTCCTGCTGGCAGCCGAAGGACAGGCGCCGGAGCAGTTGGCCCGGCAATGGGAGCAATGGGCTGGCGGGGGAGTGGAATGCCACTCTATTCCCGGCGATCACTACACGATGATTCGACGGCCAAACGTTACCGTGATAGCCGAAGCGTTGAGCCGCAGGCTAAATGATCTCTCAGAGCGTGCCGCGGAGGCCGCTGCCGCTGTAGGCAGGGAGTCTCTCTAAAGATCTGCAAAGTCCACGTCTATCTGCCCTTGCTAAATACAGATTCTTTTATCGCGTGCCCGGCGCTTAGTCGCGCTTGAGATGCGCAGTTGGAGGTTATAAGACCATGAAACTATCCCCAGTGCAAAGAATTCACCGGCCTACCATGAATGAGTTCCAGTCCAATTATTTTCACAAAACCCCTGTCATTCTTACAGGGTTTACTGACAACTGGGTGGCGAGAAAACTGTGGAAGCCGGAGTCGATGAAGCAGGTGTTTGGACACATCGTCGTGCCGCTTCGCGGGAGCGACAACGAATTCGAAGTGTTTTTCAAGAATGTGGGCGCCACTTCCATGACCCTGGGCCAATATTTTGATGCCATTGCCGATCCCACACGTACAGGCAGGCCTCCATTTCTCGGCAATATCTCTTTCGATAATCCTCTCACCCGCGAGCACCTGAAGCCTTTGCGGTCTCATTTCAGCTTCCCCAAGCTATTTCCCGGCAAAGACAAGCAGGAAACGCGGCTCTGGATCGGAGCTTTCGGGCAGAAATCAACCATTCACAATGACAACTATGACAACCTCAACGCTCAGGTAGTGGGGCAAAAGAAGTTTCTCCTGTTCTCGCCTGAACAGCACCCGCTTCTGTATCCCAGGAAGCTTACCGACTTTTGCTGGGCGAGCCCGGTGGACCGTGACAACCCGGATTTTGAAAATTATCCGCTAAGCCGGGAACTGGACGGCTTCGAGTGTACTCTCGAGCCCGGCGATATCCTTTATATACCCATCTTCTGGTGGCACCAGGCCATCTCTGAGAGTTTGGCGATCAACGTAAATATGTGGGTCTACGAAGACGGTGAAATGACGTTCTGGTCAGAGCCGGAACTTGCGGCCGTTGAAGGATAGTTCCAAAAATGGAAGTTTTCAGACCCAATACCTTCGTTTGGACGGGATCAACCTATTATTGATGCAGTTTTGGGCAGCTAGCTTACAATTTCAAGAACCAAAAAGGCTGGTAAACATATGCTTTTGCAAGACATACGCCTCTCATTGCGCACGTTGTTCAAGAACCCAGGCTTTTCAATAGTGGCGATTATGACCTTGGCGCTTGGCATTGGCGCCAGTGTGGCAATGTTTAGTGTAATCAACGCCGTGTTGTTGCGCCCACTACCGTACCAGAATGCTGACCGTCTGGCTGCCATTACCAGCACTGATATCACGCGCAATAACCAGATCAGCCCAGTGTCATATCCAGTTTTTCTGGATTGGAGATCGCAAAACAGAAGCTTTGAGAGTTTGACGGCATGGCATTTGGATGATTTCACGCTTGTTACTCCTAGCGATTCAGTTCATCTCATAGGCTCCATCACGTCAGCGAACTTCCTTTCCACGCTGGGAGTAGCTCCAATCAAGGGCAGAGGCTTTACTGCAGATGAGGACCAGCCCGGTCCTAACAGCCTGCCGGTGATTCTGAGTTATAAGCTGTGGCAGGGCCAGTTTAGTTCAGACCCTGGCGTTGTTGGACGGCCCGTAAATCTGAATGGCCAGTCGTTTACCGTTGTTGGGATCATGCCTTCCGGTTTCCAGTTTCCCGTCCAGAGCGATCCCGTGGACTTCTGGACGACAATCGCCCTTTACGCGCAGCCCACGGCGACAGGCCCGCCTCTGACCACCCAGCGAGGCGTCAGCTTTCTTGATGTAGTGGGACGGCTGAAGCCAGGAGTAAACCTTCAGCAGGGCCAGGTCGAGATGAATTCGATCCAACAGGCGTTGAACAAGGCGTATCCGGAAAATCGGCCCAGGACTGTAACGGTTACTTCTGAAATCGATCGAGTTGTCGGCGATATGCGGGCGCCGTTGCTCTTCCTGTTCGGGGCGGTAACGCTGGTGTTGATGATTGCCTGCGCCAATGTGGCCAACCTGCTGCTGGTAAGGTCTACCTCACGGCAACGTGAAATCGCGCTACGCTTTGCGCTAGGCGCATCCCGAACAAGCGTTGCGCGCCAGTTGCTGACGGAAAGCGTTGTGCTTGGCGTAATCGGCGGATTAGTTGGGCTACTGCTGGCAGACCTGGCCCACGGCCTGATGCGCCTTGCGCCGAAGTCACTGGGCCGCGTTGCCGATGCTCAAATTGATTTCCGCGTGCTCGGTTTCGCGCTGCTGATTTCTTTGCTTACCGGTTTGATCTTTGGCATGTTTCCAGTAGCACAGAACTGGCACGGACACCTCACCGCCAGCTTGAATGACAGCAGCCGCGGCGGGACTGGCGGCCAGCGACACAAGCAGGTGCGCAGCTCCATCATTATTGCGGAAGTGGCCCTGGCCATGGTGTTGCTGTCGGGCGCCGGCCTGCTGCTTCAGAGCCTGGTTCGGCTTCTTCATGTGGACCCGGGATTTGCTTCTGACCACACAATTACATTTGGAATCGATTTGCCTCCGCTCTATGCGGGCCAGCAGCGCTCATTGTTTTACGACCGCCTTCTGGAGCACATCAGGACTTTGCCCGGAGTCAAATCGGCCAGCTCGGTCCGTGGTTTGCCCCTGGGATCCGATCAGGACCAGATTTCTTCAACCTTTGAGGTTGTAGGCCACCCTGTTGCCGAATCAGAGCGTCCGATTACTCCTGTGCGGATCAGTTCTCTTGATTACATGAAGACCATGAGAATACGGCTGCTGGCGGGCCGGGATTTTACCCAACGGGACGACGATAAGGCGCCACCCGTTGTGATCATCAATCAAACCCTCGCCCGCAATTTCTTTGCCGGCGAGAATCCCATCGGCAAACGTATATTGCTCACCTACAATTTCGCGTCCGGCACTCCCACCCGTGAGATCGTAGGGGTTGTGGGAGACGTGAAATATAGCGGATTGGGTACGGCATCGGCGCCGGAAATCTATCTGCCGGAATCGCAGATCATGACAGGGATCATGACCGTGGTGGTGCGCACCGTGGGCGAACCTGATAGTTTGGTCCCGGATTTGCGGAACGCGGTGAGGGCTCTTGACAAGCAGGTACCGCTGCGCGATGTAAAAACTCTAGACGACTATGTGAGCGATTCCGTGGCCACACCCCGTTTTGACACTTTGTTGCTCGGGATCTTCGCGGCAGTAGCGCTATTTCTGACTTCGGTTGGGCTGTATGGCGTCGTTTCCTACTCTGTGGCCCAGCGGACCCGCGAGATAGGGATCCGTGTGGCCCTGGGCGCACAACGCCGCGATATTTCCCGCATGGTGATCAGGCAGGGAATCCTTCTCGGCATCATCGGTTCCGTGGCTGGATTGGCCGGTGCATTTGCGCTCAGGCATCTTATCGCCAGTTGGTTGTATGGCGTAGGCCCGGCGGATATAGGTGTTCTGATTGCCATTGCCTTTCTGTTAGTTGGCATCGCGTTTTGTGCCAGTTATGCTCCCGCCATGCGCGCAACCAAGGTTGATCCGATGATTGCGCTGCGCGACGAATGAGCAGGCGCCTGGTCTTCTTGGCTATCGATGTTTTCACGCCGGCCTTTATTACATTTTGGTAGAGGCCGGCGTCTAAAGAAAAAGAAACAGACTCCCATTTCCAAGCAAAATGACTCAGCTCGCACGCAGCACAGCGCCGCGCCGTGCTGTGAGAAGCTGTTAGCAAAAAGATCAACTCACACTTTTCGGAGCACCACCACAAACTGAACACCCAGCTGTGGTCCTTGTCTCGCCGGAAATGGCCGCATACTCATGCTCTCCGCCAATCCGCTGAACGAGAGATGAATCGTCGCGTCTGCCAACAGCGCGATCTTTAGGATAAGAAAAATGTACAAAATATCTTTGATCAACATGCCGTTCGCAAACCTCGGCCTGCCGTCGATTGCGCTCACCCAACTGAAAGCGGTGCTTGAGGCCGAATTCCCGAAGCAAGTCGAAGTCGACTTGTTGTATCTCAGCCACGATTTTGCAAAGTATTTCGGCATTGAATTTTATGACTACCTAACCAATTCCATGGAGTCTTTCAATACCGGACTGGGCGACTGGATATTCAAGCAGGTAGCTTTCCCAGACCTTGCTGACAACAGCGACAAATACTTCACGCGGTATTTCCCCATCAAAACGCCGGACGTGCTGCGGCTGAAGCAATCGCTTGCTCAAAAGCGTCCGGGGCTCGGTGAGCTGATGGACAAGTTGATTTCACAGTATGAACTGGATAAGAGCCATATCGTGGGATTCACCTCAATGTTCATGCAGAACCTTGCCAGCTTTGCCATGGCGCGCAAGCTGAAGCAACGCAATCCTTCGATCATCACCGTGATCGGCGGCGCGAATTGCGAATTCCCCATGGGCCGCGTGATCGCGGAGCGGGTTGCGGACATTGACTACGTATTTTCGGGCCCGGCCCTCAAAGGCTTTCCCGCATTCGTCCGGCACTGCATGGAAGGAGACTTGTCAAAATGCCAGGCCATCCGCGGGGTCTTCCATAAGAATTCCGCGTTCCCGAAGTCTGGCCCCGAAACCATTGGTGAAGACCTGCATATTGATACGCCCATCAAGCTTGATTATGAGCCGTTTCTCGACAACTTTGAGAGCTATTTTGCTGACACGGGCGCCAAGCCGGTATTGCCGTTTGAAACATCCCGCGGTTGCTGGTGGGGAGAGCGGTCACACTGCACCTTCTGCGGGTTGAACGGCGTGTCCATGGGATACCGTGCCATGAAACCCGAACTGGCGCGCGAGGTCTTCGCGTCGTTGTTTCGCTACTCAGACAGAATTTCGCGCCTTACCTCGGTCGACAACATTCTGCCTAAGAGCTACCTGAAGGAGGTGTTGCCACTGCTCGATACACCTCCGAACCTTGAAATTTTCTATGAAGTGAAGGCCGATTTGAGCGAAGATGACATTGCCACGCTTGCGAAAGCCGGGGTCACGCAGATACAGCCGGGCATTGAGGCGCTTGCCACCTCAACACTCAAGCTGATGAAGAAAGGAACCACGGCTTTCCAAAACCTGAAGTTCCTGAAGCTTTGCGCGCTCTATGGAATCAAGCCTCACTGGAACTTGTTGCTTGGTTTTCCCGGGGAGAGTTCCGAGAGCTACCGGCGCTACACTGAAATACTTCCACGTCTGGTTCACCTGCAGCCTCCATCGGGCGCTTTTCCCGTCCGTTTTGATCGATTCAGTCCCTACTTCTACAAGGCGCAGGAGTACAAGCTCGATCTGCATCCGCTGGATTTCTATGCAATGGTTTATCCCTTTGAAAAAGCGGACCTTCAGGACCTCGCATACTACTTTTCTGATCGCAACATTGAGGCCGAATACTTTATTACGCTGGCCAAGTGGATTGGCAAAGTGCGGGTCAAAGTGGCTGAGTGGCAGACTCGCTGGTCCGATCCGAAATACAAGATCCCTCCGCGGCTCCATTTCAAGCGCGACTCGCAGAAAATCTATGATTCCCGCACCGGCGCGGTTGTAGAGCACGTGCTTGACGGCCACGCGCGGGCCGTTCTCGAGTACCTGGCAAAGCCAACGCGCATGGAGGACATTGTGAAAGTCTTCTCCTCTGATAGCGGAGCCGATGTTCCGCGAGTGATGGCTTCTCTTGAAGAAAAGGGGCTTATTTTCGAGGAAGGAGACCGGTACTTCAGTCTCGTACTTGAAGGGGATCACGGAAGTCACGTAACAGAGGCAATACCGTACAAGGTGGAAGATGTCCGGTATGCGGCCAAAGCGCTGTATGGAGGCGCGGTCACAAGCGCCTGAGACAAGTTGTTGAACGAAGATAATTCTTACAAATAGGAGATAGCAATGAAGAAAGTGTTAAGCACCGTCCTGCTGATCGGCCTGCTGTTCTCAATGGCTGCAGCCAAGACCAACGCCAAGAAAGATACCAAGGCCCCCTCCGCCGCTGCCGCCAAGTCGCAAGACTTTGATGGCTGGGTGAGTGACGAAAAATGCGGCGCCAAAGTAGATGCGGAATGCTCCAAGAAGTGCCAGGCGGCCGGCGCAAAGATGGTCTTTGTCACGCCCGAGCGCGCGGTCATACCTGTAGCCAACCAGGAGACGTTGAAGAACTTTGCCGGGCAGCATGTCAATATAAAAGGCAAGCTGGATAACGGGGTCCTGAGCGTTGACTCGGTAAAACCTGCGGCCAAGTGAGACACGTGCCTCGCCGTCTCTTCACCTTCTTCGCGAACCTGGAAACGTGCAAATAACAGCAGAGCGGATTTGATGTTTGTCTGCCGGTGGGCCGGTCGGCAAGAAATCAAGACGAGCATTGCATGCGCATTTGTTGCGAGGTCCTGTGAGCCCTGTAGAGAAAACTCTGGAAGTCCCATCGTCATTTTCAACTGAACGCAAGAGGTTTATTGACCTTGGCCACACGGTTGAGCATGGGATGGTTACCTACAAAGGCATGCCAGGTCCGGTCATCAGCAATTACCGGAGCCGCGAGATGTCACGAGAATACTTTGCGGAAGGAACGGAGTTCCATATTGGCAGGATCGAATTGGTTGCCAATACCGGCACATACGTGGATGCTCCGTTCCACCGTTTTCCAACCGGCAAGGACCTTTCGGAGTTGCCGCTCGCGTCCCTGGCCGATCTGCCCGGCGTGAGAATAACTGCCGACGTGGATCGCGCGGTTGACGTGCAAGCATTTCAAGGCAAAGACCTGGCCGGCAAGGCCGTACTGGTCCACACGGGCTGGTCGCGTTACTGGCGGACTGAAAAGTACTTTGAATATCCGCCTTTCCTGACCCGGCAAGCGGCTGAGTTTCTGGTAAACAGCAGGGCCGCCCTGGTTGGGATCGATTCAATGAATATTGACGATATCCACGACAAGTCACGACCCGTCCATACCGTGCTCTTGCAAGCCGATATACCAATCGTTGAGCACCTTACCAATCTTGAAGAAACGCCCGTCGAAGGATTCCGGTTCTTCGCTGTGCCGGTAAAAGTAAAGTCGTTCGGAAGCTTCCCGGTGCGTGCTTTTGCGATTGCTGAATGAAGCCGCTCACTGTGATACGAGAAGACCATGAGTAACATAATCATCCAAGGCATTGATTCTCTCCCCGGAAGTTATTTTGCCGCGAGATATCTGCAGGCGTGCGGTGGTCGTATTTTTTATTTTGCTGAAAAACATGGCGTCACAGAAGAAACAATAGCCGGCTCGGTGATGTACGCCGCAAGCAGGATCGATGAAAGCGGTGAAATCGTCCTTACGCAGCCACAGGTGGAATCCCGGCTCTCGCGACTCGAGGAAGACGTGGATGCCGCTGCTGCCGACGTTGCGGCAGTCTGGTACTTCACCAGTTCCTTATCAACTGAAGATCGGGATGCGACAGTAGAGCATCTGTTGTCTGTCTGTACCCGTCTCGGGGTCGAGCAATTCAACTTCGTTGAATTCGATTTTATCGGCATTAACGAGGGATCGAACACGAAGCGACCGGCCGCGGGTGGACTAGAACCGCCAGCGAGAATATCTGCTCATGAGATTGCGCAATGCTGCAAAGAACGGCAAATTGCTTGTCGCGTGTTTCAGACGTCGCTGGTTGTCGGCAGCGGACATCCGGCCCTGGAGCATAGCGGGACCTTTTCCCAGTTTGTCTCAGCTTTGCACTCACTCAAGTCAGAAATTGAGGAGCGTTCACCCCAATATTTTGATTTCAGGACACTTCGGTTTTACGCACCTGCGGACAGCTCCGTCAATTTGGTTCCAGTCACTCGTGTTGCGGACTTGTTATTGAGTCTTTCGGGTAAAGACACGGCCAGCGATCCCACTTTCTCGATCACCAGTCCTGCAAATACGGATATTTCAGATTTGTGTGAGCGCCTTGGCGTGGCTTACGGCCTGGGTCTGCTCTGTGTCGAGGATTCCAGCAGTCTCAACGCGATTGATCGCGCGTTCCATGATCGTCTGGCCGGCATTGAACAGTGTTTTTTCGACAAAGATGCGGAGCTGCCAAATCAAGCGCTCACGGCGGATGCTCTGCTGGAAGGCGCAGCTTTCGACGAAGATGAGCAGATAGAGCTTTTCACGTTGCTTCGGCGTGACCAGGATGAGGCACTGGCAGCCTGCAGAGCACACGCGGCAGAATTGCTTTCCAGGCTCAGATGCAAGACGGTTACCGCGAATGGATCTGAGCTCAGCTATTACGTCGGGGGAAGCACCGGCGAGCCCGTGGTTGTATTGAACGCCCTTGGGCAGGGGCTCGAGTACTGGCACCGCCTGTTGGACAATCTGATTGAGGACCATCGGGTAATCATCTGGGAGCCCAGAGGTACAAGCTCGCCAAACCCGCCCTTTGGATTGGCTGAGCAAGTGAACGATCTGGATGCCGTGCTTGAGAACGAACACATCGAGGGCGCTCATTTGATTGGCTGGTGCACAGGCCCCAAGGTTGCAGTCGACTTCTATCTTCGCCGGCCCGCGGCCGTTCGCTCCATGGTGTTTCTCAACGGCACCTTCAAATGCGATGGCAGTCCGGAAGAGCTAAACAGCGCTTATGAACAAAATGTCGAGTCGCTCCTGCGCATGCTGGTGAAGAAGCCCGCGATGGCCACCACGGTGAAGAAGACGTTTGCCGCCCCGGCGGAGACTGATGAAATCGAGCTTTTGCAGGGCGCTGACGGCGAAGAGGCGAGCATAAGCGTCCTGTCGCTGATGAATACTCATCTTAAAGCCAGCGTGCTGGCGCCATTCAAGACCGAACAGACGACACTCAATTATGCGCATCAGCTTATTGACTTCTGGTCGCGCGATGTGCGGCCCCAGGCAAGCGAAGTAAAGGTTCCGGTGCTGCTGATTGCGGCAGAGTACGACCAGGTAGCAACGGCGGCTGGATCCAGCGTGGCCTGCGATTTATTCCACAATGCCCACTATCTGCACGTGCGTGGCGCAACACATTATTGCTTGTATGACCGGCCGGAATTTATTGCCAGCGTGTTGAAGCCTTTCTTCGCGAATCCATATGGCTTTTCGATTTCGCAATCCGCACAAAGCACGGACTGGACGCACGCTGTTGGCACAGCGGCCGTGGCCGCATCAGTTTAAGGCGTGGTAGCACCAGCCACGGCCATCGCAGCCTTCTTTAACTCTAGGAGCATTCGGATGGACTTGAGGAATCTAACTCGACATATTTTTGAACAGCGTCGCCAGAACGTGATTCTGACGCTGGAGAAAGGCCAGGTGGTTACACGGACGCATCAGAACGTCTACACAGATGTAATGCGGGCATGTGACCAGTTGAAGACCTGGGGAATCACGCAAGGCATGCGTGTAGGAATTCTGTCT
>DASSXL010000161.1:0-52314 GCA_035703825.1 Candidatus Angelobacter sp.
TCATACGTCGCCGACGCCATCACTTTGCCGCCGTTTTCGCCCGCGCCGGGGCCCAGGTCCAGGATCAAATCCGCCGCGCGCATGACTTCAGGATCGTGTTCTACCACCAGAATCGTGTTGCCCAGATTCCGCAGCTCATGCAAAATCGACACCAGCCTCGCCGTGTCACGACTATGCAGCCCAATCGACGGCTCGTCCAGCACGTACAACGCGCCTACCAGCCGCGATCCCAGCGAAGTCGCAAGCTGAATGCGCTGCGCTTCGCCGCCGCTCAGCGTTGACGCCAGCCGATCCAGCGTCAGATACTCCAGGCCAACGTCATTCAGGAATTTCAGCCGCTCCTGAATCTGCTCCAGAATTTTTCCGGCAATCTCCGTCTTCTCCGGCGAAAGCTTCAGCGTCTTAAAAAACTCCGCTGCAGCTTCCACCGTCAGCTGTGTCAGCTCGCGGATATTCCTGCCATCAATCTTCACTTGCAGCGCGTCCGCGCGCAGCCTGCCTCCGCCGCACTCCGGACACTGCGCATACCCGCGATACCTGCTCAAAAACACACGCACATGCAGTTTGTATTTCTTGCGTTCCAGCGCCGCAAAAAATCCCTGTATGCCGGGAAACTTGCCTTCGCCTTCCATCACCAGCTCGCGCTGCTCGGCGCTCAAGTCCTGCCACGGCACATCAAACGGCACGCCCGCCTGCCGCGCAAACTTCCGCAACTCCGCCTGCCACGGACGATACTTCGGCTTGGTAAACGGCTCAATCGCGCCCTCGCCCAGCGTCTTCGCCACGTCCGGAATCACCAGGTTCAAATCAAAATCAATCGTGTTGCCAAATCCCTGGCACCTGGGGCACGCGCCAAAAGGATTGTTAAATGAAAACAGCGGCGGCTCCGGCTCTTCATACTTGATGTGGCAGTTCTTGCACTCGAAGCGATGGCTGAAGCGCCACTGCTGCGACGTCTCTCCTTCGCTCGGCTTAGTCTCGACGTCCAGCGTTTCGGCCTCTCGACGTCCGGCTTGCTCGCGGTTCGCGCTTTCCTCTCGCAGCGCCTCGGCCTCTCGACTTGTCGCAGGCTCGCGCGGCACTAATTGAAACACCGTCTCTCCCGCTTCTCGATATCCAGTCTCCAGCGCGTCCACAATTCTTGTCCGCTGATCTGGCCCTGTAACGATGCGATCAATCAGCACATACACGGGCTGGCTGAAATCGATATCGAGCAGCGACTCCGGCGTCGCAAACTCAAAGATCTGGCTATTCTGGAAGAGCCTGCCAAAACCTTTTTTGCGGAGCTCAAACAAACGCTCGCGTAGCGCATTCACTGCTGTCTCAGAAACGGCCGCTGCTTTCGCCGATTTGCGTCCACGCGTTTTCTTTTCCGGCTTGGCCGGCGGCGTCAATGGCGCAACAGGGAAGAGCACATTCAGCCGCGTGCCTTCTTCAAGACCCAGAATCGTCTGCGCAACTTCATCCACGGTATCTTTCTTTACTTCCTGTCCGCAGTTCCGGCAAAAAGTGCGGCCCACGCGCGCATAGAGCAACCGCAGGTAGTCGTAAATCTCCGTGGCCGTCGCCACCGTCGACCGTGGATTGCGCGTCGTATTCTTCTGCCTTATGGCAATCGCCGGCGCAATGCCATCAATCAGGTCAACGTCGGGCTTCTCAATGCGCTCCAGAAACTGCCGCGCGTAGGCTGAAAGCGACTCCACATAGCGCCGCTGGCCCTCGGCATAAATCGTGTCAAAGGCCAGGGAACTCTTCCCGCTGCCGGAAACGCCCGTCACCACCGTGAGCTGGTTGTGCGGAATCTCAAAATCAATGTTCTTGAGATTGTGTACCCGAGCCCCGCGCACGATTATGCTTTCGCTCTCCGCGACCTTTACTTTTTCCGATGTGTGTTCAGATACAGCCATGGTTACCCGTGTTTCTCGATTTTCAAGTCCGCTCGTTGCCCTCAAGACAGCCTCGCCCGGAGGGCATAGCCGCAGGCGGCCCCGGCGAGTGAGGCGGAATCTTTTATTGTAATTGGTTTTGGGCCAGGGAGGTCGTACCCACCGTTTCACAGTGGGCTTACTTCGCGACGCGCCTCCGGCGCTGGCCATGGCTGCTTTGACATTGCATCTTCCAAAGGATGGTTGTCTCTGGCGCCTATTAATGCTAGATATGGTTACGCCGGTGGGGCTGGCCTCTCCACCTTCCTGTTTAACGCGGAGCGCTAATGATGTGGGCCGAATAATTCGCACGTCCCAAAACGGGACGGTCTCTGCGAAATTGGCTGGAACGAACGGCCGGCTGCTGCGGAAGACCGCTTACAATCCCAACTGAGTGCAACCGCACTGCGCAATCGCGCGAATCAAAAAAAGGAGGACTTTATGAAGATGCTAAGCCTCAGTAAACTATTCATCGCATCTGCTCTATTTTGCACCACGCTCATGTCGTCGAACGCTCAGGCGCCAAGTGCCAGGAAGTCGAGTCTTTCACCCGGCAACTCCGTGATCCTCTGCATGCCCGGATTTGTCCTTAAGTGCACCAGCAGCGGATGTTTCTGTGTGAAGCCCTGAACTCAAGAGAACAATGTGGCCGGTCTCATCCTTCGCCGCTTTTGCGGAGGATGGGATGCCACACCGTCCGCCGCGTGCGCCGCTGATTTCGCTAGCTAACTGCCCAAGCCGGCCAGGGAGACTGGCTTCGAGCTCTGGACATCTTCATCCAACTGGACTTCGCCATCCAACGGAAGGAAAATCCAAAAAGCTGTCCCGTGAGCATCCGGCGCAACCCTGCTTTTCACCCGTATGAGCCCGCCGTGTTTTTTAACGATGCTCCGCGTGATCCACAGGCCCAGGCCGGTGCCAACATCCTCTTTGGTAGTGAAGAATGGCTGGAACAGATTTTTTCTGTGCTGCTGCGGTATGCCGCTGCCGCTATCGAGAATGGTGATGCGCACGCCGGGCCGATGTGCGCTCTCCCATGCATGTGTTGGCCTGGCCCGGATGACCAGGGTTCCTCCGCCCGGCATGGCGTCAATGGCGTTGGTGATCAGGTTGGAAAAAGCCTGGCGCACCTCGCCTATCAGCGCCTTGATTTCCATGTTCCGGCCAAACTGCTTTACCACCGTGATCTTCCGCGACTCAAATCTCCTTTCGTAGAGCGAAAGCAGATCATCCAGCATTTGCGTCACGTTGAAACGCACCGGCAGGGAAGTGTCGCGATAAAAACCCAGCGTCTGGCGCGCGATATGGGCCACCCGCTCAAGCTCGCGGCTGGCCATTTCCAGATATTCAGCCACCCGCTCCGTGTTCTGAACGTCCGTCTTCGCCAGATAAACCAGATTGGTCACTGCTTCCAGCGGATTATTGATTTCGTGGGCAATGGTGGCGGCAAGCCGCCCGGCGGCCGCCAGCTTTTCCGTGATACGCAAAGCGCGGTCGATCTTCTTGCTCTCTGTAATGTCGCGGACGATTTTGGCCGCCCCAATCACGCTCCCGTCTTCGCCCCTTACCGGAGATATCGTCAGTGAAACGTCGATCCGTTCGCCGTTCTTGCGCAGCCGCACGGTCTCAAAATGTTCTATTTTTTCACCGCGCCGTATTTTGCTCAGGATCGTTTGCTCGTCCTGGTGCAATTCAGGCGGAATGATAAGCGTGATTGGCTTGCCGATAATTTCTTCCGGCTTATATCCGAACAGTCTTTCCGCGCTGCGGTTCCAACTAGTGACAATCCCGTTGAGGTCTTTGCTGGCAATGGCGTCGTCAGAGGATTCCACGATCGCCGCCAGATAGCTGTCGGAGAATCGCGCCGGTGAGCGTTCAGCCGCGGCTATGCTATTCATATCGTTGGAAGGTATAGACTTCGGCATTCCGCCAAGCCCTCTCCTGCGCGAAACTGAAATGATGGAGATATGAGCTGCATGCCCACTGTACACTAAACCATTTACTTTGATGCAATTCTTGGAAGCTGTGCTGCCGCTGGCTCCCGGCCGCAAACCCACGCGTGTGCAGAGGCGGTTCGAGTCCAAGGGCCCACCCCCTTACAGCAGCTTTCATCGTTACACGAGATAAATGATGGCCGCTTGTGAAACTTTTTCCGGCGAGGCGATCGGACGTCGCTATTCCTCTCCGTCTCCATCTTGCCAGTGTGAATAAGAAGTTTTGTTGCCGCGCGGCTGCGCGGGATCCCGCAGCTCTCGAATTCGAGAGCTGCTCCTTGAATCGAGACATAACGCTGGGCCCTTTCACCATCCAAAATGTTTAAGCACCACTTATAACGTCACATTCCAAGGAGTAAACAAAGCATGGAAGATAAGAACAAGATGGATCAACAATCTGGCCAACCGAATCGTGATCAGGAAACGGAAAAGAAGCCTACTCAGGGTTCTCAGGATGTCAATCGCCCGGGACAAGGCCAGGGGAACGTGCAGCAGGGCCAGCGCGATCAGCTGGATCGTGAAAAAAAGCCCGCCTAGCGCGTACAGTCTGGCGTTGTCTGCCCCCGCCGCCATCGGGCCAGGATCACCATACCTCCGGGGAACAGGAATGGTGAACTTGGGCCACGGGCGGAGTTGGAGTCTGGCACGCCAGACCATCGTATTTGAGCCGCAGTTTTTGTAAGAATAAGTTGTCGCACACCCGCGCCAGCCAAAGAGCAAACATACCGCATAACATACAGGGGAGAAACGCGATGCAAATGGAATCCTTGAGAGACCTCTTTGTTGAGGAACTGAAAGACCTTTATTCGGCGGAAAATCAAATTCTGAAGGCCCTGCCCAAGATGATCAAGAAGGCGACCTCCAGGGAACTCAAGAGCGGCTTTGAGCAACATCTCAAAGAAACACAGGGCCACGTGGAACGCCTGGAGAAGATCTTCCAGGAGCTGGAAGAGAGTCCCCGGGGCAAGAAGTGCAAGGGCATGGAGGGCGTGATTGCCGACGGCAAAGAATTGATGGAAGAAGAGGCTGAGCCTGAGGTCATGGATGCCGGCCTGATCGGGGCCGCGCAACATGTGGAGCACTATGAAATCGCCGGGTATGGATGCGTCCGCACTTACGCCGAACTGCTGGGGCACTCAAACTTCGTCAATCTGCTGCAACAGACTTTGGACGAGGAAAAAGCAACCGACGAAAAACTCACTCAACTTGCCCGCAAGATCAATTTACAGGCCGAGGAAGCTGCGTAAATCCTGGCGGCTGAAGTCCAAATAAGCAGGCCCTGTGTCCTATCATGCACAGGGTCTTTTTGCGGATACTCGTCATTCGCAAATGAAAGTCGTGCAGCTCCGCTTCTTCCGGTTCATAATGAGAACATTATGACGGCATCATCAAGACAGGTCGGCCCTCTTCCGGTTTCACGCTCATCTGAAAAGCCGGTAACGGCGACGAGCCAGCCCCACGATCCGCTGGCGCAGAATCAAGTCCCGCCGCTTACTGGCTATAACCTGTTTCTGAGCGATCGCACGTTGCTTGAGGCCGTGGAGCGTGAAGGCGCTGGCTGGGCCCGCGAACAGATCACCGAACTCGGGCGGCTGCTCGGCACGGAAGAGGCGCAGCGTTGGGGCTTTGATGCCAATGAGAACAAGCCGGTCTTGCACACGCATGACCGCTTCGGCAATCGTCGCGACGAGGTTGTGTTTCATCCTGCGTGGCACAACCTGATGCGGACCTCGGTTGCCAACCGCCTGCACTCTTTGCCGTGGGAGAAAGCTTCTCAAGGTGGCGAAGGCGCATCTCGCCCCGGCGCGCACGTGGCCCGCGCCGCGTTGATGATGCTGACTTCACAGAATGAAGCAGGGCACACCTGTCCCATCTCGATGACGTTTTCCGGCGTCGCCGCCTTGCGCGCGGAACCAGAGTTGGCGGCGGAATGGGAGCCGCGCATCTTTTCGTCAACTTACGATCCTCGCTTTGCTCCGGCGCAGCAAAAATCCGGCGTGTTGCTGGGCATGGGCATGACGGAAAAACAGGGCGGTTCCGACGTCCGTGCCAATACCACCATCGCTGAACGCATTGGCAGTTCGCGCGAGTTTCTCATCACCGGCCACAAGTGGTTCGTTTCCGCGCCCATGTGTGATGCGTTTCTGGTCCTGGCGCAGTCCCCGCAAGGACTCTCTTGCTTCTTCATGCCCAGATGGACACCCACCGGCCAGCGTAACAACTTCCACATTCAGCGGCTCAAGGACAAAATGGGCAATCGCTCCAATGCCTCCAGTGAAGTTGAGTTCGCGCAGGCTTGGGCGCACCTGGTGGGCGAGGAGGGAAGAGGCGTCCACACGATTATTGAGATGGTGAACCACACGCGCCTGGATTGTGCCATCGCCGCCGCAGGGCTGATGCGCCAGGCGCTGGCGCAGGCCGTTCATCATGCCAGCCATCGACACGCCTTCGGCAAGCTGCTGGTCCAGCAGCCGCTCATGCGCAACGTGCTGGCCGATCTGGCCATTGAGTCTGAGGCCGCTACGTTGCTCGTGGTCCGGCTGGCGCGGTCTTTTGACCGGCGTGAATCCGATGAGCGCGAGCGCGCTTTCTGCCGCGTGGCCACTGCCATCGCCAAATACTGGCTGTGCAAGCGTGTTCCCGTGCACGTGGGTGAAGCGCTGGAATGCCTGGGCGGAAACGGATACGTGGAAGAATCGATCATGCCGCGGCTCTACCGTGAGGCGCCGCTCTATTCCATTTGGGAAGGCTCAGGCAACGTGATTTGCCTTGACGTTTTGCGCGCTCTGACCAAAGATCCCGCCACCATGGAAGCTCTGCTGGCTGAGTTGCTATCGACCGCCGGGGCCGAT
Source organism: Candidatus Angelobacter sp. (assembly GCA_035703825.1). Taxonomy (GTDB): domain Bacteria; phylum Acidobacteriota; class Terriglobia; order Terriglobales; family Acidobacteriaceae; genus Angelobacter. The sequence goes on from DASSXL010000161.1 coordinate 6,772, forward strand.
GCGCGTCTGGACCGTTACGTTGCGGACATTCAGCAACGTTTGCCGGGGAAGGCTGCAAGCGGTGTTGCGCCCGACCATGGCCCCGTGGAGTACTCAGCCCGCGAACTCACGGAAAGACTCGCGCTTGCGCTCCAGGCATCGCTCGCCGTGCGGCACAGTTCTCCGCCGATGGCGGAGGCGTTCATCGCTTCACGCCTGGCTGGCCAGCACGGGCAGGTTTTTGGTACTCTGCCGTTCGGTCTGAATGTAAATGAAATCTTGAACGCCGTAGCTGAAGTATTGCCGTAACAACAAAAAAGTCTTCGCGACCAGCGTTCAGCCGCGAAGACTCCACCAAGGAAAGAAAAACAGAAGGTACACAGGGTTCGCGAGATGGGCTCAGCAGATTCGCTGTGCACTTCTTTAGTTCCCTTGTCTACGTAGTGAGCAAAACTGCTGAATCGTTTCAAAAATCGGCAATTTACTTTTAAAAGTCTTTTTTCGTGGCATGCTGACTGGACAAAGGAAACCTCTGAGCCACTTGGTCAACTCGGTACTCGGGACGTGTAACTGAATCCCGGTTATCGATAAGGAAACTTTAATGTTCCGATTCCGGGAATTCGTCGCCTTAGCCTTACACTGGGACTAAGAGTCGGCCAATATTAGTCATGGTGAGTAAGATCGTAAGGGAGACTAAGCCTGTAAGGAATTATTAGATGTGAGAAGCGGGACCGGACACCCCCTGAAAGATTGATAACTATTCCCGGTTCAGCGTTTCATTCAGAAGAGGTGCAGTGGTGCGGCGTTTCGCTCTCCTTGGCTATCTGTGTGTCTGCTTTGCCGGCGCCGCCCTTGGTCTTGATCCCCACAAGCCCATCTCGCAATACCTCCACAAGGTCTGGCGCTCCGAGGATGGCCTGCCGCAAAACAGTATCCAGACCATGGTGCAAACCAAGGATGGTTACATTTGGATTGGCACCCAGGAGGGCCTCGTCCGCTTCAATGGTCTCGAATTTAAGGTTTTCGATAAGGCCACCACTCCGGCGATCCGGCACAATGACGTCCGCGCTCTTTATCAGGACAGCGACGGCGTATTGTGGATAGGTACCTTTGGTGGCGGTCTTGTCCGTTATCAGCAGGCACAGTTTACAAAATACACGGTCCAGAGCAGCCGCCTTTCCAACAATTCCGTTACTTCCATCCTGCAGGACCGCCATGGAAATCTGTGGATCGGGACCAATGACGGCTTGAATGAATTTTCCGGGGGCAAGATCTTTGTCTTCAACCGTAACAATGGACTCTCTGACAATGTGGTGCGGGCGATCGCTGAGGATTCCGAAGGCAAACTGGTGGTGGCAGGAAGCAGCGGGTTGGATGTGATCGTCAATGGCAAGCCCATGGGGGCCTATTCGCCGCGGGTCAGTAGCAGAGAGTCGGTAAAAGCGCTCTTCCGCGATCATAGTGGCGGACTGTGGATTGGCACGGAAAACCATGGGCTTGATGTCTTGAATGCGGGAAAGTTGACGCACTATGGCGCCCGCGAGGGGCTGCCGAACGCTCCTGTGCACACCATCTATCAGGACCGGCTTCACACCATCTGGGTAGGCATGGAAGGTGGCGGAATCTGCCGCCTTGTTTCCGCAAGGTTCGATTGTCATGGCCCGGAGAATGGGTTGAGCGGCGGCTTTGTTGAAACGATTGTGGAGGACCGCGAAGGGAGCTTATGGGTTGGCACGGAAACCGGGGGCATTAACTTCTTCAGGGAAGGTCCGCTGACCAACTATGGAAGTCAGATGGGGCTGCAAGGCTCGCCCCGAACCTTGTTTGAAGACCCTGACGGCAGCCTCTGGATTGGCACAAGCACCGGCCTCTGGCGCATGAAAGATTACAAGGTAACTCCATACCTTACAGCTAAGGGGCCGGCGAACAATTATGTTTATGCCATGGTCCGGGACCACCGGGGCAATATCTGGGTCGGCACGGACGAAGGCGGCCTGAACAAGTTCACCGGACACGAAGTCAAGAATTACCGGAAAACGGACGGGCTTGCGGATGACTTTATTCCAGCAGTGTTTGAAGATCGAGCCGGCGATATCTGGGCAGGCACTTTTTCTGGCGGCATCAGCCGGCTTCACAACGGCAAATTCACCAATTACACCACTCGTGAAGGTCTGGGAAACAATCGCGTCTGGGCCATCCACCAGGATTATCAGGGCAATCTCTGGTTTGGTACGGACGCTGGGCTTAGCCTCTTCCGCTATGGCAAATTCATTAATTTTGACTTTCAGGAACCAGCCCGCGATGGTCCGGGCATGGGCAGCGCCAGCGTGATCTATGAGGACACCGGTCACGTCCTCTGGGTTGGCACTTACGGCGGCGGGTTGAAGCGCTTCAAAGACGGCAAATTTGCCAGTATTACCGTGCTGCAAGGACTGTTCGACGATACCATCTGGAGCATTCGGGAAGATGATCTGGGCAATTTCTGGATGAGCTCCAACAAAGGCATCTTTCGCGCAAAGAGGAGTGAGCTGATTGCAGTGGCTGACGGCAAGCTGTCACGGGTCGAGTCACAATCCTTCGGGGTCGCTGAAGGCATGGAAAGCTCTGAATGCAACGGCGGCAGCCAGTATTCAAGCTGGAAAACCAGGGACGGAAAACTGTTGTTTGCGTGCCTGAAAAGCGTGGTAGTAGTGGATCCAAACCATTTGCCGCACAACCCCCTGGAACCCCCCGTGGAAATTGAATCGGTCACGATTAATAAGAAGGAAAACGTGGCCCCGGGCGCCAAGATCCTGGCCGGCGCCGGCGAACTGGAATTTCGCTACGCCGCTCTCAGCTACTTTGCTCCCAGAAAAGTCACTTTTAAGTGCAAGCTGGAAGGTTTTGAGGACGAGTGGAAAACCCCACCCACGCCGGGGATTTCACCCTATACCAACATACCGCCAGGACACTACACCTTCCATGTAAAAGCGGCGAATAACGACGGCGTATGGAATGAAAAAGGGGCGTCATTCTCCTTCGACCTGGAACCGCGTTTCTACCAGACCAGGTGGTTTCGCTCGCTGTGCGCTCTGGTGCTGGTCCTGTCACCGATCGGCATCTACCTTTTGCGTATCCGGCAGGTCCGCATCCGAGAGCGGGAGTTGGTGATCCTTGTTGGCCGCCGTACCCGTGAATTGCAGGCTGCCAAAGAACTGGCGGAAGCGGCCACACGCGCCAAAAGTGAGTTCCTGGCCAACATGAGCCACGAGATCCGGACGCCGCTGAATGGCGTCACGGGAGTGCTCGACCTTATCGACCACAGCGAGCTGACGGTTGAGCAGAAGCAACTGGTGGTGATGGCACAGGACTCGGCCAACACGCTCATGGTTGTGATTAACGACGTGCTGGATTTCTCCAAGGTTGAAGCAGGAAAACTGGCGTTTGATGTCCGCGAGTTTGAACTTTCTGAGACCGTGGCTGAGGCTGCGCGTGCCATGGCCTTGCGGGCTCACCAGAAAGGGCTTGAGCTGGCGTATCAGGTTGATTCCGCCCTTCCACGCTTCTTCATGGGAGATGCCCACCGCATTAAGCAAGTGCTCATCAATCTCCTGGGTAACGCAATTAAGTTCACGGAAAAAGGCGAAGTGGTCTTACGCGTTGTAGCGGAAAGCCGAACCCAGGACGAGGTGCGGCTGCGCTTCTCCGTTTCTGATACCGGCATCGGCATTGCTGCTGAGAAGCAGAGCCTCATCTTTGAGGCCTTCTCGCAGGCCGACGCCTCGACTACCCGCAGGTACGGCGGTACCGGTCTGGGTCTCACCATCTCGTCACGCATCGTTGAACTGATGGGTGGAAAGATCTGGGTGGTTAGCAAAGTGGATGAAGGGGCCACATTCTACTTCACGGCAAGGCTCCCAATCGCCGCCCGGACGGACGAACCCGCCGAAGCGGCCCAGCCTGACCTTGTGGGCATGCGTGTGCTGGTGGTGGATGACAATGCCAGCAGCCGGGCCATTCTGGAAGAGGCCTTGAAGACCTGGGGGCTTGAGGTTCATTCCGTCGATTCGGGTTCTGAAGCCCTGAGCTTGCTTCAGCAAGCCGCGTTGGGAGAAAAGCCCTATCGCTTGTTGCTGGCGGATAGCCGCATGCCCGGTATGGGCGGCTTGTCCCTGGCTACGGAAATGCGCCGTTCTTTGGCCATGCCTGTGGCAACGGTGATGATGCTTACCGCCGATGATTACTATTCATCCATCCGCCGCTGCCGTGAGATCGGCATCGCCGCGTACCTGCTTAAGCCGGTCAAGCTGCCTGAACTGCTTGCGGCTCTCCGGCAGGCCCTCTCGCCCATTGCGGCGGAAGCGCAACAGCCGCCTAAGGAGGAGAAATCGTCCTCCAGGAAGTTCCGAATCCTGCTGGCTGAAGATAACCCGGTCAACCAGCGTCTTGCCGTGCGCATGCTGGAAAAGATGGGCCACTTTGTCGCGGTGGCTCAAACAGGAAAAGAGGCGTTGGATGCGCTGCAAGCGGGAAAATTTGATCTGGTCTTGATGGACGTGCAAATGCCCGAGATGGATGGTTTTGCCGTTATGCGCGAGATCAGACAAGCCGAGATGGGCGGCCAGGGCCACTTGCCGGTAATCGCCATGACGGCCCATGCCATGAAAGGCGACCGCGAAGAATGTCTGGCAGCGGGCATGGACGATTACCTTGCCAAGCCGATCAATAGCCAGGAATTGATGCAGGTCATCGAGCGCGTGATGACGGCGCGAAAAGAACCTGCCAGCATCCAACGCTAGCCGGGCGGTCTGGTCACTCCAACTCTCCCGCTTCAATGGTCACGTTTTCGCGGACGATCATTCTATGCCCCGCCATCTCTTTCACCGTTGGAAGCACGCGATCAATGTGGTCCGCCGTGTCTACAAACGTTAGGACCAGTGGCAGCTTTCCGCCTGCATCCACCAGGGTTGCCGTCTTTACCCGGCCACGCCCGGTGAAGCCGGCTACCGCGTGCAGCACCGTGGCGCCGGCAATCTGCTGCTCGCGCAGATACTTCAGCAACTCCAGATGAAGCGGCTTGCGATGCCACTCGTCGGCTTCATTCAGGTAGATGGAAACCTGCACGGCAATGCGAGACTGAGTCATGACAGGACCGTTGAGCGTTCTTCCTTCCACACAATTCTAAGCTCTTGCCTTCCTTAAATCGCACGCGCAATCATCGCGCCCGCCAGCACCGCTCCCAGGCAGAGCACGTTATTGGCAAGGATATTGGATGCGAACAGTGTCCAGTGGCCCTGCTCAAAATATGACATGGTCTCAAATGCATAGCTGGAAAATGTGGTGTACGAGCCGCAGAACCCGATTGCCACCAGAAGGCGCCATTTCGGGTCAACCAGCGCACGCTCCGTGGTCCACACCAGAAAAAATCCCAGCACCAGGCTGCCGGTAACGTTGATGAAGAGCGTCCCCAGCGGAAATGCCGCATCGCTGAACCGGGTGATGATCCGGCTGAGGAAATAGCGCAGGTTGGCGCCGAGAATCCCGCCCAATGAGACCCAGAGGTAGGCTTTCCAATCGATCAAAGATTGCATGCTGATGGCTCCAAAATATAGAAATTTTTGGTAGGAGTCATCAGCCGATGCGCGGGCGGTTAAAGGCGAACTCCATCGCCTAGCCTATTAAAACATGGAATTGCTTCCTTTGAGCATGCAAAAGCGGCTCCTCCGGTCCCATATCTCATAGATACACAAGGAAATAAACGTTTCCCACAGATGCACTATTAACGGTGCATTCGGTGGCAAGCGGTCGGCTAACATATTAGCCAGATTAAGTTTGTAGCGTTTGGCCTTTGTTATGACCCTCTTGGAAAAACGTATGCGAGGTCTAATCCGGGACCTCTCGGGTACCGTCTCGAAAGTCGGACGCACGCCTGAGCCCAAAGACGTTCATCGCCTCCGCACCACGATCCGCCGAATCGAAAGCCTGGTCAGCTATTCGCACCCCGATCTCAAGAAGAAGCTGGAAAGAAGCCTGGAAAAAATGGCGGACCTGCGCAAGCGCGCCGGCAAGGTGCGAGATCTGGACGTGCAAATGGATCTGCTGGAAACGCTGGGAAATGGTTCTACCGCGCGCGATCGCAAGACCCTGGCAGGAATATTGGAGAAAAAAAGAGAGCGTCAGGTTCATCGTTTGGAATCCACCGTCAAGAAAATTCAAGAATCAAAGTTCTTCAGCCGGATGGAGCGGATTGCCGTGCAGGCCGGCATGGTGAAAGACGGCAAGGACCGGCCTCTGGCCCCGCTGGAAGAAGCCAGAGCGCAACTGGCGGTGATGGCCGCCGATTTTGCGGCGCACAATTCCTTAAAGCCCGGACGCCTGCATGAGGCTCGCGTCACGCTCAAACGAATCCGCTACATGGCTGAACTGGCTGAAGAATCCGCCGGGCAGAAGGATTTTGTTCGCGAACTAAAGCTGGCGCAGGATGCAGTGGGTGAGTGGCATGACTGGGTGGAACTGACCGGCACCGCGGAAAAGCGTTTTTCTGATCGCGTGAACTGCGCACTGCTGCGCGAAGTCCGGGCTGTTCTCGGAACACGGCATTCATCCGCCACTTCAGCCATCAACAATCTTTTTGTCCTGGCTCTGGCGCCCGGCAGGAAGCCGCCTGGCTCTGCCCAGCCTTTCCAGACCTCCACTCGGTCCGCCTGATAAAGAATGCCCATCTTTGGCGCGGTCGATATCGGATCCAACTCGGTCCGGCTCAGCATAGCCGAACTTCGCCGCGGCCGGCTGGTGCCCTTGCACCAGGACCGTGAAGTCACGCGCCTGGGTGAGGGTGTTTTTCGCGACGGCAATCTTGAACCTCAGGCCATGGCGCAGACCCTCAAAGTCCTGCGCCGTTTTCATCGTGCGGTGCAGAGCTATGCCGTGGAGCGGACGCGCGTGATTGGCACCAGCGCCTTGCGTGATAGCAATAGCGCGCGACTTTTTGAGGAGTGGGTGAAGACCGTCACCGGTTGGAACCTTGAAGTGATTAGCGGTCTGGAAGAAGGCCGCCTCATTCATCTGGGCGTGGTCTCCAGCCTGCGCACCCCGCCGGCCAAAATGTTGCTGATCGATCTGGGCGGAGGCAGTTGCGAACTCACTTTATCGGAAAAAGGGCACATCAAAGAGATTGTCACTCTGCCTCTGGGGGCCGTGCGCCTCACGCAGGAGTTCATCCATCACGATCCGCCCACCAAACCCGAGCTGAAGCGATTGCATGACTTCATTGTCCAGGAGACGGCCAACGTTTCTCGCAAGATGACTCGCGCCGGGGGGCACTCTGTGATAGCCACTTCAGGAACGGCGGCGGCGCTGGCTGGCGCTGCGCAATCACTGCGTCTTACCAGAAGCGGCTCTGTCTCTCACGGGGTCGCTGAGAAACTCGCCATGCGCCTGGCAAAGATGACGGCCCGGCAGCGAGCCTCGATCAAGGGCATCAATCCCAAGCGTGCGCAGATCATCGTTGCCGGCGCAGCGGTTTACGCGCACCTGCTCGACGCCTGCAAGCTCAAAGCGTTTCGTTACTCTCCGCTGGGACTGCGTGATGGAATTCTGGCGCAGATGGCTGCTGAATATGACCAGCACACGCGCTCTCACCGGCAGCTTGAGGCCGACCGCCAGGACGTGCTCCTGAATACCGCCCGGCGCTACGGCGTGGACCTGGAAAATGCCGGGCAGGTGCGCAAGCTTGCGCTCACCTTATTCGATCAGACCAGGCGCATCCATGGCTTGAGCAAGGATTGTCGTGAGTGGATTGCCGCCGCTGCCATGCTGTATGAAGTGGGCATGTACATCAACCCCGTTGGACTTCACCGCCATGCTTATTACGTGATCTCTCGCTCTGAGCTGTATGGCTTTACGCCGCTGCAGCGGAAGGTCATCGCCACCGTGGCGCGCTTCCAGGGCAATTCAAAACCGCAATTACGCGATCGCCTGATCAAGATGCTGCCGGCGCAGCTCCGTCTGGACGTGATAAAGTCCACAGCTATCCTTCGCGTGGCGCGTGCCTTGAACCAGGGCCGGACTTCAGCGGTGGAATCGGTGCGCGTTGTCGCGCGCGGCGGCGACGTGACGCTCGCGGTGAAGGCCGGCCGCAGCGGGGCCGATCTGGAATTGTGGGCCGGAGAAAAAGAGCGGACTTACTTCCGTGAAGTCTTTGGCCGGGAGCTCGATTTCAAGCTGGCCTGAAGGGCACGGGCGATTTTGGGAGTTATCAGCCAATCAAGAGTGCCGGTTCGTCCGTCCATCTCCACCCTGGCAACGGCGCCTTTCCTGAAATCGATTTGCGCAGATCCTGCGGCGCCGGAGACTGATTTGTTCAGAAATTCCGAGAGGCTGGGATTGTGTCCAACCACCATCACGGCGTCGTACTTCTTGTATCGCGCCAGCATTGACTGAAATTGTGCGAACTCGGCCTCGGGGCGCAACGCATCGTCAATTTGCACGTCGGCCTCAAACGCTAGTTCGTTGGCCACAAGGCTTGCAGTCTGGCGCGCCCGCTTCAAGGGACTGCTGATGATCTGGTCAACCTGCACATCGAGGCTGGATAGAAGCCGGCCCACGTAGCGTGCCTGCAGGGCGCCTTCTTCGTCCAACGGACGGCGCTCATCTTTTTTGGCGTTGTTCAGGGACTTTCCGGCGGAGGCATGGCGCAAGAAGTAGAGAAGCATACGTTATCGGTTGACCACCTGTTTTTTTCTTCTTCCGGCGGAACGCCTCCGCCGCGAAGGGATTGGATTAGGAATGTCGTCTGCCGTTGCGGTGCCTTCCGCCACTGCGATCAAAAAGTCCTGGGCGGAAAACGGTGCTTCTCCGCGCCGGCGCGTGGCGCGGGTATAGCGTCCACTACGGTCGAGAAAACGCGCTTTTACGTTGTCCGCCAGGTAAGCAGCCAATATCTCGCTTTTTAGCCGCTGCTTGAGTTGCGGGTCTTGCACGGGACAGAGCACTTCAACGCGCTCATAAAGATTGCGCGGCATCCAGTCAGCGCTGGAAATATAGACCTCATCGTCGCCGCCGTTCTCAAAGTAAAAGATGCGGCTGTGCTCCAATAATCTGCCCACCACGCTGCGCACAACGATGTTCTCGCTGACGCCCGGCACGCCTGGGCGCAGTGAACACATGCCGCGCACCGTCAGATCAATGTCCACTCCCGCCTGTGAAGCCCGGTACAGGGCTTCAATCACGTTCTTGTCCAGCAGGGAATTCATCTTGGCGATGATCCGCGCCGGTCGGCCATTGGCCGCGTGCTCGGCCTCACGATGTATCTGCGCCAGCGTGGTGGCGGCAAGATCAACCGGTGAAATAGCCAGCGGGGCATAGCTCGGGGCCTCGGAGTAGGCCGTGAGATAGTTGAACACCGAATGCACGGCCGAGGTAATCTCCGGCGAAGAGGTGAGCAGGCTCAAGTCGGTGTAGAAGCGCGAGGTCGTGGGATTGTAATTGCCCGTGCCGATGTGGACGTAGCGTCGCGTCACGCTGTCTGGATCGTGGCGGACCAGCAGGCAAAGCTTGCAGTGCGTCTTCAGGCCCACCAGCCCGTGATAGACCTGCACGCCTTCGTCCTCCAGCGTGCGGGCCCACTGGATGTTCGAAGCCTCGTCAAAGCGGGCCGTCAACTCCAGCACGGCTGTAACTTCTTTCTCCGCCGCCGCGGCGGAGATCAGCGCTCCCACGATGGGCGACTCTCGGTTTGTCCTGTAGATTGTCTGCTTCAGGGAGATCACACTGGGATCGCTGGCAGCGCTCTCAATGAAATCCACGACGGCATCAAAAGAATCGTACGGATGATGCAGCAGGATGTCGCGCTTGCGCAGCTCGGCAAAGATGTTGTGGCTGTTCGCCGGGAGACGCAGTTCCCTAGGCACCAGCGTGCGGTACTTCAGGTCAGGCCGCTCAATATCATAGAAGTTGAAAAGCCGCGAAAGATTGACCGGTCCCTGCGTATGGAAAATCTGCCAGTCTTCAAGTTCAAAGGTCTGTTGCAGTCGGCGCGCGATTTCAGCGTTTGCGTTGGCGTCAATCTCCAGACGCACGGCGTCGCCCTTGCGGCGGCGATGCAACTCAGTCCTTACCGACTCCAGCAGGTTGCGCGTCTCTTCCTCTTCCAGGTACAGGTTGCTGTTGCGGGTGACACGAAACGATGCCGCGGAAACAATGTCATATCCGCGATACATGGTGGCCGCGTGATAGGTAAGCAAGTCGGCAAGAAACACGTAGTCCGCGCCCGATGCGGAAGGCAGCTTTACAAGGCGCGGCAGCACGCGGGGCACGGTGATCACGCCCATATACGTCCCGCTGGCCCGCCGTTTGCGTTTCAGCAGCAACGCAATGCACAGGGCTTTGTTCAGGACCCGCGGGAAAGGATGGGCCGGATCAACGGTAACCGGGGTCAGCAGCGGATCAACTTCCTTTTCGCAGTAATCGTCAATGAACGCTTCCTGCTCGGGGTCCAGGTCTTTGAGATCAAGAACGCGAATATTTTCCCGGGCCAGCGCCGGCATGAGCTTCTGGTTCCAGCAGTCGTATTGTTCCTGGACAAATTCGTGCGTCTCCAGCGCGATTAACTCTCGCTCCTGCTGCGCGGAAAGCGCGTCGGGACCTGAATCAATAAAACCTTCTTCAATGCGTTGCAGAAGACCGGCGACCCTGACCTCAAAAAACTCGTCCAGATTGCCGGCGGAGATGGCAAGAAACTTTACCCGTTCCAGCAGCGGATTGGTTTCGTCATTGGCCTCCTCCAGCACGCGCCGGTTGAAAGCAAGCCACGAGGTCTCACGATTGATGTACAGTGACGGATCTGAAACTGACCGATTCATTTGCGGGATGGAGGCGCGGTTGTAGCCGTTTACCGTGTGTTTGGACCTGCCATCCATTGTAATTGTTCTCCATTGGGAGATGTTGGCGGAATACAGTGCTTTTATGTAAAGTGTTACTTGAAGTACTGCATTTCAATCAGTTATTTTTGCTAGCCTTGCGCGTGATGCCGCACGTCTGCTCCTCGCACCCAGAAGATCACGTCTTCGGCGATGTTTGTCGCATGGTCAGCCACGCGCTCCAGGTTCCGGGCCACGATCAGCGTATCCAGCAGGTTGCGGTGCATGCCGGTGGACTTGGCCATCGCCGCATCCACGGCCTCAAATATCTCGCGGTTCATGTTGTCCACCAGGTCGTCGCGTTCCAGCACAGACTGTGCCAGATCAACGTCCGCGGTCAGGAAGGCGTTTAGCGCGTCGCGGACCATGCTGATGCTCATCTGTGCCATGCGCGGAATGTCGACGTTCAGCCCTGGATCGGGACGCGTTATCAGGTCCATGACGCGCTCCGCCACGTTGACCGCCTGGTCGCCCACGCGCTCCAGATCGGCATTGATCTTGATGCAGGCCACGATGAAGCGCAGGTCAATGGCCATGGGCTGCTGCATGGCCAGCAGGTCAATTGACATTTCGTCCACATCGCGCTCGGCGGCATTGATCCTGGATTCATCGCGCAGCACGATCTGGCAGAGTTCCAGGTCGCGGGTCTGGTAAGCCCGTACCGCCCGTTCCACTGCCTGCTCCGCCATGCCTCCCATGGCCAGCAGTTTCTGTTTTAAGTCATCAAGTCCCTGGTGGAACCGTGTGCGCGTCATCCGAACCTCCCGGTGATGTAATCTTCCGTGCGCTTGTCGGAAGGTTTGGTAAACATTTTCTCCGTCTTGTCCAGCTCTACCATATATCCCATCAGGAAGAACGCCGTAAAGTCCGCCACGCGCGCCGCCTGTTGCATGTTGTGGGTCACGATCACGACCGTATATTCCTTCTTTAATTCAAAGATCAGGTCTTCGATCTTCGCAGTAGAAATGGGATCAAGCGCCGATGCGGGCTCGTCCATGAGAAGGACTTCCGGCTCCACGGCCAGCGCCCGCGCAATACATAGCCGCTGCTGCTGTCCGCCAGAGAGGCTTGCGCCCGATTTCTTTTTCAGGTCATCTTTGACTTCGTCCCACAAGGCAGCCTGCTTCAACGAGCGTTCCACGATTATGTCGAGCTCGCGACGGTTGCGGAAGCCATTCAGCTTTAAGCCCGCCGCCACGTTGTCATAGATCGTCATGGTGGGGAAAGGATTGGGTTTTTGAAAAACCATGCCAACCCGGCGCCGGATCCAAACCGGCGAAACGCCTTTGCCATACACATCCAGGTCGCCGATGAATACTTTGCCTTCCACGCGTGTATCTGGAAGCGTTTCATGCATGCGGTTGAGACAGCGCACAAACGTGGATTTTCCGCAGCCGGAAGGTCCAATGATGGCCGTGGCCTTATTGGCGGGAATCTCCATGCCAATGTCGAACAGCGCCTGTTTGGCCCCAAACCAGGCGTTCAACCCTGCTACGTGAATGCCCGCGTCCATCAGTTGGCCCCTTTGATTGCGCCCCGGCTGGCGATGAACCTGAAGAGAATTACGGTCAACATAATCATGGTGATAAGCACCAGCGCTCCGGTCCATGCCTGCTGGTGGGCCTCGTCATAAGGCATCTGGGCGTACGCGTATATCTGCAACGGCAAGGCCGCCGTAGGCTGATTGAGGCTGGTGTTCCAGTATTGATTCCCCAACGCCGTAAATATCAGCGGCGCGGTTTCACCGGCGATGCGGGCAAAGGCCAGCATGATGCTGGTGACAATCCCTGAGCTGGCCGTGCGCAGCACCACGGAAATAATCGTCCGCCATCTGGGAATGCCCAGCCCCAAAGCGGCTTCGCGGATCGACTGGGGAACCAGCAGAAGGACTTCCTCGGTGGTGCGGCAAATGGTCGGTATCATCATGATGCCCAGGGCCACGCTGCCCGCCAGCAGGGAAAAATGTTTCTGCGTTACCACGATCAATGCGTAAGCCGTGAGGCCGATCACAATGGAAGGCACGCCATTCAGCACATCGGCGGTGAATCGCACAATGTTGCCGGACTTGTTGCGGCCATACTCGGCGAGATAAACGCCCGCGCCAACTCCAAGCGGAACGCCAATCAGGCTCGCCACGCCCAAAAGCAGGACGGAGCCGATGATCGCGTTGGCCATGCCTCCGCCCGTCTCGCCCACCGGCTTGGGAATCTGAGTAAAGAATGCCCAATTCAGCCCGCTCATGCCGCGATAGATCACCGTTCCCAGAATTAGGAACAGCGGTACAGTCACGATCAGAGCGCCCAGCGTGATCAGCCCCAGGGCCAGAGCATTGGAGAGCTTCCGTCGCAGAGAGATTGTGTGAAGAGGTTTACGCAAGGGCCCTCGCCGGCATACCCCGGGTCACAGACCAGACCAGCAACCGCGCCAGGGCGTTCACAATCAGCGTAAGAACAAACAGGACCAGCGCCATCTCCACCAGCGCGCTGAGATATGTGGCGCCCACCGCCTCAGTGAATTCAAGCGCGATCACGCTGGCGAGCGTGTGTCCGGGAGCAAAGAGTGAGCGCGCAATTTCCGGGCGATTACCGATCACCATGCTCACGGCCATGGTTTCACCCAATGCGCGTCCCAGGCCCAGAATTACCGCTCCGAAGATGCCGGGCCGGGCATTGCGCAGCACGGACATGCGCAGCATCTCCCAACGGGTTGCGCCCAGTGCCAGCGCGGCCTCCCGCTGCACCCGGGGCACGGCGGTCACGACCTCGCGCGTGATCGATGCAATGATGGGCAAGATCATGATGGCCAGAATCATACCCGCGGCCAGCATGCCCCAGCCGTATTTCGGCCCGCTGAAGAGGCCTGTCCAGCCAAAGTACTTGGCCAGGAAGGGCTGCACATGAACGCGCAGGAACGGCGACAGCACGAAGATGCCCCAGAGCCCGTAGATTACGCTGGGAATTGCTGACAGCAGCTCGACCAGCAATGACAGAATGGCACGCAACCGGCGCGGGCATAGCTCGGTGAGAAAGAGCGCTGTTCCCACAGAGAGAGGCACGGCGATAAACAATGCCACGATGGAAGAAACAACGGTCCCGTAGATGAAGGGCAATGCGCCAAAATCTTCCGCCACCGGGTCCCATATCTGTTTGGTCAGGAACTTGAACCCGAACTTAACCATGGAGGGCCGCGACGCGCGCAGCAGCTCAAAAATGATTAGTCCCACCACGGCCATTACAGCCAGGGCGCAGAAAACCACCAATCCTCGGAATACTTGATCGGCAAACAGCTTTTCCTTTGGGCCAACGCGGCTCTTTGGGACGACCGTAAGCTTTTCGGCGTCGCCGGAGCTGGTCAGAATGGGCTCCTCTATAGCAGGCTCTTCTGGGCTGCCGGAGGGCCTGCGTTCGGGCGCGGTTCGCATGTCTGGAAGCTAGCAGACGATTGTTAATAGACTGTTAAAAAAAGAGCGCCGGCAAGTTAAACCGGCGCTGGTAAAAGAGTAAGGAAGGAAAGTCTTGTCGTGCATCGAGCACTTCCTCGTCCGCGTAAACGGAAATGTTTCGAAGTGCTGATTTCAGTTATTTTGTTATTGTTTTTCCTGCTTTTCTATCTGATTGACGCGCTCGGCAATTTGTTGCTTGATCGACTTAGGCTGGTCCGGATTAACTGCCGGTATCCCAGCCTTTAGCTGGTCGATCCTCTCGCGAAGCCTGCGTGCCCTCTCAGCCTGTCCCTGTTCCACATGCGATGGTTTTTCCTCCATAGCCGGCTCCCTTTATGGTGGGCTTTGCTGGAGCGCCCGCCTCAAGTTCATTTTAGCCCCTTTACGAATTCGCGGAGAGACTTGGCTCGCGCAACGCTTTGCGGAGCAAAGGGCACCGGGCCTGAACTGGCGACCGCGGCGGCAGCGGCCGGTTTCAGGCGGTACCGCTCCTTCGCCCGGATACTGCGCACTCTGTTGTCGACCAACTCCCGCAAACTGGTTCCGCGATGCGCTTGAAGCAAGCCCAGGTCACGTAATTGCGGCTGGTCATTCTCCACAATAATTTGGTACCAGTGGTTGTCTGCAGGATCGCCAAAGCTAACGTAGCCTCCATCCAAAACCGTGTGTGGCGCTTGGATCTTGCCACGGTAGCTGTAGCGCACATGCGGTCCGGCGTTCGGGTCATAGTAATGAGGAGTAATGAAGTCAGACAGATGCTGACCGTTGACTGTATAGGTGATTCTTTCGCAGGGGTCGCAAACCTCCACCAGGTAGACCACCCGCTCCAGGCTTGGGGCATTGGGGAGACCTTGGAGTTGCGGTGGCGGATCGCCGGCGATTGTCCGGTTGCCGAACGGATCGGCGAGCATCTCCAGGGTTTCATGGCTGGTGGTCAAGGCCCAACCGGAGTCAAACTGGACCAGAGAAAACGGCTGTCCCTGATCATCGGTATGGAATCCGGCAGCCCCGGGCTCGTTAATGTCATCGCGGATGATGACCGGCCAGTAATCTACCGGGACGGATTCCAGGCTGTCAAAGGCATCGACGGTCGCGCTTACCTGCCAAAGCGGTCCAAAATCGCGAGTGACCTGTTTTTGCGCCGCTGCGGCAACCTGGGTCAGGTGGTTGAAAGAGATTTGCGTGGTTTCAGAAACCAGAGCAACGTGTGCATTGAGAACACTCATGAGCAACCTCCAAGAATTCAAAGATTGAGGGCCCCTCTTGCGTGCAGTTTCGGCCAGGGACTCAGATGTCCAGGCGTTACCCTGAACGCATTCCCCCAAGGGAGAACATTGGTCCACGTCTGCCGCAGGGCAGTTACCTTTGAGGAGAGAACATCTGGGCTGGAGGCAGGACGATAACAAATGCTCCTGTTTGGTAGTGCAAAAACGGGATATTTCGTTACATCGATTTTGGAAGTTTGTTTTGACTGGACAAGATTCTTTTCAGGAAGACAAACCTATTTACGTACCCGGGCCTGAGCCGTTCCTTAAAGGAACCAACTCAGGCCCGATTGATCGACCCAAATTGTACTCAACTACTTTTTGGCTGAAGTCCCCTTTGCCTTGACCTCTTTGATGCGGGTCTTCACTTTTGCAGCCACATTCTTCGGCAGCGGAGCGTACTGCAGCGCTGAAGTCATGGTCTGTCCTTTATCGACCATCCAGGTCAGAAAGTCGACAAACGCTTTTTGCTTGCCTGCATCGGCCCATTCCGCGGGGACCAGGAGCCAGGTAAAGCTGCTGATCGGGTAGGCATCTTTGCCGGGCGCGTTGGTGATCGAGACCCTGAAGTCCTCGGGCATGTCCTTCATGGAAGCGGCTGCGGCCGTCACTGATTCAAGACTGGCTTTGATGAACGATCCAGCGGCATTTTGCACACTGCCATAAGGCATTTTGTTGGAGACAGCATAGATCAGTTCGACGTAGCCAATGCTGCCATCCGTCTGCTTAACCATGCCGGAAACGCCCTCATTGCCTTTTCCGCCGAGTCCAGCAGGCCAGTTGACGGAGGTCCCTTTGCCTACTTTGTCTTTCCATGTCGAGCTCACCTTGCTCAGGTAGTCAGTGAAAATGTAAGTGGTGCCGCTTCCGTCACTGCGGTGTACCACAACAATATCTTCGTCGGGAAACTTTACGCCCGGGTTGGCTTTGGCCAGCCGCGGGTCGTTCCACTTCTTGATGTTGCCCAGGTAAATATCGGCCAGAACGTCGCCCGTGAACTTGAGTTCGCTGCTCACCCCATTGATGTTGTACGTGGGCACCACGGCGCCGAGCACCGTGGGAATATGGAAGACCTTGCCGGAGACCTTGGATAGCTGCTCATCGGTCATGGGGCCGTCACTGGCGCCGAAATCAACCGTTCCGGACGTGAGCTGCTGTATGCCGCCACCGCTGCCGATGGATTGATAGTTGATCTCCACGTCCTTGTGGGTGTTGTGATATTCGCTGAACCATTTCTGGTAAATCGGGTTGGGGAAGGTCGCGCCCGCGCCGTTTAATTTGGTCTCCGCGCTCGCCGGGCCGATCATCGCGGCCGCAAGGGCCAGCGCCATCGTAATTCGCAGTTTCATAGTTCTCCTCAGAGTGTTGTTGTCCGTATGCACAAGTCGAACCTAACAAAGCAGTGTTAAATGAGTGTTAAAAAGCGCAAGGGAGATTTCATGCGCGCCGATCGCTCTTGAATCCAAAAAAAAGCGCCGGCTGCTCAGGCCGGCGCTCAAGAGTAAAGCAGGGAGACATTGATTGCGTTTACGGGATTACGTAGCGCAAGACCAAATGGTCCATGAACATGTGCGCGTTCTTGGGTGCGCCGGTTGCCACGAACCACGGCGCGCGGGTTGAATAGCTGGCATCATTGATCAGCAGCAATGCTCCGTATTGAGGGTTCTTCCACAGGGTTTGTGTCAAAATGAAGCTGCCTTGCTGAATGGCGCGGTTATTGTTGTTGGCCGAGTTTGTTCCGCCAAAACCGATGCAAGGCCGGTTGATCGCAACCAATCCCGGTGCGCAGGAAATTGGAGTCGCAGTTGCTGCTGCAGTCAGGTCATTGAATGAATTGCGCCCAAAGTAATAGCCTCCGTAGTAAGCGCCAATCTGGGTCTTGCCCATGGCCGCTTCAATACCTGTGTAAGCGGAGCCCGCATGCACCATGGAAGTATCAATCGTGAAGGTGCCGGGGCCTGTGGCAATAGGAGCCACCACATACTGGGGCCCGAGTCCATTGAAGTACCGGGCGATACCGGTTCCGTAAAGGCCGTAAGCCATTACACGGAAGTTCTTGGCCAGCTCAAAATTCAATCCGCCCATGCCGGCCGTGCCAAAATTCGAATGAGAGTTAAATGTAGTGCCGCCTCCGGGGATGGCAGTGACCTTGACTGAAGTGATAAGTCCGCCGCCTTCCAGGTGGAAGGCCCGATCGCCCATCTTGGTGTCCCAGGCCATCTTAGTCATGACGTCAGGAAACAAGTTTGGAACGCCTGCGGTTGCGGCGCCATCCAGTTGGTTAGTCAGTGTGGCTGAAAAAGTCGCCGGAACCGTGACTTCGCCGTTGGTGTATTGCTGTGGGTTATCGATGGCAAGTGCCCATGAGAAGTGATCGTTGGGGCGCACCGCCAGGCGAAACTGACCGTCACGCGAGTAAGGAACGCCGACGTGAATATTCGCGTCAGTCGAATAGGTGGTTGCCAGATCGGAAGGCATGGGCGATGTTCCCACACGGTTGGGCGTAATCAGGCTCCAGGCTTGGCCAGCCGTGAACTCCCATATGCCGCGCTTTACGTCCACAAAGAAGAGGCGCATGCGCAAGGTATGCGGGTTGGTTGTGGCAAAGACGTTGGCAGCATCGTTGCCGTTAAAGTCGCCTTCAGCAAAGCCGGTAATGTTGTTGGCTCCGTACTTGCCGGCGATCTTCAAATTCCAACGTGAATACTGGCCGGAGGCGCGATATTCGGTAAGGTGTCCTGCAGCGGTATTGCTGAAGGGAATGGCGCCGAAATTTGTGCCGATCACGTTGCCCGTGTTTACCGTCCGAAAGATGTTCTGGAAATCCACAAAACCGCCGGGCGTAAAGTCAGTACCGCCAATGCGGAACGAAAGCGGCGATTCCTTGGGCTTTTCCGTTTCCTGCGCGACCGCATTCGTCGTGCTGGTTGTGGTAAGCGAGGCGTTGGCCAAATGCGGAGCCGATTCGGCCTGTTTTCTTGCTGCCAGTTCCTGGCGCAGTTGCTCAATCTGCTGCTGCTGGCTGGCGATGGCATCCTGCAAAGTTTTGATCTGGTTTGAGATGCGGCTGTCGTCAGCGTTTGTGTTGCTGGGGTTTGTGTTATTGGGCGCGCTCTGGCCCAAGACAAAACTGGAAACCAGAAGCAAAAAACACATTTGTAGGAACAATTTCATTCAATCTCCTCCACACTGGGAAAACAATTTTTACTGCGTGAGTAAAGCGGTCTTAGCTGCCCGTTGCTTCTACGTTTGCAATTTCGCGCAACGTACTCTTATAGGCAGCAGTTGTTAACGAGCGATGAAGGGAGTGTGAACGTGGGGTGAATTCCTGGAAGGCAAGATGTGTCGCGCCTCCGGCGCTCTGATGTTTCTTCTATCTTTACCCGGCGCTTACCTGCCCAGCACGCCTAAAAAGCAGGCGTGCTGGGACCACGAGTTCGCGCTGGGCAAACTTCGTGACGCGCTTTACGGCGCTGTGTGCATGACGATGTTAAGCGGAGGTGAGTGGTCCCATCCTTTCCACAAAGAATGCGGAAAAGGATGGGCCGCCGGCTGCCGATGAGAGCCAGCGTTTGATAGTACGCAAGTTGCCGGTACTGGAGTCAGAATGTTCGGTCTCTGCAGAATCGAGCACCCGCGCGTGATGAGGGCCGAACAACGTCAAACGACGACTGTCAAACTCATCAAACGCGAAGCTCGTGATCAAGTCTGTGGCCGAGCATGTTCGCCTGCATGAAAGTCGAACCATGTTTATCGAGCTCGGACAGGCGCTCTTAACGCATGGTGATCTATTGCCAGATTATCCCGCACTGGCTCTTCAGATATTGCCTATCCTTCAAGCGAATAGCTGCGCAGCATTCTACGGACAGCCAAACCTTGCACGGTACTCGGTTGCGGACAGAAAAGCATTGACATTGTCGATATAGCACTGAGGGATATTTCCATTGTTGGCGTATGCGTTATCTACGCAGTTGTCCAATTTTGTTTTCCAAAACACCCATCCTGAGCGGCTGGAATCGTCGGGCGGATCGCTGGAAGTGCGTTGCAGATAGATATCGTAACTCAGTTCAACGAAGTCGCCATGATCGAAGAGTTGATAGGGCTTATCGATAAGAGGCAATCCGAAGGTACGGGATTGCTGCCTGAATTCGGCCTTGTCCCACATGTTCCGTGACATGTGGACGCGCTCGGTGTTGTAGCAGGCGAAGTCTGCCTGGAGGAGGCACGAGTTCAGTGGCGCGACGTCATTGGCTAGCTCGGCGCCTGTGGGGTTGCGAAACAGAAAATCCCGATACTGCTGCTGCACGAAGAAAGTGGCGCCATCTATGGGATTGGGGCTCGTGCATGATGGGGGCGGTGGCGGCGGATCGCAGCTGTCACACTGCATGGGCGCTACACTACCGGCCTGGGCAGCAACCCATTGGCTCATGCCTAGACTGAAAAGCAGAACAAACAGGAATGTTGTAAGTTTGTGCATAAGATCCTCTATGTGGATGGCGTGATAGCCAATCTGAAGGAAGAAGTCGACTGTGCCCTCGACTGCTCATTTCATATGCGTTATAGAATTCGTCCGCGCCCGAAATCTATGGACAGAACGAACTTGAGGAAGGCTTAAGTGTGGCACGCGAAACATAAAAGCACTAGAAGTTAGGCGATTGTTTTTCGAAGGTCTCTACCAAAATGGAACAGACTAAGAGTAGGTTAATGTTAAGTGCTATTGAACTCGTCGCTTTGACAGTTGCAAGATTCACTACTGCGTTTGGTTCGCACTGAGTTTAGCTAGCTCCCAGATATGCAATTTAAGAAGCAAAGCTCTAAAGGATCGTGAAACCCGGCATGAATCCCGGATCACATGAGATTCGGTGGGATCCCACGAAAGAGGAAATCGTCGTGTCGCATGGGATACGAGGACTGCAGAACTATGCTTTTGGCAGCAGAAAGAAGAAGGTTGTTCCGTGTCCCATGGTGCTCTCTACGCGGACCGCACCGCCGTGATTCAGAACAATGTGCTTCACGATCGCCAGGCCCAGTCCGGTGCCGCCGCTTTCGCGGGAGCGGGCCTTATCCACGCGGTAAAAACGCTCGAAGATTCGCGGCAGATGCTCGGAAGCGATGCCGGGGCCGAAATCGCGCACGAAGAACTCAATGCCGGTTTCCTGCTCATGCGCGCCGACGACAATCTTCTTGCCATCCTGTGCATAGCGCAGGGCATTGCTGATGAGGTTGCCGAAGACCTGGTGGACGGCGTAGCTATCCGCCATGACCTGCCAATCCGGGATATTTTCGATTGTGAGCTCCACGTCGGCGGCGCGGGCGTTTTCCTGCATGGACGAAGCGGCTTCCGCAAGCAGGATACGCGCGGAATGCGGACGCAGGTCGAGTTTTTCTTCGCCTGATTCCACACGGGCCAGCACCAGCAGATCTTCCGTAAGGCGGCCCATGCGCTCGGCATTGCGGCGGATCACCTGCAGAAAATCGCGGGCATTGTCGGTGAGCAGCCCATCGGATTCGAGCAGGGTCTCAGCGTATCCACGGATTGAGGTCAGCGGGGTCCGCAGCTCGTGAGAAACGTTGGCAATAAAATCACGGCGCGTTTTTTCCACGCGTTCGACTTCTGAGATGTCATGCAGCACGCTGACCACGCCGCCATCGGGCAGCGGCTCAGCCGTAAGAGAAAACGATCGCCGCCCGGAAAGGGAAGCGACAATCGTGCTTTCCCGCCGCTTCGTTTGCAGCGCGGCGTTCAGCGTAGCCAGAAAGTCAGGGTGCCGCAGCAGTTCAATCACGGGCGCGCCAATGCGCACGGGCTGATGGAGAATGCCGCCGATGGCCTGATTGGCCCAGCGCACTTTCATGTCGGGCGAAACGGCAATCACACCGTCCGTCATGCTGTTGAGCAGCGCTTCCAGTTCAGACCGGCTCTCTCGCACGGCGGCAAAATTTTCTTCCAGGCGGCGAGCGGTGCGGTCAAGAGCCAACGCGACCTGGGCAATCTCGTCGCCGCCGGTTTCAGCAATGCGCGCAGTGAGGTCGCCCGCGGCCACCTGCTCCGCGAAGCGGACAATGCGGCGCAGACGGCGGGAAATGACCTCAGCAATCACCATGGCCAGCAGAAGCGCCAGCAACAACGCCAGCGCGGAGGCGCGCAGCAGATTGGAGCGGATCGAATCAATATGCCGTTGCAGGCTGGAAAGGGGATAAGCAAGCCGCACAATCTTGTCGCCGCTGGGCACGGCGAGATAGAGAAATTCGATGCCCACGGTATGGCTGACGCGCGAAGAACTCCCGGTCTTGCCGCTAAGCGCGGCCACTACTTCTGGCCGTCCCGCATGGTTTTCCATTGTCTTCGGGTCGGCTTCAGAATCGGCCAGCACCACGCCATCGCGCGCGATGATAGTGACGCGCGTTTCCGTGATTCCTGCTTCTTCATTGGCCATCTGTTGCAAGGAGTGCTCATGGTCATTCTGCACGCGCAGCGCAAAAGCCTGGGCATTCTGGACGAGCACGCGCTCAATGTCGTTGCGCACCGCATTTTCCCAGGTATGCCGGATGCTGATGTCCAAAGTGAGGGTGGCGGCGGCAATCACCGCCACAAACGCGGCCAACGCCTTAAGAAAGATGCGGTTTCTCATTTGGCCGCCTCAAACTTATATCCCGCGCCACGCACCGTCTTCAGGTACCTGGGATCTTCCGGGTCTTGCTCAATTTTTTCGCGTAGCCGGCGAATGTACACATCCACCGAGCGCGGCGTGACAAAAGAAAGATCGCGCCACACAGCATCGAGCACCTGGTCGCGGGTGAAAACGCGGCCGGGATGCGAAGCGAGAAAGTGCAGCAGGCGAAATTCGGTGGCGGTAACTTCTGTCGGCCTGCCCCGGACTGTGAGCGTCATGGCGTCACTGTGTAATTCAAAGTCGGGCGTGGTGATGCTGGTGGTTAGAGGTTGTTCAAAGCGGCGCAGCACCGCCCTTACGCGGGCGGTAAGCTCGCGTGTGCCGAACGGCTTGGTGATGTAATCGTCGGCGCCAAGGTCCAGCCCGCGGACTCGATCCGCCTCACCCGCTCTTGCGGTAAGAAAGATAATCGGGACGCGCGCCAGGTCGCGGCTTCCCCTGATTTGCCGGCAGACTTCAAAGCCGCTGTGGCCGGGAACCATGATGTCCAAAAGAAAGAGGACGGGCGGCTGCTTGCGGGCCAGCGGCAGGACTTCGTCGCCGGAAACGCAGAGGCGGACATTGAATCCGGCCAATTGCAAGTGGTGGCGGACCAGATTGCCTATGTCGGTATCGTCTTCGAGGACAAGAATGCTTTGCTTCACCAGGATTCGAACGCCTTTTGTGCAACGATTGTAACCGCAGCATGGCGCCGGCGGTCCAGCCTGTGAGCCGATTGTAAGCGGTTGGCAGTGCTGCTACCATCAGAACGTGATTGGTTTTAAGCGTTTTCCAGCAAAAATAGCCCTTGCGGTGGCCGTTGCATTTTCGGCGGCCATGTATGCCGCCGCACCAGACGCCGTCGTACTGCCACCAGTGCCCACCACGGTTGATTCCATTACTCCGGGTGAGTTGCGCATGCATCTGGAATTCCTGGCGTCTCCTGAATTGGGTGGCCGCTATACGCTTTCGCCGAGCTTTGCCATTGCCGCGCGGTATCTGGCGGCCCATCTTGAAGCTTATGGCTTCAAAGGCGCGGGTGATCGTGGCGGTTTTCTGCAAACGTTTCAGGTGGTCTCCCTCAAACCCGATACGGCGAAGAGCGCGCTGGAACTTACGACGCAGGGCGGCAAGACAACCTCATACCATTTCGGCGATTTCTACATGCCTGCCGAAGGCAGCAATGGTGAAGTCCAGGCCCCGATTGTCTTTGTTGGGCAGGGGATTTCTTCGCCTTTGCAAAAGCATGACGACTATTCCGGCCTGGACGTGAAAGGAAAAATTGTTCTGATTGTGCCGGGCACGCCGGGCGGTATAGATCCCTCGCGGCTGAAAGAGAATGAGTCAGGGCAGGGCGCGGCCATCGCTCACGGGGCCATTGGCGTTCTCCAGCTTCCGCCGCAGCGCCTGCTGGATCTGATGAGGAACAAAGGCTTTCAGGACCGGGCAGCCGCGCGTGAAACCGTCCGTCTGGCGCGCGCCAATGAAGGCAAGCTCCCCGCGCTATCGATGGGGCCGGCCCTGGCGGAGGAACTCCTGAACGCCGGCGGATTGAGCTTAAAGAGCGTGTATGAGGCCGTCAGCCACAGGGAGAAATTGCAGCCGAAAAAGTTGGACGTTTCGGCAAAGATGACCGTCGCCACCCAGGCTACGCGGACCACCACGCAAAACGTGGCTGCCATTCTTGAAGGTTCCGATCCCAAGCTGAAGAATGAGTATGTGGTATTCAGCGCGCATTATGACCACCTGAAGAGCGGGCCGGGAGGCGAAATTTATCCCGGCGCCGACGATGACGGCTCAGGAACCACCGCCGTGCTCACGATTGCCCACGCCATGTCGCTGGAGCGGCCCCGGCGCTCCGTGCTCGTAATGTTCCATGCGGGTGAAGAGCTTGGTTTGCTGGGCTCGGAATACAACACGGACTATGCGCCCGTGGTCCCGCTGAATCAGATGGTGGCTGATCTTAATATCGATATGATCGGCCGCTCCAAGGCGCCCGGGGACAACGATGTGGAAGACCAGCGTCTGACCGATGCCAACACCGTTTACCTGGTGGGATCAAGCCGCGCCAGCCAGGAACTGCATCAGTTGAGCGAAGATACGAACGCCCAGTTTCAGAAGATGAAACTGAATTACCACTATGACGATCCGTCTGAGCCTGAGCGCATTTACTTCCGCTCAGACCATTGGAATTACGCCAAGCACGGCATCCCAATCATCTTTTATTTTGACGGCACTTCAGCGGATTACCACCGGCCTACGGACACCGTGGACAAGATTGATTTCACCAAGCTGACGAAGATTACGCGGCTGGTGTTTGAGACGGGATGGCGCGTGGCCAATCTGGATCACAGGCTGGCCACCTCGAATTAATTTCCGGCTTTTGCGGCCCTGGCCTGGGCAGGAACCACGGGCTTTTTCTCCTGCATGTAAGTGTCTATCACAACGTCGAGCCGCTCGAAAAACGAAATGGAACGTCTGTTTTCGTCTCCGGGAGCTACAGCGGAGGTCTTAGGAGCCAGCGCGCGTAGAAGCTCATTAACGCGCTGCAGCCGCTGGTCCTGTTGCGCCTGGTCGGCCGCGGCATGGCCGGTTGCTGCCTCAATGTAAAACCACAAGATGCGCCGCAACTGGTCCAGCTCCGCTTTGAAATCGTTGAGCACCTGAACCGCCTCTTCATCTTCAAAAAATTTCGGAAGCTTGTTGCCGGCGCTGGATTCGCTAAGCTTGCCGTGCATCTCTTTCTGTATGCCGTGGATCTCGCGCGTAGTGTTTTTGATCTGATGCAGCAGCGCGTTTTTGACTTGCGGTTGGCGCCTCCAGGAATCGATTTCAGGAAGGCGATGGGCATTGCCGGTTGGTTTAATTGTCATTTTTTTAGGGAGCTGCAAAGTCAGGTGTACAAGATAATGGTTGAAGAGGATTAAGGTAAGAAAGAAATTAAGAGTTACCAAGGTCGTCAATACCGGCCGGCGTCCCGCACCCACTGAAGCCAAGGGACGTGCGCATTCGGCGGCGTTTATATCCTGCGCGCCAGCACCAGCGTGATGTCGTCGGGCTGTTCCGTTGAGCCAATCCAATCCTGAACGGCTGAAATCGTATGTTCGGTGATCCGTTCCAGCGGCTGGTGCCGATAAGCGGCAATTGTTTCAATCAGGCGGTCTTCGCCAAATTCTCCAAACTCGTTTTCCGGCTCAGTAATGCCGTCACTGAAAGCGACAAAAATATCTCCCGGATAAAGCTCCACGGTCTCCTCTTCATAATCGCGGTCAGGAAACAAGCCAACCACGGTCCCTCCGGTTTCCAGCCGCCGCACTGAGCCATCCGCGCCCAGGACAATCGGCGGGAGATGGCCGGCGTTTGCGTAGGTCAGGCGGTGTTTTTCGTCGTCATAAAAGCCCAGAAAGAGCGTGGCGTATTTTTCCGGCTGCGTGCTTTGGAACAGGTGCCGGTTCAGCAGCCACAGCATCTGAGCGGGTGATGGCGGCGCGACACGGGCCTCCACCGCGGCAAGTCTTCCCGTGGTGCCGTAAGCGGTGGCCGTGGTCACGGAAACAAGCTGCTCCTGCTCGTAAGCGCGGACAGCGGAATGGATGGTCGCCATCAGAAGCGCGGCGGAAATTCCCTTGCCGCTGATGTCGCCCACGGCGATCATCACCTGCTCCGGGCCGTAGGAAAGAAAATCATAATAATCGCCGCTCACAATGCGCGCGGGCCGGCAGATGCCGTGCAATTCCAGGCTGCTGGTCCCCACATTGACACTGGGAAAAAGCTGGGCCTGCACTTCATGCGCGATCTCCAACTCGCTTTGCAGGCGCTCTTTTTCTTTTTGTTCGACGATCAGCTTCTCCAGGTTTTCGGTCATGGAGTTAAAGGACACCTGCAGCGCGGCCAACTGGTCTTTTGACCGCACGTCGATGCGGTGCGTAAAGTCTCCACGGTTGATGTGCTGCGTGGCCTTGTACAGGTTGGCCACGGAGTATGTGATCTTGCGGGTCAGGCCTATGCCGATCAGCAGTGCGATGAGCACCACGATCACGAAGGCAATGGCCAGGCCGAACAGCGCAATGGCAATTGCAGTGCTCCCGATCCCCATGGACGCGGTGAGATAGGAGTACACAGTGGAGAATCGCGTGGTCCCTCCCAGAAACCTGGTCCGCGACGAACCGTTCGCCCAATCCGAGACGGGAATGGGCCCGCCAAAGCGAAACTCGAGGTCCAGCGCCATCACAGGGCTGGATACAATTCCGGCGCTGGTCGGCCTGGAAGCGGGCGTGGCTGCCGCATTGGATAGCGCGTTCTCCAGAGATTTCTCATCGCCGCCTTGCAGATCCAATGGGTTAAACGTGAGCGATCCCACTTTGCTTGCTATTCGCGCCAGAAGTTTCTGGTCGAAGGCAACGCTTGAAACCACCATCGCGGCGCCACGCGAATCCCTGTGGGCGTTCGCGGCGCGCAGATAAATGCGTCCTTTGTCGTTGACCAAACCGCTAAAGCCATCTTTGACCCAGCCAGGGAGAGAAGACTCGGGCATTACCGCGATTGATCGTCCGGGGAAATTCGTGTCTGCCGCCGCGATCTTTTCCGGTGTGCTGCTGTGCCGCGCGATCTCCTCTTCCGCCGCAGCATTGGCTGCGCTCAGGCGGTCTGCTTCCGCCTTGATTTCAGAAACCGCGCTGAATACGGCCAGATCCTGCAAGACAAGGTAGCCAGAGAGCAGCCCAATAGCCACTGCCAGGGTCACCGGCACTCCGCCGATAAAAAGATACGTAACGATCAGGCGGTTGCGCACGCTCCACATCACGTGGTCCCTGAGCCAGCGCAATCCACGGACCATCAGAAGTATGGCCACGATCCAGCCGAGAAAGACAGTCCACGCCGCCACGGTGCCGGCGGCCCCGGTAAGGCCGGCAAGCCTGAGCAGCCCCTGCAAGACAAACAGTACGGCATCGGTTCCCGCCAGATAGATGATCGCAAACGCAAGACGGGAGCGTGGGGCCATGCCCAGTTCGGCGAGCTTGCGCGTGATTTTGGTACGAAGGGCCAAGCTGCAATCGATTATATCGGTTAGGCGCGCGCGGCCCGGAGGGAAATCAGAAACAAACAGCGGCTCTAGAGCAGCTCAACCAGTTTGTCGTGGTAATGGTTGTTGTACGCCAGACTCAGGCCGCTGGCCGCCGTCTTAAGCCGCTGATACGAGCCCAGTGCGTCTATGCCAAAGAGGTGGCGCATCTGGGGAAGGCTTGGGGAGGGAAAGAGCGAACTAAGGGGGGAGGGAAGGACAAGCCAGAATTTCAATTTGATCAGCGCCAGCAGGGAGTAAAGCCTGAACTCGGTTGCCGCCTGCACCAGCTCCCTGGCCAGCAGTTGTTTCTTCTTGCTTTGCTCGGGGTCTCTGGTCTCGCTTAGCGATTCCATGTTGCCCCATTCAATCAGCACCAGCGCGTTATGAGACATGCGCAGCAGGTATTCGCGCAGCAGGTGGATTCGCCTGCGCTGCCACGGCGCAAACTCCCGCGGCGACATTCGCATTCGGAAATTGGCTTCCTGCCCGGGATCGAGCAATGCCTCAATTTCGCTGGATTCGGCGGGACGCAGATAAGGCGCTACATCGTCAACCGTCCGTTGCGGAAACTTGCCCCTGAACTGCATGGCCGTGTACACGGCAAATAACAGAAAAATGCCGACCAGAAAAATTATGATGATATCGAACATCATCGCCCTAGAATGCCTTTCACTACCTGAGTTTGCCGCCGCAACTCGGTGATCATCAGTTCGGGGGTAAACGGTGTCCCGTCGTCTTTTGGCGTATCGAATGGCTCTCCCCGTAGAAACGTGGCCAGCCATATGGCAACGCCAATAATGTACGACAGGGGAGCGGCGATGTTGACGAGTTGGTCCAGATTTTTTCCGAATTCGGAACGCAGCAGGAGAGCCGCTAACGTCCCTGCGGCGGCAATCCCGAACCCTAGGACGATCCCAAAGGCATGCTGCTGCCACCTCATGTGAAAAAAATGGACCAGCAGGATAAACACGCAAAATACGCCAAATTGTAGGAATGCGAGGGCAATATCAAGTGAAATCAATGCCACAGTGAGCGGATCACTATCATGCGCCGGACGGAACAACAATGCCCGCAAAAGCGCCACAAGAACAATCAGAATCCCGATCACCGGAAAAGACAGCTTGAACCAGCGTAAGGTATAGAAATTCCTGAACACGGAACGGAAGGCTTCCTGTAGCGCCAGAAAACCAAGAACAAAATAGCCAACCTCGCTTATCCAGTAAGCGTAGAACAACAGCTTGCGATTGTCTCGCACGCTTAGCGCCAGAACCGTGCTGAGCACCGAAAACAGCAAATACGCGCCAAAGACGGGGAATTCTCTAAACCGCCGGCGCCTAACCAGTAGCAGGACAACACAAGCCTGCAGTGCTGCGCCGGCCACGGCCAGAATGAGTTCGGCTTTAGTCATGGAAAATGAGTGACCAGCTTAAACCAGTCACTCATTGCCAGCAAAACTATTTAACGCCCGCAGGCGGCCACTGTGGCGGTATCGGGCCCATGGCCCTACACGTGCCCGCACTGACCCCAATGATCAGGATGGTCATCAACATCAAACGAATCGCATTTTTCCGCATCGCTTTTTCTCCTTCAGAGTTGGATCAGCCGCCAATGTATGTCGGCCGAAGTTTTTTCTTACAGTGGGCCCCGTGGAAACCAGCAAAGGTGACAAGGGAGCAAAAAAACCAGGGGAAGGGAATCCAGGTGCTGCGGGGATTTTATCGCGTGTAATGGCCGATTCGTGTTACTTCCAAAATAAAACCGCAAAAACCAAAAACGAGCTTTTGTGGACCGAGATTTTACGAGTATGTAATGCCCTCCTCGTCGTCTGGGTTCATGGGCACCGCCGCATCGGGTGTGAAATCGGATGACAAATGTGCGCCCGCCAGTAACATCAGGCCGGAAATGAACGCCCAGAACATGAGCGCCACCGAAATCGAGAAGGCCTGCCCGTAAACTTCCTGAAAATCCAGCCAGGGCAGGACCTTAATGTACAAAACTTTGCCGACCTCCCAGAGCACGCCCATGGCGACCGCCGCGGGCAGAACGCTTCTGGCGCTGATCTTGCCATTGGGGAGAAGCCAGTAAATCAGAAAGAAGATGGCGATGCTGGCGGCCATGGCGCAGATCTTGAGCGCTACAAAAGTGGCAGCGCGAAACACTATATTTTCATTGCCCCGCATCATGAAAGTTAACGCCAGCTCGTTGCCGGCGGCCATGCCTACAGAAGCCAGCGCCAGGATGCCGCAGGCAAAAGCCAGCGCCAGCGAAATGATTTGATTGCCCAGATAAGAGCGGTTCTTGGCAAAGCCCCATATGCGGTTGAACGCGACTTCCAGGGGAACGAAAACTCCCGTGGAAGTAATGAGCAAAATCACCAGCGAAGCCATTTTGACCCGCTGGCGGGTCTTGACCAGGGATTGAAGATTGCGGATCACGAAATCCTGGCCGGCCGGCAGGTGATCTTTAAGCAAGTCCACCACAACATTGAACATAGTTTGCGAGTGGAAGACGTTGCGAATCAGCCACATCAGCAGCACCATGAAAGGAAAAAATGAAAGAATCGCGTTGGCTGCCACGGAGAAAGCGTAAGTGTGTGCTTCCGTCCGAGTGAGATATTGCAGGGTCGGCCAGCCGCGATGCAGCAGCATGTGCTTCCACGGGCGGAGCAAAAGCCTTGTAGCCGGCGATTCGGCGGATGGAACAGGCGCCGTTTCCGCGGCTGACGAAATTGAACCAGATGTCATGGAGACCCTGCGAAATCGTAGCAGAAAATGCTCTCTCTCTGCCGTTTTAAAAGGCCTTTCCGCTGGAAACTAAAGTTACCAAATGGTGTTCCCTTTGGTGGTCTGGCGCTGTGTGAAACAAAATGCTTTACAAAAACCAGAGTTCCTGAATATTATGCCTAGCTCCCGGCAGTCATCCCGCAGGGCGCATCCAGGTTGATGTTTTTGTACAGCAGTTTGAACTCGCCGAACGATCCGGTTGCTGGAGTCGCCTTGTTAGTTGGGCCTTCCGGCACGGCAGCCATCGGTTGCGGAAAAGAGCTATCTGGCAGGCAAAGCAACAACCTTTTTCTTCGCCCGAAAATTTTCCGGCGAAGATTCCCAAACTGAAGCTGAGGCGAAAGGAGTTGCATTTGTGAAAGAGAAGGGAACAGTAAAGTGGTTCAACGGAGCCAAAGGCTATGGCTTCATTCAACGGTCGACCGGAGAAGACGTCTTTGTGCATTTTTCCGCTATCCAGGAAAATGGCTACAGGACCCTTAACGAAGGCGAGACGGTGGAGTATGAGCTTCTGAAAGGTCCCAAGGGCTTTCTGGCAGCGAACGTGTTGCGCGGCAGTGCGAACTAGCAATTAGCGGAATGGCAAGCGTCCCCTTGTTGCGGCAAGGGGATTTTTATGCCTGCTGCGGCCCGTAAGGGTGGAGCGCGCCCAGGGCAAGTACAAGAGGCAAAGAAAAAAACGAGGCTGGGCAATTCAACATCGCCCAGCCTCAAGCACAAGCAAGGCCTTGCTTGATAGTCCTGGCCGCGCGACCAGGAAACCTGATTGAAACGCCGCTTGTCAGTTAGCGGGACTGAACTGCAACGTTCAACTCTTTCGGCACGGAGGAGAAGAATG
Organism: Candidatus Angelobacter sp.; assembly: GCA_035703825.1. GTDB lineage: Bacteria > Acidobacteriota > Terriglobia > Terriglobales > Acidobacteriaceae > Angelobacter. Next base: position 37,695 of record DASSXL010000161.1, read on the forward strand.
ACATCCGCAATGTGCTTCAGTGTCATTTTCGGCGGCAAGGATTAGAAGCCAATAAAGCCCACATTAAAACTTCTTTTAATCCATCCGGGATGCGGTGCATTTGACGCCGCGATCGGTGCGCCATCCCGGGGCAAAAAAATCCCCGCAGAACAGTTAGCATTCCGGCGGGGAAATGTTCTTGCGCGCAGCGCAAAGCTTATTGCAGCGGCGGGTCGTCCGGCGGCGGTGGAGGCCCATTCGGCTGTTCAGGCTGGGACTCTGTCCGTGGCTCTCCCTCAGCGTGGGGTTGCTCGCTTTCGCGTTCGCGGGTCTGTTGCTGGATCTCCGCGAGACGCATTTGCTCGCGTGTTTTCTTCCAGTTTTCCATTTGCTGTTCTTGCGTCAGCTTGGCTTCTGCCGGCGTGGGCCCGTTGGCTGGAGTCTCATCGGCCCTGGCCTCTTCTTGAAATTGCTGCTGGGGCTGTGCGCGGCGGAGAGGCGCCATTGCCGTCCGGCCAAATGACTGCCGTGTGCGCACCAAAATGCGATCCAGGCCGCTGCGGCCGTCTCCGGCAGCCATGATGATGTAATCAATTTTTGGACTGTCAAGCAGCCCGGTAAGCACTTCACGCACAGGGCCCGGTCCTAGCCGTGCCATCACCGGCTCGCTTTGCAGTTCAGGCGCCACATCGACAACGCCGCCTGTTTTAGCTGCTACAAGCTTCAGCACCTGTCCCAGTGTAGCTCTCTCTGAAACAACGGTGAGCTGCCCATGGGAGAAGTCCACTGCCGCAGAGCCGCTTGCTGCGGAAGAGGCGGCGACCACCGGTTCCACAGCGGGTTGCTGGACAGCCGGCTGCGCTGCAACGGGAGCGGGAGCCGGAGGCTGACTTGGCTGCCGCACAACCGGACGCGGCTGCACTTGAGGCGCAACTACAGCTTGGGGGATTACAGGCCGGACAGGGGTTTGAGCCGCGGTTCCGGGTTGATTCGTCTGAAACTGGTTTTGTGTGGTCACTGCTCGGTGCCCGTACGGTGAGACCGGCGCTTGCCGTTGGCCGCCTGGGGCCGGAGAGGCGCTTACCGTCGGGCTTGGCTTTTGCGCGGGCGAAGTCTGCGGCGTCTGTGCCGCAGCCAGGACCGACGATGTGGCCGCCAGAAATAATGCTGCTTTGCCGATCGCTGACATGCGTACCTTTCTGCCGCAGCCGGAATGCGCCTTGGCCGCAGCCATCATCGTGCAACTCCACTGTAGTCCTTTGGATTGAAAAATCATTAAAATCTTTAATCTTTCCCCAACTAAAAAGAAGAAGCACAGTCGCCGTTGCGGCGGGTTTTCACGAAACGCGCGCCGGGTCTAGTGGATAGGAGCGTCCCGGCGGACAATCGGGGTCAGCACCTCACCCGACGTGGCCGGCAGCACGGGCAAAATCACGCGGAAACACGCGCCCTGGCCCGCCATACTGGTCAATTCAATGCGCCCGCCATGGGCTTCAGCAATGCTGCGGGCAAAGTGGAGTCCCAGGCCGGTGCCGGGCACGCCTGATTTGCGCGCCGCCGGGGAACGGTAGCCGCGTTCAAAGATATGCGCCTGATCGTCAGAAGAGACGCCGCTTCCGGTGTCGCTGACGGATACGATGGCCACATCGTTATGCACTGAGAGAGCTACGTCAACGTGACCCCCGTTGCGATTGAACTTGATGGCGTTGTCCAGCAGGTTGAGGAGAAGTCTCCACATTTGTCCTGCGTCAAACGCGCCTACAATGTTCTGCTGCACGGTCCCGGATATCTGTATGCCGCGCTCGCTGGCCTGGGGCCGCATTCCGTCAATGGCTGTCTGGACCAGCTCAGACAGATCTTCCTTTTCCCGCTGGATTTTGACTTCTTCGTTTTCTGACTGCGCCAGTTCCATCAGGTCAGAAACGGTCCGCGCCAGCAGTTCCACGTGCTCAAGCTGCTTGGAAAGCGTGTCTCGATAATTGGTATCGCTCGCCCCAAGCCGCAGCGCCTGCTCAGTTTCCGCCCGCAAAACGGTGAGCGGCTGCCGGATCTCATGGGAAAGCGTGCGGAGAAACTCGGTCATCCGCTGAAATGAACCTTGCACGCGGGTGAGCATCGCGTTCAGCGAACTGCTCAGCTCGTCGATCTCGTCTCCGCGTCCGGATACGGGAAAACGATTGCTCAGGTCGAAGGGCGTTATTTGCCTGGCCGCCGCCGAAGCATGCTCCAGCCGCCGGAGCGAAGAAGTTGCCATGATCCAGGCGTTGGCCGCGTGCGCCAAAATAATGAACGGAACCAGGGCAAAGAGAAATATCTGCAGCCGGCGGCATTCGTCATCCGCCAAGTCCAGAGACGAGCCAATACGCAGAAGATAGTGTCGCCCTCCTACCCCCAGCACAGGCATATCCATGATGCGGATGCGAGAGTTGCCCACGGTCAGGTTTTGCCAAGTGTAATGGTCGGGCTGAACCGAGATTGGCAGCGAGACTGGAGACAGATGCAGGGCGGACATCGCCCGGGAAGACCCGAGCGTGCGGCCTTCCTCGTCGAGCAGCTCGTAGTAGCGCATGGATTGCTCAAAACGGGCCGTAACTTCAGGATCAGCCTCAGAATTGAGCCACTTGACGTTGCCGGCGCGAATCTGGAGCATGCTGCGCACAGCAATTGCGTGGTCCTGCAACTCGGAATCGACCTGGTCGTAGATGCGCCGCGCCAGCAGAGCATACGCGCTCCAGGCTAGGGCGACCGCCAGGAGCGCGAAGGTTACCGTCTGCTTGAACGCGAGCCTGGTACTCAGGCGGCGTAAAAGCGTTAATTTCATTGGGCTGCTGAAGACAGCATATACCCTACGCCACGAGCTGTGTGAATGAGCGGCTTCTCATACCCGTGGTCGATCTTGGCGCGAAGGTAGTTGATGTACACGTCCACAATATTGGTAAGGCCTTCAAAACCCAGGTTCCAGACGTGCTCCACCACCATGGTGCGGGTAACGGTGCGTCCGGCATTGCGCATCAGGTACTCCAGCACAGCATACTCGCGCTGCGTCAGATTGATCGGCTTGCCACCGCGCGTTACCATGTGGCGCATGCGGTCCAGTTCCAGGTCTTCCACGCTGAGTTTGTCCAGCAGTTCCTGGGGACGGCGTAGAAGAGCGTGGACCCGGGCCAGCAGCTCTTCAAACGAGAACGGTTTCACCAGGTAATCATCTGCGCCGGCCTGCAGACCGCATACGCGATCAGAAACATCTTTGCGCGCGCTCAGAAGCAGGATCCGCATGTTGGACCCGGATTTACGAAGTTTGCGAAGGACCGTTAGTCCATCGAGTTTTGGCAGGTTCCAATCGAGAATGATTCCATCATAATCAATCTCGGTTGCCAGCTGGAGGCCTTCTTCGCCGTCCCCAGCCAGATCTACGGCAAAGTGGTCCGCTTCCAGGCCCTTTACCAATGTACGCGCTACTTTCGGCTCATCCTCAATAACCAATAAACGCAAAGTCCACCTCCCGCTTCGGTGGAAGAATTGCCGTCACTTTCTCATTCCGTGACGTGCAAATTCCATCCGCTGTTCGCCCTAATGAAACCGCTCGAGTTGTGGCGTTACCCCGGAGCTCGGTTCCCCTTATACTTGTGTATTTGGCACACATAACGTTTCACTATTGCCGAACTCTTGCTGTACTCAAGTGAAACTTATCAACTGGTCCAATGGGCAATCAGCGCTTGCGCGATTTCTGCTGTGCCTGAGAGAAATCCGATTTTCTTCTTCTCCAGAAAATCGAACTTCCTCACCTTCCCTGGTAGCTTTAACCCTGAAGGTCTGCGCCATTAGTACATGTTGAATGATGTACCATAGTACACATATTTTCTGAAACTGGAAGATAAATTTTCGTTAATCCCGGGACTCGCGCTTCTTGGAGATAAGATTTTGATCTCTTAAAACTCCGGAAATCGGCCAATCTCAAGATCCTTCCTGTTTGGTAAGGACAATATAACATGTCCATAAGGACATGGCAATATATTGTCCTATAGTACATGTACTATATCCACTCGAGTCTCATAAGTATTGCCGATCCTACATAAGATGCTTGTTTACAATGTCTTACGGCCGGAGCGAACCAGCTAGTCAGCTCACTGCTGCGCCTATTAGCGCCCCGCCCTGTGGAAAACTCATGACCCCAATCCCTGATGATTTCCCCAAAACAAGGCCATTATGAGAACAGATTCAATTGCTCGGAGAGCTCTTGGTGGTTCGCTCGAGATACTTCATCTCTGGATGCAATGCCGTGCTGCCGGCACAGCCGTTTTATCAACACGGAAATCCGCTTTTTGTAATTGACCGGAAGAAAAGCGCGATCGGCATATCGCGCGTTGTACAAGGGAACAAGGTGCGGAAAATTTTCCTGCAGGAACGGCATGAATATTTTCTGTGAGCAGGGTTTCAGAAAAAGCGGGATTGCGGCAACGGAGAGCGCGCCGGCTTCCGCCGCGGAGCGGACCACGCTTTCCAACTCTTTGGGTGAGTCAGTGATTCCCGGGAGAACAGGCGCACAATTCACGCTTGTCTGAATACCGGCGCCAATAAGTTTCTGCACCGCTGTCAAGCGCAAGTCAGGCCGGGGCGCCCGCGGTTCAAGGATGCGAGCCAGAGCTGCGTCAGTGGTGGTGATCGTAACGTGAATCCGCAGGCGGTTCTTGGCGGCGATGACGCGCAGCAGGTCGAGATCACGCAGAATGAGATCAGACTTGGTCACCAGCCCGAGCGACAGGCCCTGATGCCGGGAAAACTCTTCCATGAGGGCGCGCGTTGTGCCGAACTTCCTCTCCGCCGGCTGGTACGGATCTGTGGCGGTGCCGATGGCAATGCTCTGCCCGGCCCGGACCTGCTTCAGTTCCTGACGCAGCAGCCATCCAGTATGTTTCTTCACATAGATTTTCCGCTCGAAATCCAGGCCGTTTCGCATCTCCATAAATTCGTGGGTATAGCGCGCGTAGCAGTACTTACAGGCGAATTCGCAGCCCCGGTACGGATTGATCTGCCAGGAAAAAGGCATGCGCGGTGAATCGCACCGGGTAAGCATGCTGCGATTCTCCAGGCCAATGTAGTCGACCTTGTGGCCTTGCGAGATCGCTTCTCCCCGGGCCGCGAGCCGGGCAATGCCGATGAATGGTGACGGTGATTCGGGCTGAGGGAAAAGGGATTCCATAAATGATTCGTGTTTTATTCGCTATTGATCATACGAGAGTCAGGCAGGAAATGCAATCTCTGGCTTGAGGCAACTCTGTGTTTAGCGGGAAGGCGGAGTTGCAATGCGCAACAACTGGCCGGCATCCTGGTCCACGAGCCAGAGCAGCCGTCCGTTTTCCGGCTCTACCCCCTGAGCGGGAAACTTTTTGGCCCCAGGACTGAGCACAACGCTAAGAATCTGTGCCTTGCTCTCGCCCGACACTAGAAAAGCGACTTCTGCGGCATGGTTGAGGACGGGGAAGGTGAGGGTTATGCGGAAGGTCTGAAGCTTTTCCACCCAATTCGCAGCCACTCTGTTTGAGACGTCAGTCAGTGCGCTGCTTCCGGGAAAGAGCGAGGCGGTGTGCCCATCGTCGCCCAGGCCCAGAAAGACCAGATCAAAGCGCGGCCAATCATGGCGGTTCAAATGGAAGAACTCGGTCAACTGTTCGTCGTAGTCCTTCGCGGCTGCTTCAGGTTCAAGCTCCGCGCGGATGCGGTGAACGTTGTTTTCAGGAATGGGAACTTTCGACAAGAGAGATTCGTTAGCCATCCGGAAATTGCTGTCGGGATGGTCAGGAGGAACGTGGCGCTCATCGCCGAAGAAGATGTGAATTTTTTCCCAGGGCAGTTCTTTGTGTTCTTCGGCGAGAAGTGAATACACAGCGCGGGGCGTGTTGCCGCCGGAAAGGGATACGGAGAACCGGCCACGTTCTTGAATGCCGGTTTCGGCAAGGCGTTGAAATTCCTGAGCAGCAACGCGTGCCAGCGTCGCACTATCAGGAACGATTTTGACTTCTACCGGCATGCAAAGGAATTAACTTCCCGTGTTGTTCACAGACGCTACTCCTTGATCTTTCTCCAGGAGCGCCCATCGCGGGCGATGATGTCAGTAGCTTCCTCCGGTCCCCAGGAACCGGCGGCATAGTTGGGAAAATTGCGGGCCGCCAAAGCTTTCCATACATCGAGAACAGGGTCCACCACCGTCCATCCGGCTTCAACCATGTCAGCACGCTGGTAGAGAGTCTGGTCGCCCATGATGCCGTCGTAGAGAAGGACTTCATATCCTGTGTTCGCCGTGGTGCCGAAATAGTCAGAATAGTTAAAGTCCATTTCCACCTCGCCCACTCTCATTTGCGCGCCTGGAATCTTCGCGCCGAAGCGGAGCGAAATACCTTCATCCGGGGCGATGTGAATGATGAGTTGATTAGCGTCCAGGCTGCTGACCGGGGTATCGCGGAAGAGGACCAGTGGCGCGCGCTTGAATTGCACCGCTACCTCAGTGTGCCGGGTCGCCATGCGCTTGCCGGTCCGCAGATAGAACGGAACGCCGGCCCAGCGCCAGTTGTCGATCATCAGGCGCAGGGCGACAAACGTTTCTGTCTTGGAATCCGCCGGAACGCCTTCTTCCGCCCGGTACGCGGGGACGCGCTCGCCTTTACCGTACCAGCGCCATATTGGCCACGGACGGCGCAGTGCAACACGTCTTCCTCGCTGAAAGGCTGCAAAGCGTGCAGGATTTTCGCCTGCTCGTCATGCACGGCCGTAGCGTTGAAGGAAATCGGCGGCTCCATGGTGGTAAGGGAAACTAACTGGAACAGGTGATTGGGCACCATGTCACGCAAGGTTCCCGCCATATCAAAATAACCGCCGCGTTTCTCCACGCCCACGGTCTCCGTTACCGTGATCTGAATGTGATCGATGTAACGCCGGTTCCAGATTGGCTCAAAGATACCGTTGCTGAAGCGGAAGACGAGTATGTTTTGTACCGTCTCCTTGCCCAGATAATGGTCGATGCGGAAGATCTGGCGCTCTGTAAGAACCTTGCTGACCTGCCGGTTTAGAGCCTTGGCCGACTCAAGATCATTTCCGAACGGCTTTTCAAAGACAACTCTCCGCCAATGGCCGTCCTTTTCACAAGCCAGTTCGGACGCACCGAGTTGCTCCGCGATGTTTCCAAAAAAAGCCGGGCTGGTGGCAAGGTAAAAAAAGTAATTTCCCTGGGTATTGCAGCTCTTATCGATCTCCGCCAGCGACTGCGAGACGCGCTTGTAGAGTTCTGGATCATGGAATTCGCCGCCCACGTAGTAAACGCGCTGCATCATCCACTCACGCAGTTTGGGATCGACTGTGCTGGTGGCGAATTTATCGAGATTGTCACCCATGATCTGCTGATATTGTTCCCGCGTGTAATCGTTGCGGCCCACGCCCACGATCGCGAAGTCAGAAGAGAGCAGCCTGCTTTTGACCAAGTTATAGATGGCAGGGAACAGCTTGCGCGACGTAAGGTCGCCGGTGCCGCCGAAGATCACCATGGCGCACGGCCCGGTGGGCGGCGGAGATCCGGACGGCGTCTGGTCCATGGCCGGCAGTTCTCGTTCCAGTTGAGGCATGTAGGAATCTTCTCCTGATCAGGAAGCTTTTTCTGTTTTTTGTTTGAGCTCAATATGGCCGCCAAACTTCTGCCGCATGGCGCTGAGCATCTTTTCCGCGAATGTATGCTGTTGGCGCGAACGGAAGCGCGTATAGAGCGCGGCGGTCAACACGTCGGCGGGAACGGCTTCTTCGATCGCGGCATTTACGGTCCAGCGGCCTTCGCCTGAATCCTGCACTGTTCCGGAGTATTCAGAGAGCGTGGGATTTTCCGCCAGCGCCATGGCAGTGAGATCGAGCAGCCAGGATGAAATGACGCTGCCGCGCCGCCAGACTTCGGCAATGTCCGCCAGGTTGAGATCGTAACGATGACCTTCCGGTAACTGATCGGAAGTAGCATTGCGGAAAATATCAAAGCCTTCCGCATAAGCCTGCATCAGGCCGTATTCAATTCCGTTGTGCACCATCTTTACGAAGTGGCCTGCGCCGGAAGGGCCGCAGTAAAGGTAGCCTTGCTCTGCTGTGCCGCTGAGCTTTTCACGGCCTGGTGTGCGTGGAATATCACCTGTGCCTGGAGCAAGCGTTTTGAAGATAGGATCAAGACGCTCCACGGCTTCTTTCGGTCCGCCGAGCATCATGCAGTAGCCGCGCTCCAGTCCCCAGACGCCGCCGCTGGTGCCCACGTCGATATAGTGAATGCCGCGATCTTTCAGCTTCTGCGACCGGCGAACGTCGTCCTTATAGTAAGAGTTGCCGCCATCGATGATGGCGTCGTCCGCCTCGAAGCGCTGGGCCAGGGCGTTGACGGTTTGTTCCGTGGGATCGCCGGCCGGCACCATGATCCACGCGGCGCGAGGCTTGCTCAGCTTGGCTACGAAATCATCCAGAGACGTGGAGCCGATTGCGCCTTCGCCGGCCAGCGCATTGACGTTCTGCGGGCTCAGATCAGAAACCACGCACTGATGTCCGGCGCGCATCAGACGCCGCACCATGTTGCCACCCATCCGGCCAAGGCCGATCATTCCTAGTTGCATTTTTTACCTTCCGAGCAAAGCGAGGAATCCCTATCAGTCATAAGTCATTTCGGGACCCATCAGAATTTAACCAGCTCACAAATATCAGTTGCAATTTCAAAGGACCGTTCGAAACGAAAAACAAGTTGTCACAACAGCGATCCCTCACATTCGGTTCGGGATTTCAGATAAAGCGTCCCTTAAAGCCCGACCCAATCTCTCCAACCCACTATCCACATCCTTCGGCAGATGCACTCGCAACGCTCGCCGCTTGCGGTCCGCCAGCACCTGGAAATCCCCACGAGCCTGCGCCGCCTTGACGGTCCCAAAAGTATATTTCTGTCCGGGAACCGGAAGGTCGTTCGCATCGTCGCAGGTGATTTGCAGGAAGACTCCGCTATTTGGACCGCCCTTATATGCCTGGCCCGTAGAATGCAGGAAGCGCGGGCCAAAGCCCAGACAGGTTGCCACATGCTTGCGGTCGCGAATGGCATGGCGCATCGCCTGTAGCGTTTCTTCATGCGCGCCGTTCATTTCGATATACGCCAGCAACGCCATGTAGTCGCCCGGGCTGAGCTGGCTGAGATGCGCACGCAGGAAGCCGGTCAATGATCGGTCGCTTCCGGCAAGGCCCTTCAGGTTTGCCGCATTGCGATTGTCGGTGAACAGCTTGATGCCGCCTTCGTCAAAAATTGGCGACTCTTCCGGCAGCTTGCCGGTCTTTTCATACGCTTCCGTCAATTGGCGGGTGACAATCTTGCTGGCTTCAACGTCAGGCTGGTTGAAGGGATTGATTTTCAGGATCGATCCCGCGACCGCCGTGGCGATTTCCCAGCGGAAAAATTCCTGTCCGAGATCGTAGGTATCGGCCAGCTCGATTTCGACAACAGGGTGTCCCGCGCTGCGAAGAGCGTCCAGCTTCTGCTTCTGGGCAGTATCTGGTTCACTGGCAAGCCGCAGATGAACGAACACGCGATCATTGCCATAGACCTCAGGTGCGCCCAGCGCTTCACGGTCCACAGGGATCAATCCCTTGCCGATCTTGCCTGTGCTCTCCGCGATGAGCTGTTCCAGCCATGCGCCCAGATCGTGAATTCCCGGTGACGTGATGATCGTGACTTTGTTCCGGCCAAGATTGCCGAGCGTTCCCAGAATCGAGCCCAGCACCGCGCCTGGATTCTGGTCTGCTGGAACTTCCGGCTTGCAAGCCTGGACCATCTCATTCGTGCGCTGAAGAAACTTGTCCAGGTCGAGCCCCATAATGCCTGCCGGGACCATGCCAAAGTTGGAGAGGGCAGAGTAGCGTCCGCCGATGCTGGCCACGCCGCAAAAGATTTTGCGGAAATGATCGCGCTCAGCCACCTGCTGCATCTTTGAGGCCGGATCGGTGATGGCGATGAAGTGGTCGCCAGCTTTGTCCTTGCCGACCACTTGCTGCATGCGATCAAAGAAATATTGCTTGAAGATATTGGGCTCCAGCGTGCTGCCGGACTTGCTGGCTACGATGCAAAGCGTCCACGCCAGATCAACCTGGCTTTCAACTGATTTGATCTGCGCCGGATCGGTGGAATCCAGGACATGCAATTCAGGATGTCCGGGCTGCTTGCCGTAAGTGATTTTCAGCACCTCAGGACACAGGCTGGAGCCGCCCATGCCCAGGAGCAAAGCATGCGTAAAACCGGCCTTCGAGGCGTCGGCTGCGGCGGCGGTGAGCTGCGGCAGTTGCTTAAGCTGCTGTTCGACAATGGGGAGCCAGCCGACCCACTTGTCTTCGTCGTCGCTTGTCCAGAGAGATGGATCGCCGCGCCAGAGACGGGCTATTTTGGCGCTGGACTGCCAGTCGTTGAGCGTCGCCTGCACCGCTTGAGTGAGCGGGGCGGAAAATTCCCAGCGGGGGGACTGGATCATCGCTTTAGTGCTCACGGCTGGGCTCTCTTCTGCTCAACAACCTGATGGAGCTGAGTGAACGCGTCATCAAAGAGGCGGATGGCATCGTCAAGGAGCTTGCCCGTGACCTGCTTCATGGAAATCCCTGCCTTTTCCAGATCAGACATGGTCTTGTCGGCGGCGGGGAGGTCGCTATCCAGCGTGCGCCGTAAGACGCCATGATCGCGGAAAGCGTCCATAGTGGCCGGCGGGATGGTGTTTACCGTGTCTGGACCAATCAGCTCTTCAATGTAGAGCACATCGCGATATTCTGGATTTTTGGTGCTGGTGCTGGCCCAGAGCAGGCGCTGGGTTTGCGCGCCGCGCGCAGCCAGAGCTTTCCAGCGCGGGGTTTCAATCATATTCTGGTAATAACGATAGGCCTGCTTGGCGTTGGCGATGGCAACCTTGCCGCGCAGGGATTCGAGGAGCTGTGTGTCCGATCCCGTCGCGGTTTTCAGGTGCTCGTCGATGTTGGAGTCCACCAAAGTGTCAATGCGGCTGACAAAGAAGCTGGCTACGCTGGCGATACCGCTGATGTCCTTGCCCGCTTTGAGCGCGGCTTCCAGGCCATCGAGGTAGGCTTCAGCCACCGCAATGTAAGCTTCCTGGGCAAAGAGCAGAGTGATGTTGATATTCAGGCCTTCGCTGATAAGCCGGCGCACCGGCTCCACGCCCTCAGGCGTGCCTGGGACCTTAATCATGATATTGGGGCGATTCACGGCCTTCCATAGGCGGCGCGCCTCTTCAATGGTGCCCTGCGTGTCACGCGCCAGCGTGGGCGAAACCTCAAGGCTCACGTAGCCGTCGCGACGGTTCGTGGACTTGTAAACGGGCAGGAGCTTGTCGGCGGAGTCTTGAATGTCACGCACGACGATGCGTTCGTAAATCTGGCCCGTGGGCAGGCCCTGCTTGCCGAGCTGCGTAAGAAGATCAGTGTAGTCATTGCTGCCCGCGATGGCTTTTTCAAAAATTGAAGGATTCGAGGTAATGCCGCGCAGGCCGTCCTGATCGATCAACTTCTGCAACTCGCCGTTGAGGATGATGTTGCGGCGGATGTAATCCAGCCAGACAGATTGGCCAAATTTTTGCAGGCCGAGCAACGCGTTTTGAGTACCGGTCTGGGTTCTTTCAGGGGTAGTAACGGGATTCATGAAATCTTCTCCTTGATGGCCGAGTTAACGATGGCCGGGTCAACGATGGCCGAGCCGGTCGCGTAGCGCTGTTCCATGCTATGAATCTTTGCCAGGCGCCGGCGATGCCTGTCTTCACCGGTAAAGCGGGCGTTCAGAAAAATCGCGCATAGATCTTTTGCCAGCTCTTCCGCAACAATGCGCGAGCCCAGGACCAGGACGTTCAAGTCGTCATGCTCCACGCCCTGGTGCGCGGAGTACGAATCATGGCACAGGCCAGCGCGGATGCCCGGAACCTTATTTGCGGCGACTGACGCGCCCACGCCGCTGCCGCAGATGAGAATGCCGCGTTCCGATCCGCCCTGCAACACGCCGCGCGCCACAGCTTCAGCATAATCAGGATAATCTACAGGCGCGGTGCTGTCAGTTCCCACGTCGACGAGTTGGTGGCCGCTTTGGCGGAGGTAGTCAATCAGCGTCTTTTTGAGTTCGAAGCCGGCGTGATCGGAGCCTATAGTTATTTTCATCTGTGCCGCCCCTAAAGGGGCTGGGGATTCCACTATGCTCTTTTCGCGGCCCTAAAGGGCCGCTCTTCCACCAAAACCAGCCTGGCAGAGACGTAGCATGCTACGTCTCTACGTTGAGATTATCGTCGGCCCAACATTTCACGAGCGGCCTGGAGCACCGCTTCAGGAGTGAAGCCGAATCTCTTCTGTAATTCTTTTAGCGGGGCTGAAGCGCCGAACGTCTCCATGCCGATGCTTTTACCCGCATGGCCAACATATTGCGCCCAGCCAAATGTGGATGCCTGCTCCACGGAGATGCGGGCGGTTACGGCGGCGGGCAGCACGCTTTCGCGGTACTCCTCCGGCTGTTTTTCAAATATCTCCCATGAGGGCATGCTGACCACTCGGACCTTACGGCCTTCCACAGTCAAGGTTTCATAGACCGCCAGGCAAAGAGATACTTCGCTGCCCGTGCCCATTAATATGAGCTCAGGTTTTCCATCGGATGAGTCGGCCAGCACGTAAGCGCCTTTTGCCACCCCGGCGGCTGAAGCGTACTTGCTGCGATCAAATGTGGGCAATGCCTGCCGCGAGAGAATTAAAGCGGCGGGTTCATGCCGCAGTTGCATGATCACGCGCCAGCATTCGGTGACTTCATTCGCGTCAGCGGGACGCAGCGTAACAAATCCCGGCAGCGCGCGGAGTGAAGCAAGCTGCTCCACCGGCTGATGCGTTGGCCCGTCTTCACCCACGCCGATGGAATCATGGGTGAATACATAAATGACAGGGATCTCCATGATCGCCGCCAGACGCATGGGCGGTCGCGAATAGTCGCTGAAGATCAGGAAACCTGAGCCGAACGCGCGGACTTTGCTGATAGACAGCCCGTTCAGGATGGAACACATGGCGTGCTCGCGGATGCCGAAGTGGAAATTGCGTCCGCTGTAGCTGCCGGCTTCAAAATCGCCGGCGCCCTCGAAGGTGAAGCGGGTCTTGGTGGAAGGCGCCAGGTCCGCCGCGCCTCCTATCAGCCAGGGAACATTTTGGGCAATCACATTCAGGACTTTGGCGGATGAATCACGGCTGGCTATTCCTTTGGGATCGGCAGGGAAGACGGGCAGGTTCTTGTCCCAGCCATCAGGAAGCTCGCGGCGCTGCATGCGAGTCAATTGATCGGCAAGAGAGGGCGAGGTGTTCTTGTACTGCGAGAACGTTGCATCCCAGGCGGTGCGCAATTCGCGTCCGCGCTTGCCGATTCCGGAGGCAAAATGCTCGCGGACGCCATCAGGGACAAAGAATTTTGCGTCTTCAGGCCAGCCATAAGCGCGCTTGGCCAGGCGGATTTCGTCTTCACCCAGCGGTTCGCCGTGGGCTTCCCTGGTGTCCTGCTTATTGGGCGCGCCATAGGCGATGTGACTGTCAACAATGATGAACGTCGGACGGTCCGTTGTCTGGTGAAATACATTGAGCGCGCGGGTCAGCAGTTCCAGATCATTGGCGTCGCCGACTCGGGTTACATTCCAGCCATAGCCCATAAAGCGGGCGGCAATATCTTCAGTGAATGCCAGCGTGGTGTGGCCTTCAATGGTGATGTGGTTGTTGTCGTAAATCCAGCAGAGATTGTTGAGCTTGAGATGCCCGGCCAGGGAAGCTGCCTCACTCGACACGCCTTCCATCATGTCACCATCGCCACAGATGGCGTAAACGCGGTAATTGAACAGCTCAGCGCCCGGCTGGTTGAAGTGCTCCGACTGCCATTTGGCGGCGATCGCCATGCCCACGCTGTTGGCCACACCCTGACCCAGCGGCCCGGTAGTGGTCTCCACGCCGGAGGTAATCCGATATTCGGGGTGACCCGGGCATTTGCTATCTAGCTGGCGGAAATGCTTGATGTCATCGAGCTTGACGGCAAGCTCACCCAGCGTTTCATAGTGCGGATTGACGGCCTGAACGCCGGTGAGGTGCAGGAGGGAATAAAGCAGCATGGACGCGTGCCCGTTGGAGAGGACAAAGCGGTCACGGTTGGGCCAGATGGGAAACTCGGGATCGTAGCGCAAAAAGCGCTGCCAGAGCACGTACGCCACCGGGGCCAGGGCCATGGGGGTTCCCGGATGGCCGGAGTTGGCTTGTTGCACCGCGTCCATGGAAAGCGTGCGGATGGTGTTGATGCAGAGCTGGTCAAGATCGCCGGCGTTCTTGAGGTCTTTGGTATGGTCGGCAACTTCTGGCAAGGTTACGGGAAGAGCCATTCTCTTAAGCACCCTCTATAGATAAGCCTAAACTAAATTGAGGTCTGTTTGGGCCACTGAAGCCCTTTTTTGAGAGATGCCCGCGGAAGGCCGGAAGATTCACCGTGATGGCACGCTGAGGCAGAAGAACTTGGGCGTGATTGGGGGCAGCGAACTCTGCCATGCTGGTTTGTCCTTCAGGATGGAGCGTCGAGCAAAATGAAGAGCAGTTGTGAATGAAA
>DASSXL010000218.1:0-27939 GCA_035703825.1 Candidatus Angelobacter sp.
CACAACGCCACCTACTCCGGCAACTTTGGCTGGACTCCTGGCGCTTCCACCAGCCTGCGGCTGACCGTGCGTCGCGTTGCCGCCAAGGTGGACGTTCCCAACGCCATCGATTTCTTCGGCGTCCCCGACGATTCGTTCCAGACGGAGGACAACACCTACATCGGCGCGACGCTCCAGAACCAGACCACTTCACACTGGCATAATTTGTTGCGCTATGGGGCCACGCGGCAGAACTCCGAGTTTGTGAACCCCTCGCCCACCGGCGTCCCCTTTGATCCATTTCCGGGATTTGATTCCGGGCCCAATTTTCTCGGCAAGACGGTTACGATTCGCGGCGCGAACGGCTTCAGCACCACCGGGCAGGCCATACTCGACTTCGCCGGCGACTATCCCCAGCGGTTTTTCATCCTGAACAATAGCGACCTGCTCACTTTTCAGTCAGACTATTCTTTCGGCACACATCTGAGCGCGCTTTTTGCGTTTCACTTTGAAAATGAGCGTGGGCCCAAGCCGGCCGAGCGCAACAACTACAGCTATACCGGCGAACTCCACGGCAGTTTGTGGAGCAGGCTTTACGCCACGCTCGGCGTGGGTGTGGAAAAGAACGCCGTGTTTGGTCTGGCCGCCACGCCGCGTGTCTCACTGGCCTACTACCTTGTGCGGCCGCGGTCTAGCGGTGCGCTTGCCGGGACAAAGCTCAAGTTCAACTATGGCCAAGGAATCCAGGAGCCCGATACTTTTTCCGCCGATAACTCCTTGTTCGCGCTGCTGTCACAACAGCCTGACGGGCAGCAATTGATTTCGCAGTTCCACGTCGGCCCAATCGGGGCCGTGCGCTCACGCAGCCTGGATGCCGGCATTGAGCAATTGGCGTGGAGTGGCCGCGGAAAACTTGGTCTCACGTTTTTCTACAATCGCTTTAGCGACGAGATTGAGTTTGTCAGTCCGGGCGGGCTGGCCCAACTTGGCATTCCCGACTCAATCCTTGCCTTGACGCCTTTCGGCGCCAGTATCAACTCATTGGCCACGCGTTCGCTGGGAGCGGAAACCGAACTTGAACTGAACCTGGGCCATGGCTTCACGGTTCGCGCCGCGTATACGTATCTCGACGGCATCGTCCGCCGGTCATTCTCCAGTGACGAGCTTGCTCCTTCGTTCAATCCGCAATTTCCTGATATTCCCATCGGAGCATTCTCGCCGCTGGTGGGGAACCGGCCTTTCAACCGCGCTCCGCACAGCGGTAGTTTTTATCTCGGTTATGCGCGGCGCAAGCTGGCGCTGGCGATGAGCGGCAACTTCATTGGCCGCCGTGACAGCAGCACCTTCCTCTTCGACTCCTCTTTCGGCACGACCATGCTGCTTCCCAACCGCAACCTGGCGGCGGCTTACCAGAAGATCGATGTGAGCGGCAGCTATCGGCTCAACCGCTATCTTCAGATCTATTCCGCAATCGAAAACCTCGCCAGCCAGCATTACGATCCGGCCCCGGGATTCCCCGCGCTGCCTTTTAATTTCCGCAGCGGCGTCAAAATTACGCTGGGAGGGGAGTCGACGAAATAGGAGATGTCATTTTCGAGAATCCGGCGTGGGAAATTGCCGCGCCGGCTTTTTTTGATTGAACATGACGGCTGAATCGCCGGAGTTTTCCACAATTTCCTTGTGGTGACCAAAGGCCATCTACCAACGACCTCATGCCAGCAGACCATCGTTGACCCTATGATTGTTGTGGAAGGGCCGTTTGGACCTACTCCCCATGGAACTGACTGCCGAAAATAAACTGAGCACCGCACAACATTATTCGCCGACGTCCACGCCTGTGCTGGACGTTTTCCGACCACTGCCGCCGCAGACCAAAGAGAGTCTGAGCGCGGGAGAATACTTTCTTGTCAGCAGTTTGGTAATCCTGACGCTGGTTGGCCTGCCCAGCCTGCGCGCCGTGATTGAAACGGCGCCCGGGGTATGGGCCGCTTTGATTCCGATTGCTGCCGCCCTCGTCGCTGGATTTGCCCACGAAGCCGGGCACCTGCTGGCCGGCCTGGTCTTCGGATTCAAGATCAAGCAGCTCAGGATTGGCCCGCTTCACCTGGGCAAGCATGCGCGCTGCGGTGAGCCCTATTGCGCAGAGGTGCTGTCGCTGGGCGCCGCCGTGGTTGAGCCGCGAGTGAGCGATCAAGATGACGCCACGCTGCGGCGACGTTTGTTTCTGCTTTCTCTGGGCGGCCCGCTGGCCAGCCTGTTGCTTTCGACCGCGTTGGAAGTTTCGCTTTTCGCCATGCGCCCCGGTTTCCTTGCCGCCTTCGGCATGCACGTGGGCGCAGCGTTTTCCGGGCTAATTGCGATTGCAGCGCTTCTGCCGGACACTAACCGTCGCGGCACTTTTTCTGACGGCGCGCGTCTGCTGATGCTCTTCAAGAATGACGACAAGGTGGAACGCTGGCTTTCGAACATCCGCTGCCAGATCGCCCTGAATCAGGGCCGCCATCCTCGGGACTGGGACCAGGACCGAGTTGCCCGGGCCGCTGCGGTCTCTGACGATTCACGCGATGCTTACATCGCCCGCTGGCTGGCTTATTTGTGGGCGGCTGAACGCCAGGACATAACCTGCGCAACAAAATATCTGGAAGGCGCGCTGGAAGTGCTGGCTTACTCGACGCCCGAGATGCGCGACCACCTGTTTCTGGAAGCCGCAGTTTTCCAGGCATGGTTCCGTGACAATCCTTCAAAGGCGCTCTTCTGGGTCTACCGCATTCGCAACCGGAAGCTTACGCGGCTGCAAAAGCTGCGGCTGGATATTGCATTGCTCTGGGCTGAGGGCCGCCTCTTTGATGCCTGGGAGAAACTTGGCACTGGCTATCTCTCCTTGTTGCGGGAGCTGCCGGCTTCGCCCGGACGCACGCTGGCTGAAGAGAGCGCCGCAGAGTGGAAGCGCCAGATGGAGTCGCGCATGCTGACGCGCGCGTGGCGCAGCATGTACTCGGTCTCACGCCAGCTTGATCCAACTGCGTTACAGGAAGGCTTCACAGCGCAGCAGAACCATCAAATTGCGTCGTGGTAGTATCCTCTTGTGTCCGCTTCCAGGAAACTGAGACGAGGGCGTGTAAAGCCGCGGCCGCGCCAGAGCGCCACTCATCTGGTGGTGATTACCGGGATGTCCGGTTCCGGCAAAGCATCTGTGCTCAAGGCGTTTGAGGACCTGGATTATTACTGCGTCGATAACCTGCCCATCGACCTGATACCGCGCTTCGCCGATCTGGCTAAGCAGTCCGGGGAAATCGAAAAGGCCGCTCTGGTGGCCGACATCCGCGAAGGCGAACAGCTCAAGCGCCTGCCCCGGATCATTCAATCGCTGCGCAAGCAGATCAATACCACGGTGCTTTACCTTGAAGCTTCAGACGAGGCACTCCTACGCCGTTTCAGTGAAACGCGACGTCCTCATCCGCTGGGAAAAGATTCCACCGTCAAAAACGCGCTCCAGCAAGAGCGCCGTTTGTTGCAGCCCATTCGCGCGCTGGCGGACATTGTGGTGGACAGCTCAAAATTTAACGTCCACGAGCTGCGTTCGCACATTACGGCCAGGTTCACCGCCGGCAGCACGGACAAGGACATCATGGTTTCCGTGGTCAGCTTTGGTTACAAGGCGGGAGTACCCAACGACGCGGACCTGCTCTTCGATGTGCGATTTCTGCCCAATCCGCATTTCATTCCGGCGTTCCGCCCTTACACCGGACGCCATCCGCAGGTGGCAAAGTATATTCGTTCATTTCCCCAGACACAGGAATTTCTTGATCGCATTTCCGCGCTGCTGGTTTATCTGATTCCGCACTATGTGCGGGAAGGCAAAAGCTATCTCACCATCGGATTTGGCTGCACCGGCGGCCAGCACCGGTCAGTGTTTATTGGTGAAGAAGTGAAGAAGCTGCTGGCCGGGGCGGGATACCGGGTGAAGGTCACTCACCGTGATTCACCCCGGTAATTAGGTAGTGGTACAGTTTTGTCGACAGGCTCATCGCTGGCGCGATGACGTCTGCCTAAAGGCACACGATTCGCAAGCGAATCGCTAGACGCTGATACTGCTAGCGGGTCAGTTTTTCAACTGACCCGGTAGCCGTAATTGACAATTCTTTACTTTCACTCAGCCGCTCCGATTTCAGCCACACTCCTTTAGAATGGAAGCAATGTTTTTTGCCGCCAAGGGTGCCGTATGCGACAACTGACGAGGTTGTTGGCATTTCTGCGTCCTTATCTGCCGCATTTCATCGGCTCCGTATTGCTCATGGCGGTGGTGGGAGCGATGGAAACCTTCCGCATCATTTTGATGGGGCCGATCATTGATAAGGTGCTGAATCCCAAGGCGCCGGGCCGCTCACTGATGTTGTTTAATCTTCCGGGGACAAACCACGTGGTTTTTCTGCAGGATTTTGTCCCACAGCATTTCCACAATCCTCTCACTGTGGTCGCCGTGGCGCTGGTGGGGACGGCCCTGATCAAGGGTGTTTGCGACTACATTGGCACCTATCTGGTGAATCACGCAGGCTTTGGGTTGATCACCGATCTGCGCAACCGTCTTTACGACACGATTCTTCAGCGCTCGATTTCCTTTTTCTCACGCCATTCCACGGGAACTCTGGTGTCTACGGTGGTCAACGACGTGGAAAAGGTCCAGGTCACGCTCACCATAGCGCTGGCCGAATTTCTTCAGCAGTTGTTCACTCTGGTCTTTCTTATTGCCGCCGTGATAGTTCTGGGACACAAGCTGGCATGGGTGCTGCTGATCTTTGTTCCGTTTGTGATTGTTTCCGCAGGCAAAATCGGGCGGCGCGTGCGCAGCACCACGCGCAAAGGCCAGGACAAGCTGGCCGATATCCAGAACATCCTGCATGAGAGCATTGCCGGCAACAGGATTGTGAAGGCCTTTGGCATGGAGAGCTGGGAGAGCAACCGCTTTCGGGCGGCGGCCAGAAAGCTGTTCCGCGCCAACCTGAAATCGGTGGCGGTGCAGTCGGTGAGTTCGCCGCTCATGGACATCATCGGCGCGCTGGCCATCGCTCTGTTGCTGTGGGTGGGCCGCAACCAGATCAATAGCGGCGCCATGACGCCCGGCGTCTTTATCGCGTTCATCATCGCCGTTTTCCGGCTTTATGATCCCGTGCGCAAGATGGCGTTTTTCAACAACAGTTTTCAGCAGGCACTGGGCGCTTCGCAGGAAATTTTCCGCTTCTTGGACGAAGAAGACGATGTGCGGGAGCGGCCCGACGCCATTGCTCTGCCGGCCTTCCGCGAGCGCGTGCGCTTTGAGAACGTTACTTTTTCTTATACCGGCTCCAACGGGTCGGAACCGGAGATCCTGCACAACGTGAATCTGGAAACCCGCGCGGGCGAGGTGGTGGCGATTGTGGGTTCCAGCGGCGCGGGTAAGACCACGCTGGTCAATTTGATTCCGCGGTTCTTTGACGTAACCGAGGGGGCCATCAAGATCGATGGACACGATATTCGCGACGTAACGCTGGCCTCACTGCGCGCCCAGATCGGCGTGGTGACGCAGGAAACCATTCTTTTCAATGACACCGTGCGCAACAACGTTGCCTATGGGCAGCCGCACGTGACCGAGGAGGCCGTGATCGAGGCCTCGAAGACGGCGCTGGCCCATGATTTTATTCTCCGCCTGCCGGAAGGCTATGACACCATGATCGGCGAGCGCGGACTTCGGCTTTCCGGCGGTGAACGCCAGCGCATTGCGATTGCCCGCGCCCTGCTCAAGAATGCCCCGATACTGATCCTGGACGAAGCCACGTCGGCGCTCGATACCGAGTCTGAAGCGCTGGTGCAAGGCGCGTTGCAGAACCTGATCTCCGGCCGCACCGTCTTTGTGATCGCACACCGGCTTACGACTGTGCGCCACGCTGACCGCATCGTGGTCCTGGAAGGCGGCAAGATTACCGATTCCGGCACGCATGAAGACCTGCTGACCCGCCTGGGCACTTATCGCAAATTATATGAATTGCAGTTTATGGATGTAGACTCCAAAATAGGTGACGAAGCTGGCGTTGCCGCCCGCGAGCCCCAGATCAAAAACTAAAGGCCCAAAAAATTTAAATGTCCAAACGCTGAAGGTCCACGAAGACAAACCATGTCCATCCGCTCCATGACCGGATTCGCGCAGGTTAAATCCCACGCAGGCGAGGGGACCTCATTCACCCTCTCCCTGAAGGCAGTTAATCACCGTTTTCTCGACCCCCAGCTCCGCATGCCCATGGATATGGAAGAGCTGGAGATGAAGATCCGCCGCGTGCTCAAGGAGCGGCTGGCGCGCGGGCACGTGGACGTTACGCTGGCGGTGGAGCGCCGCGGCGGCACCGGCTACGAATTCAACCGCGAACTGGTGGGCGGCTACGTTGAGGCCTTCCGCAAAGCCGCGCAGGAATTTGGCACCGGCGGCGAGCCCGATCTCAACAACGTTTTCCGCATGCCCGGCGCTTTGGGCGCGGTGACGCCGCTGGACGGCAATTTTGAAACGTCAGTGCTGGCCGCGCTGGAGCAGGCCATACAGAAGCTGAATATCATGCGCGAGCAGGAAGGCCAGGGCATGGAGGCCGAATTGCGGCGGCGACTGAGCTCACTGGAGCAGGCAACGAAGGAGGTCGACAAGCTGCGCGCCGCCGTTTCCAAGGCCTACATGGAGAAAGTCCGGCTGCGCATGCAGGAGCTGATAGAAAATGCCGACGAAGATCGCATCATGCAGGAGGCCGCCATCCTGGCCGAGCGCAGTGACATTCAGGAAGAGCTGGTCCGCCTAAATACGCACATTGACCACTTTCGCAAGCTGCTGGACCAGGGCGGGGAGGTGGGCAAGAAGCTCGACTTCCTCTTGCAAGAGCTGAACCGTGAGGCCAACACGCTGCTTTCCAAGACCTCCGGCGTGGCCGGGGAGGGGCTGCGCATTACCGAGCTGGGCCTGCTGATGAAGTCAGAGATTGAAAAATGCCGCGAGCAGGTGCAGAACCTGGAATGAGCAGCATACGCTATATCATCTCCGCGCCTTCCGGGTCCGGCAAAACGACGCTGGTGAATGAGCTGCGGCAATATGTTCCGAACCTGGAGTTCTCCGTCTCCTATACCACGCGCCAACCGCGCGGCAGCGAGCAGGATGGCCGCGAATACCATTTCATTCCGCGCGAGGAATTTGAGTCCATGATCGCCCGCGATGAATTCCTGGAATACGCGCAAGTGTTCGACAAATACTATGGGACGGCGAAATCAGTCCTGCAGCATGCGGAAGAGATGGGCCATGACCTGCTCCTCGATATCGACGTGCAAGGCGAGCGCCAGGTGAAGCAGAAAATGCCGGATGCGGTGAGCATCTTTGTCCTGCCGCCCAGCCGCAAGGAACTGGAATCGCGGCTGCGCAAGCGCAGCCTCAGCGAAAACGTCCATGCTGAAGACGTGATCCGCCGCCGGCTGGACGAGGCCCGCCGGGAGATTGAGAACTACCCGAACTACGACTATATTCTGATCAACGACCGCCTGGAGCAGTCCGTGGACCGGCTGCAGGCCATTGTGCTGGGTGAGCGGATCAGGCGTTCGGGGAAACCTCCATCCCCGGAGGAAAAACAGTACCTAGCCGCGGCGGAGAAATCCCTGAAGGCGAACATGCAGGAGAAGATAAGGGATATTCTGGGCACCTTTGATGAGTCGGCTCCCGCCGCGACGGAAGCAAAGAGGTGATCTGGGCCATGAAGCTGAAAGACGGTTTCGACAGCAACTATCGCTATATTCTGGTGGCGGCGCGGCGCGCCCGCCAGCTTTCCGGCGGCGCCCCGCCACTGGTGGATACAAACGCGCGCAAGCCCTGCAAGATTGCACAGCAGGAGATTGACGCGGGCAAGATCCAGTTTATCGTCAATGGCAGAGCGGAAGAGCAGGCTGTGGTTGAGGCGCAGAAGCGGGAAGAGAACAAGTAAGGTTCGCGCCGACTGGATTCGTGCCGATCGTGGTTTCCTCTGTGTCTTTGATAACCAGCGAGTTGGCTTTGCCCTGGGGCTGTATGGTGGCTATAGGGGCCTCCCCTTCGGGTCGGGATAAAGAAAAAAGCGTCCCAAGCCTGCCACTATTACTCTATTTACAAGCAAGCTACAATTTTCCTATGAAGGTCGCTCTTGGCGTTACCGGTGGAATCGCCGCTTATAAAGCGGCTGAGCTGGTGCGTCTGCTGCAGGACCGCGGGATTCGGGTGCAGGTGGTGATGACCCGCGCCGCTCAGGAATTTGTCCGCCCGCTGACGTTTGCCGCGCTTAGCGGAGAGAAGGTAATCACTGACCTCTTTGGCGCCGGAGCGGAAGAACCTAATATCGATTCAGCCGTTGAGCACATCGCGGTTGCTCAGTCCATCGACGCGCTTGTGGTGGCGCCGGCAACGGCTGACGTGATCGCGAAGCTCGCCCATGGCGAAGCCAATGATTTTCTAACGACATTGTTCCTTGCCACCACAGCGCCGGTGGTGATCGCGCCGGCGATGAACGTGAACATGTGGGAAAACGCAGCCACGCAGGCCAATATCCAGACGCTACGGGCGCGTGGCGTGAGCGTTGTGGAGCCGGACAGCGGCTACCTGGCTTGCGGCATGGTGGGAGCGGGGCGACTGGCGGCGAATGAGACCATCGTGCTTGCCGTGCTCAAGGCCTTGAAAGCGGAGCAGGACCTGGCTGGTGAAACCGTGCTGGTCACGGCGGGCCCCACGCGCGAGCCGATTGATCCGGTGCGCTATATCGGCAACCGATCGAGCGGCAAGATGGGCTATGCGCTGGCGGAAGCCGCTGTGCGTCGCGGCGCAAAAGTTATTTTGATCTCAGGCCCGACGGCGCTGAAACCGCCATCGTCAGCTGATGTCATACAGGTGCAGACAGCGCAGCAGATGCGCGACGCCGTGATGGCACATTTTGACCGCGCGACGATTGTGATCAAGGCTGCCGCCGTAGCCGACTTTACCGTGCGCGCTGCTACCGATGAAAAAATCAAGCGCAAAGGCGCGATGACGCTGGAACTTGAACCGACTACCGACATTCTGGCCGAGGTCGGGGCAAAAAAAGGCAACCGAATCGTAATTGGCTTTGCCGCAGAGACCAATGATGCGCTGGCCAATGCCCGCAAGAAACTCGAAAGCAAGTCGCTCGACGCGATCGTGCTCAACGACGTGTCGCAGCCAGGGATAGGCTTTGACTCAGAGCGCAACGCCGTGACGATCCTTACTCACTCCGGCGCTGAGACGGTGCCCGAAACCAGTAAATGGGAAGTGGCGCACCGGGTGCTGGATGCCGTGGTGAAGTTGAAGGGGGAGCGCAAGACTCCTTTCGTGCGACGCTGAATTCACCGTCCTCACATGCTGTAAACTGTTCTTCCATGCCCAAGCCCCTCGACCCCCAAACTAAGAAGCATTTGGCCTCTCGCGTGAAATATTACAAAGAGATGGGCATCCATGATTTCTATCGTCGCCCAGTGGAAGAGGGCACGGAGCTTGCCTTGCAGCCGGTGGCAGACGATCCGCTCGTCAACACAGCGCCTGCGGCAACTCTGCCCCCTGTGATCGGCGACAAGCCCTCGGCGCTAAAGCTGATCCGCGCGGACATCGGCGACTGCACACGCTGCCGCCTGCACAAAGGGCGCACCAACCTGGTGTTTGGCGTGGGCAATGTGAATGCCGACCTGATGTTTGTGGGCGAAGGGCCGGGCGCGGATGAAGACGCGCAAGGCGAGCCGTTTGTGGGCCGCGCCGGGCAGTTGCTGAACAACATGATCTCTGCCATGGGGCTAAAACGCAGTGACGTTTACATTGCCAACGTGGTGAAATGCCGGCCGCCGCAGAATCGCACACCTGAAAAAGACGAGTGTGATACCTGCTCGCCGTTTCTCATGCGACAGATTGACGTGATCAAGCCCAAAGTAATTGTTGCGCTGGGCGCGGTCGCGGCCAAGAACTTGCTGGCCGTGAGCGATTCCATGGCCAATCTGCGCGGCCGCTGGTACGACTTCAGGGACTCCAAGCTGCTGGTGACCTACCATCCGGCTTATCTGCTGCGCGATCCGCGCCAGAAAAAAGAGGCGTGGAAAGATTTGCAGATGGCAATGAAGTTTCTGGGGTTGAAAGCGCCAGCCAAAGCGCCAGAGTAAGGCAACGAGCATCACGCTTCAGCGCCGGTTGAATGTTCCAGCCATGGTGGATTGTCGCTATTTGCATTTGCGGGAACGTTGTGAAGAAGGTCTTTCAAATCCAGAATGCGGCGGAAATATTCCTGCTGGTCAGCCACTGTTTCCGGTTTCCAGGAAATGTCGAGACGAAACGGGCGTCCTTCCGCCGGAGCGGTGTCATACATAACGGTAGCGTTTTTTGCGCCGTACCGAAATATAACCATCCCTTTGTCATGGGTGGCAAAAAATTCCGTGTAAGGCATTTCAGTTTCCTTTAGGTACTTCACCTGGATGCCGCATCGGGCTTGTTGCTTTACTGCTTCCCAGTTGGCTTTTGATTCATTGCAGTGCTGACTATTACGCGGCTTTACCCAATCTGATGGGATCAGGAATACGCGCGTAACGGCAACGCCGCGACGATGGACTGCCAAAGTTGCCTGGAGATAATCGTGAAAAGACGTGGTCCAGGCGATGCGGTAGCTAATGGCGCAAACGGTGTCACCACGGCTGCACAACTCCAACGCGCGTACCAGTTCCGCGCTGGCTTGTCCTTCATAAGTAGTGGTGAAGGCTTTGGCTTCAAGCAGGTTATTCAAGCGGTCAGCATAAAAATGAATGATCCGTTCCACATAGGGATTGCCGGAGCTGTGTTCGCGTACCAACTCGCTCTTCACATGTTCCAGGGACCGTCGCTCCAGCTTTGCAACCTGCGCGCTGATGCTCACCAGGAACACCAGAACCAGCCAGAGAAATACTTGGGGCGGAACTTCAGCCCTGGACGCCGTGAAATGTTCCACTAATTCAAACAAAGCAAGCGCAAGCGTCAATGATATGGGGACAAGTACTTCCCAGTAGCGCCTGAACCACTGCATAGTCCCTCCTCAAGACGGAACGAGGGAGCATATCAAAATAATCGGGGATGTGCTTTTCGAAAATCATCAAAGTTCCATTGTTGGAACTCATTTCGCGGCGGTGAATTGACGCGTTGGATGACCGCCACAATCGGATCATCTTATTCCCGTTACAATACTGTAACGCTCATGCCCACGTTTTGTGACGTAGCACTGCCAGTCCCGCTGGACATGGCATTCACCTACAAAATCGCCGAGCAGCAACCGGTGGTAGGAGGGCGTGTGCTTGTCCCGTTCCGCAACCAGCGTATCTCCGGTGTGGTAATGGCGGTGCACGATCGTGCGCCTTCCATGCAGGCCAAGACCGTGATTGCAGTGCTGGACACAGAGCCGGTACTGGATGATGGGCTAATGAAGCTGGGCCAGTGGATTGCTGGATATTATCTGGCGCCGATCGGCGACGTTTTCCGCAGCATGCTGCCCCTGGCGGCGGAGATCAAGAAAGCCAGAATGTACCGCATTACAGAGCTGGGTTACGAAGCGCTGCATGCTTCGGCGACCGTGGGATCATCGCGCCGATCCAAACAGGATATGGAGACGCAGATGGTGGAGTATGCCGTGCTGGATTATCTCTCAATGTCAGAGGAAGCTCTGGAGGGAACCATCCGGTCGGCTACCGGCGCCAACCGCCAGGTGCTGGATCTTTTGCTGCGCAAGAAATGGATTGCCCGCGAAGACGTATCTTCCGTCCGCGACGCGCAGCGCACCGTGCAGGTAGCTGTGCTTAAGCAAGCAAACGGCAAGCTGAATGAGAACCAGCAGAAAATCGTTGCGTTTCTTCAGCAGCAGGGTGGAAGGGCTTTTGTGGATCAGGTGCGTGAACTTGCCGTGCCTCGCACCACGCTGCAGACGCTGGTGAAGCGCGGCATGGCAGAGCTGGTGGAGGAGCAGGCTGATTTTAGCGTCAGCAGCATGAAGAAGCGTGGCCCGTCGCACCTGGACTTTATCTTCAACGCCGAGCAAAAAGCCGCGCTGGCCACGATACAAAGATCGGTGGAAGAGAAGAAATTCTCAGTTTCGCTGCTGCATGGCGTGACCGGTTCAGGCAAGACGGCGGTTTACCTGGCGGCGATGCAATCGGTGCTGGAGCAAGGACGTGCCGCGATCTTGTTGGTACCGGAGATCGGGCTCACGCCGGCCGCGGCGGCGAATCTGCACCAGGTATTCGGAGATGAAGTTGCCATCCTGCATTCGGCGCTCTCGGCCGATGAACGCGCTGAGCAGTGGCACCGCATACGGCGAGGCGATGCGCGGATTGTTGTGGGCACGCGTTCTGCCGTGTTTGCTCCGGTGGCGAACCTTGCGCTGATCGTGGTGGACGAAGAGCACGACAGCTCGTACAAGCAGGAAGAAACGCCGCGCTATAACGGGCGAGACGTGGCGGTGATGCGCGGCAAACTGACGAACGCGGCGGTGGTGCTGGCTTCAGCCACGCCAGCGGTCGAGTCATACCACAACGCCGAAGCAGGGAAGTACCGGCTGATTGAACTGAAAGAACGGGTGGAGCGGCGGCCGCTGCCGGAGGTTGAGCTGGTGGACATGCGTTCGGAGTTTCAGCAGACGGGCGAAGACCAGATTTTTTCCCGGCAGCTGATACAGGAAGTCACCGATCGTCTGGATCGCGGCGAACAGGCGATGGTACTCCTGAATCGCCGTGGCTACTCGTCCGTTGTGCTGTGCCGCGCGTGCGGCGAGACGCTGCAATGCAAGAACTGCACCATCGCCATGACGTATCACAAAGCTGCGCACCGTATGGAGTGCCACTATTGCGCGTACCGGCAGGCTGTACCTAAACGCTGCGCGGCGTGCAACAGCGAGCACATCTTCTTTCTCGGCACGGGATCAGAGAAGGTGGAAGAGCGGCTGCACGCTGCGTTTCCGCAGGCGCGCATTGGCCGGCTTGACCGCGACACCGTGCGCAATCGGCATGACTTTGAGCGCGTGCTGAACCAGTTTCATGCCGGAGAGATCAACCTTCTGGTCGGCACGCAGATGATTGCCAAAGGGCATGACGTTCACGGCGTGACGCTTGTGGGAGTAGTGGGGGCCGATTACGCGCTGGGGTTTCCTGACTTCCGCGCCGCCGAGCGCACGTTTCAATTGCTGACGCAGGTTGCGGGACGCGCGGGCCGCGGCGAGACGCCAGGCAAGGTCGTGCTGCAGACTTATCATCCTGATCATTACGCCATCCAGTTTGCGCAGCAACACGATTATGGTGGCTTTTATGAAAAAGAAATCCGCTTCCGCAAATGGATGCACTATCCGCCGTTTTCCGCGCTGGCCAACGTGCTGGTGCGCAGTGACAAGCTGGACCAGACGCTGCGCTGGACCGGACAACTGGGCAAGTGGTTTGAACGGACGCGCAATGAAGGCGTGCGCGTGCTGGGGCCATCGGTTGCGCCTATCATGCGCCTGAAGCGTGACTACCGTTACCATTTCATCCTGAAGGCCGCGAGCCGCGAGAAGCTGAATGCTGCGCTCAGAAGCATGCTTAGCTTTGCCGACGGAGAAAAAATTTCGCGCACCAACGTAATTGTGGACGTGGATGCTCTTTCACTGCTGTGAGCGCTGGCAGGTCTTATTGTGAGGTCCCTGCAGGCAAAATGCGGTGTTCCACCCGGAACTTTTTGTAATTCGTGTCTACCGTGTCATATTCCACGGAGGATGAATAACGAGGCCGGACAACTCCCCAAGAGCCCTTCTCGACGAACATATGGTCGCCTTTGACATGCCGATGCCGCAGCAACCACGCTTCGTCGTTCACCTTGGTCCATTCCTGCACGATTGTGGTGCCTTGGCTATAAAACAAGCGTGACTCGGCCAGGTGTTGCTGGCGTTCTTCGATTTCTTTCTTTGACAGGACTTTGGAAGAGAATGCGGCGTAATCAGCCCGGGTTATCGGTCCGGCCCGAAGGGCTTTGCCCTCCACTTTTACAATCTGTCGCTCCTTCAGATCGATCCAGATCTTGATCTTGAAATTCCCTGCCGGGTCGGCTTCATCTTTGTTGCGCTTCGGATCGGCCTGCACAACGTACGCCGTTCGGCCATCCAGTACCTGCGTGCCTTTCGCCTTCAAATGGAATTTCTGGTGAAGGTCTTCCAACGGCAATTTAAATTGATACAGCGTCCGTGAGAACGTGACCACGCCCATCGAGGGCACAGGCGCAGGAGCATAAAGTTGAGGCTTCCAATCCTTCAAGCCTGCATCATCCATGATTTTCTGCACGGCAGCCGCCAGACTTTCTTTGGTGTGGCCGGGCTTGATTTGCTCTTCCAGGACTTTGTGCTCCACCTCAAGCCATTTTGCCCGGTACGCCTCATCCTGTTCTGAATCTTCCTGCGCTGCCACTTTCTCACCGTTATGCAAAATGTGCCGCCGGAAAGCCTGTCCTCTGATTTCCATTACTTCAAAGGTGTCGCTTCCGTGGCCGCCTTTCAATCTTGGATCATGGTCAGTCAAAGTCTCAACATAGGTATAGTTCCTTGGCAGGGCCTCGCGCGTGGTGAAGTTGATGACTGCCTGCCGGACCAATTCCTCCACGTCGATCTTTTCCGAGTCGTCCTGCGCGGAAGATGCCGCTGCCGCAGGGACTGCCACCAGGGACAGCGCGAGCAGAAGCGCGAACAGGCAGGAGGCTTTCACAGGCATTTACTTTACCGCGAGCGGCGCAATCACTCAATCCGGCAATCGCCGTAAACCAGCTATTTCGCCGGCGGCGATTGCTGCTGCGACGGCGCATGCGAATCGCGCAGCACCTTCCCCAATCCCTGACTGCCGAACGGCGCTGGGATGAGCGTGAGCACGAGCATCAGCAGCGCGAAAAATGCAAGCACGCGCCGTTTGGCATCCAGCGGCGGTAACAGGGGCACGTCAGGATGGCGGCCGCCGGTAAAGCGCAGCACCACGGCCCAGAGCAGCCATCCGGCCCAGCAGAACCAGCTTAGCGGCAGCAGTATCAAAATGCTGGCCAATGAAACCGGCCGATGCCAGCGCGGATTGACGGCAAAAATAATATGGCCGCCATCGAGCTGGCCACCCGGCAACAAGTTTAGTGATGTGGCCAGTATTCCCACCCAGGCCGCCATGGCCACAGGATGCAGATAGAGTCCGCTCACGGGCGCTTGCGCGATGGCCGCATGGCTTCCCAGGGCAGCCATGATCCAGTGAGCAAGCTTAAAAATCAACGGGAACCCCAGCAGCATGCTGCTGCCGTCCGTGGTGGGAGAATTTACGGCCAGCGCCGCGGCGGTGGCTGCCTGGCCGCTCAAGATTTTCGAAGCCAGCAGGCCATAGACCATGACCGGCAGCGCGACCACAAATCCGGCAATCGGCCCGGCAATACCGATATCAAACAGCTCAGCCCGGCTTTTCATCGGCGATTTGATGCGGATGAACGCTCCCAGCGTTCCAATGGGCCCGATAGGCGGTGGCGCCGGAATAAAAAACGGCAGCGTAGCAAACACGCCGCGGCGTACACACATGATGTAGTGTCCTAGCTCATGCGCCGTCAGGATTGCCAGCAGAGAAAGTGAAAATGGGACTCCCATCCGCAGGCGGCTCCAATCCTGCCAAATCCACTGCCATGGCCACAAGTCCAGGTTCTGGGAAAACAAACCCAGGTTCTGGTTGAAGTCAAACTGCATGCGCGCGCCAACGCTGAGCGTGGTAAAAATCGTGGCAAGAAAAAGCAGCGCGTGCAGCCAGTAACGCCGCTTAGGCGGGTGGATGACAACGACCCTGAGCTCCTGCCGTTCAGGGTCAAACAGGTGGTATTCCTGCGAAGGAGGCTGTATTTCCGGCATTGAAGCAATCGCCCTGGGGACCGTGACAAGCTGGCCGAGCGCAAAAATCGGCCAATGGCTTAGTCGATGGACTGCAGCTCCTTTCCCGGTTTAAAGCGCACGGCTTTTCCGGGTGGAATGTTCACCTCCGCGCCGGTGCGCGGGTTGCGGCCGATACCGGTCTTGCGCGGTCGCACGTTAAAGACGCCAAATCCGCGCAACTCAATGCGCTCGCCCCCTGCCAGGGCCTTCTTCATGCTTTCAAAGACCGTTTCCACGGCCAGTTCGGCCTTGGTTTTGGTGATGCCGGTTTTGTTGACCACTTCGTTAATGATATCGAGCTTAATCACAGGTCAGCTCTCCTCGCAAATTGTCAGAAAGGGCGTAACTTGCAGATGCTATTGGACTTTTACGCATGTTGTCAATGGAACAGTTTCGCCTATAAGATGGCTTCTTTGCCGCTCCACTAAAATCCCCGCAAAACCAAGGAACTTGGCTCAAATGGCAATTAAAAGTGACCGCTGGATCCGCCGCATGGCGCAAGAGCACGGAATGATCAATCCTTTCAACGATCGCCAGGTGCGCGAAGGCGTGATTTCTTATGGCGTTTCCTCTTACGGGTACGATCTGCGCGTGGCCGACGAATTCAAGATCTTTACCAACGTCAATTCCGCCATTGTCGATCCCAAAAATTTCGACGAACGGTCATTTGTGAGCGTGCAGGCCTCATCCGTGCTGGTCCCGCCCAACTCTTTTGCCCTGGCCCGCTCGGTGGAATATTTCAAAATCCCCCGCGACGTGCTAACCATCTGCGTGGGCAAGTCCACCTATGCCCGCTGCGGCATCATCGTCAATGTGACGCCCTTTGAGCCCGAGTGGGAAGGCTTCGTCACGCTCGAGATTTCCAACAGCACGCCGTTGCCGGCCAAAATTTATTCCAATGAAGGCCTCTGCCAGATTCTCTTCTTCCAGGGCGACGAGCCCTGCGAAACCAGCTACAAAGATAAACAAGGGAAGTACCAGAAGCAGACGGGGATCGTGCTGCCGAAATTGTGACGCAAATCTTCACCGCGGAGACGCGGAGGCGCGGAGAAAATAACGAGGGGTCTGATCGCTAATCTGAAATCCGCGAAACCCTGCGTTAATCCGCGCTAGGCCCTTCGCAAAAAACCGCGAAGACTGGTTACTCGATTTCTCACGTGATGATGCCTTCTTGCCCTGTCACCAGAGTCCACTCCGTTCCAATTTGTACAACGATTCCCCCTCAGCCAAAAAACGTCGAAAAGCCTTCGTTGCCACCCATTCGCCAAACATAAGGGATTCGTCTTTCAAAAAAGTGAGCCATTGAGCATCAGCATCCGAATCCTCTCCATTGAGCGATCTGCTCTTTTCCTCCAAGATGCCAAGAAGAGACATGACAACAGGTTTGTCATGACCTGCCACCTTGATATTTCGGCTAAGGCGAAGAAAATCAGCCGCTGGCGGCCACTGAATGCTTAGTGTTATGAATTTTGCCAAGGCTTCGTCCGACGGAAGAGCTACTTCAAGACATCGAGCACCGAAATCGACCCGAAAACTATGGCGCAAGGTGCTATAGAAACGAAATACGTTGACGTAACGCTTTAGCTGCCTGGGATTGCTGCCAACCAGCTCGGATACGGACATCACGAACTTGTTAACCACCGGATCGCGATCCGAAAATTTTTCTGAATATTTCCTTTTGCTAGCTTCGGCCACCGCGAGCCTTTTCTCGGGCGCGACTTCCGCAAATAAACGATCGGTTGTGCTCACAACGTCTGAAACACTCCTGGATTTTGTGAATCTCTCCATCCATTGCTTCACTTCTGTTTCATTGAGAGGCTCGTCAACGACTTTAGATTGAGATTGGAGCGCGCTGGACAACACAGTTGATGGATCGGATCCCACGAGAGATCCCATGTACCGTTTGACCCCTTCATTAGTCGGAGGCGGGATTGTAATGGGCAACTGAATGATCTTCTCCATAAACCGCCACCCTAACGGTACCGGAGAATCCACCAAAGAGAGTTGCTTTGCTGTTTCGATTACTTCCTTGTTGGCGACTTGCAGAGCCGCAGCCACCATTCCTGGTTCCATGCCGAGAACAAAAATGCAGTTCGGATAATCACCGGATAGCGAAAGATTTATCGCCTCCACTACCTCCGCCACCTTGTGCGGGATGCACCTATCTAAGTCGTCAACGAAAATAACCAGAGGGGTCTTTTTGGTTGCGACCAAATCCAAAACATCGCGAATATCTGACTCCACCATATAAAGGAAACCCATCTTGCCTTCGTAATCAGGCTCTCGAACCAATTCCTTAAAAACGTCTGCCGCCTTCTGTCCCAATTTGTCTCTTGTCTTCCAGGCGAGAACCACGAGGCTGAGAGCGGGAGCCACCAACTTTGCCCACCATAATTTAATGCCCAGGATGGGAATGAGAGTTTCTGAGAATGGATTTAGGGCCCATATGATGGCGATGCAGATGGCAAGCAATACCAGAATCACCGGGGCCAGGTAGCGCGCGAGGAGTTCATACAATTTTCGTCGTAGAGCATCCTTATTAATCCGACGGGCATGCAATTTCAACCAAAACAGCTCGCGTTTACGGGCATCCATACGCGCAGCGACTTGGCTAATAATGCAATGTGCCAGTCCGGCCCAAATTTGCTCGCTAGTCTGATATTTCCAGGCATTAAACCAGACAGTCACCCGGGGAGATATGCCATACAGTTGGCCATCGTTACTTGGTTTAGGCGCTAGTGGATCTAATGAAATGACTGCTCTAAGGTTCTTAAAAATGTCCCATATGGATAGTTCGCCCGTCTGCTTTCGATTTCTGCTGGCAGCCTCATTTTCCTCCGTTACGTTAGCGTCACCGTCCAAGAGGTGCTGTACCTGTTTCATGAGCGAGGTCTTGCCCGCCCCCCATGGCGCTTTGATTCCTATCGTCAGTGGAGGCACAGTCTCTTCGTGAGTGATCACGCCGGCGAGCGTTCGTGCGTATGCCTGGTAACCCAACGTGTCATGCTCCGACCAGCGATCGGAAGCAATTTTGGGCGTCGGATAGGCACCTGATGGCTGATCTATAGGCGGCGTAGTAACATCCGGCGACACAGCGCTTGGAGGCGGAAGATCCTTAAGAATATTTTCTTTATCAACACCTCGATCGCGTAACGCCGTAATAACCGTACAGCGTTCCACGGACAGTGCTCCGTAAAGGAGATATCGGCTCCTAATGCTTTTGTCATTTCGTTCCTGAGCAAAGGCTCGCGCATTCCGGAGAGCTTCCGAGACATGCTTCGACAAGGGTGGCAAGGAAATCAGATTAGCTTGCACATACTTAGGCGGAAGGTCTGTCTCGACCGCTGCTTTCATCATTTCGGTGAGTGTAGTCTTGTCAATTTCCACACTACGAAGGAGCCGTTCGGTGGGTCCGTTGGCTTTTTCAAGCAATCCAGCAATCAGATGCTCCATGTGAATACGGCTCTGGTTCATCGCTTGGCGCATTCCGTCGGCGCGGCCAAGCGCTTCCTGAGATGAAGGGCTGAGTAGTCTGAAAATGGCTACAGCTTCTGCGCTGTTTTCTTCGATTCGATCATCGGTCTCCGGTTTCTCTTTTCCTCGGTCAGCCGATTGCTTCGTGCTGGTCGCGTGTAAAGATCGCAATATTCCAGCGATGTGCTCTGCTAGTTTGTCGAGTCGAAGGCTGAATTCTTGTGACGTTATCGAGAGATCTGTAAAGCTACGTAGCGATTCCCCATGTCCGTAAAACTCAAAACTGAGCAGGCGTTTAAGAGGTTCAAATTCCTCTTGACCCTCAATTGGTGTTCTGACGGCCTTAACAATACGCTCCAGGCCGGTACCCGAGTTTGAGGCCAAGCCTATGAATTTCTCTAGTTCTGATCGGTAATATTTTGAGGAAAGATAGGCAGGCGTGAGCACCACCACTAAAACTGCGCTCTGTGCTAAGTTCTGAGAGACTTGGTCTGACCAATTGGCATCAGCCCGAAGGCCAGCTGTGTCTTGCCAAATCGAGACGCGCCGGCCAAGAAGCTGGGCTAAACGTTGCAGCAGGCGTGCTCGCAAGTTGTTAACCCATCCATCTTTGTTATCGATATCGCTGTAACTGATAAAGACATCCTGATCGAACTCAGGCACGAAGGACATTGGCTTCCCCTTTGATGGTTGTGAGCGGATACAGTAAAACAAAAAAGTGCCAGTTTCAACGAGTCTGCACGCGTGTTGACACAGGAAACAGAGCTAGATGGCGCACATCTGGCGACATGGATCGGTGGACGTGGCTCGGTCACTCGGACATGTCCAGGGTTTAAGCAGTGGGTCCCCTTCGACAAGGCTCAGGGCTTCGCGGCATGAATGCCGCTCAGGCGTATGGAAATGATTTCCTCTTCGGCATCGGCTGCCTGGACATGTCCAGCATTTAAGCAGAGGGTCGCAGAGGGCAGTGACCGGTGATGGTGTACAAGTTCGCGCGTGAGTGTTACGAAGAATCGCGGTAGGATGAAGCAGCCCCCAGGGGCGAGGTGTTGCACGACGCTCTTTGAAAACTGAAAAGCCCTGGAAACTGGCAGGCTTCTACGGTCTCTAAAGACAGAAATTGGTAAATGGGTAATTTGGTAAATGAGCCAATGGAAGACCGAGTTGCGACCCTCTGCCGATTGGCATTGGGTTTGGGATTGGGTTTGGGTCACCCAAGGGTCACGCCTGGGTCGCCCAAGCGTCACGCCTGGGTCACGCCTGGGTCTCCCAAGGGTCGAATGGAATAAGCAGTTTTGTTTGCAACAAGAATTGGAAAATGCCGGGTGGGGGCCTGAAATCGCCGTGATCGCCGGAATCGCCGAGATCGCGCGTGATCGGAACCCCAAACCTGCTCGACCTACGCCAATCCGGGATGACCTTGGGATGACATCGGTTAAAGCCTTTGGAATCCTAATTGGGGCCCAGGGGGTAGGCGCACCCCAACCCACTGCCGCGTTCAGGTTTCTCGTATAATTCAGGAGCGCGCAACTTCTCTTTGAGGTTTTCTCTTGCCCGTCGGTACCGCATTTCACGATCGCACCTTCGCCCTGTGCCACAGCTTGAATTATCGCGAGTGGTCGGGCTTTTACACGGTGAGCAGCTATGAAGTGCATCATGAGCATGAGTACAACGCCATCCGCAACGCCGCCGCGCTTATCGATATCACGCCGCTCTACAAATACATAGTGGAAGGCCGCGACGCCACCAAGCTGGTGAACCGCGTGATTACCCGCGACATCAACAAGGTTAAGCCGGGCCAGGTGATCTATTGCTGCTGGTGCGATGAGCAGGGAAAAGTCATCGACGACGGCACCATTACGCGGCTGGAGGAGAACAAGTATCGCTGGACTGCCGCCGATCCCAGCCTGCGCTGGTTTCGCCAGAACGGTTTGAACATGGATGTCCAGATTGAGGACGTCTCGGAGAAAGTCGCGGCTCTGGCCTTGCAGGGGCCGACCTCCGGCAAGCTGCTCAAGAGCGTCGCGGAAGCTGATGTCGCCAACCTGAAATATTTCCGCATGACCAGCGGCAAGATCGCTGGCGTTCCTGTTGACATCTCTCGCACCGGATACACCGGCGATCTGGGCTATGAAATCTGGGTTCCGATGCAAGACAGCCGCGATGCCGTCAAGGTCTGGGACGCGCTCATGGATTCGGGCCGCCGCTTCGACATTCATCCGGCGGGCATGCTCGCGCTCGACGTGGCGCGCATTGAGGCGGGTTTGCTGCTGATTGAAGTGGATTACATCAGCAGCAAAAAGGCGCTGATACCGGAGCAGAAGTATTCCCCCTATGAACTCGGCTTCGGCAAGATGGTGCATCTGGACAAGGGAAACTTTGTCGGCAAGGCGGCGCTGGCCCAACAGAACAAGGGCGGCGTGTCCCGGCAGTTGGTCGGCCTGGAAATGGACTGGGTGGAGATCGAAGAGCGCTATGAAAAGTTTGGGCTCACGCCCGCGGCGCCGGCGCAGGCTTCGCGCGTCCACGTGCCGGTTTATCTGGGAGGCAGGCAGGTAGGCAAGGCGACCTCCACCACCTGGTCGCCGCTGCTCAAGAAGATGATTGCGCTGGCCAGTGTCGACACGGCCCATTCACGGCCAGGAACCAAATTGCAGATGGAGATTACGATCGAAGCCGTCCGGCAGAAGGTGACGGCAAAAGTCGCCAAGCTGCCGTTTTTCAATCCTGAGAGAAAAACCAAGACGCCGGTTTAGAGCGGTTCCAGAGTTGCCGGAAACGCAATGGCCGTTGAAGAAATGGGCTTTACCCCTGAGGTAAAAAGTTCGCGAGACACAAATTCGGGAACCGCGCTAGCTACCACTTCTTAAAAATAAAAAACGCCGCCACCACGATAAAGAAAAACCCTACCGCATAGTTCCACTTGATGTCCTCTCTCATGTACCAGATGGAAAAAAACGAAAACACCACCAGCGTGATGATCTCCTGGATCGTCTTGAGCTGCGCGACGTTGAAAGTGTGGCTGCCGATCCGGTTGGC
Organism: Candidatus Angelobacter sp.; assembly: GCA_035703825.1. Classification (GTDB taxonomy): domain Bacteria; phylum Acidobacteriota; class Terriglobia; order Terriglobales; family Acidobacteriaceae; genus Angelobacter. Next base: position 22,428 of record DASSXL010000218.1, read on the forward strand.
CGGGACCTGAAAGCAATACTCGAAGAACGCGAGGCCCCAGCTTATCAGCGTGACTTTCCACAGAGGCACGTTCTGGTATTTCAGGTGGCCGTACCAGGCAAACGTCATGAAGATGTTGGAGAAAATCAGCAGAACAATTGTGATCATCAGTGTTCTTATCCCATCCCCAGGTCCGCTGAAGATTCCAATGGCGTACCGCAGACGCGGCAGATCACGGCGGAGCAATCTCCGCACGTGAGCGGGTCTGCGACCATGCGGGCGCAGTTGGGGCAATAGAGCGCGTCGCCCGACTGCTGCGCCGAGCCGTGCTGCTCTGAGGCTTTCTGCGCGGAGTTTTCCGGCTTTGCCATTGAGAGTCGGATTGAGCCAGTCCAACATTTCAATGTAGCATAAGCGTATGAACACGAAAGTTGACTCTCTTTCTTCCGCTGCTGACCACAGACTGCAACGTGAATTTAACCAGTGGGCCGCCGCCGGACGCGGCGACGAGATGGAAGGCCACCATTCCGATATCACCGAACAGACACTGGCTTTGATGGATATCCAGCCGGCAGACCGCATTTTGGATCTGGGTTGCGGCACGGGGTGGGCCTCGCGCCGCATGGCGCGCATAGCGGTCCACGGCGAAGTCGTCGGCCTGGACGTGGCGGACGAAATGCTGCGCCGCGCCGAAGAGGTGTCCGCGGCGTTCAAGAACGTGCGCTACGTCTGGGGCTCGGCGGAAAACATTGCTGAAGCCGACAACGCCTTCAGCAAGGTGCTCTCCGTGGAATCGTTTTACTATTACGCCGATCAGGGCAAGGCACTGGACGAACTGCGCCGCGTGATGTCGCCCGGAGCAAAGCTGTTCATCCTGATCAACCTCTATAAGGACAATCCCTATTCGCTGCGCTGGGTGACCGAGTTGAAAGTTCCCGTGCAGGCCCTTTCAGAAGCGGAATACAAGATGCTTCTGCAAAAGCACGGCTTCATCAACGTGGAAGCAAAGCGCATCCCCGACCGCAGTCCCACGCCTGAAACATATTCCGGCAAATGGTTCAAGAATGCCGAGGAGCTAAGGGACTTTAAGAGGATTGGCGCGCTGCTGCTGATCGCGGAAAAGCCGCATTGAAGAATAATTGCGCTCATGGGTGTGGTACGCTCAAACTCTGCGTGATTTCTTGAGTGAAACATTTCTTGAGTGAAACCAGGACACCTTTGGATAGCCCCGCACAAACCAAGCCGCCTTCCGTAGCGGCGGCAGCAACCTTGACCGGTGCAAATGCCGTCCGCCGCACGCTGGCCGCGTTCCGCTACCGTGATTTCCGGATTCTCTGGCTCGGGTCGTGTACCTCCAGTATCGGCACGTGGATGCAGAACGTGGCCGAGAACTGGCTCGTCCTCTCTCTGAGCGGCTCAGCGTTTTATCTGGGGCTGGACGCCTTTCTGCAGCAGTTGCCCATCATGCTCTTCTCCCTCATCGGGGGAGTGTTGGCTGACCGGTTTGACCGTCGTAAGACGCTGCTGGTCTCGCAATACATTCAAATGTCGACAGCTTTCACGCTGGCCGCGCTGGTTTTCTGGGGTCTGAAGCACGTCTGGCCGATTATGGTGCTGTCCTTTATTACCGGCTCAGCCCAGGCCTTTGGCGGCCCTGCTTCTCAGGCGCTGGTTCCCACGCTGGTGGAGAAGAACGATCTCCCTAACGCGATCGCGCTCAACTCTATCCAATTCAACCTGGCCCGCGTTGTGGGGCCGCTGCTGGCCGGCGGCGCGCTGGCCATGTTTGGCATGACCTCCTGCTTCTCCCTCAACGGATTGTCGTTCGTGGTCGTGATCATTGCATTGATGATGCTGCACGTAAAACATACGCCGCCCGCTGCGCCGCGGCGGATTCACGAGGAGTTGCGCGGCGGCTTGTCTTACGTCCGGCACCAGGGCAGCTTGCTGGCTCTTACTATCCTGGCCTTCAGCACAACGTTTCTAGCGTTCGCCGTACTCACCTTTTTGCCGCTCTTCGCAAAGCAGGTGTTTCACCAGGGCGTTGGCGAATACACGCGGCTCATGGCGTTCTCAGGTTCGGGCTCGGTTGTGGGGGCAATTGTTGTGGCCTGGCTGGGAAGCTATAAGCGGATGGGGCGCACCGCCCTCATTGTTCAGGCTTGCTGCGGTCTGTTGATCGCCATGTTCGCGATCTCCCGCGTCTTGTGGCTGAGTGATCTTCTTCTCTTCTTTACCGGAGCAGCGCTGATTATCGTTTTCGCCACAGTAACGTCGCTGGTGCAGTTGGTTGTGCCCAATGAACTGCGCGGACGGGTGATGAGCATATATATGGTCGCATTCCGTGGGGGCATGCCTCTGGGAAGCCTGGTGAGCGGATATTTCGCCAGCAAATTCAGCGCTCCGGCAGTGCTTGTGTGTAACGGCATCCTGCTGGTCGCCGTGGCAACATATTTCCTGGTCCGCAGCCACGGTGTAAGAGAGCTGTAGCGCTGTTGCAGGTTTTATGTCTTACAGCGCAACCCCACTAAACTGAAAAAATGGCCAGATTTACAAAAGATCGAATCACCGCCGTCGAAAGCCCAGAGATTTTTTCAGCTCTTCCAATACCTCATAAACAATGGGACAGGTGGATGTTCGTCCAATCATTCCCAATGTGCGCGATATGAAATGCGGCTTATACAGATAGGGGTAGCCACTGCAATCGGCAGGGCGGTCCTCATACACGCTGCAGAGGTTGTCTTTCAGGAAAGGGCAGGGCGTCGTGCGAGTAATCCAGGGATTATCATCGCCAGGGTCCGAACGCTTCAGGTACGCCTCGATGAACTGTTGACGTGTCATTGCGAGGCGGCGCGCCAGCCGGTCGACCTCCTCTTCGCTGAAGGTCGGATGTACCTCCCGGCAACAGTTAGCGCATTGGGTGCAATCGATCCCGGCCCACACGAGGCGAGTGGCAGCAAAGACGCGCTCGTCGATTTCCTCCGGTTCCAGATGGCATTTACCTTTCAGGAAGCGACGAAAGCTGTAATTTTCGTCCTCTTTTTTCTCTGCCTGCGTGCGTATTTGGACAAGATCGAACGCCATACCTTCCTCTAATCTTCTTTGAGGATTCTAGCAACCGTCGTGACTCCAGGGTTCGAAGCGTGTGAAAGGGTCGTTGCGGGTCATTCATAACAAGCAAAAGACCAATGGTGCGCCCGGAGAGATTCGAACTCCCGGCCTGTTGCTTCGGAGGCAACCGCTCTATCCAGCTGAGCTACGGGCGCACAGAGATTGGACTTAGATAGGGTACCATTTTCGCCCGCCAACGCGAAGCCGAACCCCACAGCACAACGGAGCGCCCCCGCGAAAAGAGCGGTTTGCCCCTGCTCTTCCTTGATAGTGCCTCAGTTTGGCTGAATACAGTATCCCTCTGTCGTCATAGACAGGACGACAGAAGGAGAGGTTGTCGTTACCATCTAACTGAGACGTTACATCCTCCTTTTATCGCTTGCCTCTTTGGTGGCGGAGTTTTACACTCGCCTGTTTGCCTTATGAGCCAATCCTTACTGCCGATTCAGACCATTGCGGGGAAGCTGAAATTACCCGAAGACTATTTTGAGCCGATTGGACGTCACGGTGCCAAGCTGAAGCTGGACATCCTTTCTGACCCGGCGTTCCCGCGCCGAGGCAAGCTCATCCTGGTGACCGCCACCACGCCCACGGCGTCCGGTGAAGGGAAGACCGTTACCTCCATTGGGCTCACGCAAGGGCTGGAGCGCATTGGCAGAAGGGCCATCATCACGTCGCGCGAGCCCTCGCTGGGGCCGGTGTTCGGCATGAAGGGCGGCGCCGCCGGCGGAGGAAAATCGCAGATTGAGCCCAGCCAGAAGATCAATCTGCATTTTCATGGCGACTTCCACGCCATTACCACGGCGCACAACCTGCTGGCCGCGCTGATCGATGCCCACGTTTTTCATGGCAATGACCTTGACCTGGACATCAACCAGATCACATGGCCGCGGACCATGGACATGAATGACCGCGCTCTGCGTCGCATTACCATCGATATCGGCGAGAAAAAGGGTGCGCTCACGCGCAACAGCGGTTTCGTGATCACCGCCGCGTCAGAAGTCATGGCGATTATGGCGCTGGCCAGCAGCCTTGAAGACCTGCGCCGCCGGCTGGATTCGATTGTGGTTGGCGTCAGCCGTTCTGGCAAACCGGTGCGCGCTGCTGATCTGAACGCCACGGGCGCGATGATGGCGCTGCTGAGCGAAGCCATCATGCCCAACCTGGTGCAGACCACGGAAGGCACGCCAGCCATGGTCCATACGGGGCCGTTTGGCAACATCGCGCACGGCACCAGCAGCGTGATCTCGCACAACATGGGAATCCGGCTGGCGGACTACGTAGTGAACGAGGCCGGCTTCGCCGCCGATCTGGGCGCGGAAAAATATTTTGACATCGTGATGCGTTCGTCAGGGATTGCTCCTGCCTGCGCCGTGCTGGTCACCACCGTCCAGAGCCTGCGCAACCAGGGTGAAGGAGACCTGGACCGCGGCGCGCCGAACCTGGTCCGGCACATTCAAAATCTCAAGCAGTTTGGCGTGCCCACTGTGGTTGCCATCAACCGGTTCCCCACGGACACAGATGCCGACCTTAACCGGCTGGCCGATTACTGCGCGCAGCAAGGCGCAGTCAGCGCTTTAAGTGAAGCCTTCACCAAGGGCGGAGACGGCGCGGCTGCGCTGGCGCAAAAAGTGGTGGAGACCATCGACAAGAATCCCAGCCCCAACGTCCAGCCCATTTACACGCTTGAGCAATCATTGGAGAAAAAGATTGAGAGCGTGGCCACAAAGATTTACGGCGCGGCGGGCGTTACCTTTAGTGACAAAGCCCGGGCCAAGCTGCAGCAGTTCAACGACTGGTGTTTTGCCAAACTGCCCGTGTGCATCGCCAAGACGCAATACTCTTTCACGGATAATCCCAAGCTGCTGGGCGCGCCAACAGGATGGACTCTCAACATTACTGACGCGTCTCTCTCTGCCGGCGCCGGTTTTATTGTGGCGATTGCCGGCAACATGATGCTGATGCCCGGATTGCCGAAAGTCTCGCGCGCCGCCAGCGTTGACGTGAACGCAAAAGGCGAGATTATTGGAATCTGACGGCTCGTGGCCTGCGCCAATGTACTAGGCGCGATGGCCGCCCCTGAGAGCGCGCGCGGGGAGCGTGATAATGGCGCGCAGCAGGTCCAGCACCCCGCCAACTGCAATGCCGACGATGCGGAACGGCAGCAGAAGTAGCCAGACAAAGGGATAGAGGACCAAGGCCAGCAGCGCCAGAGGCCAGCACAGCACCAATAGAATGCACCATAGTATGAAGGTCATGGTTCCCCTGTGGATTAATACGCCGCCCATGCCGACAAAGTTCCTGTAAAAATTGACGAGGAAGGGCCCAAGTACTCACGAGCTTCGTTCGGCGTCTGCCTCGATGCTGTCAGGATCCCCTTCCTTTTGCTTGCAAACTTTTCCTGGCAAACCCAAGCCGCTTA
>DASSXL010000122.1:0-36149 GCA_035703825.1 Candidatus Angelobacter sp.
TACGCTTACACCATCAACCTGAGTGACGGTACATCGATGCCGTTCCAGTTCAAACTCAACTTACAGCGCAATCAAAAAGGGGGACGACATGGGCCGTTCCCTCTGTTGCGTAAACCAGGAAATGTCTTCAGCCAGGAGTCACACAACTCTCGAGCGAAGGCTGCCGGGATATTTGGTGGCCTTATTTTTGCAAACAAGTGGTAAATCGCTGCAACACTTCACGCTGAAACACGCGCCAACATTGCGGAAATGCTCCAGATTAAAAACTTTAATGGTTCTCCAATGTCGGTCTAATTCCTAAGGCCTAAAACTGAGGACACTAATTGGCGAATCTTCGCCTTTTTAATGGGCCCAGCTCGCTCTTCCGGTATTGCAAGGCTGGGCTGGCGAAGATCGCAACTGTCCGCACTTACGAGGGAGTAGCTCGCAATGCGGCGGTGTTGTTGAGTACGGATGAAACCTTGCCATATTAAAAAGCAAGGAAGATCCTGGGGCTAAGCTCCGGGACAAAAGGCGAAAAAAATGAGCTCCTCCACACGGACTACCGCTGCCCAGGGCAAAACCTGCGCTCGCACATTCTCAGCACGCAATTTGTTCTGCCTGATCACAATCCTTTTGCTCGCAATCGTTACTGTGAGCGCCCAAACGATAGTTTCCCCAAACACCACGACAGTACAGTATCTCGGCGTGCCGAACCCGCAGGGCACGACCAATGCCGCTGTTACAGCGCCTTTGGGGGGCATTGTTCTCAAGGGGACGGCGCTCAGTCCCGCTACCGGCCAGCCGGTCCGCCACCTATGGGTGGATGACGCAACTTCAGGCATCTGCCGCGTTGACCCGGACCTGGACTCGCCTGGGCCATACGCCATCAACCTGCAGACCTGCCCGTTCAAGATTAATGGCGCTTCTATCACGGGCGGCCCCATGTCGTTTGATCCGACGCCGCATTTCCTAGATCCCGCGAACCCCACAGTTGCAACAAATTATCTCTACTTCGCTGATGAGCAGAGGGCTTCGCAAGGCATCATGAGGATCGGCTACCTCGCCACCGGCGATGGCGGCCAGGGCTTCTTGAATTTCGCCAGCGTATTCATCATGGGCGGCAATACCACCGGCGCCCGCTTCGGCGGCGGCACAACCGGCTGCGCCCTGCCAGGCAATCCAGGACTTCCTCACGCGACGGTCCTTGATCCGTTGGGCAATCTCTGGGTCGGCTTCAAGAAGAGCGGTGAAATTGTCCGCTTCAATCAGCCGGGGGACGCATCGGAAACCGGCTTCGGTACTTGCGACCAATTCATTACCCAGGTTGCAACCGTAGATAAAATTTCCAACGGCCTCGGCTTTATCGGTCACGATCTATGGGGCTCGGATGGCACGTCGCCGTTCTTCATCAAAAACGCTGACACCACCTGCATGGTTCCTCCGCATGGATTGTGTACCGTGGCCAGCGGCGATGTAATAAACACATTAGTTGCGGCGGTTGGCGCTGCTCCAACGGCCGCCATGACTGACCAGTATTATCCGGCGACCAACGGCAACAACGTTTACTTCTCGCTCTCTCCAGCGGGCGGTCCCTTCAATACAGCGTGGTTAGGCAACGCATCGGCTGCCACGGCTGCGTCCATGGCTGCAACCACGCTGGATACCACCTTCTACGGCACGTTTTCCCCAGCGGGCGGTCCTTCTCCCGCCATCGCAAACATTAACGGTGTGGCCGTGGATCCCAGCGACCCCGCCAATATCGTGCTTTATAGCGCGGACGATTACAGCGGCGCGGGCTTGCTCGCGCAGGGCATGTGGTTCCAGACCTGCCAGGGCATTCCGGCTGTTCCTGCGCCTGCTCCTGCGCCCTCGCCTTACATGCTGAACTGCCCCACTCCAATAGCTACGGCGGCGCCCGGCGCTCCGCTGAATGTTGTGGGCGTGGCCAGCAACAATGCAGTCACTGTTAGCTGGAGCCCGGCACAATCCAACCAGCCAGTCACCAGCTATACCGTTAATACCTTGATTGGCGGCGTTGCGGTTGGTTCCACGCCGGTTGTCCCGGTCGCCGGATCGCTCTTTCCGCCGACCTCTGTTTTGATTAGCGGCCTTACGAATTTCACCACGTATACCTTCACGGTAAGCGCGACGAACGCTTCCGGCACCAGCCCTGATTCTGCTCCCAGCGCTCCGGTTACGCCTCCTGGCATCGCGGTTCCCGCTCCGCCCACAGGCGCTTCGGCGATCCCTGGCGACACGCAGGCATCTGTGAGCTTTACCGTTTCTCCGCCTCCGCAGGGCGCGCCGATCACCAGCTATCTGGTCACGTCGAATCCTGGTGGCATCGTAGTCAGCATTCCGCCACCGGCCAGCGGCAATATTGGCACGGCATTGGTTGGCGGCCTCACTAACGGTGTGAGCTACACATTCACAGTGCAGGCGATTGATGCTGCCGGGGCTAGCGCGCCTTCAGCTCCATCGAATGCGGTAACTCCCTCGGCTGCGCATGTGCCGGTTCTTACCGTGTCGATCAGCGGTCCTACTTCGGTCAGCACAACGCCGTCGCAGGTCACCTATACAATCAAAGTTTCGAACCCGATCACTGCAACGCAGGCCTTCCCGGCAAACGTGAATGTCACCCACACGCTCACGCAGCAGCCCGCCAGTATTGTCGCGGGCGGCGCGTCGCGAAACGGCGTCACGGGCGGTGTAACCATTACCACTTCAACGCCGCATGCGTTGAGCATTGGCCAGACCATCACGATTGCGGGAGTTGCCGATGCTTCCTTCAATGGCACCTTCACCATCAGTGACGTTCCCTCCGTCACCACTCTGACCTATGCTCAGGCGGGTCCCACAGCCACCAGCGGTTCCGGGACCGTCCTTGGCTTGCCGCTTGCCAACATTGTGATTGCGCAAACCAGCCAGGGCACATGCACGTCTGGCGGCACTGGAGTGATCACGGTCACCTGCAACCAGGGAGTTCTGGCTGCCGGAGCATCGTCCACCATGACGGTGATCGTACAGATGCAGAGCCAGGCTGTACTCAACTCGGTTGTGGCCAGCGGCACCGATGCCGCGGGCACTATAATACCCAACTCTATTGCCAGCATCACAACAACAGTGCCTTTGCCGGCGGTTTCGAACATCTCGACGGCAGTCTCTGTAGCAGGCAACGCGCAGGTTCCAAATCCCAACGTGGGACAGGCAGGCAACATCGTCTGGACCATCTCGAACACCACCACGACCGCGGCCCCCAACGTCGTTTTCACAATCTTCACTCCGAACGGATTGACGATTAACGCTCCCAATCCTCCGAGTGTGTCGGTGAACAACGGTGGCGCGGGCTCTTGTGGCGCTGGCACGGCCACAATCGTCAACGGCGTCTCCGGCACGCAGTTCGTGTGCACCACGCCGACGCTCGGTGGTTCAACCAAGAACGGCGCGAAACCGCCGCAAACCATGATCATCACTCAAAACGTGACACCGGCAGCGGGCACGTCGAAAGCGGTGTTCAAAGTAATCGGCACAATGACCTTTGGCCCGGGCGGTACGGACACATTGCCTAACTCGGTCACATTGACTATCACCGTAAGATAACGCCAACAGGACTGCCGGGGTGCAACTACACCTCGGCAGCCCAAGGTTTTTGATAGAAGCAAATACCTATGGATGATTCTTGCAGCGCTTTCCGGAGGTAACGCCGTGCTGCAGTTGCATCAGTTGCGGAATTATCTGCCACATCGATCAGAGTGAAATAGCGCAACCAGCACTTATCAGAAAGGCGTTTTCCGCATAGCAAAGGCGGGTCTCAAATTGACCCGCCTTTTTACTCCGAGAAGGGAAGACTTCAGCCTTTTTTCTTTGTCGGTGTCTTTGCCGGGGCCTTTGCGGGATGCGCTGGCGTGGGCGTGGCTTTTGGCGGAGCCCCAGCGCTGCAATAGTGGAGCGTGGCTGCGCGCATGCCCGCGGCTTCGGCAACCGTCATAACAAACATCCGATCATATTCATTCTCGCCAATCGGCGGCACCGTGCCGCCCTGCATGCGGGCGATGACAAAAGGGACCGTGTCGCTATGTCCCACCACAAGAATATTGCCGCCTCCGGTGTACACCAGGTCTTTGATCAGCGCGTTGGGGTCTTTTGCGGGAAGAATTTTGGGCGTAATCTTAAGGGCCTTGGCCAGCGGGGCCGCTGTTTGCTGGGTACGCATAGTGTCGGTCACGTAGATCTGCTTGATGCCGGCATCTTTCAGCGTCGCCCCCAGGCAGTCCGCGCGTTTTTGCCCCTCCGGGCTTAGCGGAACATCTCCCGTGGCGGATGCTTTTTCGGCATGGCGAACAAGAAAAACAGTTCGAACATTCTGCTGTGCGGCCGCCAGCTGGCATAACACCAAGGCGGGAAAAATCGCGCGTATCAAAAATGGCTTCATAGCGTGAATTATTGACCTCCGAGACATCATATCGTTTGTACCATCTTTCTATCCTCTATATATAGGGAGAAAGTGAGATGCCTGGGACAAAGCGCGCGGCGCCGTTGGCGTTTCCGTCGTTGCCTCAGGTGATCGCCTTAAGTGCAGCGCGTCGAGCCGAAGTAAGTAAAGGGGATAGACCAATGTATGTTACGATATCGCCTTCCCCCCAATTTTCTTGCCAGTGTTTGCTGAGGAAGGTCTCGCCATCATGATCCGAATTGTTCTTATCTCACTCTTAGCGGGTGCCTGCGCGTTTGCCCAGACCTCCGGTGCGCCGGCGGGGCAGGCATGGACGGGTGCCCCAGGCCCGCAGGCCGCGCCGCCTCCCGTTCAGCAACCAGCTTACAATCCTGACAATGTGGCGTCCGATGCGGCCGTGGTTGTGGTGCATGGCGTTTGCCCAAACAATGCCGTTCCAGCAAACGCTGATGCCTGCAAAATGGTGATCACCAAGCAGCAGTTCATGGCGATGATTGGCGGCATGAATGTTGCCTCGCAGCTTTCCACGCCTTCCGCCATGCGCAGCTTTGCGGAAAGTTATTCGCAGCTGCTGGCCCTGGCCAGCGCCGGTGAAAAAGCCGGCGAGGAAAACGACCCGCACTTCCAGGAATTGATGAGAATCGCCCGCATCCGCGCGCTGGCGGAGACCTATCGCCATTCTCTGGAAGAAAAATACAGCAACCCGTCCCAGCAGGAGATTGAGGCGTATTACAAGGAAAACATCGACAAATATGAAGCTCTCAAAGTGGAGCGCATCATTGTTCCTACCGCAAATTTCAACCGCGCGCCGGCAGCTCGCGCCGAATACGACAAGAAGGTCCAGCAACTGGCTGCCGACATTCGCGAACGCGCGGCCAAAGGTGAAGAAACGCAAAAGCTTCAGGACGAAGCCTATAAGGCCCTCAACCTTCCGTCATCTCCCCGCACCGATCTGGGCATGAAGCGGCGCGGCGGACTCCCGGCGGCGATTGAGAAGGACCTTTTTGCGCTGAAGCCCGGCGAGGTGACAAAGCTTGAAACTGAGCCCTCAGGCTTGAATGTCTACAAGCTGCGCAGCCGCGACACTATCCCGGTCCAGTATGTGAGAGATGAAATCGTTCGCGACCTGCACAAGCGGAACCTGGAGGCGGCGATCAAATCAGTCACCGGAGCCGTGCATGCTGAACTGAACGACCAGTTTTTTGGACCAACAGGAGGCCGTGGCGGCCCCATGCTGCGCACACCGCAGCCATCAGACAAGCTCTTTCCCAAGGCTGTGACTACGAGCACGCCTCTGGGAGCTACTTCTGCGCCGAACACACAGCCAGCGAATACCGGCCCGGCTGCCGCCTCGCCGGCGAACACTGCGGCGCCAGCTTCGCCGAAGCCCGCATCACCCAAGTGAAGTGGCTCACGGCGCAACCACGGTTAAAGACCACAGATCACTGCGCGTCAGCGAAAGTGGCCTCGAGCACTTCGAATTCGCCTTCGGCCATGGTGTCCTGTTTTGCGATGGTGTAACTTCGTGCCCGGGCGGCAGCCATCACGTCTGCCATTGCGGTCCGGGCTTTTTCAGCGGTTGCGCTATTCGCCGCAAGGCTGAGCTTTTCAATCGGCCGGCCTGAGGTGACTCCCCCTTGCGCCTTATACTTGTTGATCGCGGCCCAGCAATTCACCGCGAGATCGAAAACATCAGAGGTGGCGTCGCCGGGAATGTCGGTAAAGTCGGCATCGCCGGGCCAGGGCGCGCGATGGATACTTTTGATTCCAGTCTCTTCCGCAAACGCCCAGGACCAGACTTCCTCAGTAATATAAGGAACCACCGGCGCGAAGAGCCGCAGGAAAACGCTAAGCCCGCGGCGCAACGCCGTAATGGCCGATCCACGCTGCCGCGCGTCCAGGGTTTCGTCTTTGGCGCGCCCTTTTACCAGCTCGATCAGCGAGTCGGTAAAGTTGTTCCAGAAGAAGCCATTGATCTCCTTCAAGCCCGTGGCGTATTCAAAGTTCTCATTCAATTGAGTGACGCGGGCAACGAACTCGCGCAGCTTGTGCATGAAGGCAATGTCAAGCTCGGATGATATCGGCGCGGGCGTCCCGGTTTGTGACAGCACAAACTTGCCGGCATTGAGCAGTTTGGTCACCAGCCGCTTGCCCACCTTCAAGACCTGCTCGTCAAAGGCCGTGTCCACGCCAAGCCGCGCGCTGGCCGCCCAATAACGCACGCCATCGGAACCGTATTCATCGAGCAAATGCATCGGCGTCATCACGTTGCCTTTGCTCTTTGACATTTTTTTGCGATCGGGATCCAGTATCCAACCGGAGATCGTGGCCTGCAACCATGGAATATTGTTTTCGTGCAGCAGGGATTTCACCACTGTATAGAACGCCCACGTGCGGATGATCTCATGGCTCTGCGGCCGCAAGTCCGTGGGGAACAAGCGGGAATGCATGTCTTCATCCACTTGCCACTGCGAGCAGATCTGTGGCGTCAGCGAACTGGTAAACCAGGTATCGAACACATCGGATTCGGCAACGAATCCGTTCGGGACGCCTCGCTGATTTTCCTTGTAGCCCCTGGGCGCGGCGCTCGCGGGATCGACGGGAAGGTCTTCAATGTTAGCCAGAAGATGCTGCGAGAAATCCGGCTTCCCATCACCATCCAGTGGATACCACAAGGGAAAGGGGACGCCAAAAAAACGTTGCCGGCTGATGCACCAATCCTGCTGTAGGTTCTCCGTCCAGTTGCGATAGCGCACGCGCATGAAGTCCGGGTGCCACGCGATGCGCTCACCGGCGTCAATCAGCGAGTTTTTCTTGTCAAGCAGGCGCACAAACCACTGTTTTGTGCTGATAAATTCAAGCGGCCTGTCGCCTTTTTCAAAAAACTTTACCGCGTGCTGGATCGGCCGCGGCTCAGCGGCAAGGGGCGGCTCGTTTCCGGTGGCGGCGCCGGAGGCATCGCGTAGCATCTCCACAACAAGCTTTTGCGCCGTCTTCACGGTCTTGCCGACTAGCTGCTGATAAGCAGCATTGGCCGCAGCCGGTTTGAGGCTCTCCCATCCGTCCTGGCCATAGGTCACCTGGTCAAAACGGCCATTTCGGCCCAGAGTCTGCCGCAAAGGAAGCTGGTTTTGCCGCCACCAGACAACGTCATTGGCATCACCGAACGTGCACACCATCAGGATGCCGGTGCCTTTTTCAGGGTCCGCCAGCTCGCTGGGGAAGATTGGCACCGGAGCGAAAAACAAAGGCGTGATGGCTTTTTTGCCGAAGAGCGACTTATAGCGCTCATCATTCGGGTGCGCGGTTACTCCGACGCAAGCCGGCAGCAGCTCAGGGCGCGTGGTGGCAATGGTGAAATGCTGGTCGGATCCTTCAATCCCAAAGCGGACGTTGTGCAACATTCCCGGCAGTTCTCGGTCTTCAACCTCGGCCTGCGCCACCGCGGTCTGAAAATCAACGTCCCACATGGTGGGCGCTTCCACGCTATAGACGTGGCCCTTTTTATACAGGTCAATAAAGCTATATTGCGCCAGGCGACGGCAATGGTCGTCGATAGTGGAGTATTCCTGCCGCCAATCCACGGAGAGTCCAAGCCGCTTCCACAACGCGGTGAACGCTTTTTCGTCTTCGCGGGTCAGTTGCAGGCACAATTCAATGAAGTTCTGCCGCGAGACGTTCCTCGGCGGCGTTTCCTTCAGGTCTTTGCTGCTTGCGGCATCCAGTTGCAGGCCCGGTTCGTACGGCGTCCGAAGATCGCAGCGGACGTGGAAATAATTCTGGACGCGGCGCTCGGTGGGCAAGCCATTATCGTCCCAGCCCATGGGGTAGAAGATGTTGCGGCCGCGCATGCGCTGGTAACGCACGATAATGTCTGTCTGGGTGTAGCTGAAAACATGCCCAATGTGCAGTGAGCCGGAAACGGTGGGCGGCGGCGTGTCCACGACAAAAGTCTCCTCGCGCGGACGGGTCGCATCATAGTGATAGATCTGCCAGTCATCCCATATCCGGCACCATTTTTCTTCCGCTTCTTTCGATTGAAAATGTGTGGGCAACTGCGCAGGGTCAATCGTGAGCAATATTGTTCTCCTCACATAATTGTATCGCGGGCATGCGCGGCATCGGCGCCAGAAGGCCGAATTGTTGAACCTTGAGGGGCGCAATTAGGCGCATGTTTCCAGGCAATGATCGAAGGGAAGTTATACGCTCCGGGCAAGGATTGAGCCGCACGTCCCAAGATGGCGCTGTTACGAAATCCGCGATCCTGAGTGTTGATGCTCGCCAAGCAGCCATAAAATGGTAGGCTTTTAAGTGCCGCGCGGGGCAGGGAACTTCTCCAAATGTCTTCAGCGGCAAGGCAAACTCGCAATGGCGAATTCACAGGGAGAGACCGTAATGGCTGACGAGAAGGAAGATAAAACAATTTACAAAGTTGTGGTCAATCATGAAGAGCAATACTCCATCTGGCCCGCTCATCGGGAAAACGCGCTGGGCTGGAGCGATGCGGGCAAGAGCGGCACGAAAGAAGAGTGTCTGGCTTACATCAAGGAAGTTTGGACAGACATGCGCCCCCTCAGCTTGAGAAAGAAAATGCAGGAGCAGGGACTGTCATAATACGACTTCGGGGCCTAACTCCGCGGCTTGGATCGCCGGGCTTTGCTGCGGAGACAGGCCAGTCGGCGTTTCCCGCATTTGCCGCGTGTGTGGAGTGATTTCAGCCGGATAGAGGCCTTTATTCACATGGCTTCTTTAGCGCGGCATCGGCGGGGTTTTGGCAACGCCGGGCGCAGATGCCTGGCGCGTGCCCGCCCAGACTTTTGGCCTGTAGTTTTCATCCACAACCAAATCCCTGGTCCCTGGCGGCAGTACCTGCAGAGACTTCAGGAATTCAATCAGAGAATCCTTGTCATAGTCAGGGAGAGCTTCAAACGCCTTGCGCGAATCCAGCGCCTCGCCTGAGTGAGCCAGCACAGATGTCCTTAGCGTAGTGAACAAGCCATGGTGAAAATACGGAGGCTCGTTCGCGCTTCCCCACAGACGCTTGGTCAGGAACCTGCGGTTGCCGCCTCTGAACTTTTCCGCCCAGACGGGCCAGTTCATATCCAAGGCCTCGGCATAAGAAGCGTCCTTGGGATCGGTGATGTCGTGCAGCTTGAAGTCAGTGTATGCGGGGACCATGAGCCACTGAGCGTCGGGGCTGGCCGGCTTGAGACGCGGCTGGGGCAGGGAAGGATCGTTCAAATCGACTTTCAGTGTCTGGGACTGGCCCACGCGCAGATTGGTTGTGGGATTGAATGGGTTTGGTTCGGTATAGGTCCAGTTGCGGCGGCTTAGGGGCAACGCGGGGATGTGGCACGTAGCGCAGCCGATCTTCGAAAAAACCTTCTCTCCGTTCAGCACGGCGCGCTCGATTTCCGGATCGTTGGGCACAACCTGTCCTGGGACCTGGAGCACTGCCTGATACACGGCGGCAGCGGTGATGTCAGCGCGAGTAAGTTCGTTGACCATGCCGTCGCCGTCCGGGTCGCGGTCCACGCCAAAGCGCTCCGTGCTCTGCATGCCGTGGTGCTGGTTGAAGGCGTTGTTGGTGAACTCCCGCAGAGACACAACGTTTGAGGCCTGATGCCACGGACGAATCACCAGAGTGGGAGGATCCAGCGGAGTGGGAGTAAGCAGGCTGATGCGGGGAAGACCTGTGACGCCGCTCGCGTCCCATGTGTTATCGAGCCGCCGCGTAAGGACGCCAAAAGAAATGCCCTTGGACACCAGCTTTCTGGTTTCACCGCGTTTCATGCCGTCGCGGATCGCCTGCAGGTCTTCAGTGATTTCTCGCGCCATCATCTCCAGGTAGCCCGCGCCAAACATGCCTGTGGTAGCGCGGAAGTTGGCCAGGCTCTCAAGAGTGACCGGGCGGCCCCTCTCATCCACGGCGCCCCGGGTGGGAAGGTTGTCCTTGGGGCTGAAAGTGACGAAGTCAAAGCGCTGGCCCAGCACAAAAACTCCCGTCGCCAGATCGCCGCCGCCACCCGGGATACCGTACGGCTGGTTGTGGCAGCCGGCGCAGGAATTTGCGTCCGGGCCGGAAACGCGGTTCCAGCCGCGCGGCCCGGTAAGTGGAGTTTTGGGATCGGAAACGGGCTTGCCCGTGCCTTTGGTCAGAGGCCGGCCTGCGCCATCCTGGTCAGTCCAGTTGGCGCAAAAGACCTTCTTCCCGTGGTCGACCAGTTCGAGCAGCGGAATGCGAAACTCCTGATCGTCGGCCAGATGACGCTCAATCGCATGTTCCTGGCCGATCGTGGATGTGTGAGAAGGCGACTGCGCCTGCAGGCCGAGAACGACAGATCCAGTGAGAAAAAGATATCCGAATACCTGTTTAATGCTCATGGTTATTGACTGCGCATTCTATTGGCCCGTCAGGCCTCGAGGGTTCAACGAGTCGCGTTCAAAGCAAGAGTAATCACATCTCCGGCTTGGTTGATGATCCCGGTGGCGCTTATCAGAAAAGCGCCTTGCGCATCGTACGCTTTCACTTCCACGGTGCCCACCGGCGCGTCGGTGACGGAAAAATTCCCGTTGGCATCGGTGGTGGCTTTGCCCGTATAAGCGGAGCTGCCTGAACTGGTCAGAACAACCGCCACATTCGCCTGAGCAGCTCCATTGAGAGTCACGTTTCCATTCACCGTGCCTGTGCTCGCTCCTTGTGCCCAAGCCGCAGCCAGAAGCAGCATGGTCAGAGCGCTTACGATCACCGCAAATTTCTTCATCTTTTTCAAACTCCTTCAGGCAAAAGCCCGTCCCATATTGGTTACCTTATGCTATTGGCATATGCGACAACATTGGCCGCGTAGTTCTGCATGTTCGTGAAGATCCCGCCGGTGCCTCCAAGATAGAAATCAAGCGGTATGGTTGAATAAATTACCGTTCCCTGTCCAAAAGGATAGGTATATAGCACCCAGTGCGTGGGATCTCCGGTGCTTAGGATGCCCTTCGCGCCCGCCGGAGCGCTGCTGGCCAAAATCCAGCCGTGGCTGGAGAAATTGCCGCCATCCAGAGAGGTGTCCGTAATGATTCCTCCCGGACCGTTGGTTACAAGCGTGGTGTTGTCCACGATGTTGATGTTTGCCGGGTCAGAGAAGTCTCTCACGATGGTTCCGGGTGTGCCGGGCAGGACGCTGGACGCCGAGCTGACGTTCCGATCATGCAGGATGAAAACGCCGCCCGCGGAGACAAAGTCCCTGATCTTTTGAAGGTTGTTGATGAACGTTGAAGAAAAGCCGTTATTATCCGGGTTCTGGAAGAAAAGAACACCGAACTGGCTCAGGTCCGCGGTATTCAGATTGCCCACGTTCACTGCTTGCAGTCCAGCGGTGGTGATTGGTTTTACTTGAGTTGACGATCCCTGGTTTAACGTCAGGTCGTAATATCCAACGATGCTGTTGGCGCGAAGAACGATGTCGCCAACATTCGTCACATCTCCTGGCACAGGATTCACAGAAGCTGAGTGGCCATTCAGCCGTTTTCCAGCAACCACCGCTGTTGCGCTAACGATGATAGGACCACGAATCGTGGGAACTCCTGTTATCGAAAACGTTCCATCGATAGCGGAGGTTGCTGTGAATGTGCTGAAAACAGTGGCGACGCCCCCAGCAATGGGCTGTCCGGTGTTGTCGAGAAGCCTCCCGTTAACCGTGGTCAAAGGATCTGGAATTAGGTTTACGGTAACATTTTGTGCCGTGCCTATATTGCCGCCCAGATCTACCGCACTTGCACCCAGCGTCAAAGGTCCTGTTGTGAGTGGAGCGGTAAAGGTGAACTCATACGGCTGGGAAGTGGCCGTGAATACGATGTTGCCATTCACCAGGAAATTCACCGCGGCCACGCGCACATCATCGGTGGCCGTTACCTGAACGTGTACTGTTGAGCCTACAACTATCGAACTTCCCGCGGCTGGAGCCGTAATGGCCGCGACCGGCGGAATTCCCTTGTCGTCCACCAGGGCCAGGTACTGGCCAATGTAGAGACGGCTGTCGCCAACAGACCCGCCCTTGCTCAGGTTGCTATGTTCGGTCGCCAGGTAAGCGTAGTTTCCGTCCACGGCAATGCCCATGGCGTTGTCGTCGCGCGCGGTGAAGTTCAGGATGGCGCGCGGCTGCAGCGTCCCGGGGTTGGTAATGTCCACAATGGGAATTCCGTTGACGAAGAAGACATCGGCGCCCAGGGCGAAATTGCCCGACAGCTTGATGTCATTGAGGCGTCCGCCCAGGCTCAGCGCGGTCCTGGAGGAAACCACCGGGGCCGCCAGATTGGAAATGTTCACCGAAGTCATGCTGTTGGCCTGGTCCGCCACCAGCACAAAGTTGCCGCGGATTGCGGCCCCGCGGGCATCTCCCGTAACCACGCTCCCTTTCACTACGGGCGCGGTTGGGTTGGTCACGTCGACCAGGAAGAGCCCGGATCCGCCGGCAGCTACGGCCGCCAGATGGCGGTCCGCATCAACATCCACTCCCCATACCGTCCCGGCAAGAGGCAGCGATTTGATGACCGTCATGGCCGAAGGGCTGGTTACATCCACTAGCACCAGGCTGCTGCCGTTGGCCACAAATACCGTATTTCCGCGCGGCGCCACATCAAGGGCGTTGCCGCCCGTGCTCACAGTGCCCAGCAATTTCGGAGCCAGCGGATTCGTTACGTCCACCGCCGCCAGGCCTGAAGTGCCCATGGCGAGGTAAGCGATATTTCCGGCCAGGGCAACGTCATTGGCGTTTCCGGTGATGGCGAGCGAACTCACAACCTGCGGAACGGTCCTGTCAGAAGAAACGTTGACAACCTGCAACCCAGAGGCGCCGGCTGCCACGAAAGCAAAATTACCGGAGACGTCCACGGAATTGGCGAAGCCGGGGACCGCCACGAAAGATACCGCCGTGGGCGAGAAGCTCTGGACCGACCCCGCCGTGGTGGCGCTGTGCCCATGGTTGGTGACGGTAATGGTGCAGACGCCGTTCGAGCCGGCAAAGACGTTTCCATCGGGCGCGCCGAAATTGCAAATCGAGAGATTGCTGGAAGAGTAATTTGTTCCGCGCTGCGTGGACGTAAGGTCGAGCGTGGTCTTGCCGTCAATCAGGTGGCCCAGCACCGAGAGCTGCTTGGAGGCCTGGCCGATGATGGTATTCACCACCAGCACGAATGCGCCTGGTTTCACTTCCAGCGATTGCACGGCCTTGCCCAGATCAAAGCTGGCCGGATTTAGAGGATCGGTGCCGTTGGCGATCTCCACGCCGTCCGGGATGCCGTCGCCGTCGGTGTCGGCGACCAGCGGGTTGGTGTGATAAATGTTCACTTCGTCACCGTCCCGCAATCCATCGCCATCGGTGTCAGCGTTGTGGGGATCGGTGCCAAGCTGGAATTCCTGCAGGTTGGTGAGGCCGTCATGGTCAGGATCGGCCAGCGCGTCGGTGGGATCATTGGGATTGAGGCCGTGGGCAATCTCGTAATCGTCGGGAATGCCATCGCCGTCGGAATCGGCCCCGCCGCCAAACAGAACATGAATCGAGAGCAGGGCAGAGGTGCCTTCATTGGTCGCCTGCACCACAACGGTACCTGTATGCACCGCCGTGACCAAGCCTTCAGGAGTGATGGTGGCGACGAATGGATTGCTGATGGTATAGGCCGTGCCGGTGGAGGAAGCGGTGACGTCTGCGCCGGTGCCGTCAGAATACGTGGCGGAGACGTTGAGCTGTGTGACCGCGCCGGAGCTGGTCAATGTGGTGACGGGAGTATTGATGCTGAGGCCGGTGGGAATTGGGGTGGTGGCGCCCAGCTTGATTGGGGGCAGCGTGACCGAGCCGTTCGCGGGCAGGAGAAAAAAGTCCGACTGGCCGGATTGGGTCACTCCGTTTTGCACGCACGTAGCGCGCGCCCGCACCTGTCCGAAATTGGCGGGAATGTTAGGAAGGACCCAGGTGCCGTCAGGGCTAACCGAAACGTTGCGGTTCAGCACGCTGACCACGCAGTTCTCATTCAGTTGGGCGGCGAGAGGAAGGGTTAGCCAAAGCACGAGAAACAGCGCCTTACTGACAAGTTGGGCGGGTTTGCTACGCCACGATCTCGAAATCATTTCTCTCACCTCTCCTTGAACGGAGCATTTGATTCGGCATCCTCCAGACTCGGCCCTGCTGCAGTGCGATTTACTGCAGACCTTGTTGCAGAACCTGCGCGTACCGGGTGCTCAGATAAACGAATACCGGATCGCTCTGCAAGGCGTTGGTATTCATGAGCGCACCATTCACGTGAGCTACGGGATAGTCTTTGACTACGGTCCTGTTCTGAGCAATGTGTTGCACGAAGAAAATGTCGTATGTCCCGTACGAAATCCTGGCCAGCAGGCGGGACGAGGTAATGCCGCGATAAAAATTGCGGTTCCCTTCAAAAATGGAAGTGTCGGATGCGAGCTTACGGATCGCATCGCGGTCCCTGGGGTCCCACATACGCAGCACATCATCCACAGAACCGTTGGAATTCGTGAGAATGACTTGTCCCAGAAATTGCATTTCCGGCGTAGAAGTGCTCGAATCCGGCGGCACGTGAATCAGCGGATTGTTCTGATAGCGTTCCCCGGTAACATACAAAACCGCCGGGTTGGTATGCTGGCCTTCAGGGTAAAGCTCGATCTTGATGGTGTGCGGGGTCTGCGCGGTTGAAACAGCCAAGGCCAGGAACAACCACATAGCCAAAGCCGGTACCACCAGCCTGGAGTTCCTAAGTACAGCGGGTTTTCGCTTTAGTAAACGGTTCATACAACTCCCTCGGGTTCGAATATATTTCTGGGTCAGCAATCAATTGGTACAAATCTGCGTCCCTGGAATGACTACCTCTCCACCCTTGGTGATGAGATTTGCCAACACTACCGTGCCAAAAACGCTTAACGGTCCCAGACAGGCTTTAAAGTTTCCGCAGCCGTTGCAATTGCAGGATGCCTGGCCGGTGCCGTCGCCTTTGATACCTCCTTCAAAGCGAAGGGCACTGGGATCGATGGAAGTGATAAATATGGCTTTACCTGTGGCGGTGAGGCCGACCTTACCGTCCACCGACCATCCGCAGTCAGAGCACCCTCCCTGGATTCCGCTGCCGCTGAACTCCCCGCCGAAAGAGAGGCCGACAGAAATTCCTAACTTGACCAGGCCGAGAAAGTTGATTGAAAGCTGAGGCACCAGGCATTCCACACCTACGCCCCTGACACTGAGGCTGCCGCTGAATTTGGAAGCATTTTCAAAATCTTTCTTCTCCTCACAGCATTGCTTCACGGCGCCCAGTTTGATCGCACCGGTAAACTCCGGTTTCTGAATGCTACATCCGGGAACATATTCGAATACCGATACGCCGGTTGAGATGAGTTTCGCCAGTTCGGTGAAATTCCATTCCTGCAGCGTTGCGTTGGCCACGTCCTGTTCAGGGATGGGGAGCGAGAACCCTTTCCCGCCTTTGCAGCAATCAGGGCCCACATTGCGGCCATCGCAAGACGTACAGAATTTTCCATCATCGTAGGGCAGTGAGTCGTCGGCGATGCAACTGCTGCCCGAGCACTTCTGGCATGTAGGACATGTTCCCGCGCTGCCCGTACTGTTCGGGTCACCGCCGCAGTGCCAGCCTGCCTTCAGCACTCCCACTCCCGGATCGGACTTGATGACTGATCCGTCATCGCTGACCGTGGCAGTGCCAATCGCCACGAACGATGCAAGATCGTGGTCATACGAATACATTTCCGTAACCGCGCGCGGCGCAAGACCATCAACATTCGGAATCGTCATCGCCGCAGGCGGATTGAACATGGTCCCCACTGGCTGGATGGTCACGACGAAACGCGGCTGCTGGCCGAATCCCGGCACCATGGGGACTTTATCCATGTTGACCGGAGTGACAGTTACGCATCCCGTGTGTGAGCCGCCGGGGAAGGTGGCGGAGCCGGGAGCGATGGTCAAGGAGAATCCCGGCACCTGGGGGACCGTAAGCGTGCCTCCCGTGCCGGGAGTAACGCAGAGCTTGTTGTCAGGATTCAACTGCGGCAGATAAATGGGCGAGCCTACCGTGTTGTTCTGCCCCGGAGTGGTGATGATGTCATACTCCAGCGTGGGCCATACACCAGGACGAGTTGCCGTGCCGCCATCGGCCATGAGTTTGAAAACGCCAACGGGGGCCGGTTGGATGGTGAACTGGCCTTCGCCGTCAGTTACCACAGGGGTGCCCACCTGCTGCGGAAGGTTCCCGGATGGTCCCTGATTCAGTTGGAAGAGCCGCATGGTTACGCCGGGAATCGGCTGATTGCTGTTGTCCAGCACCACGCCGGAAATCGCCGTGGCGGCGGCCGGTCCCTGCGTCCTTGCCGTGGCGGTAAAGGCGGCGGGAAATGCTGAATTCCCAGGGAAGGTGGCTTCCAGAAGATTATTGTTGACGCCCGCATCGGGCCCAAGGGTAAGGACGGCTTGTACGCGGCCGTCGCCGTCAGAATTCAAAGTCACGGAAGACTGGCCGTTGACATTTCCTGCGCCCTGTCTCACGGTGAACGTTACGGGCACTCCGGGGATGCGGTTGTGGCCCGCATCCGTTACAACCGCGATAAATGGCAGGGGTAGCGCCTGGCCAACCACGCCAAACTGGTTGTTGCCGGAATCCACGTTGATCAGCGTAGCGCCAGACGAGACTGCCGACGCGCTGAACACAGCCGTAGCAGGCACTCCGGTGGTTGATGCTTCCACCAGATTGTTTCCTGCGCCGGCATGCGAGCCCAGAGTAAATGGCACA
Source organism: Candidatus Angelobacter sp. (assembly GCA_035703825.1). GTDB lineage: Bacteria > Acidobacteriota > Terriglobia > Terriglobales > Acidobacteriaceae > Angelobacter. Next base: position 17,231 of record DASSXL010000122.1, read on the forward strand.
GATGCCTGTCCCTGCGCATTGGTATTTACGGCGATATCGCTGAGTCCGGGATTCGCGGGTCCCAGCTTGCCATCCTGCGCGGTGACCCGGAAAACAACCGGAACATTTGCTACGGGCTGCCCTAACGCGTTCACAACCTGTGCCACCAGAGGCTGCGCCAGTTGTGTGCCAATCGTGCCCGACTGGTTGTTGCCGGAAAACACTCTCACTGCGGGCTGGCCCGGGGCTTGCCGCACCACGGTTACAGTTGTCGTGGCCTGGTTTCCAGCTGCGTCCACGGCGGTTGCGTGAATCAGGTTGGGTCCCACGACCAGGGGGATATTTGAGATGCTGAAACTGCGATTGGCGACCTGTGCTGCCACTCCGTTAACTTTCACCGTGGCTTGCTGCGGATTCACCGTACCGACCACGATGTCATTCACCAGGCCTGTCACGGTCACACTTCCGTCGGGAGTCACGGAGCCATCCAACGGCGCATAGATCGCCACATGCGGCGGAGTAGTATCCAGGTTTATCTGGACGCTGGCCGTATCCGTAGAGCCATCGGAGTTGGTGACAACAGCCGTTATGGTGCTGATGCCCTCTTGTGCAGGTACGGTGGCCAGAAAACTGTTGCCGCTCACTGGCGCCGTGAGTCCGTTGACCAACACATGCGCGGCGGGGTCCACTACTGTCCCGGTCACGTTGATCGGACTCTGGTTAAACAGGGCCGAATTAACCGGAGACGTAATCGTGATCTGTGGTGGCTTGACATAGGCGACAGTCGTGGTTGCAGAGGTCGAGTTCCCAGCCGCATCCAACGCCTGTACCTGGATCGAGTTTGTGCCCGGAACAAGTGTTTGCGAGCACGTAAACGCCGACCCGGCCACTGTCGCTACAGAACTACCGCAGTTGACCGTGGCTACCCCGGAGAGTGCATCCGTGACTGTGCCTTGCATCGTGATCGTCGACGTGCTCAATACCGCTCCGGCAGTCGGTGAAGTGATTGTTATCACCGGAGGTGTCTTGTCCAGACTGATCACGGCCGTCGCCGACGCTGAATTTCCGGCAAAATCTGCAACCGACTGCGTGATCGATTGCGTTTTACCCTCGGTATTCACCAGCTGAGAACCGGGGCATGACACCACTCCGGAGAGGCCATCGAAGCAGGTGAAAGCCAAAGTGACGTCTGAATTATTCCAGCCTGCCAGGTTGGGCGCAGGATTGGCCGCGACGGAGATGAATGGCGCCGTTCTATCAATGTTCAGGGTTACGCTGGCGCTTGCCGTGTTACCAGCTTTGTCCACGGCCTGCCCCGTGATTACCTGGTTTGGTCCTTCTGTGGCCACAGTTACCGGTGCGGGACAAATGGCCACTCCTGAAGTAGCGTCACTGCAGGCAAAAGCCACCGTGACAGAGGAATTGTTCCATGAAGCTCCGTTGGCCGCCGGGCTGACCGCGGCCGTAATCACCGGTGGATCATTGTCGATGCCCAGAATATCGATAGAAAGCGTCCCTCCGGGCGCGCCGCGCACCTGCACGTCAATCTGATTTGAGGCCAGCAGCGTGACCGGCTTATCCACTTCAGCCATATTCTGGTTCAAATCATTCGGAGCTACAACGATGACGCCGTTGACCGTAACGGTAGTGCTTGAAACCCTGTCCGTTGAGGAATCGACCAGCCCGCCATTATGTAGTCGCAGCGTGTACTGCGTATTGGGACTCAACACCGTGAAGGTATTCGTCACCGTCACCGGATCGCCAGTGGCGCGAACATAGACTTGTGGACCGTAGGCGGTGAAAGTTCCCGCGAAGCATGGCATCCCAAGCAGCGCTAGCAGCAGGACTATTAAACTTCTACGGACACCGTACGACAACAAGCGGGCAGAATTCGCCATCTGACTTCCCTCTCTGTCAAAAAAGATGGGGGCCGGGTGCAATTTAGCTATGTACTGCTAATAGGAAACTACTCTTCGCCTTGGTGGGCAATTTTGATTATGCGCGAAACTATACTTCCAGCTCTCGTTTGTCAAGAAAAATAGAAAGAGTTTTGTGAATTTTTAGTTTCGAATGCAAGCTATGAATAGCTCTAAGCGCCCAACAGAAAGCCCTGCACTACGCTCTTGCGCGACAATAGCTTCTTAGAGATTGCAAAGTATAAGAAATGCAATGGCCACGCCATTGAAACACTATGCACCGCAATCGTGGCAGGGGTGTATGTTCCCACTCATAAATTCAACCAGTTATGATTGAGCGAGATACAGGGCGGCAGAAGCAAGGCCGCCTCCATCCTTATCCATTCGAAAGATGGTCATACCTTGGTCCAGCGCCTGCCCAGAACTGCTTGGGGTCTGGCACGGGATGTCCCGATTGCGACACCACGTGCCCCCGCACGGCGGTCGCTGAACCTGCCGGCAGTGGCCGGCAAGCAAGGCGGACCAGCTTTGCTGCCGGCACAACTCAACGAGTCATTTCAGTTGTTTCGGCAGAGCTGCCTCGGCCGCCGGCGTGGCAACGGCAGATTGTTTCTCCATGTAGCCAATCAGCAGGTTGGTGGTCTCATCATCGAAATGGAGATTCGGCATGCGCACGTTTTTATATTTCTTGAGCAGGGCATTGGCTAGCGGGTCGCCTTCGTCCAGCAGCGTCTCCGGCACCTGGATGATCTTCTTGAGCCATTGGGGATCGCGGATCTTGGTAAGACCCTTTAAGTCCGGCCCGATAGATTCGCCACCGCCGATGGTGTGGCAGGCGGCGCATTGGGTATAGAAAATATACTTGCCGTGGTCGTCATATTTGATAGCAGGGGCTTCGGCATAGCTTTTGCCCGATGTCATCTTCCTGGCGCTGGTCCAGCTATTCATCCAATCGCCTATCATGATCGCCAGAAAGCGCGGATTATCCAGCGCATTGTTGCGCAGCCATTGTCCGGTGGCTTCATTGCCGAGCAGCAGATGAGGCGAGTGACCGTCACGGTCACCCGGTATTGGGTCTTGAAACCCAAGCTTCTTGTTGATCAGCGTGATGTCTTCCTTCTTGCCGGTAAGAAACAGCCAGCCCGGGCCGGCGTGATACGTGTCGGCATATTCCTTCATTGCCGCCGGAGTGTCGCGCTTAGGATCAATGCTGATGGAATAAAAAAAGATATCTTTGCCCACGCGGTCCCCGAGCATCTTCTGCACCTGGGCCAGCCGCGCGGTTTCCAGCGGACAGATGTCGATGCAGTGGGTATAAAACTGTTCAATGGCCACGGTCTTGCCCTTGAGCAGGTCGTCATAAAAATGCAGCTTGCGGCCGTACTGGTCCGTCAGTTCTACGTTGGGGAAATAATTGGCTCCCCAGTGGGTTTCATAGGCGGCCGCCGGGGCCGGGCCCACAGACATAAAAATCGCGGCGGCAAGAACCATGGCGGCCACGCCGGCAAGACTTGCCCAACTCTTCGCTTGCATCGTAGTGCTCCTTTTCAAACGTCCATTCAGACTTGAAAACGGCCGGCGGGCCATCCCGCCCTGCCCATTCACCAGTTGTTTTGCTCGTGAATTGGGCAACGCGGACGGTCTGCCGGAGTTTCGTTACGCCTCGTCTGCCGGTTCCTCTAGGCGGTCGGGAGGATTTCATCCGGCGGGATGAACGTCACGCCCTGCGGCGTGCAGATGGGCGTCGGAAGCGGAGACAGGAACGGCGCTCCCAATCCCTTGGTCTCCCAGCGCACCAGCATGGCGTTGTCCTCATGGACGGTGTTGTGGCAGTGCTCCATGAACATGCCGCCCCAATCGCGGAACTGCATGGTGATGGTGACGCTGCCGCTTGGACGCAGACGATATACGTCTTTGCGGCCCTTCTCCCACGCCGGCACGTTCGCAGCGCTGCCATTGCGGGCCAGAACCTGGCCTTCTTCAAAGTGGATGTGAATCGGGTGGTCCCATCCGCCGCCACCGTTGCGCAGTTCCCACACCTCGCGCGTGCCATACTGCGGCAATCCCGAGATGCGCCCGAAGCATGCATCGAGCGTGGCCCCGGTATTGTCTGTTTTGACGCCCCATGGCCCTTGCTGGCCACCGGCCCCGGTGAGGTAGCAGGTGTCCGGGTTTGACAGGTTCTGCTGCGCTCCACTGTTGAACTCAAACACCCGCGTACGTGCCACAGGGATGGCGGAGAGGTCCGGGTTGGGGATCAGCACCGCCGGCACCACGCTCTTGTCGGCAGTTTGTGGATTCCGCACGATGCGGAACTCCAGGAACTTGCCGATGCAGGGATCGTTGGACTTGCCCGCGAGCGCGTCCGCAATAGACAGGTCCGCGGAAGGCTTCTTGCCGTCCTGGTGTTCGCACAGGTTCACCAGCCAGAATTTGTCGCCGACTTTGGCCTTATTGGCGGTAAAGTCGATGACGATGTCATACCGCTCGGCGATGCCCTGCTCATCCAATTGAGTGAGGACGACCGGGTTTGGCAGTAGATTACCGTCATTGGCGATCTGGGTAATCGGCACGGCGGTACCGGTGGCATCGACGCAGCAGATCTTGAAGAATCGCGAGACGCTGGCGTTCAGGATGCGGAAGCGATACTTGCGGTGCTCCACTTCGAAGTACGGCTTATAGGCCAGGTTGACGGTCATCACATCACCCAGGAACCCGTCGAAGTCGAAAATATCGAAGTAAAGTTGGCCGGTGGCGTCAAATGCCTTGTCCGCTACCATCAGGTTTACGTCATACTCCAGGTTCCCGAAGTCCTTGAGGCTGCCGGAAGGCAGGCGCAGGTTCACGCCGTCAGCGATCAACTCGTTGCCACGGTCCAGCCCGCTATAAATGTTGAACATGGCGGCGTTGCCCTTGTACACGTTCTGAGAAGTGAAGCTGAACATGTGGTCGTGGAACCAGTGCGTGCTCATGGTTTCTCGCCAGTCGCCCGGGATATTGGTGAGGCCGCCGCTGCCGTTGGGGGTGCTGGCCCTGGGGTCCGTGGCGCCGGTGTTGAAGCTTGTGAAGCCGCCCAGTTTGATCGGCCAGTGATAGTCATAGAACTGGTTGGGGAAGAAGAACGCGCCGGTAAAGCCGTCGTTCTCCGCGCCGTGGTGGCCGTTGTGCTCGTGGGTGCTGATGGTGTTGCGCCCGAAGCCGTTGTTCTGCGTCACGTCTGCCGGCAACCGGTTGAAGTGGCGGAAGAGAATCGGTTCGCTGTATTTGCCCAGGACCAGCTTGGGTGGAATGGTTCCATTGAAGGTCCATACCGAGTTGACGTTCTGGGTTGGCATGAGCGGATGGAATTTTAGCGGGATGGGCGTGGCCGGATTGATGCCGGAATTAAAGTTCGATGCGACCTGGGGATTGTAGACCGTGTTTGTCTTGGCCCCTTCCTGTGTCGCCACGTACGCCACCTGCGGCGGGAACTGGTTAAACGACTGGTGCGCCCAGGTGTCTCCCGGAGGACGGCCTTCAATGGGACCGGTTCCGCCGCCCAATAGCGGGTCAACGGGTTGCTGCGTCTGGTTGGATGATGCCTGCGCCAGCGGGTTCAGCGCCGTGGGCGCGAGCCGCGGCAGGACATCAAAGCGCGCCATGGCCTGAGTGAAAGGTTGCGCGCCAAACAGTGGGCTGGGGTTTGCGCCGGTGGGAATGCTCCCATAGGCGCTGCTGACGAACGGGTTCAGTCCGTGGATTGGCGCCAAAAGGCCGCCGGTTGTGATGAGACCCCATTTCATGAGGTCGCGCCGGGTAACCTGGCCCTGCGAATGCGCTTTCACGATCTCCGCGCGGTTCCTGCGCGCGTTCTCCGCTTCGCGAATCCTGACTTTGGATGCATTTTCCGGAAGGAAAAAACCATCTTCTCTGTAATTCATGTGGCTGCTCTCCGTCTCCTGCAGAGCTTTGTCTGCTTGTATGGCCGGCTCCGATTTCTCGCGCCCGCCTGTCGGTTCCGTCGCCCGCCCGGAAGGGGGAGTGCAGAGTTTTGTTTCTCTGCAGCTTGGTTGGGGTTGACCGCTAATACATCACTTTAGCTGCCGGAAGCAGGCTCACCCTAAACGGCGCTGGTTGCCGTGGAGGGTAGTTGAGGTCTATCAGTTTGGGCGTTGTGTCAGCTGCACGAGATATGGCCCGGAAGTATTTGTCCCCTGACCGTGATAGGGCCCCTTACTGGCTGCTGCTTTGGCGAAACCAATCGAGTTCTTAGACTTGATGGTTTTTTTAAGAATTGCTGGCGCCGCCGGCTCGAATTAACTCGAGCTTCTCCGGAAGTCGGGCCTGCCGCGCCTCAGACATCGAACTTGCAGAGTAGCGGAACATTATCAGTGTGACGGGATTGCCGTCTGTGACGCAGGACACATCCAGGACGTGACTTCAGATTTTGATGATGCGACGAGGCGGGCAGGCAGGAAAGGTTGTCGCCAGAGTGGGACTGCAACGACCGGCAATTGCACAACGGGAAGCTTTACTTCTGATTGTGGGTCCTCGGCCTGGAGCCGACACTTTTATCTGCGTTCAATACTCCCAATGCGCGTAGCGCAGGACATGGTTCTCGCCTTCGGCAACAAGGGCCGCGGCATACTGCAGGGGGGCGGCGATGTTGTATACGCTCCAATGCGATATCGTGTGTGAGGCATCGCGTGTCCACAAGAGTGCGGCCGGGGTCCCGGGACCGAATGCTACTTCAAAGGAATCGAGCGGAAGAGATAGACCGTCCCCCAACGCCTTGATATATGCTTCCTTTCTGGTCCAGCACTCAAAGAAAGCCTCCGTTCGATTACCGGCGGGTAAAGCGCGCAAAGCGCGCACCTCACCCTGGGAAAAGAAACGCGTGGCAATGTCGTCTCCCGCAAACTCGGGATTGACGAACTCAATATCAACACCCAGAGTAAGTCCACGGGCTAGCGCGAGCAGAGCAAAGTCCCTGGAATGCGAGAGGTTGAACCTGGTGCCGGAGGTGTTGAAGGCCGGGGCGAGCTCCGGCTTGCCTTTTTCAGCATAAGCAAAAGCAAGATCTTCTGGCGCAACCTTCTGATATTGCCCAAGAATTCTTCGCAGCGCGGCGCGGGCGGCGGTAAAGCGATCTCTGTCTCGCTTGAAATAGAAGCGGTCTGCGCGGTTAAGCTCGTCCTGGGAAAGCAGCGCGCAGCAACTTTGGACCACGTGTTCTTCCACTGCCAGCGGAATTTGCCAAACGTGGACCTCGTTTGCGTTTAGTACCGCCGGCGGTGCCGCCACTGGAACCATCTTCTCGCCTCCGTAAACGCGCTTGCTGCTTTAGCCGCCTGGGCAATCTGCCGGCGGCCCTTCACGAAATTACGGCCTCGCTTTGGGATATTGCGCCTAATCCGGACAGCACGCTTGTCTATGATATTGTCTTCGGGGGAAAGGGACACAACCAATGTTGCGGCTGAAAGGCAAAGTTGCTTTGGTCACCGGGGCTGCTTCCGGGATTGGTGCTGGCATCGCCCGGGCCTTTGTCGATGAAGGTGCATTCGTGAAGGTTACCGATGTGCTTGATGTGCCGGGATCTGAAGTGGCCAAATCGCTCGGCGCGTCGGCATCCTATTCGCATCTCGATGTCCGGCTGGAATCTGACTGGATAAATGTTATCGACTCCATTCTGATGGATCGCGGCCAGTTGGACATTCTGGTGAACAATGCCGGCATTACCGGCTTTGAAAGTCCCTCTCCGCAAGACCCGGAAAACGTAACCATGGAGGATTGGCATGCGGTGCTCGCAACCAATCTGGACGGAACTTTTCTCGGTTGCAAGCATGCCATTCGCGCCATGAAATCTCGTGAGCAGGGATCGATCATCAATATCTCGTCGCGCTCCGGGATAGTTGGTATTCCCGGGGCCGCGGCCTATGCGGCCAGCAAAGCCGCGGTGCGGAACCACACAAAATCAGTCGCTCTGCACTGTGCCGGGAAAGGCTGGAAGATTCGCTGCAATTCGATTCATCCCGCGGCCATCATGAGTGCGATGTGGGACCCGGTGCTGGGCACGGACGAACATCGTCAAGAACGCGAGCGAGCGACCGCTAAGACCATTCCCGTTGGACGCTTCGGCCGAATCGAGGAAGTGGCGGCCCTGGCAGTGCTTCTGGCTTCCGATGAAGCAGGCTTTATGACCGGCGCTGAGCTAACCATTGATGGCGGCTTGCTCGCGGGTGCGGCGGCGCCTCCGAAAAGACTCTGATCGGGACGGCGGGAGCGCTGGAGCTTCGTGATCAATATTGAATCTGCCTGGCTTTAGCGGCCTCAAAAACACACATCGGCAATTTGGCCACCACCTCACAGCCTGATCGGTCCGTTCGATTTCTCAGCATCAAAGTGCCGCGATGTGCCTCAATGATTTGCCTGCTCAGAAGAAGGCCAATTCCTGAGCCTGTTTCCTTGGTCGTATAAAAAGGCACAAACAGGTTCTCCGTTTCTGTAAGCCCGATGCCCTCATCGCGAACGTAAATCTCTACATCTTTGCCGTGGACATTCCAGGACACGCTGACGGCTTCCGGCCCAAATTCCTGTTCCGATGCGAGCAGGACAGCGTCCGTGGCGTTCTTAATCAGGTTGATCAGCGCCTGCTCTAATTGGTCGGGGTCCACGAAGATGGAGACATTCGATCCGGGAATGACCTTCACCGGCAAACGTGACTCGAGTTTGGCAACTCGGGTGACCAGGCTGTCAAGGTCTACCGCGCGGCGTTGCGGTTTGGGGACCTTGGCGACCCGGGTGTAGCTTTGCAGGAAGCGATTGAGGGAATCCGCGCGCTCATGAATCACCTCCAGGCCGTGGCCAAGGTGTTCGGAGAGCGGCATCGGCACCTCTGCATTGGATGCCATCCGGCCAAGCGTTCGAGCGATGGTGCGGATCGGCGCCAGCGAATTGTTAATCTCATGGCTCAAAACGCGAATCAGGCGCTGCCATGCTGCCCGCTCTTCAGCCCGCAAGGCTTCTGAAGCTTCGGATAATACGATCAGGCTATGGGGCTCTCCGCGCTGCCGGAAGGTGGCGCGTCGAACGATCCAGCGTTTCTCAGTGCCTGCATCGATGCGCGAGACCACCTCCCAGGGCGGCCCTTTGACCAAATCCTCAATTCCAAGCTCAGCTGCCGTGCGATTCAGCATCTCTTCTTCCGGTTTTCCCAGAAATTTCACGCCTGTACGGTTGACAATGCGGAGACGGTTGTCGGGAGAAAATGCGAAGATAATGGTTCCGGCTTCAGCCATCACCTTGCGCATCAGATTGGTTGCTTCCACTGCGCCAAGGCGTTCTTCCCCCAGCGCGCGCGAGAGGCTGTTTATCTCCAGTGCCAGGTCTCCAAGCGCATCTCCTGCCGAAGCCTGAGTGGCCCGGAAGGAAAAATCTTCATCTTTCACCGCGGAGATCACGTTATAGAGAACGCGCAGGGAATTGACCACACGGTCTCTGGCGGAAAAGCTTAGTCCCAGCCAGAGAAGCAGGACGAGTGCGCTCGCTTCGACTTTGTGGTCGAGCGAATAGGTGCTGCGCCACAATAGCAGGAGACTCAGGACCACGCCGGCTGCGCCGGCAAATAGAATAGAGAAAAGCAAACGCAGCTCAAAGCTGCCGCTATTTAACCAGTTGCCGCGCTTAGCGCTTTTCTTTGCGCGCAGGATCGGGAGCATAAAGGCCGTATTTCTCCATGCGGCGATAAAAAGTTCCCCGGCTCAGACCCAGGACTTCTGCCGCCTGACTCACGTTGCCTTTATAGCGCGCAAGGGCTTTACCTATCAGCAGCTCTTCGGCTTTTTCCAGGCTCATCTCAGAAAAATCCGTAGTAGCTATGGAACGGCTTGAACTCTGCAGGCCAAGATCATGGGCCTGGATACTGTTCTCGCGGCACATAATCACGGCCCGTTCAACAGTATGTTCGAGTTCCCGAACGTTGCCTGGCCATTGATATTCCGTAAGCTTCTGCAGCGCTTCCTGGGAGAACGATTCTATCTTCTTATTGTACCGGGCGGCGGTTTTTGAAAGAAAATGTGATGCCAGGCCCGGAACGTCTTCTCTGCGCTCTCGTAAGGGCGGAATGTGGATCTCAACAGTATTCAGGCGGAAGAGCAGGTCCTCGCGAAAATTACCCGCCTCGCAGGCGGCCCGCAGGTCGGCATTGGTGGCGGAAAGCACCCGCACATCCATCTGTCGAGTGCGAGAAGAGCCGACACGCTCCATCTCGCCAGTCTCAAGCACGCGGAGCAGCTTGGCTTGCTGGCGCAAGGGAACATTGGCAATCTCATCCAGGAACAGCGTGCCCGAATCGGCCATTTCAAAGCGTCCAATCCGGTCGCTTCGCGCATCAGTGAAGGCGCCTTTGACATGCCCGAACAGTTCGCTTTCGAAAGTGCCTTCCGGAAGGCCGCCGGTATTCACTGTGATCAGCGGTTTTTCTGAGCGCAGTGAGACCGCATGCAGCATCTGGGCAACTACTTCCTTGCCTGTCCCGTGCTCTCCGGTAATTAGCACGTTCGCATGCGATGGCCCGACCTTCGAGATATCCTCCACAACGGTCCGCATGGAGGGGGCATGGGCAATAAAGGTCGGCCGGCCCTGGCTGCGGGAAAGCCTGTTTTCCGCGTCCAGTCGCTGTGCCTGCCGCAAAGCCTGGCACAGTTCAGCCAGATTGCGAATAGTCGTTACCAGCCGTTCATCATCCCAGGGTTTCTGGATGAAGTCGCGGGCACCACGCCGGACTGCTTCGACCGCGAGATCGATTGTGCCCCAGGCAGTCATCACAACCACCGGCAGTTGGCTGTCGATGGCGCGAATGCTATCCAACAACTCAATCCCTTCCTGTCCTGAGGTGGTGTCGCGAGTGTAGTTCAAGTCTAAAAGCAGAGTGTCATACTCTCGCATGCCAAGGCATTCCAACACCACTTGCGCGGAGCGTGCGGTATCCACCTGAAAGCCTTCAGATCGCAATAGCATCTTGACAGCATCGAGAATGGCTGGCTGATCGTCCGCGACGAGAATAGAATGGGTTTTCCCCGTGGGTGGCATCGGGTTGCTTTTCTCCGCACGTTCTGCGATCTTCTGAGTTCCGGAAGACGGCTTCTTCCAGCGCAGAAACGAGAAACGGTCGAATCGGCTCATCGTACCGTCACTCATTTCTCAAGACGACCATGGGCTCAATCGAGGCTGCCCGGACGGCCGTCAGCAAACTGATCATCGTAGCAACCAGGCCCAGTAGAAGGCCGGTTCCAAGGATCACAATGATCGAGCTGAAGTTTACATTATAAAGCAAGCCTGCGAGCAGTCCCTTGATGAAAAAGGACCCAGTCAGGCCGGCCAGAAGTGCGAAGAATATCCGCTGCACTCCTTGCTGAGCAACCATGCGGACGATATGAGTGCGACTGGCGCCAACGGCCATGCGCACCGCGATCTCTCGCCTGCGCAGGCGCGCCTGGTAATTCAACAAGCCATGGATTCCAACCGCGGTGAGCAACAAGGCAATTGCGCTGAAAGCAGTGGTAAGCAGAACAATAAAGCGGTTGTGCGCCAGCGATTGATCCAGAAGTTGAGGGAATGGGCGCAAAGAAGCCACCGGCAAATCAGGGTCAATCGACTGAATGGCTCCATGGATCTGCCGGGAAAGGTCCACGCGTCCTGAAGTGCGAACCACGATTGAGGTCAAAAATACTTTGTTGAAAAAGGCAGTGATATTATCTGGGGTTTGATCTAAGGGAACGAACATGGTTGGAGGAGCCGGTATCCCCGGCCCTCTTTCCTGAATGTCAGGCACTACGCCCACGATCAGGCGAGGCACATCAGGAGGTTGGGGACCAAGCTTTTCGTCCACCCTGATGTAATGCCCGATTGCCGAGATGTTCGGCCACCAGTGGCGTGCCATTGTTTCATTGATGATGGCTACAGGCGCGCTTCCAGCCGTGTCCGATGCGACAAAGAACCTTCCTGACACCAGCCGAATGTGAAGAGCGCTGAAATAGTTTTGTGTTACGGGCCTGTATTCATCCGCATGGTCCGGCGAGCCAGGCATCTCCACAGGGTGGAGTGGCAGATTCAGGCCGTTCTCCAAAGGCAAGCCGTTTACCGCGGCCACTGCATCAATACCGGGCAGGACTGACAATCCCTTAACCACTTCATCCAGCAAGTGGCTGGCGGAAGCTGTAGTACTGTACTGCTGCTCCGCGAGCGATACCTGCGCCACAGAGACGTGTTGCGGGTCGAAACCTAAAGGTACGGAATAGAGGTTGGAGAGGCTCCGCACCAATAGCATAGTTCCCGCCAGCAGCATCACCGTAAGGGCGATCTGCCAGAAAACCAGCAAGCGGACTGAGCGCACCTGTTCCGCGCTGGCAGTGGCGGAGCGCGAGGTAAGGGCTATCGCTCGGGCCAGGTTGACCCGCGAAAGCCTCACGCTGGGTGCAAGCCCGAATAGCGCCGAGCTTAAGAGGGAGAGCGCCAAGGTAAAAGCCACTACGTGCCAATCAATATTCAGCGTGGAACCGAGAGGAAGATCTATGGGCCAGAGCGAAAAAAGGACCGGAAGCGTTTCTTTCGCGAGAATAAGACCAAGCACGCCCCCGACCACGGAAAGCAGCAGGCTTTCAGTGAGAAGTGAATACACCAAACGCCGCCTCGAGGACCCCAATGCCGCACGGATCGCGACTGACTGGGTCCGGGATGCTGCCCGGACCAGGACCAAAATTGCAACGTTGCTGCACGCAATGAGAAGTACAAATGCGACTGCGGCAAAGAGGAGCGCCAGGCCGCTTCGCTCCTTGTTGACCAGGAAGGATTGCAAGTCGTGCGCGACAAGTGTGCCTTGGGGCGCGGACCACGGATACGTCTGGTGATATTCGCGGGCCAACCCATCCAGCTCATACTGCGCCCGTTGTGCCGAGATATTAGCTGCAAGGCGCCCGATGATCCTGCAATTGTTGCCCGTGTCCACGCTCTTGGCGTCAAGTTGAAGCGGCAGCCAGATGTCCGCGTCCGGATAAGATCGAAATCCCTGCGGCATGATTCCGATGATCTTGTAGCTTTGGCCATTGACGCGCACATCGCGGCCCAATGCCGACCGGTTGCGATTGAACTCCTGCGTCCATAGACCGAAACTCAGAACAGCGGTGCGTGGCGCGTGAGGCTGGTCTTGTTCTTCATTGAAGGCAGAGCCAATCTCCGGCAAAACGCCCAGCGTCTGGAAGAAATCCTTTGAAACCGGCAACGCTTTTACATATTGTGGCTTGCCCGATGCTGAGATATTTACGCCCGCGTTGACTGGATACAGTGCCGCAATCACTGAAAACGACCGGGCACGGTTCTTCATCAGGAAAAAGGCCGCTGCTGAAACGTCGCTCTGGTCCTGCCATCGCAAAACGATGAGTCGATGGGGCTCCGGGTAGGGGAGTGGGCGAAGCAGAGTGGCATTGATCAGAGTGAAAACGAGCGTGTTCCCGGCGATGCCGAGGGTGAGCGTAAGCACCGCGACAAGCGTAAATTGCGGGCTCTTCCGCAACGACCGAATTGAAACTATGAAGTCTTGAACTAATGGGTGCACAGTCGCTTCAAGTGTCGTTTCAAAGATTTCGGCTTTGTATTACCATCCTGCTTTTTGATCATTCCAGCCGCTAAACCAGGACATTTCGCCCCACTTCCCTGCATTCCCCGGTCCGCGACCATGTACGATCAACAGAAGTTGGAGGCACATTAATGGCCACTCGGACAGTCTAAGATGCTGACCTGAGCGGTTTTGCAACAAAATGAAAAATCCATCCCTGGCGTCCGGCCGCGTATTTCGCTGTCCATTGGTGGACACGTTGACAAAACCTTGCTGCCGGATTGCCAAGAGCGCCAAATCCATTTTAGACAAACTAGGTCAGAAATCTGTAACCCATTGCTGGCGAAGTACTTCTCAGAGCAACGATCAAGATACATGCATTTGAAGGCACGGAACGACAAAGGGGCTGTACCTGCCTGTAAAGGCACGAGGGCGCGACCAAAGCTTCCCGTGTCCGGTCGCGGGGATCCATGCGGACACGATGGACAATCTGGCCTGGGCTGGCTATCGGTCGGTGTTCACCTCGAGAAGACATGTGTCCCGGTCTGGACACATGAGCGGAGGCCTGAAAATTCGGTCATTTTGCCCTCTGAAATTGACTCACACGTCTTAACAACCGTAGTTTGCAGCGTTTGCCTGTCCAGCAATGGACACCTCAGTCCCGCACTGGACAGTCTCATAGGAAACCAGCCTGTGCCCAGGGATTTTGCAAGCAATGTTTTTTGGCAGGTCTTTTGTCCGGAAGCGGACAGCCATTTCGATTAGTGGACGCAAGATTAAAAAGTCTTAGGATTTCAACGGGTTCCAGCTCTCTTGTTCGTTACCAAAGTGCTGCTGCTTGTGGTTGTCCGGCCTTCCTCTCCCGTGGCACAAATCAGTCAAAAGTATCGAGGTTTTAGCTCTGGCACTCGTCTTGCATATGCAAGCAATGTCAATTTTCAAAATCAGTTGCAATTCCGAAAGGAACAAAAAAACCATGAACAGCGTTCTTCAGCTTCAAAAGTTAATGCCAACAGCCAGCGCGGGAGAGATCAGCGTTCTGTTTATCAGTACCTACAGCAACATTTGTCCCACCACCAGCTTGCCCGGTGAAGCTGGAAAATTCGAGATGCAGTAAAAGCCCCGGCCCCAGGCGAATCCCATTCAGGATTGCCGCTAGCAAGAAAGATTTTCATGCACAGATAGGCACGAAGAGAGGGAAGCTCCATGCGCAGCAGTTCCAATCTGATCTATCGCTTGTTGCACAAGGATTATGCGGAAAACTTTTCAGCCTACTCCCCCAGGACAGAAGACTTTTATGACGTAGTTAGTTCAAGGCTGCCGGAGGGATGGAGCATTCAGCGCAAGGATTTTTGGTTTCATTGCAGCCCATCCCTCCCAGAGGTCCCGTTGCAAGGGTGGAAGATACACATATCCAGCACGCTGGGTAAATCGCGGGAAGTCCTCGAGAAGGTCATATCGGTCTTGTTCAGGTATTCTGATGTTGCTTTCAAGTTTTCTCTCGACCGCACGCTGTTGTCGCTGCTCAACAGCAAAAATTGGCCCCGGGGCGGTTCAGGGAAGTTCATCACGATCTACCCTTCGGACAGCGGCCGCTTTGTCGATCTGATCGAGGAGATCGATCAGGCTACCGCCGGGATGCCGGGTCCTTACATACTTTCAGATCATCGATACAAGAACAGCCGCGTAGTCTTTTACCGCTACGGTGGCATCCGGCCATACACCACTCTCAATTCCAGAGGCGAGAAAGTTTCAGTGTTGAAGGGGCCTGATGGCGTGGTCATACCCGATCAGCGCCTGGCTTATCCCATGACTCCCGCATGGGAGACACCGGTTTTTCCCGTGGAGGTCAGCGAGGAGGAGAAGACTGAAGCGCTCACGCTCCTGCATGGCCGCTACACCATCGAGAAAGCTGTTGCCTTTTCCAATGCGGGCGGCGTTTATCACGCCCGCGATAACCACACTGGCGGGAAGGTGATAATCAAGGAAGCCCGGCCCTGCGTCAATGCAACAACGGACGATTACGACGCCGTCGACTTGCTGAAGAAAGAACATCGGCTTCTCACGGCCGTGGCCGATACGGGCATTGCGCCGCAGCCTCTCGATCTGTTTCAGGAGTGGGAACACTGGTTTTTGGTGGAGGAGTTCATTGAAGGAACTGCGATGAGCCACCATTCGGCCGCTTCCAACATTCTGCTCCGCACCCGGATGACTGAAAGTGATTGCCGCGCGTGGAACGCCATGTTCAGCAGGCTATGCTCTAACCTGATCAGGATTTTGAAGACATTGCACAGCCGGGAGATTGTATTTTCAGATCTTTCCCCCGGTAATCTGATTGTTTGCGGGAATGACCAGAAGCTGAAAATCATTGACTTTGAAGGCGCGTACCAACTTGGCGTGGATTGCCCTTTAAACATCTATACTCCCGGATTCGTGTCGCCGCACCGCGTTGACGGCGGCCAGGCCAGGGTGGAAGATGATTATTATTCCGCCGGTGCTGTTCTTCTGGCTTATCTGCTTCCCATCAACGGTCTTTTGCACCTGAATCCTCAAGCCAGGCAGCAGTTTCTCGCCTCGATCCGCACTGATATTCATCTGCCGAAAAACATTGCTGACTTGATTAACAATTTGATGGACCAGGCGGACCCCTCCGCATTGGAACCGGCAGTAGGATCTGCGGTCGATGTTCAGGGTGTTTTGCCGGCCGCGCTTGACTGCGCGGTGCAGCCTTCATATGACTACCAGACGGTAGTGGATGATGTCGTTACGCACCTGAACGCAGTAGCAGAGTACCAGCGCAGCGACCGGCTGTTTCCAGCCGATCCGGGCGTCTTTGCCACCAATCCTCTGAGTCTTGCATATGGCGCGGCGGGTGTTTCTTACGCTCTTCACAGGCTCACAGGCAATGTTCCTCAGGCAGCCGTCGATTGGATCCTGCAACACAAGATCACCTCTACGGAGTACCCATCCGGCCTCTATATCGGAATGTCGGGAATTGCGTGGTCGCTCCTTGAAATGGGGGTGAGAGAACCGGCGGAAAAAATATTGCAATCGTCCTTCAAGCATCCGCTCGCTTACAACACCGCGGATCTGTTCTACGGAATTGCGGGCTGGGGCATGACTGGACTGCGCTTCTTTGAGGCGACAGCGAACGAGGTATATCTCGATCATGCCCGGGAAGCAGGCAACGCTCTGCTTGCATCGTGCAGGAAGGCGGCGCAGGGTTATTACTGGACAGATTCAGATGAGCGGCCGCTTGGATTGGCGCATGGCAGCAGCGGTATCAGCCTCTTCCTGCTCTATCTTTATTTAGCCACAGAGGACGAGCGGTACTTTATTGCCGGTTCGCGGGCGCTGGATTTCGACCTGGCCGCTGCCGTCCGAACCAAGGATGGCGGACTTTCCTGGGCGAAATCTGTGGACTCGTCTTCACCTCTTTATTCCTATTGGCGCTTCGGCAGCGCGGGAATCGGCATGGTCACAGCCCGCTATCAGTTCTTGACTGGGTTACCCCGGCTTCACTCGATCCTTGAGCAGATCTTCATCGATACAGACAGGAAGTACGCGGTTTTCCCGGGACGCTTTGCCGGCCTGGCGGGCTTAGGTGAGTTTTTGCTCGATATGCACGACCTCAGTGGGGAACAGCGCTTCGTGAACAGCGCCAGGAAGGTGGCGGAAGGCATTATGCACTTTCGCGTCGAGCGGAATGGCGCTGCGTTTCCGGGTGAGTTGTCCTCACGCCTGTGCTGCGACTTTGGTACCGGAAGTGCAGGTATTGCATTGTTCCTTAACCGCCTGCTCAAGAAGCAGAAAAGCGACTTTATGTTAGACAGCTTTTTCAGGAGATCACCGTGGGGACGCGCAGCACACGGGGTCTCATGCAGGGCCACGGCATGTGGCGGAGCAACATAGCCTCTTGTTGGCTGTTTGGATGAAATAGCAAGAGCCAGAACGTATGACCCAGAGGTGAGGTCGCCCGGGGCATCCGAGCGGATGCCCGGTCTTACCGCCAAGTGCTGCTTCGGCTGCTGCCTGGCACCCATAACGCGCGAGAGAAAAGGGTCCGGACCAGCAGATGTGACTCTGATGGCGGCAGCCTGCCCCGAAAGCGGTGACAAAAGCGGGAAGGGCAAGTTGGATCGCACTGAAAGTCTTGAGCCCGATGAGGAAAATATCAATGGAACTGGTCCCTTTCGATAAGTGCTGGTTTGCCATTCAAGTCAGGCCGCGCTATGAGTTTCTCGCGGCCTGCATTCTTCGCGGCAAGGGTTTTGAAGAGTTTCTGCCCACCTACAAGAGCAAAAGGAAGTGGTCTGACCGCAAAAAGGAAATTGAGCTGCCGCTCTTTCCCGGCTACATCTTCTGCAGGTTCGATGCGCAAGTGCGGGCGCCGATCGTTACCACCCCCGGCGTGATTCGAGTTGTGGACCCGCACCTGCCAATTCCGGACAGCGAGATTGAGGCAATCCAGGCAGTCGCAGCCAGCCGCGTGCCCGCAAGTCCCTGCTCCTATATAAAGGTTGGAACGCGGGTCGAAGTGATTGCTGGCCCGCTCGCCGGCATCTCCGGCATCCTGTTAAGTAACAAAAACCAGTATCGCTTGATCTTGTCGGTAACCCTGGTGCAGAACTCAATTTCAGTCGAAGTTGATTATGCCGACGTTCGTCCGGTCCGCGAGACCGCGCATCAGGTCATTCCCGCACAGCCGCTCACGACCGGCAGAGAGATGATGCCGGCATTGGTCTAGAAAGCTCAACTTTGTGAATACACAAGGACGTCTATCTATGAGCAGCGCCGTAAGTACGCCCCAGGCTATTCGCCTGGCGCCATGGACTGGATACGTTTCGAGGTCACTGCTGCAAGATCTCCTTCCCAAAGTGGCACAGCCGGAAATCCTGTCTTTTGGTCTCGGCCTGCCGGCGCCGGAATTGTTTCCTTCGGCGGAATTCTCGGCGGCGTGCGCCGACGTCCTCAGGAGCAATCCAAAGTCGTTGCAATATGGGCCGCCATCCGCGGCCTTAAAATCGCATATCGTCTCTTTGATGGCGGAAAAAGGCGTTGAGTGTCATGAGGATCAGATTTTCCTGACCCACGGCGCGCAACAAGGCGTTCATCTTCTGGTGGAGCTTCTGCTGGAACGCAACCGCCAGATCATCATGGAAGAATTCTGTTACCCGGGTTTTCAGCAGATCGTGAGCTTTTTCCAGCCGGAAATTCTCTCCGTTGAATCCGATCTCCATACCGGAATGGACGTCGACAAGGTTGAGTGGCATCTTGCGCGTGGGGCCCGCCCGGCGTTCATTTATACGATTGCCAACGGCCACAACCCGCTTGGAATCAGCTTGAGCGCGGAGAAGCGGGAGCGCCTGGCGTGGTTGAGTTCGTCATATGGAGTTCCTCTTCTGGAAGAAGACCCATACGGATATTTGAGTTA
>DASSXL010000223.1:0-9969 GCA_035703825.1 Candidatus Angelobacter sp.
CAAACGTGCTGAGGGTAATACGGTGCTGGCGTCCCAGGGCCTGGAGCTCGCCGGTAGTCCGTCGGTCTAACTCAAGGGCAAGCTCCCGGTGTTGTGGCCCTTCACCGGAGAGACGCTCTGTTTCCACAGGCAATGGCGTGGGGACAGAAAAGCCCTTAAGGGTCTTCCGCCAGAACGCCTCTGCCTTGGCCTTGTCCTGTTTTTGCATCCAGGCGATGAAGTCGCGGTAAGGGCGTGGGCGCGGCAGGTTCAACTCGCGCCCTTCAGCGGCGGACTTGTAAAAGGCAAAGAGTTCCTCAAAAACAATTTGCACTGACCATCCATCGAGCAGCAGATGAGAGTAATTCCATACAAAGTGATACTTGTTGTCTTCGAACCGGATCAGCGCCATCCTGATAAGAGGCGCTTGCGACAAGTCAAAACCGCGGCTGTGCTCTGCCCACAAATAGTCTTGCAGCTCCTGTTCCTGTTTCTCTGCCGGCAATCCACGCCAATCCGGCTCATACCAGGGAAGCGTAACTCCTGTGCGGACGACCTGCAGTGGCTTGTCAACCTTGTCCCAGAGATAGGCGCTGCGCAGAATGGGGTGCCGATCAAGAATTTTCTGCCAAGCGCGTTTGAACGCGGCAACATTGAGATCACCCTGAATTCTGGAGCTGATGTGAACAACATAAGCCCCTGATCCCGGCGCATACAGGGTATGGAACATCATTCCTTCCTGCATGGGAGAAAGAGGATATATGTCTTCTACATTCTTCATGTTTGGTCCTTGGTGGAATGGTGCGTCACTTGATTGACGGAAAAATATTCTGATATTCGAACGGCGGTTGTAGCAGCAGGAATCTTCCGGGAAACGTGCCGCAGCTATCCCTGGGCTATGCTGTTTTCGTTTGGAATATCTCTTCCTCGCGCGCGGGAAGAGTTTCAACCACGATCAGCCGGGGTAGCGAGTTGGATGGCACCTTCTGTTGCAGGAAAGTGGTCAATGTAGCTTCCACATTGCCCTGTTCACTCGCGCCCGATGCTGACTGGCACAACTGCTTCAACGCATCCAGATGCACCAGGCTTTCCAGCGTCGACTCCACATCCACGCCAAAATCAATCAGGCAAGCCACTTCATGCACACCAATGGATTTCAGTCGCTCAATCATTGGCATGCAGCTTTGCGGAGTTCCAATCAGTGAAGCAGTCCGGTAATAGCGTTCCACGGCAAACCCGACCACTGAATCCACTAGTTCCTGTTTGTCCAGTCCAGCTTCGATCTCAAGGCTTTTCGTAAAAGTCTTGATCAAATCAACATGGGAACGCAGGAACGCGGAGAGTGGATCGCGCACTTTTTGCAGCACCTTTTCTTTGTTCTGTCCAACGAAGGTGTGCATCATCATCGAAACATGTCCGGTCTCCGGATCGTGCCCTGCCTTGGCGCGCGCCTCACGGTAAGCCTTCAACTTGACTGCCACTTCATCTATTGGCTGCGTCTGCAATGAAGTGAGCACGTTAAAGCCCAGTTCACCGGCTTGCACAAACATCTCTGGACTGCCGCTGCAAGTGAGCCAGATGGGCAGTTCGGGCTGAATGGGTTTGGGGAAGATGCCGATGTCCGACATCTTGCCCGCGCCGTCGCGGGTTGACATCTTCTCGCCACGCCACAGCTTTTGCACTTCAGAAATTCCTTTGAACATTTCTTCCCGCTTGTTGGCATATCTGTCGGGGAAGAAGGCGAAGTCATTTGGGACCCAGCCTGAGACGAAAGAAATTCCCACGCGGCCTCGTGACAGATTGTCCACAATGGACCATTCTTCCGCCACGCGCAATGGATTGTGCAAAGGCATCACCACACTGCCCGCGCGCAATTGAATTTTTTCAGTAGCCACCGCAAGAGCAGAGCTCAGTACTGAAGGATTGGGATAGAGACCGCCCTTCTGGTGGAAGTGACGCTCCGGAGTCCACACTGAACTGAAGCCGTGCCGGTCCGCAAACTTTGCTCCTTCCAGGTAGAGGCGATATTTGCCCTGCGTGGAATCAGCATTGCTGTCCGCGAAATAGAACAGCCCAAATTCCATTGATTTCTTTGCGGCTTTCCCGTGTTCCGGCTTTAGCACCACATAAGCCGAATGGTCAGTGACAAGGACATCGGAGACGGCAGGATGCTGGCGCAGTACGTTTTCTATTTTTGCCAGTGCCTCGTGGCCGTGGCCGTTGTTCCCACTTACGCCGTTGGTTTTCTCGCTGAACTGGTCGGTGATCTTCAGCGCATATTCCAGCTCCTGTAAGTGTTTGTCGTCCAATGCAGCCAGCGGGAAATCGGAAGGCGTAAACTCCGCGCTCTCCGTAGAGCGTGCAGCCTCAATCAGTTTGCGCAGGTTTTCAATAAACTCATTGGCAAGGTTCTCAATGGTCTGCGCCCGGAATAACGCTTTGCTGTAGCCCCAGTCAATGTGCAGCTTTCCCTCAAAAATTAACGCAGTGATTTCAAAGAGATGGCTGCGCCGCGCTTTGGGATCATGCCCATGAGCTACGTGCTCGCGCACCGGAGTAAAGACCGCATTGCTCTTTAACGGCTGATCGAACTGTCCCAGGTAATTAAAGCGGACGCCGGGTTGTGGCATTGCCTTTAACTTTGCGGACGTTGCTGAATCCTGGCCGGCATAACGCAGCAAGCCATATCCAATACCGTTGTTGGGAACCCGGCGAACCTGTTCTTTAATCGACTTTAGAGCGTCGCCCGACGCCGCATCCGGTTGCAATTGGAGAACCACAGGAGACATGGTTGCAAGCATGCCGACCGTGCGGGTAAGGCTTACATCCGCGAATAACGCCTCTTCCCTGCCGTGGCCTTCCACATCCACCAGCAGCCTATCTGCGGCCGCCCAGCGATTCAGGGTTTGCGCGAGCGCGGTCAACAGCACTTCATTGACTTGTGCGTGATATATCTTCGGGATTTCCTGCAGGATGCTGCCTGTCTCCTGGGCTTCGAGTGAAATAGAAAATGCAGCGGATGTTTCGACAGTATTCTCTTTGCCGGCAAGCTCCACCGGAAGATCGAGAACCTCTGAGCGTGCCGGATCCAGCCAGTAACTCCTCTCTTCTTCCACCTGAGACGAATTGGCACGCTCACGCAGTTGCTTGGCCCAATATTGATAAGAAGTGGTTTTGCGCGGGAGCTGAACTTCCTTGCCTTCCGCCAGTTGCTGGTACGCAGTCTGCAAGTCCTCCAACACAATGCGCAATGACAGTCCGTCCGCAACCAGCGCATGGGCAATAATCAGCAGGCGGCCCGGCTCTGAACGACCAAAGCGGAAAAGGGCGGTACGGAACACCGGCCCATGTTCCAGATCCAAACCGGCCTGCAACTCGGCAATCGCAGCATCAAATTTCTGGCGACGCTCAGCGCCGGAAGCCTTGGTGAAATCAAACTCGGAAAACGGCACGTTTTCTTCCGGAGCAACAATGTGTTGCCGCCATTCTGCGCCTGCGCGCTCAAAGCGCGTGCGCAGTGAATCGTGGTGCTTCATCAGGGCATGGAAAGTGCGTTGCAACAATCCGGCATCGATGGTCGTCGGGACCTCTAGCATTACCGATTGGTTGTAATGTTGCGGAACCGGATGGCCTTGCTCAAAGAACCGCGATTGTATCGGCGTAAGCTGGACTTCACCTGTAATGGTCCCCTGTTCAGCGTGAATAGACTGCGAACTGGCGGCTATTTCTGCCAGTTCAGCAATGGTTTGCTTTTGGAAAAGTTGCTGTGGAGTGAGTTGGAAGCCCAGTTGATTAATTTGCGCCACGATCTGGATGGCTTGCACAGAATCTCCGCCAAGATCAAAGAAATTGTCATGTACGCCAACTTCTTTAATGCCCAGCACCCTTTGCCATACCGAAGCGATTTTCTTCTCGAACTCGTTGGCCGCTTCGATGTAAGCGGTCTGGAGTTCAGGCCTCTCATGTTTTGGTTGCGTGGAGTCAGAGCTTGCAGCCTTCTCCAGAATGGAGGCCATGGGCTTGTTGTTTTTGGCTTCATTCATAGAAGCCTGCAGGTCTTTGGTTGAAACCACGATCTGCGGCTGCCTCCAGGCAAGAACATGCCGGAACGCTTCCTTGCCTTCGCGCGAAGTAATGCCGTGCTGTAACTCTTCGGAATAAGCGCCGGCGAGTCCGTTTTTGCCGGCCGCCGTGGCTTTGGCTTGGTTTTCTTCATTCCGGCGATATTGGCGGTTGGCAATCACCTTGATCTGGCCGGTAATGTCATTGATGCGCTTTTGTGAGAACGCTTCAATCTCCAGAAGTTGCTCTCCATGCTCGTCCATGAACACGATGTCAAAAGTGATGGTCTGTCGCTTGGTGTCTTCATTCGCGCGGAAACGAATGTGGACATAAATTTTTCTTTCCAGCGGCCGATCCATTCTCAGCCGGCGATATCCCATGGGAAGATACACGCCTTCACGTATCAGAAATTCTTTACCCGTTCCGGTAGCGCGATCGAGCAAGGAAGGATGGAGCTTCAGTTTCTCCAACTCGAGAGAAAATTGTTCGGGCAATTCAAGATAGGAAAGCAGTTCGTTTTCACCGACATAAGCCCGCTTGAGCGCCTGCCAACGCGGGCCAAGGTCTTCGTCACGCTTGCTATCGTCAGTGAGCACAACATGGCGCAGGTTGCAGCGTTCGATGATCGCTTGTATGTCATGTTTCTTTATCGGTGAAGGAGGCACAAAGGCGACTTTGCCCGTGGCATACTCCTGCCACTCCTGTCCGCCGGCCTCTTCGCCTGGCCTGCTGATTACACGGAAGGCATAAGTTTTGCCGTCTTTTTCAACGATGATTTTCACATCGCGTTTTTCGTCATCGCGGAGCCCCAACGGTGCGAGGAAGAAAGCGTCGCGAATCTCCACGGTTTGTCCGTCAGCGAATTTCTCTGTAGCCGCCCGCGCCATTTCCAGGTAAGCGACGCCGGGAATAATGGCGTTACCCACAATGCGATGCTCATCAAGCACCCAATGCGTCAGCGGGCTGAAAGTGTTGGTGTAGATTTCCTTCTCCGGCGATTCCACACTCACCATGCCCAGCAGCGGATGGCCGGTCTGCTGCTTCGGAGCCTCGCTATTGCCAACCCCAGCTTCAGCCGCTTTGTTCACCAACATGCCGACATCCTGCCATGCATCCCAGTCGACCGAGATCATAGGAGTTGCGCCGGTTGAATGGCTGTAATTGGCAAAGACATCAAGAAAAGCGTTGGCTGCGCAGTAGTCCACCTGGCCAAAACCGCCGAGAATGGAACTGCGCGAAGAGCAAGCCACAAAGAAATCGAGAGGAGCGTCGCGGAAGATTGAAGCCAGCACCAGAGTCCCTTTCACTTTAGGCGCCAGGACTTTATCAGCCATCTCAGCGGTCTTTAACTGGATAATTCCACCACCAGCGATGCCTGCCGTATGAACCACGCCATGAATCGTTCCGAACCGTTTTTGCGCGGTGGCAACAGCAGCGCGCATCTGCTGCTCATTGCTTACATCGGCGCTGAGGACCAGCACCTCGGCGCCTAGGTTTTCCAGGCTTTCAAGCTTTCGGATTTTTGCGCTGACCGGGTCCGCGACATCATGGACTTCCAGCCACTCTTCCCATTTTTCACGCTCGGGGAACTCCGATCTACCCACCAGGACAAGCTTGACCTGTGCGTTCTCAGCCAACTGTTCGGCAATCACCAATCCAATGCCACCTACTCCACCAGTGATTAAATATGTGCCGTTTTGCCGCACCGGCAACGATTCAGGAGCGGCCTGCACACGCAACGGCTCAAAGACCTGTACCCAGCGATGACCGTTTCTATAGGCAACAATCTTGTCCGCAGTGCCGGAAACCACTTCTGAGATCACACGCGACAGAAGCTGTGCTTCCGCAGCTTGACCGGGAAGAAGGTCAAGATCGATGTGACGGCACGAGATATTTGGGTATTCCTGTGGAATCACGCGGCAAGGCCCGATCAACGTGGCTCTCTGCGGGTTCATGACCATGTTGCCGGTAACGTCGTAGAGATGGTTGGAAACCAGCAGCAGATCTATATTCGGAGTAACACCCAGTGCGCCAATAGCCTGCGCCAGATAAAGCGGACTGTAGAAGCTCGCCTCCAAAGAGGCTGCAGCGCCAGCATTCGCCACATTCCACAAGTGAACAATCTTTGCCGGAAGCTTGCCATCCTCTTTCAAGGCATTCAAAGCAGCCTGATAATCTTCACTGGATTGCGGGCGGATGGTGAACTGGCGCGAATTGCGTCCATATTGAGTTCCTTCAACCACGGTAAAGACTTCAGTTCCCTGTGTCTGAAGCTGGTCGGCCAGCCTCGTACCTACACCATACTGATCACAGAACACCAGCCACGGCGCTGCCCCTTCAGTACTCAAAGCGATATGAGCCAGCGGAGCGCGCTTCCATGAAGGCGTGTAGAACCAGTCGGTAACATTGGGACGTTTGTGAGGTTTGGAGATTGCGCTTGCGCCTTCTGCATGTTTCTGTGGCTCAATCCAGTAACGCTGAGTTTCAAAGGGATAGGCAGGCAGTGCAACGCGCTTGCGTTGTTCCTGCTTGTAAAAACCTGACCAATCAACCTGGACGCCTGCAAGCCAGAGCTTTCCAAGTGTGGCCAGCAGGTACGCTTCGTCAGCAAAGGAATCATCGGGATGGCGCACTGAGTTGAGTACCACTTGTCCTGTGGCGCGATAAGGATTCCAGCGAGCCAGCGTCCCCAACGTCCGTCCCGGACCAACTTCGAGAAGAACCCGGTCAGGATCTTTCACCAGTTCGCGGATACCGTCAGCAAAGCGGACGGTTTCGCGCAAATGCCGTACCCAGTAATCCGGACTCGTGGCTTGGGCCTCAGTAATCCACGTTCCGGAGAGATTTGAGAGATACGGAAGTTGCGGAGCATGGAAGTGTACTTTCTGGCAGATCTGCCGGAACTGCTCAAGGATTGGGTCCATCATGGCTGAATGAAAAGCATGCGAGGTGGAGAGGCGACGGCAAGCGACAGTCTTTGCGGTGAGTTCACTATCCAATTGCTGTATGAGTTCATCAGAACCAGAGACCACGCAGAATGCCGGGCCATTGAGCGCTGCCAGAGATAATCCATTCTTCAATAGGGGCAGAACTTCCTGCTCGGGCAACGGAACAACCAGCATTCCTCCCGTCGGAAGGCTTTGCATGAGGCTTCCGCGGGCAGCTACCAGCGCAAGCGCGTCTTCCAAAGAGAAAACCCCGGATATGCACGCCGCTACGTATTCGCCAATGCTGTGGCCGATCATGGAGTGAGGCTTGATGCCCCATTCCATCCACAGGCGCGCCAGCGCATACTCAATCACAAAGAGCGCAGGTTGAGTAACTTCTGTCTGAGTCAAGCGTTTTGTGCTGCCGGCAACGTCACCCTCTTCGGTTGGATACAGCACTTCACGAAGATCGAACCCCATGTGCGGCTTGAGTAATGCAGCGCATTCATCTACCTGCGCTTTGAAGAACGGCTCGCTCTCATACAGACCTTTTGCCATGTTGACATACTGTGCGCCCTGGCCAGGGAACATGAAAACTACAGGGCGTTGTTTTGGCTCATAAAAGCCCGTGGTTGCGCGGTGAGGATTCAGCGTGCGCAATGCCTGAACGGCATCGTCGTAATCGCGGCAAACAACCGCGCGGCGATGGTTGAATTCACGGCGGCCCGTTTGCAGCGTGAAAGCCACGTCGGCAAGCTTCAGGTCCTTTTGGCTTTCAAGGTGCGCCGCAAGATTGGCCGTTGCCGATTCAAGCGCCGTGCTGGTCTTGGCGGAGAGCAACAATAGCTGATAGTTTCGGGTCTCTTTGCCGGATTCAATGGCCGGAGCTTCCTCCATCACAATGTGCGCGTTGGTGCCGCCAATACCAAATGAGCTAACACCTGCCCGCCGCGGCCCCTGTGATTCCCAGTTTCTTACTTGCGCGTTCACAAAGAAGGGGCTGTTGGCAAAATCAATTTCAGGATTTGGCTGCTCGAAATGCAAGCTGGGAGGCAGTGTTTGATGCTTCAGGCTCAACACGGTTTTGATCAGCCCGGCAACACCAGCGGCGGTATCGAGATGACCAATGTTTGACTTGAGGGCCCCAATGGCGCAGAACCCTTTCTTGCTGGTCTTCGTCTTAAAGACCTGAGTGAGCGCGGCAACTTCAATGGGATCGCCCATCTTGGTGCCGGTACCGTGGGCCTCAATATAAGTAATGGTGTCAGGATCAACTCCAGCCACGAGTTGAGCCTCGGCAATCACCTGCACCTGACCTTCAATACTTGGCGCCGTGTAGCCGACTTTACCGGAACCATCGTTACCAATCGCTGATCCAAGGATCACTGCTTCAATGTGGTCACGGTCGGCCAAAGCATCCGCAAGGCGTTTGAGCACCACTATGCCAACGCCGTTGCCGCTCACCGTTCCCTGGGCTTTAGCGTCAAAGGCGCGGCAATGCCCATCAGGAGAGAGAATGGCGCCTTCCTGGTACATATAGCCGGTCTTCTGCGGGAGAGAAATAGAAGATCCACCGGCGAGGGCCATATCGCATTCGTAGTTGATAAGGCTTTGCGCCGCCAGATGCACCGCCACTAACGAAGTGGAGCAGGCCGTCTGCACGGTCACTGCGGGACCGCGCAAGTTCAGCTTGTACGCAACGTTTGTAGTCAGGTGGTCTGTGCGGTTCCGGATGGAAGTCTGAAGGAACCCGCTGGAATCAATCAGGTCCCGATTCGAAAGCAGGTTGGCGAACAAGTAATGACTGAAACTCACTCCGCCAAACACGCCAATCGAGCCATCAAATCTTTGCGTATCATACCCGGCATTTTCCAGAGCACTCCAGGCGCACTGCAAAAACAAACGTTGCTGTGGGTCGGACAGTTCGGCCTCGCGCGGAGTAAAACCGAAAAACGAGGCGTCAAACAATTCAACGCCATCCAGAATGGCCTTGCTCTTCACGTAGCGTGAGTCATGCGCCAGTGCTGCATCTCCATTTAGTTCCAATTCCGCATCAGTAAATCTGGAGATGGATTCCACACCATCGCGAAGGTTCTGCCAAAACTCTTCCACATTGTGCGCTCCGGGAAAGATACCGGACATGCCAATTACTGCTATCGCCGGCAGGGCGCTGCGGTCTTTTAGGTCAGTCATATTGATCCCTATTTGTGTTTTTTAGTTGTTGGAACGGATTGCTGCTGCAACGCGCCTGCTGGCGCGTTCCTGCGTTTTCTTTAGAGAGGGGACGGTCGCCGCATCTCCACTGAAATACCCTGAAAGTGTGGCAATGGTTGGATTGCGGAACAGCTCAACCATGGGAACGTCTTTATGAAAGGCCTCGCGCAGCTTGTTATAGACCTGCACCATCAACAGCGAGTGGCCTCCCAGATCAAAGAAATTATCGTGAATGCCCAGTTTCTTTACGTCGAGCACTTGCTGCCAAATCTGCGTGATCACGTTTTCGGTCTCGCTGCGCGGCCCAACGTAGTTGGCTGCCAGCTCAGAATGCTCGTGGTCTACATCCGGCAGGGCCTGGCGGTCAACTTTCCCGCTCACAGTAAGCGGGATCTGGTCAAGAATCACGAAGCCTGAGGGAACCATGTAATCCGGCAACTGCTTGCGAAGATGCTGCCTCAACTCCGCGATGCTCAAAGCCGCTCCAGCTTCACGGACCGCGTAACCAATCAGTCGCGGCTCTCCTTTGTCTTCCCCCCGGACCGTGACCAGGGCATCGCGCACGCCCGTGACTTCGCGTAATACTGAAACAATCTCACCCAGCTCAATTCGATAACCGCGCACTTTCACCTGATCGTCGGCGCGTCCAAGGAACTTCAGGCTGCCATCCTCCAAGCGGCACACCAGATCGCCGGTGCGGTAGAGGCGGCTTCCAGATGCTCCGCTGAAAGGATCGGGAACAAATCGCTCTGAGGTCAGATCGGGCCTGCCCCAGTAGCCGCGGGCC
>DASSXL010000239.1:0-9740 GCA_035703825.1 Candidatus Angelobacter sp.
CGCCGTTGGAAGCAAGCCAGGCCGCTCACAAAAGCTGAGTTCCCGCCTGCGCTCACCGATATTTGCATAAAAAGGAGAACCGCGATGCCGAATGAAGAGAATGACAATACTGTCTATAAAGTTGTTGTAAACCACGAGGAGCAGTACTCAATCTGGCCTAAGCACAAGGAAAACCCGCTGGGATGGAACGATGCCAAAAAAAGTGGGACCAAGGCGGAGTGCCTGGAGTACATCAAGGAAGTATGGACTGACATGCGTCCTCTCAGCTTGAGAAAGAAAATGGAACAGGCTGCCCAGACATAGTTGTCAGCATTTGTTCTTCACTCCGGAAAAACTCTTCTCATCTGATTCATCCCCCACCACCGCACAAGGTCAAAAAAAAGCCTATGGTAACTAGCGCATCACGCCCAGTGCTGAATGCTCCAGAAGAACGCCAGCCCCGAGTCCCGCAAAGGGGGTTGCTTTTACTGGCGTTCTTTGTAATTTGCGCGCTGGCCACGATCCCATTCGACCGGGCGCCCCGTCCATTGCCGGCAGGGGCGTCTTTAAGCAGCTTCTCAGCCGAAAGGGCCGCGAGACACCTTGCCAGCATTAGCCGTGCGCCGCACCCCATCAATTCCGCGGAGCATGACGCTGTTCGAGACTACATCATGGGAGTTCTTAGGGGGCTGGCGCTCAGTCCGGAGGTGCAACGGACAACTGCGATCAATGAGCGCTATGGCATTCCCGGTGCGCTGGAAAATATTGTTTGCCGTCTGAAGGGAAGCACCCAGGAGAAGGCCGTTCTGCTGGTCGCGCATTATGACTCTGTGGCCGCGGGACCAGGCGCCAGTGATGATGGGGCCGCTGTGGCCGCGCTGCTGGAGGGTGCACGGACGCTCCAGGCCCTTCCACAGCTAAAGCGGGATGTAGTGCTTTTATTTACCGATGGCGAGGAAAAAGGACTGCTGGGTGCGCGCGCCTTTGTGTCGCACCCGTGGGCCAAGGACGTTGGATTTGTCTTGAATTTTGAAGCGCGGGGAAACAGCGGCCCTTCAATTATGTTTGAAACCAGCGATAGAAATGGCTGGTTGATCAGAAACTTCGGGAAGGCCGCATCCCACCCAGTGGCCAATTCACTTTCCTACGAGATATATAAACGCTTGCCGAATGACACGGACTTTACGGTGTTCCGGCGGGCAGGTTTCTCCGGGTTGAACTTTGCTTTCATTGATGGCCTTGGTTATTACCATACGTCCCAGGATTCAATCCAAAACCTGGACCTTGGCAGCTTGCAGCACCAGGGAGATTACCTGATTGAACTCACCAGTCAATTAGGCAATGGGACGACGGATGATCCTCGCCCCGCGAATGTGGTTTACTTTGATGTCCTTGGCAAAATATTCGTTAATTATGGGTCTGGCATGGTCCGCTTCATCCTGGGACTCACCAGCGTGCTGGTGCTACTGGTTCTTTATCTTGGGTACAAACGAGGGTTGCTGAAACCGGCCCGTTGCGGCGCTGGAGTTGCTTTCATGCTTCTGGGCGTGGCTATTACGGTCCTGGGCGCATGGATAATTTCCTGGATCACGCTGGCGATCAAAGCGCGTGGTGTTCAGCTTGGATTGAGATATCACCCTGGGTTTTACATTCTGTTCTTTTCTGCAATTGGTGTGGCTTGCGGGGTCGCCTTCTATTCTGCCGTTTGCAAACGTATCGGTTCAGAGAACGTGGCGGCCGGCGCCTTATTGGGATGGCTGATTCTGGCCATAGCCGTCAGCATCTATATTCCCGGTGCAAGTTACATCTGCGTGTGGCCTCTCTTCTTTACGGCATTAGGATGGGCCGCGATATTTGCCAGGAAAGAGACACCCTCAAGCAGAAGAAATGCCTTTGTAGTCCTTAGCGGCATACCGGCCATTGTCCTGGTAATACCGATGGTCCACAAGATCTTCTTTGCCTTTGCCGCAAGGTCAACCTTGATTGTAAGCGTTTTTATTGGCCTTCTCCTGGCTTTGCTGATTGGCCAGATAGCCGCTGAATTGCCGGAACGCTGGATACCGACTGGTTCCAGTGGAACTGGAGGAAAAGGAATCATTAGCTTCTTCCTGCAACACTCACGCAAGGCCGTTTTACTCAGCATGATCGCGGCGATTATCAGCGGCGCCTGCAACGCCGCCCTGTTGGGCGTGATCAATGCGGCCCTGAAGAACAATTCGTTCGGCACAATGTTGCTGTGGACGTTTTGCGGCCTGTGCGGCCTGCTGCCCCTTGCGCGCTTTACCTCAGAGCGGCTTTTGACCGGCCTCGGGCAGAAGGCAATGTATACGTCTCGCATGAAACTGTGCCGCCAAGTGCTGGCTGCTCCGCTGGGGCAACTGGAACGGATCGGAGCTGCGCGGCTGCTTACCACCTTGACGGATGATATCCCCAACATTACTGGAGCCGTGAGCGTGATACCGATCATCTGCATCAATGCGGCACTGGTGATTGGATGCCTTATTTACATGGCTTCATTATCGCCGCTTCTATTTCTGGTCGTCGCGGGATTCATGGTCATTGGGATTGCAACGCACCAGATTCCGATCCTGAGAGTGCAAAAGATATTTCGACGCGCGAGAAAGGATGCAGACACGCTGTCTGGGCATCTGCGCGCATTGACTCATGGCATAAAGGAACTGAAGGTCCATTGCGACCGGCGTCAGGCATTTGTCAGCGAGCAATTGGAAGTGACTGCCGACTCACTGATGCGGAACAATATTTCGGCATTCAGTTTGTATGCGGGCGCTGCCAGCTGGGGACAAACGCTGGTGTTTGTTGTTGTAGGCTTTTCTCTGTTTGTTCTGCCAAGGTTTAGCCATATAAGCGGTATTACCCTCACCGGATACACTTTGACGCTGCTTTATCTAATGACTCCTCTCCAGGTGATCATGAACACGATGCCACAGTTAGGCCGTGCCAATGTTGCTCTGCGGACCGTGCAAGAGCTGGGATTCACGCTGGCGCAGGACCGACCGGAAGAGATGTC
This sequence comes from Candidatus Angelobacter sp., assembly GCA_035703825.1. Classification (GTDB taxonomy): domain Bacteria; phylum Acidobacteriota; class Terriglobia; order Terriglobales; family Acidobacteriaceae; genus Angelobacter. The sequence goes on from DASSXL010000239.1 coordinate 3,008, forward strand.
CGGAGGAGGCCTCTCATTGCGCCACTGGAGGAGATTGGAGCTCAGGTCTGTAACTCATGCCTACAAGCGCGAGAATGAACCGGAGAGCTTTATTCTGGGGCCCATTAACCTGGCGATTGAATCGGGAGAACTGGTCTTTATCACCGGGGGCAACGGCAGCGGAAAAACGACACTCGTCAAATTGATTACGGGACTGTATGTGGCCGAAACCGGTCATATTTGTCTCGACAGCCAGAGGATTGAGGACGACGACCGCGAACAATACCGCCAGTTTTTTTCAGTGGTCTTTGCCGATTTTTATCTGTTTGAGCACCTGTTGGGACTGGCCCGTCCGGACCTCGAGAAAGAGGCGCGGCGATATCTGGCTGAATTGAAACTTTCGCAGACCGTCAAAGTCATCGGTAACAGATTTTCCACAACCGAGCTTTCCCAGGGGCAACGCAAACGCCTGGCCTTGCTCACGGCATATCTGGAAGACCGCCCAATCTATGTCTTTGACGAATGGGCCGCCGATCAGGACCCATATTTCAAGAACATTTTCTACACGCATTTGCTGCCGCAACTTAAGTCCATGGGTAAAACGGTCCTGGTGATCACACATGACGACAGGTACTATCAAGTTGCCGACCGCGTTATCAGGCTGGACGAAGGGCAGATCGTCAGCGACAGCAGAAGAGCGGTTGCATCCCTCGAATTGGCGCACGGCAGCTCATCGTCATAGGACTCAAGGCGGTCCAGGCTGAAGTATCCCTCCTAAGCCGACGCCTAAATCGCGATTCATAATCGCTGATCTCGCTCCTTTCGTTAACCTCTGTCTTCTCCCCGTACAATCAAGTCTAAAGGGCATTACAGCCCTTCTTTCGGCATTGGCCAATCGTGGCTTGCAACATGTCGCACGCTCGATAGACTCTATGGAGCAGTGCAAGCTAGTGATACTGCCGAACACATGCGTGCGATCCGCCCCACGACGCCGCGATCGCATACGTGCCAGTTGATCGGCGGGGCTTTTTGCCAGTCTTGCTGAATCCATTCGTATTCCACTCCAATCCAAAATAAAGCAAATAGAGAAAAGACCGCAGGTCACGTTTTCAATTTGGAGGAAAGAAGGGCATGCACATACCTCGCGTTTCGTTATGAAAAAAAGAGTTGCGCTGATCACATGGAGCGGCCTGCCCGATGGCGCGAAGAGCGAGCGGATGCTGCTGCCTTATCTGGCGGCCGCCGGGGTTGAGGCGCAAATTGTCGACTGGAGATCGGCCGCCGCCAACTTCGGCCAATTCGCCCTTGTGGTGTTGCGCTCGTGCTGGGACTATCACTTGCGCGCCGTGGAGTTCACAGAATGGCTGCGGCGCACGGCGAGCAGCGCGTCCGTGCTGAACGACGTGAGCACCGTGCTGTGGAACTGCAACAAGTCTTACCTGGGAGAGTTGGCGGCCATGGGGATTGAGATCGCTCCGACAATCTTTGTCAACGGCAGCGGTCCGATAGCACCAGCCGCATGGCAGGAGATCAGGAACTGGAAGAAAGCCGTGGTGAAGCCCGCGGTGTCTGCCTCCGCCCACAAGACGTGGCTGTTCGATACCGTTGTGGCCGGGGATGAAAATGAACTGAAGAGCAAGATGGAGGGCGAGCCATTCCTCATACAACAGTTTATTCCTGAGATAGAGACGGAAGGCGAGATCTCATTTATCTACTTTGACGGCGCGTACAGCCATGCTGTGCTGAAGCGGCCGGCCGCCGGCGATTTCCGCGTGCAAAAAGAGCATGGAGGCTCGGCGGAGTTGGTTCATCCTGATTCGGCTCTTCTGGATCAGGCCAACGAGATTGCGGCAACAGTCGCACAGGTGCGAGATTCGCTTTATTGCAGGATCGACGCTGTAGCGAGAGACGGCAGGCTGGTGCTGATGGAGTTGGAGTTGATCGAGCCCGAACTGTTTCTGGGACTGGCGGAAGGCGCAGCGGAGAGATTTGCCAAGGCAATTGCGAAGCGGATGCGATAACTTTCGTGGACGAAGAACATCGTCTTTACCGGGACCATTATCGCTGATGACGTCATCAGTTTGCCGTGGGATAGGATTTAGCCATCAGGCCACTTATGGAAATCAAGAGGAAAGCCGGACTCGCGGCAATGTCGGCAAGGATTTTATTTAGGTTTGCTTGTTGGGACGTGCTAATGGAACCCATTCCATTAGTCTTGCTTTGACTTCGGCATAGTCGGGCAGCCCTGATGGAATAAAGATATGTTTCACGAACAATGACCGGAACCTGCCCTGGGATTTTACAAGCAACCCGCGCCTACGCAGAGGAGGCAAGCCTATATAAGACTCTGTGATCCCGCTAAACCTGTCCCTGTAAATTCTGGTAGGTCTGACCCTATTGAACGTGTCAGTGGTTTCGATGAACTCATCACTTAGAATGAGAATATCTTTTTTGAAGCCAAGGATAAGCGCCATAGCCATGCCGATGCACCAGGCAAAAAACAATTCCTTATAGGAAGGTATTCTCAAAGGTAAGAGGCAATCCACCAGCAGGAACACCGCCGAATAGAAAATGAATATCCGAAACCAAGCTGGCAGGATCCACAGTGACCCATATAGTATTTCAGGAGTGACAGTGTACTGTTTAGTTTCTCCAGTCATATCAATTCCCCCGCGCGAACCGAAGTAACACGCTTATTCACGCAAATCATAACCTGCGGACTTGATCCCTTCCACCACTTTTTCGCGCGTTCGCGTGACTTCTTCCGCCGTCAGCGTGCGGTCATCAGCCCCCAGAGTCAGGCGGAAGGAAACGCTTTTCTTGTCCGGCGGCAGTGGGAAGATCAGCAGAAACTGGAGAGAGACCAGGCTGTCGCCGGCAAGCTGGCGCAGTTTGCTTTCCAGGTCGGCCACGAGCGTGTGCGCCGGCGCGACGATGGAGAGGTCAAAGCTGCTAGTGGGGAAGCGGCGCAGCGGCCGATACGGCGCACGCTGAGATGGCAGAGATTGCAGCATATCCAGATCAAGGTCGAGAATGGCGGCGCGGCCACGGTCCAGCAACGAGGGATGCAGTTCGTAAAGATCGCCCACGCGCTCTCCGGCCAACTGAACCTGCGCGGCGCGCTCAGGATGCATTGTCTTGCCATGGGCCTTTGCGGGCGCAATTTTCGCTCCCAACGCAACATACTGGACCACGCGCTTCATCTCCAGCAGGCTTGCGCCGCTGGCGTCTCGGCCATAAATGGCCGCGACCAGATGCGTTCGCTCGGTCGGGACGCCATCTTTGCCTTGGTGATATTCGCGTCCGATCTCAAACAGACGAAAATCCGTGAAGTAGCGGCTGTTGTCCGCCAGGTTGCGGCGAATTCCCGGCAGCAGCGCAGGCCGCATATATTTTTGGTCGGCAATGATCGGGTTGGCGACCTGCAACAGCTTGTCTGGCGCATAGCCGAACATGGCCGCGTCCGCGTCAGAGATAAAAGAGTAGTTGGAAACTTCGGTAAATCCCTGGCCGACCATCGCCGCGCGAATGGCGCGGTGCTGCTCGTGATCCAGGTTGCGCGGTGTGGGCGCGGCCAGCACGGCAGGCGCCTGTGGAACAATGGAAGCGTACCCGACCATGCGCCCGATTTCTTCGACCAGATCTTCAGGGATGGAAATATCTTTGGTCGCGCGCCAGCTTGGGACTGTGAGCAGCAGTTTCCGCTGGTCAACCACCTCCACGCCGAAGACCAGTGACTTGAAGATGTTGATCACTTCTTCGGCTGAAAGCTTGCGGCCGAGCTTGCGTTCCGCCCAATCGATATCGAGCTGGATTTTTGGCGGCGTTGACTTGCGCGCGTAAACATCGATCGGTGGCGCGGCCTGGCAGCCGGGTGAAATCTGCTTCAGCAACTCCACGGCGCGGGCCAGCGCGCGGACGGTATTTTCCGGGTCCTGGCCCTTTTCAAAGCGCATGGAAGCATCTGTGCGGAGCTTGAGCCGCGAAGAAGACTTGCGTACAGGCGCCGCCGGGAATGATGCTGCTTCGAGAACAATGCGCTTCGTAGTGTCGCGAATCGCCGTGTCATTGCCGCCGATGATTCCAGCAATGCCGACGGGGTTATTCGCATCTGCGATGACAATATCTTCCGGGCTAAGCGAATATTTCTCGCCGTTCAAAGCTAGAATCGATTCGCCTTTGCGCGCCGCGCGAACGACAATCGTATCGCCAAGCAAGTCGGCGTCATATGCGTGCATGGGCTGGCCCAGTTCGCAGAGAACGTAGTTGGTGACATCAACAAGATTGTTGATTGGATTCACGCCCAGCGAGTTGAGCCGATATTGCATCCACAGCGGAGAAGGCGCGACCTTTACGTTCTCCACATGCTGGCCGCTGAAGCGCGCGCAGAGCGCCGCATCTTCAATCGTGATAGTGAGGTCGCCTTTGCTGGCGGCCGCGGGTAAATCGCCCACGGGATCGGCCACGCTCAGGCCCGCGATGGCTGCCACTTCGCGCGCCATGCCCAGATGTCCCCAGAGATCAGGTCGGTTCGTCAGAGACTTGTTGTCAATCTCAATAATGGAGTCGGGCTCGGAGTTTTCCGCGCTGGCAACCGCGGCAACGCTTGCCCCGGGGAACGCGCCGGGATCGTGCACGCCCTCGCATTCGGCGGTCTTCATGGTGATCTGCTGCGCAAGTGTGGTCACGTCCATTTTCAGGCCGGGAACAAGCTCGCGAAGCCATGTGTAAGAAAACTTCATAGTCTAAAACTGGTTCAGGAAACGCAGATCGCCGCTTTGTAGCAGGCGTATATCGTCAATGGCATAGCGCATCATGGCCAGGCGAGTGAGGCCCAGGCCAAAAGCAAATCCATTCCACTCCTGCGGATCAAGGCCGCAATTGCTGATCACATTGGGATGCACCAGGCCGCACGGCAGCAGCTCCACCCATCCGCTCTGCTTGCAGACGGCGCAGCCGTTGCCGCCGCAGATCAGGCATTGAATGTCGAGCTCAAAGCCGGGTTCCACAAAAGGGAAGTAGCCCGGGCGCAGCCGCACCGTCACTTTGCGGCCAAAAACCGAGCTCAGCAGCGTCTGCATGAAATAAATCAGATGGCTCACGGAAACGTCGCGGTCCACCATCATGCCCTCGACCTGATAGAACGTGTGCTCGTGCGAGGCGTCCACTTCTTCATTGCGGAAGACGCGGCCGGGCGCAATCATCCGCATGGGCGCGCCATATTTCTGCAAAGCGCGCACCTGTACCGGCGACGTATGCGTGCGCAGCAGATGGCCGTCGGTCATCCAGAAAGTGTCCTGCATATCGCGCGCCGGATGGTCAGGAGGAATATTCAGCGCGTCAAAATTGTAGTAATCAGTTTCCACCTCAGGCCCATCGAGCACGCGGAAGCCCATGGAAGTGAAGAGCTGCTCAATCTCGTCCTGCACCTGCGTCACCGGATGAATGTGCCCCGGTGCAATGCCCTGCGGAGGAACGGTCAGGTCAATCCATTCTGCCTTGAAGCGCTGGTCAGATTCCGATCCTTCGAGCGACGCTTTGCGATCTTCAAATGATTTTTCCAGCGTGGTCTTGGCTTCGTTCAGCAGCTGGCCCGCTTTGGCGCGATCTTCCGGCGCCATCGCGCCGAATGTTTTGCTGATTCCCGCGAGTTCGCCTTTGCGTCCCAGCACGGCGACGCGGACCTTCTCCAGATCGGCCAGCGTGGCGGCGGCATTGATATCGCCCAGGGCTGATTGGGTGAGGTCTTTGATGGTCTGTATAGGGTTCGTCATCGTGAGCGGGTAATCCTAAACTATAGAGGGCAAGGGGGAAGGGGTCAAGGAATCGCCGGGATCGCCGACATCGCGCGTGATCGCCGGAATCGGAAAACAAATCTACCACGGAGGCACGGAGAAAAACAAAACCTTACCGCTGATTAACGCGGATAAACGCGGATCAGAAGAAATTTGAATTGGTCTTCCCTTTGTGCTCCTTCGTGTCCTTTGTGGTTAAGTTTTTTGGGTTTTCTCCGCGTCTCCGCGTCTCCGCGGTGAATTGTTTTTTATGCCTGCGCAAATCCGCGGTAGATGTCGCTAAGCATGTTAAAATAAAGACGCAGCTGCGTTCCCGCCGCGTAAGCCGGAATCCCTTCGCAGTTCCCGAAAAACTAATGATTTCAGTCAGTAACGTGTCCATGCGCTACGGCGCAAAAATTTTGTTTGAAGATGTCTCCACGGCATTTACGCCGGGGAAGCGTTATGGCCTTACCGGGCCGAACGGAGCGGGCAAGACCACGTTCATGAACCTGCTTTCCGGCGACCTTGAGCCGCAGAAGGGCAGCGTGGTACGCCCCAAGAAGCTCAGCGTGCTGCGCCAGGACCAGTTCGCGTTTGACGCTTATCGCGTGATCGATACCGTCATCATGGGCAACAAGCGGCTGTGGGCCGCGATGGAAGAACGCGACCGCATCTATGAAAAGCCCGAGATGTCCAATGAAGACGGGATGCGCCTGGGCGAGCTTGAGGGGATCGTGGGCGAGGAAGACGGATATTCGGCGGAGACCGACGCGGCCATTTTGCTGCAAGGGCTCGACATTCCGGACACACTGCATGAGCGCAAGATGAGTGAGATCCAGGGCGGGCAGAAAATGCGCGTGCTGCTGGCGCAGGCGCTCTTTGGACATCCGCAGGCGCTGCTGCTGGACGAACCTACGAACCACCTTGATCTTGATTCGATCCACTGGCTCCAGGATTTTCTCAACCACTATGACGGC
>DASSXL010000002.1:0-11172 GCA_035703825.1 Candidatus Angelobacter sp.
ACTGATCAACATTGATGACACTGATCGAGAAGAAACGCTTTATCGCGGATCGAATACGAAAGGCGCCCAGTTACCCCTGATCCTAATACCTGCGGAGCCTGAAGCCGTGAGAAAATAGATGTACCCCATGCCCACGACACAAGCTTCCGCCATTACCCCAGAAGTGATCAAAGACCACGGCATCACGCCGGAAGAATATGAACGGATTAAGAGCGCTCTGGATCGCGAGCCCTCGCTGACGGAACTGGGCATCTTCAGCGTGATGTGGAGCGAGCATTGCTCGTACAAGTCGTCGCGCGTACACCTGAAGCGGCTGCCTACGCGCAGCAAGCTGGTGGTGCAGGGGCCGGGAGAGAACGCGGGCATCATCGACATTGGCGACGGCTGGGCCTGCGCATTCAAGATTGAGTCGCACAATCATCCGTCTTTTATTGAGCCGTTCCAGGGCGCCGCGACCGGGGTGGGCGGAATCCTGCGCGACATCTTTACCATGGGCGCGCGGCCTTTTGCAGTGATGGACTCGCTGAGATTTGGTCCAATCACCTCAGCGGCAACTGGATCCGGCGCGGGAGGTAAAGCAACAGACCAGGCGACGGTGCACAAGAACCATTCCGTGCTGGAAGGCGTGGTCAGCGGGATTGCGTCGTACGGAAATTGTTTTGGCGTCCCGAACCTGGGCGGCGAAACGAAGTTTGAGCCGTGCTACTCCGGTAATCCATTGGTCAACGCGTTTGCGCTGGGGCTGGTGCGGCGCGACCAGATCTTTTACGCCAAGGCCGCGGGTGAGGGGAACCCGGTGATTTACGTGGGCGCAAAGACGGGGCGCGACGGCATCCACGGCGCGACGATGGCGAGCGAAGAGTTCAGCGAAGGCTCAGAGCAGAAGCGCCCCAACGTGCAGGTGGGCGATCCGTTTCTGGAAAAGCTGCTGCTGGAAGCCTGCGTAGAGGCCATGCATACGGGCGCGGTCGTCGGCATACAGGATATGGGCGCGGCCGGCCTGACCTGCTCCACGTGCGAAATGGGCGCGCGCGGCGGCGTGGGAATCGAGATCGAACTGGACCTGGTGCCTCAGCGCGAGACTGGCATGAACGCTTACGAGATCATGCTGAGCGAATCGCAGGAGCGCATGCTGCTGGTGGCCGAGAGCGGACGCGAGCAGGAAGTGCTGAAGGTGTTTGAAAAATGGGGGCTCGATGGAGTGATCGTGGGGCGGGTGACCAGCGGGGGCAGGCTGCGCGTGCTGGAACACGGAAAGCTGGTGGCGGACATCCCTAACACCGCGCTGACTGACGATGCGCCGCTGTATCACCGTTCGATGGAGCCGTGGAGCGCGCCGGTATCGCGGACAAAGCCAGCAAATGTGCAATGGAACAGCGCGAGCGATTTCACGGAAAAGCTGAAGCATCTGCTGGCTGCGCCGAACATCTGCTCCAAGCGCTGGATCTTTGAACAGTACGACTCGATGGTGCAGTCAAACACCGTGGAAGGGCCGGGAGCAGATGCGGGCCTGATGCGCATTAAAGGCTCGAAGCGCGCGCTGGCGATGGCACTGGACGGCAACGGACGCTGGTGCTGGCTTGATCCCAAGCTGGGCGCGATGCATGCGGTGGCGGAGAGTGCCCGCAACGTCTCCTGCACCGGAGCGACGCCGGTGGCAGCGACGAACTGCCTGAACTTTGGCAATCCGGAAAAGCCGCAGATCATGTGGCAGTTTTCTCAGGTGGTGGACGGGCTGACCGAAGCATGCACCGCGCTGGAGACACCGATCACCGGCGGCAACGTGAGCCTCTATAACGAGACGCTGGGCGAAGGGATTTATCCCACGCCGGTCATCGGCATTGTGGGCACGCTGGAAAACGTGGAAGACGCCATGACATTCCACTTCCGCCAGCCGGAGCGCGACGTGTTTTTGCTGAGCGGAGCGGACGAGACGGCGAATGCCGAAGTCGAGTTTGGATCTTCAGAGTACGCGAAAGAAGTTATCGGCCAGATATGGGGCGTGCCGCCGGCGCTTGACCTGAAGCAGGAAGCCGCGCTGCAGAAGTGCCTGCGTGAGCTGATCAAAGACCACGCGATCGAGTCAGCCCATGACTGCTCCGAAGGCGGCCTGGCGGTAGCGCTGGCGGAGGCCTGTTTTGTAAAGCAGAAGCCAGGAGCGGCTGCGCCTTACCTCGGCGCGGAGATCGACCTTAACTCTAATGGCGTCTTCACTGAAGGCATTTTGTTCGGAGAAAAGGCCAGCCGGGTAGTGATAAGTTGCGACCCGAAAAAGGCTAAAATCATCCAACAAATAGCGGTAAGATGGGGCGTACGGGCGGACCGGATCGGGCGCACGATTCCTGAAAAACTGGTGATTCGAATTGACGGCAGACAGTCGGTCGCGGCAAAAGTGTCTGAGCTGCGGCAGGTATGGGACACTGCTCTGGTAAAGGCATTACACGCGGATGCGCCGGAGCATCTGGTGCCGGAAGTGTTGCAGAAGAGCTAGGAAAGAAGCAATTAGCAGCTAGCAATTGGCAATTAGCCAAAACAAAAGCTGAAGGTTTGACGCCGGATGAGAATGCTTTTTGAAAAGTGATCCGGAGATTCTCGGAGAGAACGCCTTGACGCGGTGTTGGAGATCGAAAGAGTGCAGGGATCCTTCGACTCGCCCTCGGTCGCTGCGCGACTTAGGGCAGCGCTCAGGATGACAGAGTTTTAGAGTTTTGTTTTCGTTGAAAGCTATTTTGAGTCGGAATGACTGAGCACCAACCAGCTATTTGGAGTTTCACCGAAATGAAACAAAGCCGCGAGCCCGACTTGCGCGGCGAGCGGCAAGCAACAGGAGCTGACAACGTTCAGCCAGGAGACGAACCTTGAGCGGTGTGGAACGAAGCGATGAGATTCTTTTCACGGGTAAGCGGCGAGGCCGATCACCGCGCCGAGCCGCACGCAACAGGAGCAGCATGCCCTTACCAGGAAAAGAAGACGCTCGCGGTTTGGAGCGCAGCGACAAATTTAAAGACGAATGCGGCGTGATGGCGGTGCACAACCACCTGGAAGCCTCCACCATGGCGTACCTGGGCTTGCACCAGTTGCAGCATCGCGGGCAGGAATCGGCCGGCGTGGTGTCGTCGAACGGCGAGCGGCTCTACATGCACAAGGCCATGGGCGAGGTCGCGGAAATCTTCACTGAAGATGTCCTCAAGAAGCTGCCGGGCAATCTGGCCATCGGGCACACGCGCTACTCAACCGCCGGCGATTCCGCCGTGCTGAATGCGCAGCCCATCATGGTGGACTGCAACAAGGGAATGATCGCGCTTGCCCACAACGGCAACCTGGTGAATGCCAATGAAATCCGGCAGCGCCTGGAGACGCAGGGATCGATCTTCCAGACCACCAGCGACACTGAAGTCATCGTGCACCTGATCGCGCAATCCAAAGAACACACTTTGCCGGAAGCAGTTTGCGACGCGCTGCGCCGCATTGAAGGCGCGTTCTCCCTGGTGATGATGACGCGCGACCGCGTATTTGCCATACGCGATCCGCGCGGCTTCCGTCCGCTTTCCATGGGACGCATCCCCGGCGGCGGACCCAGCGGCGACACCGTGGTTTTTGCCTCAGAGACCTGCGCGTTCGACCTGATTGGCGCGGTCTATGAGCGCGACGTAAAGCCGGGCGAGATGGTGGTCGTCGGACCGGAAGGAACATTCTCCCGCTACTTTGCCGCCGAGATGAAACAATCCGCCTGCATCTTTGAGCACGTGTATTTCTCGCGGCCGGATAGCGTGGTCTTTGGCCGCTCCGTGCAGGCCAGCCGCGAGGCCATGGGCCGTCAACTGGCCAAGGAGTCGCCCGTGGAAGCCGATCTTGTTGTGCCGGTGCCAGATTCCGGCGTGGCGGCGGCGCTGGGATATTCGTCGGAATCGTTGCTGCCGTTCCGCTTTGGGCTGATCCGAAACCATTACATCGGGCGCACGTTCATTGAGCCGGAGCAGCGCGTGCGCGACTTCGGGGTAAAGCTCAAGCTGAATCCCATCCGCAGTTTGCTTGCGGGCAAGCGCGTGATCCTGGTGGATGATTCCATTGTTCGCGGCACCACCAGCCGCAAAATCGTCCGCATGGTGCGCGACGCCGGCGCAAAAGAAGTCCACGTGCGCATCTCCTGCCCGCCGACGATCTCGCCGTGCTATTACGGCGTGGACACGCCCTCCAAGGGCCAGCTCATCGCGTCGAACAAATCGGTGGAAGAGATCCGCGACTACATTGGCGCAGACTCTCTGGCGTATCTTTCGCTCGAGGGACTGCGCGAAGCCTGCGCCGAAGGCGAGAAGACGACATATTGCTCCTCCTGCTATACCGGCATCTATCCCACGGAGTTCATTCCCGTGGACCAGATCCAGCCGATGACGGTGGAAAAGAAGCGCTGACCTCAACGCCAAGGAGGCCTAACCTTTGGGCAAAGTCTGCTACCTGATCGATCCAGAGGAGATGCTGCAAGCCGCGCAACGCGGCGACGTGGCCAGAGTCCGCCAACTTCTGGCCACCGATACCACCCTGGTCAACGCCAAAGGCGCTCATAACAAGACTCCGCTGCACTGGGCCGCGGAAAAGAACAACTCAGAGCTCGCGGAGCTGCTGGTTAGTTCCGGCGCGGATATCAATGCCGAAGTCACATGGGGCATGACGCCTCTGCAATGGGCGGCCAACATGGGCAGCCGCGATGTTGCCCAGGTCCTTCTGGCTCACGGCGCAGCGCCCCAACTGAACATGTGGTGCGCCGCCGGCCTGGGCATGCTGGACGCGGTGCAGTCCTTCTGGGATTCGCCCAACACTTTGAAGCCCGGCGCGGGCCAGACGCGCTCCCGTGATCTAACACCCCAGTCTGGCAACAGCGGCCAGCCCGGGGACCCCGATTCAGACGACCGCAAGTGGGGCACGGCGCCGCCTCCGGAAAGCTACGCTGAACTCGTCTCCGAGGCTTTCTATATCGCCGCCCGCAACGGCCATGTCGATGTGGCAGGATTTCTGCTGGAGAAGGGCGCTGACGTCGACTGCCGCGGCTTCTTTGGCGCTCCCGGCCTTCACTGGGCCGCGATCAACGGTCACAAGCTGATGGTCGAGTTTCTGATCGGCCACGGCGCAGACCCCGCTCTGCGCGACCAGCAATTCAACTCCACAGCTCTGGGCTGGGCGCTGGAGGGCAAGCAGGCGGAGATTGCGGAAATGCTCAAAGCGCGAGAACGCGCTTGAGTTGCGTATTAACGCGCAGAGTTGCTGGAGATAGATGAGCGCTCGCGCTCGATCATCGGTTGCAGATAGAGAAAAACCTGATGCCGTTCCTGTTCGTTTTTCAAGCGGGTGGCCAGCCGCGTCTCAGGATCTTTGTTCTTAGCCAGGCGGGCCAGCAGCGTGGTTCCATCCGGCAGCTTCTTGCTGGCGTCAGCATCATGGCATTTTCCGCACCGTCCGCTGAAGATCGCCTTGCCTTGATCGTTGGGGGATGGGGATTCCTGAGGATTTTGGCCCACCGATGCGACGTTCCAAGACAGCAGCGCGACAATCATCAAACCAAGAAGAATGGATTTCATAACAACACCCGCGCGGTCCCTCAACCATGGACGCCGGACAAGTCCGCTTCAGGGATATTCTATGCCTGTCAGTTCATGGCTTGCTATAGGGTTCCCTCGCTTCGCTCGGGATGTTTCAAAGCGGAATATTCCCATGCTTCTTCGGAGGGTTCTTGTCTCGCTTGGTCTGGAGCATCTCCAGTGCGTCAATCAGCTTCTTGCGGGTATCCTGCGGGCGAATCACGGCGTCCACATAGCCGCGTTCGGCGGCCACGTAAGGATTGGCAAAGCGCTCCCGGAATTCTTCTATCTTTTCATTTCGTGCCTTGGCGATGACTTCGGCTTTTTCTTTTTCGGTCTTGGCTGACAAGGCCGCGCGCTCCAGTTCGCGCTTGTAAACAATGTTGACCGCGCCCTCCGGGCCCATCACGGCGATTTCGGCGGTAGGCCATGCATAATTCACGTCAGTACGAATGTGCTTGGACGACATGACGCAATACGCGCCGCCATAGGCCTTGCGCGTGATTACCGTGATCTTGGGCACCGTGGCTTCGGCAAAGGCATAGAGCAACTTGGCGCCGTGGCGGATGATGCCGCCGTATTCCTGCTGCGTCCCGGGGAGAAATCCCGGCACGTCTTCAAAGGTAATCAGCGGGATATTGAAGGCGTCGCAAAAGCGCACAAAGCGCGCTCCTTTTACCGAGGCATTGATATCGAGCACCCCGGCCAGAAATGCCGGCTGGTTGGCGACGATCCCCACAGACCGGCCATTGAGCCGCGCGAATCCCACAACAATGTTTTTTGCATAGTGCTCATGCACTTCAAAGAAATACCCGTCGTCCACCACGCGCGTGATGACGTCTTTCATGTCATACGGCTGGCTGGATTCAGCCGGGACTACCGTTTGCAGTTCTGAATCGGCGCGGTCAATGGGGTCGGAGCATTCGCGGCGCGGAGGATCGTCAAGGTTGTTTGAAGGAATGAAGCCGAACAGTTCACGGACCATCGAGAGGCATTCGGCATCGTCATGCGCCATGAAGTGGGCCACGCCGGAAGTTTCATTGTGCGTGGCCGCGCCGCCCAGTTCGTCCTTGGTGACTTCTTCATGCGTTACGGTCTTGATCACGTCCGGCCCGGTCACAAACATATAAGAAGTGTGGTCCACCATCAGGATGAAGTCAGTAATGGCGGGTGAATACACCGCGCCGCCCGCGCATGGGCCCATGATGGCGGAGATCTGCGGGACCACGCCGCTTGCGAGCGTGTTGCGCAGAAAAATATCGGCGTATCCGGCCAGCGACATCACGCCTTCCTGTATGCGCGCGCCGCCGGAATCATTCAGCCCGATCACCGGCGCGCCAACTTTCATGGCCGTGTCCATGATCTTTACGATCTTGCCGGCATTGGCTTCAGAGAGCGATCCGCCGAACACGGTAAAATCCTGGGCAAAGACAAAAATCAGCCGGCCCTCAATGCGGCCAAAGCCCGTGACAAAGCCATCGCCATAGACCTTGCTCTGCTCCATGCCAAAGTCTGTGCAGTTGTGCGTGACCATCTTGTCGAATTCCTCAAACGTTCCTTCATCCAGCAGGAATTCGATGCGCTCGCGGGCGGACATCTTGCCGTCTTTGTGCTGGCGCTCCTGGCGCTCTTTGCCGCCTCCGGCATCCGCCAGCGAATCACGGCGCTTCAGTTCTGCAAGCTTCTGTTCCAGGTCCATGAGGGGAATTATAGCTGCCTGCACACCGGGGCAAGCGATCATCGTCAGGAGCAGGGATCGACAATGCCAGAGCTTACTGTTGGAAGCTTAGAGCGACGTAGATCAGAATTGAAGGTGAGCAGCATCCTGAAAAAATATTGGATCGCCCATCGCCGTGAAGCAAACTTGTATGGCTCACAATTTTGTGTTCGCGACAAAAAATTTTGCCGCGGCTGATACGCTCGCGCGCGGAACATCACTATACAAGCAAGAAGTTAAGTCTCAGCTCTCATTAAAAGATTCACGCTCCTATAGCTCCTGATTCCTACCTGAAAGTTGACTTCTTCTAAAATCAAAAATTAAGGAGTAGTTTCTGTAATGACGTTTGTTCCAGGCTTCTTACCATCCACTTCAGCCCTTCATTTCAGCAATGCATGGCCGCATCTTCCGCTGCTGACCATCCAAACACCTTTCGGGCCCATCAATCTTGGTGACACCGCGCTTGGCGTGTGCGGCGGCATGTGCTACGTCGCGCGCGACCTGGCTGAAATACATGCGCTTCCACCCACCACTACCACCGCGCCTTCCACCACGGACGATCCTGTTTTTCAGTACACAGTGGCCCGCTTTTTTGACAGCATGACCGTAGGCGCAGTGGCGACTTACTACGCCCTCATGGATCCGGCCCTTCCTGATCATGAAACCGATCTGAGCCTGATTGGCCTTGCGCCGCATGGCCGGGCGTGGGTCATGATCAATGAGGCGTGGCCGAAGATCCAGGCCGATATCGACAGTGGCCACACCAGCCCGATTGGTCTGGTCCTGACCAAATCCCTGAACCCAGCGGATTTGGGGCTCAACCATGTGGTAGTAGTCTTTGGATACGATCTGGTGGGCACAGACCTGACGCTGCACATCTACGATCCGAATTTTGCCAACAACGATTCCCAGACCATCAAGTTGAGCATTGCCGATCCGCTGCACACGACAACGGTGACGAGCAATCATCCCGGGCTGAATTGCTTCTTTCACCTGGACGACTACAGGCCCGTGATGCCCTGGCAGCGCGCAGTCTGCATCGGCCAGAGCGCCCCACCATCGCCAGCGCTGGCCGGACACTCCTATCCTGTGAGCGTCACCATGATGAACACGGGAATTACCACCTGGACTTTCAAAGGGCCCAACCCGCAGCGCCTGGGTTCACAGAATCCACAAGACAATACTGTTTGGGGAGTGAGCAGGGTCGATGTTCCTGGGATCGTGCCTCCGGGCACCGCGGCTGCGTTTATGTTTACGGTGACGGCGCCGCTCACGCCGGGCGTCCGCCCCTTCCAGTGGCGCATGGTGCAGGAAGGAATCACCTGGTTCGGCGACTTCTCTCCGGAGAGAGACGACTCAGTGCAACTCTCGCCCATGACGGCGACCATCCAGCCCTATCCCGTAGTTATCGGCCAATCCCGGAGCTACACGGTGACAGTGCAGGATGCGAACACGCATCAATCGGTGAATGCGGCGGTATCCGTCAACGGCGTGCAGGTGGCGCAGAGCAATGTGCCCTTTACCTACACGTTTGTGATGAAGACCACGCGCATTTACGATCCTGAAACCCGTACATCGACTTATGACCACATACCACCCACCGTGGTTGTGACCGCACCTGGCTATACGGCGGTGACTGTCGATGTGGGCGTTGCAGAATACGAAAGCGCCGCTGCCTGAACCGGCGGGGCCACAAGAGAGAAGCCGGCTGCACCCAATTTCATATCCTTTCATAACGCATTTATATGGGGCAGCCGGCAATTCTTTTATTGTTTGGAGCGCGCGTCTTTACTGAATGCTATCGCCTGGCTCCCAGCGCCAGCGTTTTTTCTTGGCTTCCCACCAGAGGGCGGAGTCCAAAATCTGCGATTCCACGGCCTTGATCACGAAGATGGGCGGCTTTTTCTTGCTGATCAGCATGCGCCCGACCTCAACGCTATCGAATGGAACATTGACCAGCACAAATTTGCTTTTCGGCGTGGCGGCATGCCATGCATCTTTGCCGCTGCCAAAAATAATCAGCAGATGATGCGTATGCTCAGGGTCGGCATTAAAAGCGGACGAAATCTTGGGATTGCCGAAGCCGAAATAAGCGTGGTACGGATCGGACACGTCATACTTGAAAGCATAGGAATCGGGCAGGGGATCCTTGCTGTCGGCCACGATGGCCACATCCTGCACGCCGTCGCCGTCAAAATCCGCGGTGATAAGGGGCTTGGGAATTTTCGCCGGCACGGTGAACGTCTCGCCGAATTGCTGCTTCACCAGCGTGGCAAGCTGGGCCGGGTCAGGAGCAGTCGCCGCTGGCGAGGCGGCCGGCTGGCTTGTTTGTGGCGTTTGCGCGGCCGCAACGCAAGCGGCCAGAAACAGTACCTTGCCCAGGAACTTCATAAGCAAAGTCTACCGCTTTTAGGCTTACGACGCGTTGGGAATTAGAGGTTCGTATCCTGCTCGCCAATAGTTGCCAGGCGCTGTTTACGGTTTATCCACGCATTCCAGATTGTCATGGTAGTCCCGGTGGCCAGCGCGGCGAACAACAACACCACGATGGGCAGAGGCAGGTAAAAGTACATGCTGAGAATCCAGAGGATGAGTAATGACAATGTGATTAACATCTTTGCCAGGTCCCTGAGATGGGCCAGTAAGATCAGCGCATCTTCAGCTCTTTAAGATGGGAATTAGAGGCGGCGAGTTAGCCAGCAACCCGCGCATTTACTCGATTTTTACCTGCAACCGCACATTGACGGTCTTTTGCGAATCGTCAACCTGTTCAAAGGTCATCCAGGTCCACTTGTGGCCGGGGACTTTCAGCAGCGTATGCGAAAGGAACTGCTGGATGTAGGTCGAATCATAGGGCTCGCCTTCGCCGAGCTTCCAGCCCTGTTCCAGTTTGTGCGCCTGTTCTGCGTCCACGCCCTGAATTTCCAGCTTGCCCATGTGGTAAAGGTCGCCTTCTTTCACCACAAAGTTGTAGGTCACAGCTTTTTCCGCATAGGCCGGCGCCGGCTGGATGATTACGCCTTCACGGCCAAACTTGCCAAAGAGCTTGCGCACCTGGGCAAGATCGCGGTCCAACTGGAGCGCATTGACCGGATCTCCGGTCTTGAGGCTGATGTGCTTGGAGAGCTCATCGCTGGGAATCAAAGTGTTGCCTGACCAGCTAAAACCGGCGAGCTTGTATTGGTCGCCTTCGTTGACGGAAACATCGACCGTGACGCTGTCCTTGTCCTCAACTTTGGGTTTGATTTCGGCGACGGCAAACTTCAGGTAGCCATGCTGCCGGTAGAGCGGGACGAGGTTCTTATCGAGCACAATGGCCACATCGCTGCGCAAGTAGGAAGTGCCCTTGAGCGGCGCCACTGCCTTTGCCAGTTGCTCCGGCAATATGTGCGTCGCGCCCGCAAGAGTCACGTCGCGCACCTTGAGGTTGGCATCGGCAACCCTGAATTTATAGGCCGTTGGGAGCTGCCCAAATTCCGCCGAGAGCATGTAGGTGATCTCGCTGGGCAGTCCCTTGCCGGCGAGAAACTTGCTCAGAGCGGCGGAGACTTCGTCCGACATGCTGCCGGTTGTCGGGATCTCGCCCCGGTAGAGCGGGACCGCCTGGTGCACGGCCTCCTTCAACTCGCTTTCACTGAACCAGACAAAATTTTCAAAGATGGCGGGAAGAAGCTTTTCCGCGTCCGCTACCTGGAAATCGGCTTCAACGCCTTTTGTCCCGATGGCGGGCTTGAACAGAAACTGCACGGAAGAGAACACGCCACTGTTGCCCAGGCGGTTGGCGGCGGTTTGCAGATCGTCCGCGCTCACCTGCGTGTTCACGGTCAAGCCTGTTGCGCGCACCAGATCGTCTTCGCGATAGCGGTCAGAGCCGGTGACCAG
>DASSXL010000146.1:0-40924 GCA_035703825.1 Candidatus Angelobacter sp.
GAAGGCGATGCCTACGCGGTGCGCGGCTACGAGGCGCCGCAAGGAGAGATCGAGACCCAGCTGGCCGAGACCTGGGCCGATCTGCTCCATGTAGAGCGGGTCGGCCGCCACGATGACTTCTTCGCCCTGGGGGGCCACTCGCTGCTGGCAGTGCGTCTGATGGAGCGCATGCGGCGGAAGGGTTTACAGGTGGATGTGCGGGCACTGTTTGCCACGCCCACCCTGGCCGGACTGGCCTCTGGCATCGGTGGGCAGGAGACGATTGTTGAGGTTCCAGCCAACCGTATTCCCGCCGAGTGTGCAGCTATTACACCAGAGATGCTGCCGTTGATTGATCTCAAGCAGGAAGAAATCGACCAGATCGTAGAGCAGGTTCCCGGCGGCATCGCCAACGTTCAGGACATCTACGCCTTGTCGCCGCTTCAGAAAGGAATTTTATTTCACCACCTGATGGGCGGAGAAGGTGATCCTTATCTGGGGGCCGTGCGGCTGAGTTTCGAGAGCCGGACCCGGTTGGACACTTATGTAAAAGCGATGCGGGCGGTGATCGAGCGGCACGATATTCTGCGTACGGCGGTAGTGTGGGAAGGGTTGCGGGAGCCGGTGCAGGTGGTGTGGCGCGAAGCCGTCTTGCCGGTGGAAGAGGTGGAATTGGACCCGGGGGCCGGGGATGTGGCCGAGCAGTTGTATGCACGCTTCAACCCACGGCAATACCGGATCGATGTACGCCAGGCGCCGTTGCTGCGGGCCTATATCGCCGAGGATGAGGAGAAGGAGCGCTGGCTGATGGTGTTGTTGCTGCATCATCTGGCTGGGGACCGCGTCACCATGGAAGTGATGCAGGAAGAGATGGAGGCGCACCTGCTGGGACGGGCAGAGCAGTTGCCGGCACCGCTTCCCTTCCGCAATCTGGTGGCGCAGGCGCGGCTGGGGGTGAGTCCGGAGGAGCACCAGGCTTTCTTCCGTCAGCTATTGGGGGATGTGACGGAGCCGACGGCGGCGTTCGGGCTGTTGGATGTGCAGGGCGACGGGACCGGGATCGAAGAAGCGCGGATCACACTCGAGCCGGATGTGGCAGGGCGAGTTCGGGAGAGCGCGCGCAAGCTGGGGGTGAGTGCAGCCAGTCTGTGTCACCTGGCCTGGGCGCAGGTGCTGGCGCGGGTGTCGGGACGCGAGGACGTGGTGTTCGGCACGGTTCTGTTCGGACGCATGCAGGGCGGCGCGGGCGCCGACCGGGTGCTGGGGCCGTTCATCAATACGCTGCCGGTACGGATCCAGATAGGCGACGAGGGGGTAGAGGCTGGCGTACGGCGGGTGCACAGTCAGCTCAGCGATTTGCTACGGCATGAACACGCATCGCTGGCGCTGGCGCAGCGCTGCAGCGGGGTGGCTGCGCCCACACCGTTGTTCTCGGCTCTGTTGAATTACCGGCATAGTTCCGAAGCGGTCCGGGGTGTCTCGGAAGACAGGAGGCGGGCCTGGAAGGGCATCGGCGTATTGTACGGTCAAGACCTCACCAACTATCCGGTGACCCTGTCGGTGGACGATTTGGGTGAAGGATTCGTGCTGACGGCGCAAGTGGCGGCCAGGATCGGATCGATGAGGGTATGCGAGTACATGCACACCGCGCTGAAATCATTAGTGGAAGCACTGGAGAGCACGCCTGGGAAAGCGATAAACGGTCTGGACGTATTGCCGGAAAAGGAGCGGAAGCAGCTGCTGTATGAGTGGAATGCCACGGGGATGGAGTATCCGCGAGAGAAATGCATCCAGGAGTTGTTTGAGGAGCAGGTGGAGAGAACGCCTGCCGCGACCGCGGTAGTGTCAGAAGAAGAAAGTGTGAACTATGATGAGTTGAACCGGCGGGCGAACCGACTGGCGCATCATCTGCGAGAGATTGGTGTGAAGGCAGATGAGCGCGTAGGTGTCTGTGCAGAGCGCGGAGTAGATATGGTGGTCGCCCTATTGGCGACGCTGAAAGCGGGGGGAGCCTACGTTCCGCTTGATCCGGAGTATCCGGATGATCGGCTTCAGTACATGATGAAGAATGCCTCGCCTGCCGCGGTGTTAACTCAGCCCCATTTGCAGGAACGTCTTAAGGCGTTCTCCGGCCGCGATTTGCCGGTGATTGCGTTGAGTCCTGCAGCGCGTTGGCAGGAGCAATCAGCGGCGAATTGCGAACACGATGAAGGCGGTGTGAATCCTGAGCGTCTGGCATATGTGATCTACACCTCCGGTTCAACGGGAACTCCCAAGGGCGTGATGATCGAGCACAGGAGCATCGTCAATCGGCTGATCTGGATGCAGAACGCCTATGGACTGAAAACAGAAGATGCCGTGCTTCAAAAGACGCCGTTCAGTTTCGATGTTTCTGTTTGGGAATTCTTCTGGCCGTTGCTTGTCGGTGCCCGGTTGGTAATGGCGCGGCCAGGATGGCACAAAGATCCAATATATCTGTCCGAAACCATCGAGAGGAACCGCATTACCACGCTCCATTTCGTGCCCTCAATGCTTCAGGCGTTTCTGGAGCTTGGCGACAGCCGCAGGTGTTCCAGTGTTAAGCGAATCATATGTAGCGGAGAAGCATTGTCCGCGGATGTGGCGTGGCGCTGCCGCGAAGTCTTGCCCTTGGCAGATCTGCACAACTTATACGGGCCTACAGAAGCGACAGTTGATGTGACGTCATGGACCTATCCCGCGAGTGGGGAGAAAGCAACAACGATACCAATTGGACGGCCAATTGCGAACACGCGGGTGTACATCCTGGATAAGAACATGCATCCGGTGCCGGTGGGAGTTGTGGGTGAGCTCTATATTGGCGGAGTTCAGATTGCGCGTGGCTACCTGAACCGTCAAGACCTGACCGCAGAGCGTTTTGTGAAAGACCCGGTCGCCTCACAACCGGGAGCGCGGATATACCGGACGGGAGATCTTGCACGATGGCTGGAGGATGGGAATATCGAATACCTGGGCCGGAATGATTATCAGGTGAAGATACGTGGCTTCCGCATTGAGTTGGGAGAGATCGAGGCGCGGCTATCGGAGCATCCGCAGGTGCGGGAAGTGGTGGTGGTAGCGCGCGAAGATGGAGGCGGGGGAAAGCGTCTTGTGGCTTATGTGGTTGTGGCTGAGTCGAAGGTGGAGGAAGAAAGGGTAAGGCATAGCTTACAGGAACACAGAGAGATGGAAGCAGGGGAACTGAGCGCGATGCTGCACACATATCTGGCAGGGCAGTTACCAGAGTACATGGTACCAGCAACCTATGTGCGGCTGGAGCGCATGCCGCTGACGCCCAACGGTAAGCTGGATCGGCGTGCGCTGCCGGAGCCGGAACGGGATGCATATGCGCGTCGAGGATATGAAGAGCCGCAAGGGGAGACCGAATCGAAGCTGGCGAAAATCTGGGAAAATCTTCTGGGAACACCTCAGGTGGGACGCCACGACAACTTCTTCGAACTGGGAGGTCATTCATTATTGGTCATGCAGTTGATGGTGGAGGTGCAGCGGTCATTTGGCATAAACATCTCGCTGCGCGATGTCTTTATATCTCCAACACTGGCTGAGTTGGCGGCTGCGCTAAAACGTGGCGATCTCGCAATAAGACACCAGAATTTGATTCCGATTCGACCGGCAGGAACTGAAACGCCGCTTTTTATAGTCCATGCCCTCGGGGGTGGCGTAGATTATGTGGCAGACCTTGCTCCCTTTATCGACGTGAATATCCCGATCTATGGCTTGCAAGCCACGGGGTTCGCTCCCGGTGAGGAACCGCTGAAAACTATAGAAGAGATGGCCGAACTTTATGTCGACGGTATTCGCCAGGTCCAGCCACACGGGCCATATCGGGTCGCAGGCTGGTCGGCAGGCGGAACTATTGCCTATGCAATGGCGAGAAGGTTGATCGAACTGGGCGGAGAGGTTGGATTTGTGGGCCTCCTCGACACCATTTGTTATGAGCGAACGACGATGGATTCCGAAAGCGGCCGACCAAAAGATTTTGATGCCAACTTCGAGTTGATTGAGGTCTTGTTAATGATTCATCTTGATAAGAAGGATCTCGATGACGTTATCCAAATGGCCCAAATTTATGATTTCGAGACACTGATCGAGCGTGGCCGCCATATAATGGATAAGATAGCAAAGAAGATTCCTGAAGTTCATACATTGGACGTATCGTTCCTGCGGCGTATTTTGAAGATCCGGCACGCAACTGCAAACGCTCTGCTCAATTATTCGTGTGTCAGATTGTCTATGCCTGTGTGGCTGTTTGAAGCAAAGGAAAGCGTGCCGCCATCGGGGCCAGCCTGGCGCAGACTTTTGGGCGATGACATCCAGGTGGTTCCGGTTCAGGGAACACACCATACGATGACAACCGGTTTGGAAAACCTAAGCTCTCTTGGCGCCGCCATCACAGGCGCCTTGGCGAAAAACAGCGTGCAGATCGTCTCATTCCCTTCGTCGCATTCCCTTACCCTGTCCGCTGCGGACATTTGATCAGTCAACGGAGCTCTCGGATCACCTTCTCCGGAAACACGAAGAATCATGAATTTTCATTTTTCTATCGATCAATCCAATCCACTGGTCCCATTGCATGCGCCCCATAGCATTGAATGTCCGGTCTTCTGCATTCCAGGCGCAGGCGCGAGTGTTACTTCTTTCGTCGAATTTGTTAACGCGTTAGACGAGAAATTGCCAATCTATGGACTACAACCGCGTGGGATAGACATCGCTGAACAACCTCATGAAAGTGTGGAAGATGCCGCGCTTTATAATTTGCGTGCTTTGGCCCGGTTCAATCTAACACGGCCAATACATCTATTAGGCCACTCCCATGGTGGACTGGTTGCATTTGAGATGGCGCTGCGTCTGCATGAACAAGGGCGAAGCGTGGCTTCGCTTACATTGATTGATACTGAGCCACCTGATTCGATCGGGGAAGCACCGCGTCAAATTAGCACAGCGGAGATCCTCAGAGAATTTACGGAGGCGTTTGAGGATACCTTCGATAAGTCTCTGGGCATTGATCCGGCGGTGATCGCGTCAGGCCAGGCCGAAGTTTTTGTAAATGAGCTCAACGCGGCTTTAATCAAGGCAAGAGTGCTGCCATTGCGCAACAACATCGCCATGCTTCGCGGCTCCCTCGCGACTTTCACCGCCGCGTGCAACTGCAAATATATTCCTGGTCGGTGCTACGCCAATACACTCCAT
Organism: Candidatus Angelobacter sp.; assembly: GCA_035703825.1. GTDB lineage: Bacteria > Acidobacteriota > Terriglobia > Terriglobales > Acidobacteriaceae > Angelobacter. Next base: position 5,209 of record DASSXL010000146.1, read on the forward strand.
CTTGTATTAGTAGGCCCGCGCCCGCGGAGCAATAGGTCCATAAGCATGGAGGATGTGAGAGAGAAATGGAGAATCCATGCCGCCAAGTGGCGGCGACATGCAGCCGCAGTCGATATCTGGTATGGGCCTGGGCATCATTTCTCCATTTTGCAGTCGCCCCAGGTGTACTTACTGGCAAAGTGGTGGCAGCAAGCGACGGCCTTGTCTCTCTCAAATTCCGAGCCGCCTGATTAGACCCAGCGAATGAAAAGACGACATTGAAGCCAAACGATGGAGATGATGTATGAGTGAAGCCTTGAAGAAATGCTTCTACCTCAAAGAGAATGTGCAGGTCGAGCCTTTGGTGGATCAATGGTACGCGTGGATGCACTTGATCCCGCCAGCCACAGCGGCGCGAAATATTACAGAGCGGCACATGAAGATCATGGATTCTTATATTAACTCCCCTCAGATCCACGCCAATGCAGTCAAGAATCCCAAAATGCTCGGCGGACCTTTTATTGACTACGGCGGCAAACGGATTGATGAGATTAAAGAACTGCGCCAATGTACGAAGGAACGCCGTGCTGCGATGTTTGATCTATCTGCGGCCATCTCTGATCTCGACGCGCTCTTGCGTAACAAAGCCAAAGGTTACAGCCTGCAGCCACTTTATTTAGAAGTGCCTGTGAATCTTCGAGGATACGTGGAATTGGTCTACGATCTCAATAATCACCCATCATTCAAGTTGATCGAGCCTCTGCTTTATAAATCGAGGTACTACGAGCCAGCGTCTCAGAGCCTTATGCTGTCCTTAATTACCGGGGATGATCGCCCGTTTGTTTTGAGCACGCCTCGATTGGAAAGCGATGATCGGCTGCATGTGCGCCGCCCGTTTCACGACACTGCGGTGGATGAGTTATTCCAGCTTAAGTCTGCCCCCAGGCCTTTGGATGAGATTAAGGAACTGGTGGGCATGAATGGCAAAGGGCATGAGTTGCTTGAGTCACTATTAACCGAGGAGCCTCCGCGACCCTATCGCCCTTATACAGGAAATGGAGTGCGCTGGCGCTATTTTGGTCATGCTTGCATCCTGGTTGAGACGCGTGGCGTCAATATGATCTTTGATCCGGTCTTGAGTTATACCTATGAAAGTCAGGTGTCCCGTTATACCTATGAGGACCTGCCGGAGTCGATCGATTACGTATTGATTACTCATAATCACCAGGACCATGTGTTGTTTGAAACTCTATTGCAGATTCGCCACAAGGTGAAGCACATCGTGGTTCCCCGAAACAATGCGGGTGCTCTTCAAGATCCGTCTCTGGAACTTCTGTTGAAGAATATCGGATTCAAGAATGTGATCGGACTGGATCAGATGCAATCTCTTCAAACCGAAAATGGGTCTATCACCGGACTGCCGTTCCTGGGAGAGCACTCAGATTTGAATATTGCAGCGAAGCTTGCTTATTTGGTCAAAGCTGGCCCTCACTCGCTTTTGTTTGCCGCCGATTCATGCAATATCGAACCCAAATTGTACGAACTCCTGCACAGCGAAGTCGGGGACATTGATGCTGCGTTCCTTGGTATGGAATGCGACGGGGCGCCGCTCAGTTGGCTTTATGGACCGCTTCTCACTCAAAGGGTGGAGCGAGGGATGGATGAGTCACGCCGGCTTTCTGGCTGCAATTTTGAACAGGCAAAAGCGATTGTAGATGAGTTTAAGTGTAAAGAGGTATACGTCTATGCCATGGGACAGGAACCGTGGCTCAACTACATCATGAGCATTAAATACACGGAACAATCCCGGCCAATCGTAGAGTCCAACCGCCTTATTGAATACTGCCACCAGCAAGGAATCCAATCTGAGCGGCTATTTGGAGAAAAAGAGATTCTCCTTCAATGAGTCTTATTCAGCGTGATCGCTGAAATTTGTTGCGGCACTTGTAATGCCTCCAAGAGAGTGGTGCTCTCAAGAACTATGCTGCTTTGTTGGGGCTTCGCATAAACGATTTTTATTCGGGGCAATCCTTTCGCGCGCTGGGCGTCTTAGTCAACGATTGAGACGTTGTTAGAGCGTGTTTCAAGAATATGCTGGCCTACGTCAATGGTGAAAGCCCGCGACTTTAGCGGGGGATGGTTTTGCCATCACACACTGTTCGTTTTCACGTTGAACGTCAATGCTTTCCATTGAGTCTGACCCGACCCATTTGACCGCAATGCAGACCAACGATAAATTTCGCGACGAGTGTGGCGTGTTCGGTGTTTGGGGAAATGCCGATGCGGTGGCCCATACCCTTGTTGGCTTGACTGCGTTGCAACACCGCGGGCAAGACAGCAGCGGGATTGCCGTGACGCAAGGGTCGCAGATTCACCGGGTCTGTCGCGCTGGCAGAACCATTCATCTGGTCAGTGATGACGAAGTAAGAGCACTCCAGGGGCACTCGGCAATTGGTCACGTACGATACTCGACGGTTGGTGACAGCCGCTTGGCGAATGCGCAACCGATTGTCTTAAACTGCCCGCAGGGCGACATCGCAATCTGTCACAACGGCCAAATTGTCAATTTCCAGGATTTGAAGCAGGAACTAAGCAACATTGGAGCAACATGGCAATCGGACAGCGATACCGAACTGGTGTTGCAGTTGTGCGCGATGTCCAAGCATTCGATGATCATGGATGCGATTCTTGAAACGTTGAGTCTTCTCCAAGGGGCCTTTGCTTTGCTATTGCTGGTGAATAGTGAGCTTATTGCCGCAAGAGATCGTCATGGTTTCAGGCCACTCTGCCTAGGACGGCTCAATGAAGGCTTCGTTGTCTGTTCCGAGACATGCGCGCTCGATGCTGTTGGAGCTTGCTACCTTCGTGAGATCGAGCCTGGCGAGGTTCTCGCTATCGGGGACGCAGGGATCACAAGCAGACGGTATTCCTCAAGCCTCGAAAGAGCTCACTGTATCTTCGAACACGTCTATTTTGCACGGCCGGACAGCCATGTTTTTGGCGAAAATGTCGGTGGGGTTCGAACAAGGCTAGGCCGCAATCTGGCTCGAGAATCTCCTGCGGACGCCGATGTGATTGTTCCGGTCCCCGACTCAGGAATGTGGGTTGGGCTCGGGTATCAGGAAGAGTCGGGCCTGCCGCTACGCTTAGGGCTGGTGCGAAATAACTACGTAGGCCGGATGTTTATTGAACCGGCTGCCAATCGATCTAAGAGCAACACTAAATTAAAGCTGAATCCGGTTCCAGCCATTCTAGCCGGTCAACGGGTTGTCCTGGTTGACGATTCAATTGTCCGCGGGGAGACCATGACAAGAATTGTTGCGGCCGTGCGGGAAGCCGGAGCTATTGAAGTTCACGTGCGGATCGGATGCCCTCCCACTATTGCCCCGTGCTATTACGGGATTAATACTCCAACCAAGGCAGAGTTGATTGCCGCCCGGTGTTCGGTGGAAGAAATCCGCAGGCAAATCGGAGCTGACAGCCTGCACTATTTAAGTTTTGAAGGGCTGCTTGATTCAATGGGTGATGCCAGATCGAATTATTGCACCGCTTGCTATACGGGGTATTATCGCGTCTGTCCGCCTCATATCGGGCAGACTATCCAGCAGTCGGGGCCCTCTAGAGATCAAAAAGGAATCGCAGTTAGTGAAAAACAGCATGGCATGCACACTACGGATCATTTGCCACATATCGCGGCAAAATCCGGTTTACTCGGCTTCAACCATGAAGCAATATCGGCGACTGAAACGGCTTGTGGCGTAAATCACTCTGGCAAGCCGGCTTTGGCCGATGTTCTCAACAAGCCTGTTTAAAATCCGGGACATCTTTTTATCTGTGTAAGCCCGCAAGACAACTCGGCATCCATTTATCTTGTATGACGATCAGCGCCGCGGCCAAAAACCACAATGGCTTGTCCTCACCTGGCCAAAAAATTAGATAGGTGCTTATGTATCGCGATGTAAATTTTGAAAGCGCAGTTAATTTTGCGCGCGATATTGTGCGCATCCCGAGCATTTCGGGCGACGAAGGAGCAGTGGCTGAGCGAATAATGAGCGAGTTCAAGCTCCTGCGCTTCGATGAAACCTGGACGGATGAAATCGGCAACATATTTGCGCGGCTCAAAGGGCAGGGAAACGGTCCCGCCATTCTACTGAGTTGTCACCTCGATGTCGTGGATGCTGGCGACAAATCCGAATGGGAATACCCTCCTTTTGATGGCATCATTGCGGACAACTACCTGCATGGTCGTGGCGCCGTGGATTGCAAGGGACCGCTGGCCCTGCAGACATATGCCGTGGCCAGCTTGCGTGAGTCTAGGCCTCCTGGAGATGTTTATGTCGTGCATACAGTGCTGGAGGAATGCGGTAGTTGGGGAATGGCTCATGCCATGGAGCAGTTGTCCGATCGAATTGCAGCCGTGGTTCTGGGCGAAGCGACGCAAGGCGACATTTGCATTGGCCATCGAGGGCGCATCGAACTGATGATTACCATCCGCGGCACATCTGCCCATGCCAGCGCGCCAGAGAAGGCAGAAAACGCGACGCTACTTCTTCCCCTGGTGCTTGCCGCAATCCAGAAATTTGCCGCACAGCTTCCTTCACACAATGTGCTTCCCCGTTCCACTCTGGCCCCTACCGTCATCGAGACTTGGCCGAAGAGCAGGAACATGGTTCCGGAAGAAGTGCGCGTTCTGGTTGACTGGCGTACTCTGCCTCTGGGGCGAGAACACAGCAGCGTGGAAGGATTCCAGTCCTTTCTGTTAAAAGAAATGCGCCATGCACTCGCTGAAATGCCTAACATCCAGATTACCGTGGAAGAAACATTGGCCAAGCAGCGGGCATATACAGGATGGGAGCGGACATTGCCAATATCAACCTGCGGTTTTCTCATGTCCCATTCACATTCCGTTGTCGGCGCAGCCGAGCAAGCTGTGTGGGAAGCTACGGGCTGCACCCCGGGAGTGCGGCCTTGGACGTTCGGAACTGATGGAGGCTATCCCTGTGGACGGTATGGAATTCCCACGATCGGCTATGCCCCGGGCGCCGAAGGCTACTCTCACACGAACCGGGAGCGCCTCGATCTGGAATCGGCGCGCACCGTTTATCACGCCTATCCGGCGCTGATCCGGAAAATTCAGAAGATTCAGGATGAAGATGCAATGCTTGAATCCTATGCCGCAGTCGCTAGAGATCACTTATTCATGAAGCGCTTGAAGGTGCAATAACCGAAACGGGGATTCACGAAAGTCAAACGTCTTAAATGCTTGTTGCTTCATCTCAAGAATACAGGCAAATTCCCTTTCTGTTTCGATCTGCTGACCAAAACAACTCCGGAATAAAACCTGAACACCTTTGCCCTCAAATATGTTCATTTCTTAATTGGGAACTGCCATTAGCCTCTATATCTTGACCATCAAGGGCGTTAGCGTCGAGGCAGGAAATACTATGGTTCGTATAAGACGCCAGTTTGTTTTGCTGATGCGAGTGGTTTGGGATTTTCTACAGGGAATATATGCTTTTCATCTGGTTGGGCCCTGCGTTACGGTTTTCGGATCAGCACGACTCACCAGACAATCAGCGATATATGCCGAAGCCTACAAGGTGGGTGTGGCTCTCGGCAAAAACCACTATACCGTGATGACGGGAGGCGGCCCGGGTTTGATGGAAGCTGCGAGCCGTGGCGCACGGGAATCGGGAGCTAAATGCATTGCCTGCCGCATTAGACTTCCTTTTGAGCAAAGCCGTAACAATTACATAGATCATTCTGTATCGTTTCGTTATTTCTTTGTGCGCAAGGTGATGTTGGTGCGGCATTCATGCGCCCTGATTGTATTGCCTGGAGGGCTGGGTACCCTGGATGAGCTCTTTGAGGTCTTAACGCTCATTCAGACACAGAAGATATCCCCAATACCAATTGTTTTTATAGGACGTGAATACTGGCAACCGTTATTCGATGTTGTGAAGGGAATGGTCGCTGCGGGTACGATCAGCATAGCTGAAATGGACCGTATAAGCAGACTTATGCTGGTGACCGATGATGTAAGCGAGATGATTGCTCATTTAAAAGTGCCCACTGGTTGTTTGGGCGATAGCGGCTTTTCTGCGCCTGGACAAACTGTCTCATCAGACCGCCACACGGCAACAGTCAAAGCCACACAATAATTAAGACGGTAAAGAATGAAAATGCTGCAGAACGAAGAAATAGATTGCATCATCGGCACTTCTGTTCCGCGCAAGGACGGCCCAGGCAAAGTTGTCGGTGCGGCTATTTATACAGATGACTTGCACTTTCCCGAACTCCTGCACGGAGTTACAGTGCGCAGCCCGGTGCCGAGGGGCAGGCTTGTTGCTATCCGCTACGGCAGCGGAATTCCTTGGGAAGAACTCACCATTGTCCGAGCGGCAGATATTCCGGGCAAGAACTGCATTGCTCTAATTACTGAAGATCAGCCCTGCCTGGTTCAGGCACATATTAACCATCCCGAAGAGCCAATACTACTGTTAGCCCATCATGACCGATGTCTGCTGGAGGAAGCCAGGCGCGCCATTCAGGTTGAGGTGGAATCGCTCCCTGCCGTATTCAACATAGAAGAATCCTTGGCAGGCAAAGAGGTAATCTGGGGTGAAAACAACATATTCAAGCAGTTTGTAATCGATAAAGGCAATGTAGATCTCGTTTGGAACCAGGCAGATTTTGTCATTGCTGGCGAATATTCAACGGGATCCCAGGAGCAACTTTATATCGAACCGAATGGCATTGTGGCAGTAGCTTCTCCCGAGGAGGGTGTCACCGTCTGGGGTTCCATGCAATGTCCTTATTATGTACATCGCGCGTTAACGAGAGTCTTTGCTCTCAGCAATGAGCGTGTGCGCGTCGTTCAAATGGAAACCGGAGGGGGATTCGGCGGCAAAGAAGACTATCCTTCCATGGTTGCCGCCCATGCCGCCCTGCTCGCCTGGAAATCGCGCAAGCCAGTCAAGTTAATCTATGATCGCGCCGAGGATATGGCGGCAACCACGAAACGTCATCCCGCAAAGATTCATCATAAGACTGCGGTGCGGCGCGATGGCAAGTTGCTGGGGATGGAAGTTCATTTCGCTATTGACGGAGGCGCATACGCAACTCTAAGCCCGGTGGTTCTATCGCGCGGCGGAATTCATGCAACGGGGCCATATTATTGCCCCAATATTCGAATTCATTGCAAGGCAGTGGCTACCAATACTCCCCCCCACGGGGCATTCCGTGGGTTTGGCGCTCCACAATCACTGTTCGCGTTGGAACGTCACATGAATAAAGTTGCGTTCTCTATCGGTTTATCACCCGAAGAATTCCGACGTCGCAACTTTCTGCGCAAAGGTCAGGACACCGCTACCGGCCAAACCGTCCGTGAAGACATTGACATGAGCGCGCTGCTCGATCGGGCACTGGCGGAAGCCGATTATTATAACAAGCAGGCACAATTCACCCGCGAAAATGCGCGCAGTCCGATCAAGAAAGGCATAGGCTTCGCCGCATTCTTTCACGGTGCCGGATTTACCGGTTCTGGCGAGCGTTACCTGGCGTCGAGGGCGGAGGTGGAGGCCACTGCTGAAGGGCGGGTTCGCATTCTTACATCGGGTGTTGAAATTGGTCAGGGAACCAACACCTCTCTTTCTCAGATCGTGGCGGAGACTCTCAAGTTACCGCTGGAGTGGGTTGATGTGGCCCAACCTGATACGGCCAGGGTACCGGACAGCGGACCTACGGTTGCGTCGCGTACTTGTATGGTGATCGGCAAGCTATTGGAGAAAGCAGCCTCTGGCATAAGGAAGACGCTGCAGGATTCAGGAATGCTCGCTTCCAGCTATTCCGCTTTTGAATTCCTCGAAGCATGCAGGCTGTATATCGAACGGCACGGAAAACTCAAGATTGCCGCGCAATACCAACCTCCACCAGATATTCACTGGGACGACGAGCAACATAAAGGGGATGCATATGGCACATTTTCATGGGCGGTCTACGTAGCCGAGGTGAGCGTCGATTCTTTGACCTTTGAGACTCGGGTGCAAAACTTTATTGCAGCCCAGGAAGTAGGGCGGGTGATTCACCCGCTACTAGCTGCCGGACAGATTGAAGGCGGAGTCATTCAAGGCATCGGGTATGCGCTATACGAGAATGTGGTTTGGAAACAGGGCAGGATGGAGAATGCCCAGATGACAAATTACATTGTTCCTACTTCAGTGGATGTGCCGTCGATACGAGTGATTTTTCAGGAGAATCCCTATCCGTACGGTCCGATGGGAGCTAAAGGAATTGGAGAATTGCCAATTGATGGACCAGCGCCGGCAGTCGTGAATGCCATTGAAGATGCAATAGGAGTCAGTGTGAGCCGCATACCGGCTCTGCCAGAAATATTGATGGAGGCAGCGGAGATGGTACATGTCTAAGAGCTTGGTGCAATTGCGTGTCAACGATATGGAATACGTGACTGAAGCATGTCCTATGCAGCGACTACTCGACGTCTTGCGTGAAAACTTGAAGTTCACCGGAGTAAAAGAGGGTTGCGGCGAGGGTGAATGCGGAGCGTGTTCGGTTCTTCTGGATGAAGCGCTGGTGAATAGTTGCCTGATTCCGGTTTGTCAGGCCGAAGGGAAGAGCATCACGACCATCGAGGGCCTCGCCACCCAAAGGGGACTCCATCCTGTCCAGCAGGCATTTATAGATCGCGGCGGTACGCAATGCGGCTTCTGCACTCCTGGAATGATCATGGCTGTCGTGGCTCTGTTGAAAGCAAATCCTGATCCCACAGAAGAGGAGATTCGCAGAAGCATTGCGGGAAATTTATGCCGATGCACTGGGTATACACGAATTATCGAGTCTGTCACGAGTGCTGCACAAGCTGTCCGGCAGGTGAAGCATGAGAGGCTCAGTTAGTTCCTGCCAGGTTCGCTCTCCTAGGACTCTCTTCGAGGCACTCGAGTTGTTGGCCGGCGCACCCAATAGATGGCAGCCGATGGCGGGTGCCACTGACCTGATGGTTGCCTTTGCTGCGGGCAGGCTGTGCAACCCTCGTTTCCTGAACATCTGGCCGTTAAATGAACTTCGCGGCATCCGCGTAGAAAAAGAAGCCATCACCCTAGGGGCGCTCACAACCTATTCTGATGTATTGCATCATCCTGAATTGTGTTCAGCTTTTCCATTGTTGGTCGCCGCCGCTGCCGAGACCGGAGGAATCGCAACTCAGAACTGCGGCACTTTGGGCGGCAACATTATGAATGCCTCTCCGGCAGCAGATACGCCGCCCGCTCTCCTTGCCTATGACGCAGAGATTGAGTTGACTTCTATCCATGGTTCGCGATGGGTTCCTTACTGCACCTTTCATACTGGATACCGGCAGACGATGCTTGTATCAGGTGAACTGCTCACACGCATCCGCGTGCCGCGGCTTAACCTTGGCTCGCGCTCCCAGTTTCGCAAAGTGGGGCCGCGGAAGGCGCAAGCGATTTCCAAAGTGTGCTTTGCGGCGATATGTGATCCGGAGAAAAAAGAATTTCGGATCGCATATGGCAGCATGGCACCCACTCCTGTGCGTTGTTTTGCCACAGAAACTGTAATTCGGCGCGGCGGTGATCCGATGCAGTCGTTGGCCACCGAATTGGCCCCAATGAGTGACGCTCGTTCCACAGCAGCTTACCGGTTGCGCGTGGCCCAAAATCTACTGGCTGATTTCTTACGTCATGCATCGTGAGTGGGTGATCCGAAGTAAGCGTGTAGTCCTGCCGGACGGAGTTCGCCCGGCTTCTATCAAGGTTCGAAACGGCATCATTGATGGGATAGGCTCCTTCCAGTGTTCGCATTCTGAAGATGCAGGTGATTGGGTGATTATGCCGGGTTTGGTGGATACTCATGTTCACATCAATGAGCCCGGCCGAACTGAATGGGAGGGATTCTCTACTGCAACCCGAGCAGCAGCAGCTGGCGGTATTACGACTGTCATCGAAATGCCCCTCAATAGCATTCCAGCAACGACCTCAGTAGCAGCCTTCCAGGAGAAGGCGTCTGCCGCTCAAGGCAAATGCTGGATTGACGTCGGGTTTTGGGGGGGGGTCGTGCCCGGTAATCTTGCTCAACTCAAGCCCTTGTTGCGCGCAGGTTGTTTTGGATTCAAGTGTTTCCTAACGCCTTCTGGAGTAGATGAATTCCCGTGCATTGATAAGGCTGATCTGCGTCTGGCCTTAATCGAGTTGGGTTCCCTCGGGGCGCTGCTGCTGGTCCATGCGGAGTTGCCTGAATTCATCAGTTCGTTCACATCGGATGCGCGCAAGTATTCCAATTACCTGAACTCCCGACCGAAAATTGCGGAGAACTCGGCCATTCAGCTTTTGTTGCACCTGTCCGCTGAGACCGGCTGCGCTGTTCACATTGTGCATTTATCCTCGGCCGAGGCGCTGGAGTTTCTGCGCGCGGCCCGCAGCCGGCATTTGCCCGTTACTGTTGAAACTTGTCCTCACTATCTTGCGTTTCGGGCCGAAGAGATTCCTGATGGTGCCACTGAATTCAAGTGTGCTCCCCCCATTCGTGAGGCGAACAATCGTGAAAAGCTGTGGCAAGGATTGCGCGATGGGGACATTGATATGATCGTCACAGATCATTCCCCTTGCCCTCCGCAGATGAAGCAGAAATCAGCCGGGGATTTCTTTGCTGCCTGGGGTGGGATCGCATCTTTGCAACTCTCGCTTCCTGTGATCTGGACCGAAGCTAAGTCTCGTGGCTTCAAGGAGGAGGATATTGCGCGCTGGATGGCGGCAGCACCGGCAAGGCTGGCCGGATTATCGAACCAAAAAGGCAAAATCGCGCCAGGCTATGACGCTGACCTCGTCGTTTGGGATCCTGCGGAAGAGTTCACCGTAGAGCCTGAAGATTTGTGCCATCGCCACAAGCTCATCCCCTACGCGAACCGTCGGCTTTGTGGCGTGGTAAAAGAAACCTATCTCAGAGGGCAGCCGATTTCATCTGCCCGCCAGCCGCTTGGCAGGATTCTTAGGCACTCATACCGTGAGATTCATTCCATTTGACGGAGCAGTTCTATGATCCCAGCAGGGCTTTCCTCCCTATTGACCGAGATGGATCGGATTGAAATCCGGCTTTTCGCGCTCAACGACTGTGCTCCTGAAGTGGCCCGTGCGCAATTTAAACGCTGTTGCAGTTCATCGCTGTGGATTCATTTTATGGAAAAAGCGCGGCCGTTTGCAGGTATCACCGAACTGGAGGCTTGTGCTGACCGTGCTTGGGCCTCGTGCTCACGAGACGATTGGCTGGAGGCGTTTGCTGCTCATCCCAGAATCGGAGAATCGTCAGGGAGCCGGTGGTCGCAACAAGAGCAGTCGAGTGTGGCTGTGGCTGCTTCTGAGGTTTTGGAGGCGTTGGCTAAAGCAAATCGCGCCTATGAAGCAAAGTTTGGATATACCTTCATTGTTTGCGCGACCGGGAAAAATGCAGACGAGATGCTGGTTCTATTGGAGCAGCGCCTGCACAATTCTCCCGAAATGGAAATCAAAAATGCTGCGGAACAGCAGCGCTTGGTCCTGCAGCTGCGCTTGAGAAAGCTGTTAAGCGAATGAGCCTGATTACAACCCATGTGCTCGACACCACAACTGGAGAACCGGTTGCTGGAATTGCAATCGTAATCGAGTATTGTGAACAATCAATGCAATCATGGAACGTCCTAAGTCTCGGGAGAACGGATAACGATGGACGGCTGCGGAGTTCATGCACAATGGATCACCTGCCCCAAACCGGATTGTATCGCCTCCGGTTTGATACTTCAGCACATTCATCGTTTTTTCCTGAAATCATTGTTCAATTTTTTGTCGCCGATTTGGGCCGGCATTATCACATCCCCCTGTTATTGAGCCGGTTCGGCTACACCACATATCGAGGAAGCTGAGGAAGCTGACTTCTGCATGTCTGATTCAATTCAGTTAAGCAACTGTGCTTATGGAAAAACCGGCGTACGGTTGATCAAAGTGGAACGCAAAGGTGCGCGCCACCACGTCAGGGATCTAAATGTTGCAATCCAGTTTTTTGGCGCTTTTGAAAATGCTTATATCGAAGGAGATAATCATTCGATTCTACCCACAGACACCATGAAGAACACCGTCTATGTGCTTGCCCGGCAGCAAACACTGGGGGAAATTGAAGATTTTGGGGGCCGGATCGCTAATCACTTCCTGGCTCGCAACTCCCATCTCACTCGGGTAAAAATCACAATTTGCGAGAATATTTGGAAAAGAATCACGTTCCACGGCCACCAGCACGACTCGTCTTTTCAAATGTCAGGCCCGGAAAGTCGCACGGCTGTGATTGATGCAAACCCTGCAAAAATGTCAATTTATGCTGGGATCAAGAACCTCGTCGTGCTGAAGACTTCACGCTCAAGCTTTCAGCACTTCCTGCGTGATGAATACACTATCCTCAAGGACACAGGGGACCGCCTATTTGCTTCCAGCATCAATGCCGAATGGTCTTACCAGAATGGCGTTGGGGATTTTAAGAAAAACTGGTTCTGCATACGATCGAATCTGTTGAGTACCTTCGCTACGCATGAGAGCCGCAGTGTCCAGCATACGCTCTATGCCATGGGGTATGCGGTACTACAGCAGGTCGGCGCCATCGAAGAGATTCGGCTAGCCATGCCGAATCGTCACTGTCTGACCGTGGATTTGTCGCCATTTTGTTTGGACAATCCAAACGAAGTATTTGTTCCCATCGAAGAACCCAGTGGATGGATTGAAGCTACGCTGAACCGATATGTCCCGTGAACCCGAGCACTGAAGTTGCGCGTTCGGAATCCAGGTCGGGACAGAATGCTGAGACAACGTCGTCTCTACTCTCGTGCAGCCTTTTCTTCAAATTGCGAGTGAATCTCTTCCTGATCATGAAATAGTCCTTGACCCAGTAGCCTGAACGTCTGTGGCCGGGCCTCCAACAGTTACGGCAATTTTGAAAGTGCTACAAAATATGCCCACGATCATTGCCACTACCACACAACCTCAAACAGCGGAAGAACGGGATCATCTTGTTGCTCTTCCCGGCAGTGAATGGTCTCTCTGGCGCTGGGTCTGTCTCCGCGGTGCCGGGTTTCCGTCCGATGGTGTGCTTAAGCTTGCAGCTACACCCGAGACCGTTTCCGCCGCGCATGAGGTAGCTCGCTCATCGGAAGTTCTGGAACTGGCCCGGTCTCGCATTCTTCAACAACTTCGCACCGCTCTGGACGATCTCCGCTCGGCTGGTCAATGGGAGAACAAACAGCGGCGCAAGCCATTGCTGGATGCGATCTCCAAAATTAATGCGGGCAAACGGCCACGATCTCTGCCGGAAGGCATTCCGTCCGGTGCCCTCGAAGAACTCACCGCCGCCTTGGCGCAGGTTGACACGGCCAGCGCGGCCTTTCAAGAAAAATTCTCGCGGTCCTTGCAGGATACCAGCAACGTAATCCGTGAAATTGCAGGCTCTGACGATTTTCGTGAGGCTCTCACGTGGCAGAATCGCACGGCGGTCGAAACCGCACTTAATCCCCTGCTGCGTGGCTCACCCGACGCATTGGAGCGCGACTCTTCCCGCAAGCAGCATGAAGAACTGGTTGCCAGCTACTTGCAGCGCTACTGCGCAAAAAATGACACAATCGGGTTTTTCGGACCGGTTGGCTGGGCCCGCATCACCTCGGCAACCAGCCACATCGAGACTAGGCACGGAGCGAACATTCTTGCCACCCGCAAAACCTATTGGGAATCCTGGGCCATTGAGGCACTGGGTGCGATGCTCGCCCGTAAATATGGTCTTCAACCATGGATTGCACCCATTCTTATGCCTTTCCTCCGGGTTGAAGGCGTGACCCTCATTCATCCTCTGTTCGGCGCTCTGCCACTTACTGCTAAGCAGGCGGCCATGCTGCGTGCGTGCAACGGGTACGACACAGCAAAACAAATTGCAGCAAGACTTATGCGCATGCCCAATTTGGCAGTTCGCAGTCCTGGCGAAGTCTATGAAGGTCTTCGAGAGCTCGCCATCAAAGGGGTCTTGTTCTGGAAATTCAACATTCCCCTCGGCCCTTTTCCAGAACAGATTCTGAAGGAAGCATTGCAACGCATCGAGGACTTGAAACTCCGTCAACAGTGTTTGGATTTATTAGAGGAATTGGATGCGGCCCGGGCACAGGTGGAAGCCGCTGCGGGCGATCCCACGGGACTGAACTTTTCGTTTCAACGATTAGAACAGGTCTTCACCCGCCTCACCGGGCTTTCCGCGACTCGTAAGAAGGGCCAGGTCTATGCTGGCCGGACACTCGTGTACGAGGATTGCCGCCGTGGCACCGAAGTGCTGCTCGGGCGCAAAATGCTTGAATCTTTAGTAAAGCCGCTTTCGTTGTTGCTTGATACCGGCCGGTGGTTCACCGCGCGTGTGGCCCAGGTTTATGAGGAAAAGCTCCAGGCGATTTATTCTGAGCTCCGTCGATCAGCCCATTCTGCTTCCGTAGATACCGCTCTCTGGTGGTACAAGGCTGCGCCCTTCTTCTTCGACAAAGCTCCGGAGATCATGTATCCCCTTCAGGATGAGTTGAAAGAGAAGTGGGAGCGGGTGCTTCAGCTTGGCGACCATCAATCTGTCCTCCACTTCACCTGCGGTGAATTGCGGCCTCGGCTTCTGCGGGAGTTTCCGCCGACCCTGCCTGGGTGGCAAGGCGCCCGCTACCATTCTCCTGACATAATGATTGCAGCAGCCGACGAAGAGGCAATTCGTGACGGTCGATACATCTTTGTTCTGGGCGAAGTTCATGTAAGTACAAACACGTTGCAATCCACTCTTTTCGCCAATCAACATCCGTCGCCTCCCGACCTTCTCAATGCCTTGGCGCTGGATCTTGGCGAAGAAAACGTGGCGCCGGTGTGGGAGACAGACGAGGTATTATGTAGCCGCCTTGCGCAGCTGATTCCCAAGACAAATTTCCGGCTCGAGTACCTGCCCAATTCATTCGTCACAAACCGTTCGCGGGCACTTCCGGTCTCCTCGATGATCTTGGAGAACCAAAATGGGACATTGATGGCAAAAACCCGTGATGGCAAAGTCTGCTTGCGCGCTCTCGATCTCGTCGGCGGGCTGCTCGGCCGGCAGACGATGGATTGTTTCAGAGTCATAGCTCCAAAGCGTCATGCACCCAGAATCTCGCTGGACTCTCTAATTATCAAGCGCGAGTCAAGGCGCTTTTCACCGGAAGAAATGCAGTTCGCCTACTGTGCTGGCGCCGCCGAACGTTTTCTTCAGGCAAGAATCTGGGCCCGTGCTCATGGAATTCCTCGCTTCGCTTTTTATAAAGTTCCCATTGAAAAAAAGCCGGCTTATCTGGACTTCGACAGTCCGATGTTCGTGGACATTTTCAGCAAGATGATTCGCAGAACTGTGGATGCAGCGCTGCCGGGTGCGATGGTTGACCTATCCGAGATGCTGCCGCTGTTTGACCAAACCTGGCTGACGGATGTATCCGGCCGGAGATATACGAGCGAGTTTCGCTTCGTCGCGTTGGATTCGCGCAAGCCGGCTCCCAGTTCGCTGTACGAAGCGAATCCTGGCCGCACATCTTCCTGTGTCCACAATTCTCGCTAGTCATCCCTGGATCAGCGTGCGCTAACAAGCCCCATCCGCTCCGGTAAGGAATGGATGAATCACACCGGTTTTCGGGCTGCAAAAAGATCCCCGCTTTCGTGCCGGAGGTCTTCTTAGTCATCCTGGCGAGACCCAACATCATGTATGCAAATGCGATTCTGATCGAACGGATGTCACAATGGAAGAAACAGAAGGAACCTATCGGCGAAAGAAGACCCTTTGGGGAATATTAGGGGGCATGGACCCGCTCTCTTCAGCCGGATTTCTTGCCACAGTTTACAGGTTAGAAGCGGCGAGCGAACAAGAAATGCCCATGATCATTCTGATTTCCGATCCCGATGTACCGGACCGTACTGACGCAATCGTCAAGCTTGGACAAATACAACCAAAGCAGTACGAAGCAGTCAAAAACCGGCTGAAAGAACAGGTCGAAGCATTATGGGCAATGAATGTAGACCGCATGGTCATTGCTTGTGTCACCGCGCACTTCTTTCTTCCTAGGTGCTGCGATCTCAGACATTCTGATTCAAGCGACGTAATTACCAGAACATGTAAAGCGGGATAGGCACTTCCGAGTTTACGGGAGAATTGTCCGGCTAAACTAACCGAGGAGACAAAAAAGGTGAACTTTCTTCAAGAAGTCCCACATTATAAAGATGCCATGCGACTAGAGGAAGTTAACGGCGAAGCGTTGCCGGAATTGCGGTTTTATAGAGACTTTGTTGACCCTATGAAGCCGTGTCTCGTAAAGAAGGCGGTTAATCACTGGCCTGCGTACCGCTTCTGGAATTCTCCCGCATACATCTTAAACGTCGTCGGTAACCCTGACGTTAGGGTTGCGAAGGAGCCCATTGTTGAGTATCCAACGGCTGCGAAAGGAAATGTAACTTTGAAAGAGAGGATGGATGCTACATTTTTTGATACACAACTACGAGAGTTTTTTGATGACGTGACGTCGAAAGATGGCGGCTATCGCGTTCTACACAGCTATCCCCTGGGGAAAAGAGCGGTTTTAGAGCGTCTCGGCAAGGATGTGCTCGATTTTTCATTTCTGAAAGCCCCGCCGGCACCCAAGAGTTATCCTCCGTGCCGAACTTTCATTTATCGTAAGAGCTACACGGACTGGCATTTCCATCCAATCGACGAGACCCTGATGTGCCAGGTTAAGGGATCAAAGGAAGTTCTCTTGATTGAGCCCGGCGGAGAATCATTTGCTGCTCTCTTCGCAATTGGGCAAACCACTGGTATTGTCTATAATGTCGACATTGGGAGGTTTCCTAAATACGAAGCCATCCACCCTTATCGAGTTCTCGTGTCTCCGGGCGATGCGCTATATATTCCCCCATTTTGGTATCATGCGGTGCAAGCAGCCGATTACGAATGGGGAATTACGGTCGCGAAGTGCTGGGCAAGCCCTTCGCAGGTCGACCGCGACAGAGACCTTGCGCGATACCAGACTGTCGGCAGCATGTGAAATATCCGCCCTCAAATAGCAAGTGAAGTGTCCACTTGAGCAACGGGTGGTGAAGGCTGAAAGATGTGGAAGCCATCACGCGAGGTAGTGAAGCCAACGAGTTCTTAAATCCAGTACTACATATTTTGATTGCGCAATGCGGGTCTTTACGCTCCGAAACGTATTCTGCTGCCGGGCATTCCAGGCTTCCTGTGTCCAGTATGAACAAAGGACAGCCGCCCACAGCGCTCGCTGGAGGGAACTTTTCGGAAACCCAGCGCGCCGAGATTGAAGGGGCCCTGTTCAAAAGATGAAGCAGGTGTTGACCCACCAGTGGATGTTGACCAACAAGGCATACTGTGGAATTCGTGTCATGTGCTTGCATAATTCGCCCTCAGAGCATTCGCGGGGTGGATGCGCTCGAACCAAACCGTATCAATAAAAACTTGCTAATGTCTAGGTAGCAGCAGGCGACACTGCGCCCCGCTCTAAAGCCCGTCCTATCGGTACTCTCCTGGTTTGTAACACGAGAATGGGCTGGAAGTATAAACGCGTGACGGCAGTCTGTGAGTTGATTTGATTGATTTTGTCGGAGAGGTCATCTCAAATGTTGTGATCGATATGCTCAAAATCATTCCTTCATCTCGACACGTCCCGCGCATCACTATCGATCGTCTGGTAATTGCTCGGGAAACGTGGTCATTTCTACCGGAAGAGTTGTCTTTGCCAATGAGGAAGATGAGCAGCAACGCTATCTCGGCGCCCGGAGATGGATGCGCCATCACGACCTTCCGCGATTTGTATTTGTGAAGTTTCCAATAGAAGTGAAACCTTTCTATCTCGATTTTGCCAGCCTCGTCTATGTGGAGAGTTTTGAGAAAATGGTGCGCCGAATGGCCGCAAGTCATCGTGCAAAAGATGGAATCACTATTTCTGCCACTTAGCGTGGACGGCGGCCCAGGTTTTGAAAACCGCTATCCATACGAAACCACGTGAAGGCCATTGCGAACACCTATATTTTGTACACCACGAACAGTGCTATTTCTGCAACCGCTAGAGCGTGGTGGATTCTGCTAACACCACATACAGCGTACGGATTACTGTCACCAGAGCACGCCGTTATCAATGCCCGAAATGCCGCGAGAAGTAACCGCAACATTACGCCGCGATGACCCATTGAATATGCGCAGCAACTCCGAAGGGATACCCAGCGGGGTACTTGCGCGATTTGAGTGAGAACTGGTTGCGCAGCAACGAAGGAGACAAGGACATAGGGCTATAACCGTGGCGACGCGTCTTCGTCCGCTACATGACAAAGGATCCAATCGGGTGATGGTGGAGGATCTTGTTGAGAATACTTACAGGGAGGTGTGAAGTGAACGTAGAGAACATAACGAAATTAGAGCAGGTCCGGGAATTGAGTGAACGAGAGCGCGCTGAGCTCCGACCAGTTGAACAGCGCTTTGTGTTTCGTAGCAATACTTATTATCAGAGATTGATTAACTGGAACGATCCTCACGATCCAATTCGCAGGCTGGTGATCCCCGAACCCAGCGAGTTACTGGAAGGCGGGAAACTGGATGCTTCGGAAGAAAGCGCATACACGAGAGTACCGGGCCTGCAACACAAATATCGCGATACCGCCCTCCTGTTAGTCAATGATGTTTGCGGCGCGTATTGTCGGTTCTGTTTCCGCAAACGTCTTTTTCTTGATGATAACCATGAAGTTGTGAAAGACGTTTCGCTGGGGCTGCAATACATCGCGAGTCATTCCGAGATCACCAATGTGCTGCTCACAGGCGGCGATCCGCTGGTATTCTCGGCTTTGAAATTGAAATCCATCATTGAGCAGATCAGGCGTATTGATCACGTGAAGATCATTCGAATCGGAACAAAGATGCCAGCCTTTAATCCGCGAAAACTCTACTCGGATGACGTGCTCATGGATGTATTCCGTGCATACAGCACGCCGGCAGCAAGAATTTACATCATGGCCCACTTTACGCATCCACGCGAACTAACGCCCGAGGCCATCCAATGCCTCGATGCTCTACAGCGCGCAGGAGCAATTACGGTCAACCAAGCCCCAATGATCGCCGGCATTAATGACGACCCTGAGGTGCTTGCGGATCTGCTCAGCAGACTTTCCTTTGCGGGCGTCACGCCCTATTACGTTTTTCAGTGCCGGCCCACCATGGGCAACAGGGCATATAGTGTGCCTCTGGAGGAGGCTTGTCAGATCTTTCAAAAGGCCCAGGCGCGTTGTTCAGGTCTAGCTAAACGTGCCCGCTTCGTCATGTCGCATGCTTCGGGAAAAATTGAGATCATCGCAGTGAAAGACGGTTTTGTCTACATGAGATATCTTCAGGCTTCCTCCATCGAAGATGAAGGACGTTTCATGGTCCTGTCATCTAACAAAAATGCACACTGGCTGGATGATTATCAAACGGAGGCAGATGTCCCTTTTCAGGAGGCTTGCGATGCAGGAGCAGCATTCTAACATCTATCCCTGGAGTTTCTCCCGCGAATATCCTGTGGCAGCTCGTGCAGCTGGCATCTACATCTACGATGAAAATGGTAAGCGCTACCTGGATGGGAGCGGCGGGGCGGTAGCTGTCAATATCGGGCACTCCGTTCCCGCAGTAATCGAAGACATCTCTCGCGTCCTCGCCTCGCTGCCATATGTTCATAACTCACACTTTCGTACGCGTGTCGGTGAAGAACTTGCGACGTTGCTCGCCGGCAGATTTCCCGGATCGTCTGAATCCAAAGTACTGTTCACCTCCGGAGGTTCTGAAGCAACCGAGAGTGCCATCAAAGTCGTCCGACAATACTGGCTGTCGCAGAAGCAACCGCGTCGCTACAAGATTATCTCTCGCTGGCATGGATATCATGGTGCAACGCTGGGGGCCCTGGGCCTTTCCGGCAATCGCCGCCGCCGTGC
Source organism: Candidatus Angelobacter sp. (assembly GCA_035703825.1). GTDB lineage: Bacteria > Acidobacteriota > Terriglobia > Terriglobales > Acidobacteriaceae > Angelobacter. The sequence continues at coordinate 25,224 of DASSXL010000146.1, forward strand.
GCCCTATCTCGATATGCTGCCAAACGGATATCACACTGCGGCCTGCTTTTGCTATCACTGCCCCCTTGGGTTGGAATTTCCTGCTTGTGGTATCGCATGCGCCGAGGAGCTTGAACAATCGATCGTTCGCGAAGGCCCCGAAACCGTTGCCGCAGTAATTCTGGAGCCGGTCGTTGGGGCCACCTCAGGAGCCGTCCCTCCAGATGGATATCTGCAGCGAGTTAGAGAGATCTGCGATCGCTATGACCTTCTTTTAATTGCAGATGAAATCATGACCGGAAGTGGACGAACCGGCCGTTATTTTGCTGTCGAACATTGGAACATCCTGCCAGATCTGATCCTAATGGGGAAAGGACTCAGCGGCGGATATTCACCACTCGGAGCAGTTTTGATCGCGGAAAATGTATGGCGGCCGCTTCAGCACGCGAGCGCCTCATTGGAGCATAGCTTTACCTACCAATGCCACCCTCCATCATTGGCCGCGGCCTTATCGGTGCAACAGTATCTGGTAAGACACGACCTCATCGAGCAGGCTGCTCGCAGGGGCGAGTACCTGGCTCGGAAGCTGGCTAAGCTTAGGCAGAATCCGTTTATAGGGGACATCCGTGGCATTGGCTTGCTGTGGACGGTGGAATTTGTCGCAGATTCGCGCAGCCGCATGCCCTACCCCCCAAAGCACCAGATTAGCGAGCGTTTATTTGAAGCGTCGCGCAATTGCGGCCTGATAGTGTATCCGGGCAAGGGTACTTTGGATGGCATCATGGGTGATCATATTCTGATTGCCCCGCCATTTATTATTGAAGAATCCGAGATCGATTTCCTGGTTGAGACATTAAATACTTGCATTGAACAGGTATTCGCCGCGCTTCCGCAGGCACGCTTAAGCAATAACACGCTCAGGGATGTCTGGAAAGAGAGATCGTTTATTGTCAGCCCCGAGCATGAAGGATGTTAGGCGCACGGACCGTGATTGGACCGAAGAGTCAAGAAATCTCGCTTCGCGTACTCACCGTCGGCAGGTCAGTTGCAAGCCTCGGTAAAACCAGAGACGTGCAATAACATGCCCCGGCAGAGGAACGCTGTTCCCGTTGCTTGCGATGCACACCGCGTCTCTTGGTCCGCCGCACCCAGCTCTGCTCCTTGCAGCGCCTTTTTCACCCAGGTGCCGCGGTGTAGCTGAGCTGGATTCCATGCTCCCGCAGCTTCTCGTGAAAGTGCCTCACGTTCTGATCGAAATACCTCTCTCGATACAGTCCAAGACCCTGCTCCACCGCGGACACCGCCACTGGCAAATTGGTAGCAAATAGCGCCGATTTTGCTCGGTTTTGCCGACTATTCCAGCCTGTAAGTCCTTTGGCGTCAGCCCATCCCGCCCGGGGCGATTGTGGTTGCGGAAAATCTCCTTGCCTGATCCAGCTGCCGCTCTCCAGAATTTTGTCGATCTAAGGGAATATCACACACCAAGCTGCTAAGCTTGCCATTTTCCACCGCCATGGCATGGAAGAGGTCGTCGGTTCGATCCCGACCATGTCCACCATTTAAACCCGCCTAGAAAGCAGGAATGGTCGGTGAGGTTAGCTTGTCACCCGGCGTTTGTTGGCGACAGCGTCCTTTGTTATTCAAAACCTTGGTTCATGTTGATTGTAATCAACTCTGTTGCGACACCTGGACTTAACGAACTGATCTCGACCCTTGACCGCACAAAACCCACTAAAGCCTAGAAAACATAGGAAGCGACATAGCCCGCTTCCTTGGGATTGCGAGAAAGCCTGTTTTAACACTAGTGAAGGTGAAGCATCCGGCTGTCGTATAAGCAAAACCCCGCAAGCAACCAGAGCTGCCAGACCGCGCAAATTCCCGTAGCATAAGCGAACCCCGGGGGGAATCCGAGCTGGAATGAGAAACGGCTCTCCGCGACCAACGTGGAACCGGTTTTGTGATCAGAAATTGGAGCCCATTTTGGAGCCCATTCATCGCCGAAAGTGCTCCAAAATCGTCCATGGACTCCGGCTAAGTCATTGAATGTACGTGCGCTCCAGGGTTTAAACTCCGGCTGTTAACCGGAGGGTTGCATCCCTGGTGGAGCAGGCTTGCTCGCATACAGTGTGATTGCGGTTGAGCAAATACTTTTCTCCCATGCTGAGGTGATTTTTCTTGGATTCATTGTGCCTTGGTGTCCAGAATTACTGCTGGAATTCAGATCTGGTGTCCTGCGACCGTGAGATTCAGTTGAAACAGGTGGCCCAGTTAACCTGATGGACTGTATTGAAAAATTTGCAAATCCAGTGTATTCAATCAGTGTCGCTATTTTGTTGAGGCTAAAAGAATTCCCGAAATTCGGCAGGTCGAATCCCTTCTTCGGCACCATTTCTTTTGTCGCTGCGCTCCAAACCGCTTAGGCGGTCTTCCTTTCTGTAAAAGACTCAGCCCTGATACAGACGGGCTCGGCGCGTGGTCGGCCTCGCCCTTATCGATTTCTTTTGTCGCTGCGCTCCAAACCGCTTAGGCAGTCTTCCTTTCTGTAAAAGACTCAGCCCTGATACAAACGGGCTCCGACGCGTGGTCGGCCTCGCCCTTATCGATTTGCTTGCCCTAATTCGGCGAATGTCGCGCTCGAGACAAAGATCAAAGGAGGCGGCGAAGTCGGCTTAAGATAAAGACCGGTCGTGCGCCGGATGAACGACTGGCCCCGAAAGCAGCACCCGGCGTTCAGACCGCTTCTTTACCGCCTCGACCCATTCGGGCGGTTACTGCGGCGAAATGGATCGAATCCCGTGCTCTTGCGTTTTGCGGAAGGCAAGATGCCACGGCGCACGAAGATGTCGCGGATTGCAGCCTGATGCACTCCTCCATTCAGACGCTGGTCCGCCTGGAGAAGCGCCTCGGCGGCATCTTGAAAGCTTGCATCTTTTTGCAACAGAAAATGGTGCGACAGGATCAATTTATCGGCAGGTTTGCGTCCTAAAGCTTGCCGGACCTGCCATAGGCACGCGGACCAGATCTCTCCATCCGCGTGGACTTCATTCACGATGTCCTTGGGATAGCGCTTGCCGCTGTCGAGCCGGCGCAGGCACGGCGGGTCGTCGGGGCTGTACGCGGTGGCATCCCAGGAGCCAACGCAATTCTGCAGGTGCGCCGGCTTCAGATCGTTGAAGAAGCTACCCGCCAGGTAGTCTCCAAAGCCTTCTCCCATGGCGCCAGCTTCGTCCGAGGCGCCAAAGCCAGGAACCTGAGCGTCCTGGATGGAATGTCCGTATTCGTGCAGGATGATCTCCGCGTCCTCGGCATCATCCACGCCACCCGTTCCAAACGCCAGAGTCTTGTTCACTGGGCTATAAAACGAGTTGTCATCCTTTAGCCCGGCGATGTTCACGGGAATGGGACGTCGGTTTACGTTCTTAAACCCCAGGCTTTGGATATAGCGCTGCATCCGGTCGATGTGGAAATAAACCATCACTTCCTTGAATGCAGCCTTGTTCCGCTTGAACAAAAACTCGCCGTTCGCCGACTTTATCCGGTTCCGGGTCTTGGAGGTGCTTACATAAGGCCCGTCCAGAAAGCCGGTTTTTGCCAGGTCGCGCAACGGCACCTGGTGGTAGGCAGCGTCAGGGACTGGCTTGGAATCTCTCAGCTTGGTGTCATTGAGGGTAATGACCGGATTTGGATTGAAAACCTGGCCTTTTCCATTCGCCATCTTCAGCATGTCTTCGCGGTGCAGGACCGCGCCGTCACGCGCGCCGATGTAAATGCGCCAATCGTGGGGCGGCGAAGCAAGCGGGATCAGGAACTTCCAGGCAGGCACCACGGTCTTTCCCACCGGGAAACTTACCAGTTCGCTTGTGATTTCTCCCCGGACCTGCTTCAGCGTGGCATCCACGGCTTCCATGGCCCTCTTTTGCGCGGCCGCCTCGGTCCACTGAGGCTTCCCCGCCAGCTTTGCCGATTGTTTCAGCAAATCCACGGGAACGGCGGTATTCGTAAAATGATAGGCACGGTTCTCCGGGTCGAGATCAACCTTCACCCATGCGCCCGTAATCGGCTTCTTGTCGTGGTACTGCTGAAAGAAGACGTGGGTGCCGAGCGGGCTCTCAACCACCTTATCGAACTTCAAATCGCTGAGGTCGGAGCGCAGCCGCAGTTGTTTTGCGATTCCCCGCAGGAACGATTCGGCGGCGGCGCGTGGCGTGCCCTTGCGCGGCTTATCCTTGATTTCGAGCGCCTTGCGAGGGGTTCCGTAGGTCTTATGAAGAAGAACTTTTTCCGCTGAGAACTTTCCAATTTTTGGCATCCGTCCTCCGTTAGCCTGAACATCCAAGGACCCCAGACTGCCTGGGAAAGGTGCCCATCCATCCAAGCTTTGAGAATGACCTGTATTAGCTAGTGAGATTCAGCCCAAAACCGTTTCAAGGAACCCAAATTGTATTGGTAGACGGCGGATTTTTGCGGCACATACCCTTCTGGGAACGACAACACGATGGTGCTGGCACTCTTTTGGGCAGCATTCTCTATGCCGAAAATGATCGGGTTGGCAATGCTGCCACTGGCGTGAGGGAAGCTCTGCCGGCATATTAACGCGCGAAATGGCAGCGAGGCGTAGCTAATGCCAATAGATCTTTGTTACTGCTTGGCCGCTGCTCCTTCAATGCCGCGGGAAGCTGTGGTGCTGGGTGCGCCGGCGGATGCGGTCTTGGGCGGAGAGTTGAGCAGCTCGGTTGAGTAGTTCGGGCCCAGGCCCAGCTTGATGAGTGCGCGAGAATCGGGGACCACTTTGGTTTGCCAGCCGTTGTCACCCTGATACTTGACCAGGGCGGCCTGGGTACGCGCATCCCACGTGCCGGTGGGCTCGCCGGTAAGGTATTTTTCCCGGATCAAGGCCTGCTGGATCTCGGTGGCGCGCTCTGATTTGATGCCCTGCTGGCCTTTCTTCTTCCAGGACGCTTTGCGTTTGCCTTTGTGATGGCTGTGCTTGGCTGAGGACTTGCTGGCGGCCATGGTGGCAGCGGAGGCATATCCGGCAAAAAGCGCCGCGGCCACGCTTACAATCACGACCCGTTTTATGACTAAACGCAAACAGCTCACCTCAAGAAAAGATTCGCTGGGACATGGTGCCGGGGGCGAACGTTACAGCCTGGACTGGCCTGAATATCGCATTGGCCAGTTCAACATCATCCCATGTTTGGATGCGGTGCGCCAGCAGTTTGTTGTGCAGCTCGGGATTACTGAAGTGCAATGGAATCAGCGTCTTCCGGTTCCTTCGAGCCATTTTTGAGCGAGACTGCGGAACCCCATCGCCGGTTTTGCCCAAAAAACATTCGCCGAGAGCCAATCCGCGGGCAACGGTGGCCCCGGCGAAATCAATGCGTACTAGGGAAGCGTACCAGAGATGAACGTGTTTCCTCCGTTAGGGCCGCGTCCAGCGCGGACAAGGAACACCACATCCTGCCCGCTCTTAAGCTGGGATGTGGCCTTGCGGAAGTCTTCTTCACTGTTCACCGGCTGCTTATTCACCTTGAGGATGATCATGCCGGCTTGCAACTGGATATCGTCACCGAAAGAATCCGGTTTCACGTCCGTAACCTGTACGCCTTTGCCTTCCGGCGTTCCCATGCGTTCGGCCATTTCGGGCGTTACGGCCTTAACGGTGATGCCCAGCTTGGTCGGCACGGGCTCACTCTCTGCCGGAGCATCATCGGGCTGGTCGGTACGATCGTTAAACAGCTTGGCGCGATCAGCCACCACCACGGTGGCCTGTTTTTCCTGCCCGTTACGAAGATAGGTTACGTTCAGTTTGTTGCCGGGCCGGGTAGCCGAAATAAGGTTTACCAGCTCATCGCCGCTTTTGATCGGCTTGCCATTGACGGCAGTGATTGTGTCTTCGCCCTGGAGTCCGGCCTTGGCGGCGGGACTGTCCGGACGGACATTAGTGATGGGCACGCCATTTTTCGCGCCATAGATGCGGAGAACGGCCGGGTTTGGCACCGCGCTGAACTCAACTCCAATGGAGCCGCGGGCCACTTTGTGGTCGCCTGTGCGCAACTGCTCGTAAACATCGCGCACGACGTTGGACGGCATGGCGAAGCCGACGCCCTGATATCCAAAGGATTGTGTATAGATTGCGGTGTTGATGCCGATGACCTCGCCGTTCATGCTTACCAGCGGGCCGCCGGAGTTTCCGGGATTGATGGCCGCGTCAGTCTGAATGAAGGACTGGAACTGGCGTCCACCGGGCAGATTGCGCCCCTTGGCGGAAACTATGCCGGCTGTTACGGTGGCTTCCAGGTCAAACGGGCTGCCAATGGCCAATACCCAGTCGCCCACAGTCATCTTGTCGGAATCGCCCAGCCGGGCCGCCGTAAGCGGCTTGTCTTTGGGGGGATCAATCTTGATCAGCGCCAGATCGGTCTCGCGGTCCACGCCCACGATCTTAGCTTCATGCAGCACGGTGGCGGGCTCGTCAAATAGCTTTACGCGGATGCGGTCTGCTTTATCCACCACATGGAAATTGGTCATGATGTAGCCGTTGGCGTTCAGGATCACGCCTGAACCCAGAGAACGCTGGCGTCCGCCGCCGGGGCCGCCGCCAAAGGGGCTCTGCGGGCCTTGATCGTCATCATCACCGCCGCCGCCTTGCCCGCCCTGCTGGCCGCCAAAGAAGCGATCAAAGAAGTCCTGGAACGGATCGTCGCCGCCGTTATCGCGCTGTCCGCGATTGGGTGCGCGACCGCGCCGCCGCACCTTGGGGGTGGATTCCGTGCTTACATTTACGACTGCCGGTTCAATAGCGTTCGCCACCTGGCCAAACGTGTTACTGAGCTGTTGCGGCGTTTGCATCGCCGGCAGCAGGGTACCGTCCGGAGTGGAATTGCCTCTCACTCCGCCGCGGCTCAGAACAGTGCCGATCAGGATGCCAACCGTCAGCGTCAACAGGATCACCAGTGTGGAGAGCGCCCTTTGCGTGCGCATGCGTGACACCAGGGCGCTAAAACGCGAGTTCATACTGCTTCTTACCTCCGAACTAAGGCTCCAATGATTATAAATCCAATGCCTCCACGGTTCGTGGGATCCTTTTGATTACCGGAGCGCTATCACTTAGACGCCGAAACCACGGGCAGCGTTATCCACCAGAGCTGGCCCGGGCTGGAGAAGGCTCGTCGTCCGGGCGCTCAACCTGTCCCAAAAGTTCTGAAACCAGCACTCCGCCCAGGATCAACAACGCGCCCACCCCTGCGCGCAGGCCCAGCCGCTCATGCAGGTAGATAAATGAAGTAAGCCAGGCAAAAACGGGCTCGGTGGTGAAGATCAATGCCGTATGGGTGGCGGGGGTGAACTGCTGCGCCCAGGATTGCACGGTAAAGGCCACGGCCGTGCACAGAATGCCTGTCACCAGGACCGCTGCAATCGCCGTGGCAGAGGGCCGGAAATGCGGATGTTCAAGCAAGGGAGCGCTCACGGTCATTAAAACAGCGGCCGTGCCGACCTGGAGAAATGCGACCTGCTCAAAAGGGAAGCGCTGGCTGGCGCGCCCAACAAAGATGATATGAAAGGCAAAGCTGAACGCACAGCCTATGGTGAGGAGATCGCCGAGGTTAACATTGGCGAAGTCTGCCAGGCCCGCCCTGCCGCCGGGGACTGTCATCAGGAATAATCCAGCGAGCGCCAACGCGATTCCCGCTACGCGCCACAAGTGAATGTGCGCCCGCCAGATTGCCACCAGCAGCAGAGGCACCAGCACGGATGACGTGCCGGTTAAAAACGCCGATTTTGAGGGCGTGGTCAGCTTCAGCCCGTTGGTTTGCAGAGCGTAGCCAAGATAAAGAAAGAACCCCACCACCACGCCCGCGATCAGCGCCGGCCGGGTGAGCACCGCAATTTTTTTTCGATAGAAAATGGCCAGCAAAACCGCCGCTACCACCATCCTGGCGGAGTTCAGCGCCAGCGGAGAAGCATCGTTGAGCGCCTGTTTGACCAGCACAAAAGTGCTGCCCCAAATGAAAGCGATCATCACCAGCAGCAAATGCGCTTTGAGCGAACGGGAAACGTTGATCAGTTGGCGGCTTCCTCTTCTGCTTTGCGGACTTCGGCCTGCGTGCGCCGGGGAAATTCAAAAACGCATTCACGCGGCTTTTTGTCCAGACGTAAGCCCTGGAATATGGGCGCTCTCATTTTAAATCCGCCGCGTTCGCCTTCGTGGGTCCACTCGGAAAACTTGATCTCCGCCACCAGTTCGGGTTTCAGCCAGTGCGGCTGCCGGGTGCTTTCAATCTTCCCGCCGAACGGGTTCGTGTCAGTCTTTAGAGCGTTCAGCTTCTTCCATAGCGCCGCATGAGTCGATCCGGTAAAGCCGCTGCCGGCGTTGCCCACGTGGACCAATTTACCGTTTTCATCGTAGAGTCCCAGCACGATTGAGCCAAAATTCTCCCGCGAGCCTTTGGGATCGGTATACCCCGCAATCACGCATTCCTGCCGCCGCGTGATCTTGATCTTCAGCCACTCGCGCGAGCGTTTCTGCACATACGCTCCGGTGCGGAGCTTGGCCACGATCCCTTCCAGCCCTTTGTCACGCGCCACACCAAAGAGTGCCGTGCCCTTTTCAGCGTAGTGGTCCGAGTAGCGCACGAAGCCTTTGTCCCCAGGCATTATCTGCTGCAGCAAAGACTTCCGTTGCTCCAGCGGCGCCGCCATCAGGTTATAGCCGTTGAGATAGAGCAGATCAAAGGCGTAGTAAACGATAGGCAAAGCGCGGTTGCGCGGTCCGCGCGCGCCTGGGCTGGTCATGCCCGTGCGCTGCTGCATCAGGCTGAAAGAAGGACGGCCTTCGTCATCCAGCGCCACTACCTCGCCATCGATGATCGCATTTTCCACCGGCAAGTCTTGCATCGCCTGCGCAATTTCAGGGAATTCGCTGGTCAGATCATTCTGGTTGCGTGAAACCAGCCGCGCCCGCCGATTGTTAATGAATATAACCGCGCGATAGCCGTCCCATTTGACCTCATAAAGCCATTGCGGATCGTCGAAGGGTTCTTCTACCAGCGTGGCCAGCATGGGGTGGATTTCCCGCTGCATGGCCGCGCGACGGGCGTTGGTGGTCTGCGCCAGCAGTGCAGCCAGATTTTCTGCGATGGTTTTCTTGGGCTGAGACCTTACGCCGCCTTGCGGGTCTTTTTTTTACGCTGGTCTTCTTCCTGATTGTCCTGGTCGTGCTGGATGCATTGCGCTTCTGGCTGACTTCGACTTCTTGTTTTTGGGTTTTGCGATTACCAGATTCTCCGATCTCCCGATTGCCCGATGATTGAAGCCACTCCGCGCCTTTGCGGACAGCAGATTTGCGATTGCTCTGCCATTCGTCCGAGCCTTCATCGCCCGCAATCTCGTTCAGGCTGCGCTTGGTCAGGACCGAGTAATCGAGCTTGTCGATATTGAAGCCCGGCTTCATCGCGTTATCTTTCTTCTTGATCAGCAGCCATTCCGTGCCCTTGGAACCCGGCCTGCGTGAACGCATCTTGGCCAGCACAAATTCGCCCTTCAGCTTTTCTCCGTTCAGCAGAAACTTGAGATCGCCTTTGTTCAGCATGGCGTGTTCATCGCCCAGCGGCTCCCAGGTGCCGGTGTCCCAGACCATCACAGTGCCCGCGCCATAATTGCCTTCAGGGATTTTGCCTTCAAAATGAAAATATGAAACAGGATGGTCCTCCACCTGCATGGCCAGGCGCTTGTCGCCGGGATCGAGCGACGGCCCCTTGGGCACCGCCCACGACTTCAAAACGCCATCCATTTCCAGACGAAAGTCATAGTGCAGGTGCGAGGCGCGATGCTTCTGCACCACAAAGCGGTGGTGCTCGCCGCGTTCCAGCTCGCCCGGTGGTTCGGGCGTTTCGTTGAACCGGCGCTTCTTGTTGTATTGCTCCAGGGCCATAATCTCTTTTGATGCTTTGCGCGGCGGGCGTTCTGGCTAACTCTGAATCGCTGTGAAAGAATTGCGCTCTAATTGTACGGGAGAAAAGCATGGCAAAAATTGCCGCAGAAAAGCCGCTGAGCCAGGCCATCAAAGAGCGCCGCGCCACGCCCAGCTTTGAGGATGTGCCCATTCATAACGCAGACCTGGAAAAAATCATCCGTGCCGGGCTGGAAGCGCCCAGCGGATACAATACGCAGCCCTGGCGCTTTGTGGTGGTGCGCGATACTGAGCAGAAAAAGAAGCTGCGCGCGGCGTCATTCGGGCAGCCCAAGGTCGAGCAGGCCAGCGCGGTGATTGTCGCCTGCGGCGATCCTATGGGATGGAAAGACGGCGATCTGGAAGAAATGCTGCGCATCAGCGCGGAACATGGCTTCAACGACCCGGCTGTGCAGGAGACCACTCGCAAAATGGTTTCGGGATTTCTGGGCGGCCCGGCGGGAAAGGCCGCTGGCATTGAGCCAACGTTTGATCTCTGGGCCAACCGCCAGACCATGATCGCCTTTACCACCATGATGTGGACCGCGGAAACGCTGGGCTATGACACGGCGCCCATGGAAGGCTTTATGGAAGACCAGGTGAAGGCCCTGCTGAAAATTCCCGCGCGGGTGCGTGTGGTGGCGCTTCTGGCCATTGGCCGGCTCAAGGGCAAGGACAAGCCCTACGCTGGAAGATTTGAACCCGCGCGATCAGTTTTTGCCGATGAATGGGGCCAGAGCATAGAGTTTTGAGCTGCAACCAACATTTACCGCGGACGCACGCGGATAAACGTGGATTGAGATGGCTACCATGAGGCCCGAAATAGCTTTCCGGGCGCAAAGCTGTCTCCTGAACTCAGTGGCAGCGCCAAGGACTGCATAAGTTTATACAATAGATTAAAGAGAGCCCCTGTCCAGGGGCGACATACAAATGGAATTTTCTTCTGCACGGATTCTCAAACTTGCCGACGCGCAGAACGCCATCCCAACGCGCGACGGGAAACTTTATGCCGAACTCTTCCGCCACGGCACGCTGACGGTGGAGATCTACGCTCCCAAGGGAATCGACCTGCAACAGCCCCACACGCGCGACGAGCTTTATATTGTGGCCGCGGGCAGCGGCGCGTTCTTTGTGGAGGGCCAACGCATGCAGTTCGGCCCCGGCGACGCGCTTTTTGCCGCCGCCGGCGAGGTGCATCGTTTTGAAGATTTCACTGAGGACTTGCTGGTCTGGGTGGCTTTCTATGGCCCTGAAGGCGGAGAACGTGCGTAGCTTCGCGATCCTGCTCATCGCCCTTCTCTCGGCGGGCCTCGCGTTTGCGCAGACAGCGCCGCCAAAACCGCCGCCGCAGAGCACGTTCGACGCCCAGACAGCCTCGCGCCTGTTGCGAGAGCTCAGCGAAGCTTTGCAGGGACAAAGCCAGAAAAAGTTTCTCGTCCTCTTCGACCTGCCAAAGATGAAGGACAGCGATCTTTTCAAACAGCAGATTGCATCTTTCTTTTCGCAGACTGTCGCGATCCGCGTGCACCTAAACCTGGGTGAGACCGCCGTTGAAGGCGACAGGGCTACGATTGCAGTAGAGGCCGAGATGGAAGCCGAGCCCAGCAATGCCGGGCCCATTTCCCGTAGAAGCGACCGGCTCAACTTTACCGTGGCCAACTCCGGCGGAACGTGGAAGTTTATCGAGCTGCAGCCGCGGTCTTTCTTCTCGCTGCCATGAAGCGCAAGGCATCGAAACGCAAATCATCGAAACGCAAGTCATGGGCTCGCAAATCCACGCCGCGCAAACTCATGCCCGAGCCAGCGGCCTCTAAAAAGGCGCGGCCTGAATCCAGTAAACGCGAATATCCTGATCGTCCCATAGTTGGCGTGGGTGCTGTGATCGTGGATGAAGGACGCGTTGTGCTGGTGAAGCGCGGCAGTCCGCCGCTGCTGGGCGAGTGGTCACTGCCTGGAGGGGTGGTTGAACTGGGAGAGACACTGCGCGGCGCCGCCGAGCGCGAAGCCCGCGAAGAGACTGGACTGATGGTAAAAGCCGGCGAAGTGCTGGAAGTGCTGGATCGCATTGTTCCGGACAAGGATGGCGCGCCGCAATATCACTATGTGCTGATTGATTTTCTCTGCACTGTAAAAGGCGGAGAGCTGCGCGCGGGTGGAGATGCCGCGGGTGCATGTTGGGTGAGCGAGAGCGACTTGGAAAAATTCAAGCTGGAGCAGCCTGCGCTTGAGGTGATTAGGAAAGCGTTCACCGCGGAGACGCGGAGGCGCGAAGAAGACTAATCTGGATTCCAGGGAGCGTGGCAGACAACATTCTGAAATGGGGCCGCCAGCTTACTTGACGGGATCGAATACGTTGCTCGCATTGCCCTTTTAACTCTTTGCTTCAAATGCCCCTGTGTCCAGACCCCGCCCAGAGCATCATCTACATGTAGAACGTTTGTTGGGCTGACGGAAAAACTGGCGTTGTTTACAAGATAGAGCTGCACCTTGCCATGCTCGACCTCGCGAACGTAATCCAGAACCGCTCCTTCTGAAGGCGACTCATAAATGACAAGCACAAAGCCCTCTACGTCCGGCCCAGTTTCCACGTAGTGAGCGAACGAAGCTTTCACTATGTCATTTTTCCCCAGGCTTGTTTCCAGCAAATCGAAATGTTCAGTCTTGGCACAATGCAAAGCCTGAAGCAAGGCAGCAGGTGGTTTTGATTGCGCAACAGCAGGCGTGGCTAGAGCTAAAGCGCTCAACACCAGAGTCAGACACGCAAACGTCATTTGCTTTTCTCCGTGTCTCCGTGCCTCCGTGGTGGATTTTCGGTCCCCCACCGGTAAGCATCCTTCTGCTCCAAGCCCACAAACTGCAGCACGCGGCAGGCAAACTGGTGCGCCATCTCGTCGAAGCTCCTGGGCTGGTTATAAAACGTGGGGATTAGCGGATAGATCGTCGCGCCGGCTTCGGCGGCCCAGTCCATGTTGCGGATATGCACGCGGTTGAGAGGAGTTTCCCGCGTACATAGCACCAGCGGACGCTTTTCTTTCAGGCAGACATCGGCCGCGCGGTCGATCAGGTTGCCGGCAAGTCCATGAGCAATTCTGGCCAGAGTTCCCATACTGCACGGAATCACGATCATGGAGTGCGTCGGATAGGAACCACTGGCGACGTTTGCTCCGATGTCGTCGTTATTCTGCGCCTGAATTTTTTCTGACTTGACGCCGATGAGTTGCTGCACAAGATTGTTGCGGCCTTTGATGCCCAATTCTTCCGCAAATACGCGCAATGCATTGTCTGACGCGATGAAATTTACTCGTTGCACACGTTCATCGCGGTCGAGCGTGAGCAGCAGCTCGCGTGTGAAGAGCGCGCCGCTCGCTCCGGTGGCGGCTACCGTGAGTACATGGGCTGACGGATGTAACGGTTTTGGCATCTAAGGGTGTAAGGTCTGGGTTACAGACTAATAGTAGTGAGAATAGGGAGGCGCCTGCGCTGAAGTCAAGCCAGGTTTCTTCATGGGCAGTGGTTTCTCAATCCGGGCCCGGCGGCGCACAGCGGCACAGCAGCTCGCGCTGTTGCAGGTAAAGCGCGAGATCAGGGCAACCGATCCGCATGGCCGCCTGAAATATGTCCGGGATTTTAGCGAGGCCTTCCGCGATTACCGCCACGCTCTTACCGATACGGAACTCAAACAACAATATTCAACCGCCGACGTCCTCCTGGTCGGCGACTATCATGCTTTGGCGGCGTCGCAGGATTTCGCCGCGTCCTTGATTGGGCAACTCACGATTGGCCAGTTTGCTCAGGGCGATCGTCCGGTGGTGCTGGCGCTGGAGATGGTCTTCAGCCGCGACCAGTATGTGCTGGACGAATGGCTGCGCGGGGAAATCAGCGAAGACGAACTCCGCGGCGGCATACGCTATGACGACGAGTGGGGTTACGACTGGGAACCGTTTGTTCGTCTGTTGCGCCAAGCAAGGAAGTTTGGCTGCCCGGTCTATGGCATCGACCTGAAGCCGCGCGGCAACATGCGCAAGATAAGCGCGCGCGATCGCCATGCCGCAGCCCAGATTGCGCAGATTCGCCGCGCCCATCCTGAAGCGCGCGTGCTTACGCTGTTTGGCGAAGCTCATCTTGCGCCTAACCATCTGCCGCACTGGCTGCGGCTGCTGCGTCCGCGAGATCGCGTGCTGATCGTGCTACAGAACCACGATGAGCTCTATTGGAAAGCCGCCGGCGAACTGAGTGACAGCATTCACGGCGTGCAGGTTTCAGAAGACGTGATGTGCGTCTTCAATGCCACGCCGCTGGAAAAATACGAGAGCTACCGCATTTACATTGGAAAATGGCGGACTGAGCCGAACCAGCCCGATCTGGCGCCCACCTTCTATAACCTGGTGGACACGTTCATGCGCTCCATGGGTCTGGAGCAGTATTCGCCCGCGACCGGCAGTCACTCCAGCGCGCTCATAGAAGACTATCCTGAAGTTTATTTGCGGCCGGCAGCGCGCGAATTTGAAAAGCTGCTGGCGCGCAAGGAGATTCCGGCGGCGGAGCGGCGTCCGGTGCTGGAGAAGCTGCGGCACCAGGGCTGCGTCTATTCAGCCAAACACAATCTGCTGCTGATCAAGCGCTTTCAGCTTTCGAATGCCGCCGAGGAAGCCGTGCGTTTTGTGCAGTACGAGTGCCGAGGCGCGGCCTGCTCCAGCGGCCCGTGGGCGGGCAGCTCGCACCAAGACCATTTTTATTTTGACGTGATCGACCGCGCCTTTATTACTTTCGGCGCGCGCGTCTTGCTGCCGCACTATCCGGTGATGCGCCAGCATGATTTCCGTGCGCTCAGCAGCCGTCCACACGCGGCCGCGGATTCACAGACGGCGTTCAGCCCGCGTGAACATCGCGAGATGATTGAATTCCTGGTGCTGCACAAGGAATCTGAAGGGCATGCGCGCCTGCGCTCAGAACTTCCGCGCGTGCTGGCCACCGGCATTGCATCGACGGGAAAGAAGCGCGAGTTCCTGGTGCGGCACCTGGGCGCAATGCTGGGAGCGGAGATGCACGAAGCGTATCTGGCGGGCTCGATGAGCAAGAGCTTTCTGCGGTCGCTGTTCTTCAGGAAAATCCATCTGCCGAGCGTGGCCAAGAAGACATATTTCGAGCTGGCAAGAAGGGTGAATCCGGCGCAGGGCAAGCTGTTCTCTTAGACAAAATCCACCACGGAGGCACGGAGCTGAGCTTTCTTCTGGAATCCCAAAGCGCAGCGAGGGAACCCTGCCTGCTTAAATTCATTTACAAGTTCTCCAATACTTGTTTCACATCTTCCTGGTAGCGCGGCAATGATGTTTCCCGTTAGAGATTGTGGTTACAATAGGGTTCCCTCGCTTCGCTCGGGATTGAGAAAATGGACACACCTTCTCTCCGAAAATTACTACAAGACGTTCGCGAAGGCGCGATAACGCCCGACGACGCGGTCGCGCGTCTGCGGCATATGCCTTTTGAAGATCTCGGCTTTGCTAAGATCGACCATCATCGCCGGGTGCGCTCCGGCATGCCGGAAGTAATTTTTTCTCAGGGTAAGACGCCTGCACAGGTGGCAAAGATTTTCAAACAGATGGTGGTGCAGGGCGGTAACGTGCTGGCCACCAAGGCGACAGCCGAACACTTTCGCGCGGTGAAAAAGCTGGTGCACAAAGCAGAGTACCGCGAACTGGCCAAGGCCATCACCTTGCAGCAGGATCCGGCAACGTACGGCAAAGGAAGCGTTGTGATCATTTCCGCCGGC
>DASSXL010000191.1:0-54771 GCA_035703825.1 Candidatus Angelobacter sp.
TCGCGAGCAGTTGGAAGAGACGTATCGGCTGGAACTGGCGATGCACGAGAAGACCTTTGTGGGGCAGGCAGAGACGTTGGCGCAGATTCACGAGAATTTCTATGAGGAGATCGAAGAGTCCACGGGGGGCAAGCAGCAGGCAGCGGCCTCAGCCCCGACCGCAACCGCAACTGTGACATCGACGATCGACAACGATGCGCTGCCTGCCGTCACCACGGAGCAGCCCGCGGTCACGCTGGTAAATTCATCCATTGACAGCGATGTGTTGTCTGAAGTAATTGCAAGCCTAAAAACCCTGCTGGCGGACGAACTGCGCATGCGAGAGAGCGATATTCATGAAGATGTCGAGTTTATCGATCTTGGCCTGGATTCAATCAGCGGCGTAACGTGGCTACGCAGGGTCAACGAGAAGTATCACACGTCGATCGAAGCCACCAAGGTCTACAGCTACCCGACGTTGACTCATCTTAGTCGGTACGTCAAGGAGGAAGCGGAAAGGCACGGTACGCTATCAAGAGAGTATGCGCCTAGTGCGATAAAGATGCCGGCGGCGCCGGCAAAGAGCGAGGCGTCGCAGCCCACGATGGCGACGTCGACCCCGCTCGCAAGCAAGACAGCGACGAATGTCGGCGCGAAGAAGCTGGCTTCCCGGCGTGGGCGCAGGGCGGCGCGGTTCAGCGGCACGCCGGCGCCCCAACCCATTCATTCCTCTGAGCCCATCGCGGTGATCGGCATGTCCGGCCAGTTCCCGCAATCCAAAAATCTGGGTGAGTTATGGCAAAACATTGCCCAAGGCAAGAATTGCATCACCCAAATTCCGCTGAATCGCTGGGATGTAAATCGATATTACGATTCGGAACCCGGGCGGAAAGACAAGATAAATTCCAAATGGCTCGGGGTTTTGGACGATGTCGATTGTTTCGATCCACTATTCTTCCGTATCTCTCCGCAGGAAGCTGAGTACATAGATCCCCAGCACCGTTTGTTCCTGCAAGAGAGCTACAAGGCCTTTGAGGACGCCGGTTACTGCGCCAATACTTTAAGCAACAAGAAATGCGGCGTCTATCTTGGAATTTCGGCCCATGAATACCCTCTGCTTCTTGCGCAAAACGGAATTCTGACCATGCCGATTACGAGCAATAGCAACGCCATTGCCGCGGGAAGAATTGCGTACTACCTGAATTTGAAGGGCCCGGCGATTGCGATCGATACCGCTTGCTCTTCTTCGCTGGTTGCGATTCATCTTGCATGCCAGGGATTATGGAGTGGAGAAACCGAGATGGCCCTGGCAGGCGGGGTAACTGTATGGCTAAACCCCGGCACCCACGTTTCGATGTGTCAATCCGGAGGCGTGTCCTCCGTGGGGCAATGCAGGACATTCGATGATTCGGCAGATGGCGTAATCCTGAGTGAAGGAGTGGGGGCCCTGGTGCTCAAGCGTCTAAAAGACGCTCAGGCCGACAACGATTACATTTACGGAGTTATCGCCGGTTCCGGTATCAATCAAGATGGCAGGACGAACGGTATAACGGCGCCGAGCGTAATCAGCCAAGCCGAACTGGAGCGCTCAGTCTATGAAAAGTTCAACATCGATCCTGGGACAATCACATATGTAGAGACGCATGGAGCGGGCAGCGCATTGGGAGATCCGATTGAACTGGAGGCTCTCGCCACTGCTTTCAGGGAGAAGACTGCCAGAACAAACTACTGTGCTCTGGGCTCTGTGAAAAGCTATATCGGCCACACGGCTGCTGCTGCCGGCGTCGCAGGCGTGATGAAGGCGCTATTGTCGCTGCGGCATCGCACGCTGGTTCCCGTTCTGAACGTGACAAAAGAAAACTCTCATTTTGATTTCAAGAACTCGCCTTTTTACATTTGTCGAGAACACAAGGCATGGGAAGCGGCGCCAGGTTCTTTGCGTCGTGCTGCCGTCAGCTCATTCGGTTATAGCGGCACCAATGCTCACCTGGTCATTGAAGAATATGTGGCGCCAGCCGGACAGCCGGCACCGTGCCACGGCAATGCAAACTTCATTGTTCCTCTTTCGGCCAGGACTCCGGAGCAGCTGCGGCAAAAGGCGCGGGACCTGCTGGAATTCATTCGACCAAAACTGCATGTTCATTCAGCCCAAGAATCAACCCTTGCAAATCTGGCTTCCGTTGCCTATACGCTGCAAGTCGGCAGAGAGGCAATGGAAGAACGCCTGGGCTTTGTGGTGAACTCTATCGATCAGTTAGCGGAAAAACTGAGCGCATATGTCAACGGCGAGAGAAATGTTGAAGGCGTTCGCGAGGGCCGTGTCGATTCCGGTAGCGACGGCATGACGATCATTGGCCGTGACGACGATATGCAGGAAGCGATTGAGAAATGGATCGCGCGCAACAAGCTTTCGAAGCTGTTGGATTTGTGGATCAGAGGGCTGAGTATCGACTGGAACAAGCTCTATGGCGCCGTGAAACCACAGCGCATCAGCTTACCCGCTTATCCTTTTGCCAGGCAGCGTTGCTGGATTCCGGAGATGGAAAGCAGCGCGGCGCCAGACTCCTATGGACATTTCGCGGAAGAAATAGACCTGAAATCAATTGAAGACATCATTAACCAGATTGACGATGACATGATCGAAACCGAGCGTGCAGTCCAAGAGTTGAGAGGCGCATCCGCTTCACTCAACCGGGCTTCTGCATCACAGCCCGCGGCAGCGGCTGCGCTATTATCCAGATCGAAGACTCTGCAAGATCCCTTTTAGCCAAAACTAGCGGCGTACCCCTGGGTCGATGATGGCCCATGTGTCCAGCATTGTGGCTGGCGAATCAAACGATACCCAATCAGAAAAGACGCCAGGCCGGAACGTCTGGCAAGCCGGAATTCAGAGCGCCTCAAATGAGAATGGAAATGCCAATTCGAGGACACAATGATTGATTTTTTTGAATACGTGGTTTCGGAATTAAAGAGCAAGAGGCTGTCAAAAACGAATGCTGTAGAACTCGTTAGGCAGTTCGCCGGTCATTCTTCAAGCTCGGCAGCGGCGTCAGCGATACATCCGCTATTGCATCGCAACACTTCCGACCTGAACGAGCAACGCTATAGCTCGACTTTTACAGGGAAAGAGTTTTTCCTCGTGGATCATCAGGTGAAGCAAGAGGGGCACGCGGCCCAAAAAGTGTTGCCGGGCGCGGTCTATCTGGAGATGGCGCGTGCTGCGATTGAGCAGGCAATGCCTGCGCGGCCTGAATCGACAACGCTGGAGCTGCACAACACAGTTTGGGCAAAGCCAATCATTGTTGCCGGGAACACTGAGGTCAGCGTCGCACTATCCGCAAGCGACGACGCGCAGATTGACTATGAAATTTATAGCCAGGACCAGGGACAGAAAATCGTCCATTGCCAGGGCCGCGCTGTGTGGAATCCTC
Organism: Candidatus Angelobacter sp.; assembly: GCA_035703825.1. Taxonomy (GTDB): domain Bacteria; phylum Acidobacteriota; class Terriglobia; order Terriglobales; family Acidobacteriaceae; genus Angelobacter. The sequence continues at coordinate 3,411 of DASSXL010000191.1, forward strand.
AGCCTGCGCCGGCCCGGGTCAAGATCGAGCAACTCGAAAAGGAGATGCAGCAGGGCCATTTGAATCCGGACAGCGTCTATGCAACCTTCGCCAGCATGGGCATGATTTATGGAGCAGGGTTTCAAGCAATCTCAGCGGTCCACCAGGGGAATGGTCAGGCATTGGCACACCTGCGGCTCCCAAAGGTGGTCGAAGACAGGTGGGGAGACTATGTCCTCCATCCAAGCCTGATGGATAGCGCCTTACAGGCGTGTGTTGCTTTAGCCGATCCCTCATTGGAACTTTCCAAACAGCCGCGACTGCCTTTTGCGCTGGAATCGCTACGCATCATTGCGCCTTGTAGCCGGGAAATGATTGCTTGGTTGCGATACGCGCCGGGCAGTCAGGCAGCGGATGAAGTAGTCAAGGTGGATATTGATCTGTGCGATATGCAGGGGAATGTCTGCGTAGAGATGCAGGGATTCTCCTACCGGATTTTGAATAGTGGTGAAGGGAGACGGCCCCATAGTCGACAGGAAGGCCAATCTGAACTGCAGTCGTTTGTTCCGGTCTGGAACCCCGTGTGTCCTGAAACTCATCAGCTTTCGCGATCGGCAAAAATCCTGCTATTGGGAGGCGATCAATCCAACCTGGACTGGGTGCAAAGGTCCCATCCAAGCGCCTACATGGCGCTATTGCCGCCAGCCGCAACCATCGACATCATTGAGGCAACGCTGAAAGAATGCTCGTTCGATCGTTTACTGTGGATTGCCCCCGATGTAGGCCAGGTAGGTGCCCGGCCAAGTGAAGACGGCCACTGTCTAATTGAGCAGCAAGAGCTTGGAGTGCTGGCTGTTTTTCGCATCGTCAAAGCCCTTTTGCGCTTAGGATATGGCGATCAAGAGCTGGAATGGACCATCATCACCGGGAACACGCAGCAAGTAAAAGAGGACGAGAAAGTTCACCCGACGCACGCCGCAATATTCGGACTGATAGGCAGTCTCGCGAAAGAATATCCCCACTGGAAGTTGAGTTTGCTGGATGTTGACTCATTGGAATCATTGAGTGCCGATGAATGCCTGTCAATGGCGCCGGACACAAGGGGCAACGGCTTGGCCTGCCGGAATGGCGAATGGTTCTATCAGGAGTTTGCGCCGATGCGAAGCCTGCCGGCGGCTACGGCTATCCGCTACAGGCAAAAAGGCGTTTATGTGGTCATCGGCGGTGCGGGTGGCCTTGGCGAAACGTGGACCCGATTCATGTTGGAGCACCACCAGGCCAATGTGGTTTGGATTGGCCGGCGCACGTACGACTCCTCCATTGAAAGCAAGATCAATTCGCTGGCTCGGCTTGGTCCCGCTCCGCTGTATATTTCAGCGGATGCAACGAAGCGGGAGGAATTGGAGGAGGCATGTAAGGCCATCCTTAAAATGTATCCGGACATTCATGGAATCGTACACTCGGCTGTAGTTCTGCAAGATCAGACAATCGCCCGCATGGACGAGTCGCAGTTCAAGGCGGGCTTGTCCGCCAAAGTGGATGTAAGCGTAAATATGGATCGGGTGTTCGGCAATCAAGAGCTGGATTTTATGCTCTTCTTTTCGTCCGTGGTCTCGTTTGTCAAATCGCCAGCCCAGTCCAACTATGCTGCCGGCTGTACGTTCAAAGACAGCTTTGCGCAAAGACTACGGCAGCAGCGATCCTATCCGGTAAAGATCATGAACTGGGGATATTGGGGCAATGTAGGCGGAGCGGCCGACGAATACCACCAGAGAACCATGGAGAGCATGGGCATTGGTTCCATCGAAGCCGATGAGGGCATGGCGTGTTTGCAGACATTGGTTGGTTCTGAGTTGAATCAGATGGCGGTAATCAAGATGATCGGCGGCCAGGCCATCCCATACGTCAGTCTTTGCGAGGTGCAACAGCTCAACCCGCAGCCCGCTGTCATTGTGGAGCACAAGCCTTCTCCTTCGGGAGTTCTGGCAACAATCGGGAAGGAACCCGCCGGTACTGAAGACCCACTGCGCGAAAGAGGCATTTCTTACTTCCAAAAACTGATTGCCTCGACTTTAAAGATGCGGCCTGAACAGATAGAGCCGCGCCGGCCGCTGTCAGATTACGGTCTGGATTCCATCCTGGTAGGACAGCTCACCTACCAGCTACGCAAGGCCTTTCCCGGCGTTACAGGCACGCTGCTGTTCGAAGTAAGAAACATTGAAGGCTTAGTGGATTATTTTGTGAAAAACAAGAAGCAGGAATTGGTGGCGGTGGTGTTACCGGCTGCTGTTCCGCAGCAGGCGCCGCCGGCCCTGGATCGGCCGCAGGCAGCCGATGCCAAGGGCAAGGAACCCGAAGGTAATGAGGAATCCCTGCGCGAAAAAAGCATTTCTTACTTCCAAAAGCTGATCGCCTCGACTTTAAAGATGCGGCCTGAGCAGATAGAGCCGCGGCGGCCGCTCTCAGATTACGGTCTGGATTCCATCCTGGTGGGCCAACTCACCTATCAGCTACGCAAGGCATTTCCCAGCGTTACTGGCACGTTGTTGTTTGAGGTAAAGAACATTGAAGGGCTAGCGAATTACTTTTTGGAAAACAAGAAGCAAGAACTGGCCGCATTGCTTTTACCCGCCGATTCAACTCCACAGCATGCGATCCGACCGGCTGCTCCGCAGCAAAAAGCGCCAACCGCGGAGCCGCGAAAGACAGCGTCTGTCCTGACCATGCAGACGCGGAAGGGTAGTCAACCTTCAGCCAACATTGTTGCCAAGGAGAAAAGAATATCGGCCGCTGCGCCAATAGAAGTGCAACGGACATTGCGGGAAGGGCCCGATTCTTCACCCCGGAACCGGCCTTTCGACGTTGCTGTAGTTGGCCTGAGCGGCCGATATCCGCGCGCAAATAATTTGAAGGAATTTTGGGGAAATTTGTTGAATGGCGTCAATTGCATTACAGAAATACCCAGGGACCGTTGGAATTGGGAAGACTACTATGACCCGGAGAGAGGCAAGTCAGGAAAGATATATACCAAATGGGGTGGTTTCCTGGAGGGTATCGATCTATTCGATCCCTTGTTTTTCAAGATCTCGCCTAAGGAAGCCAAAAGCATGGATCCGCAAGAGCGGATCTTTCTGGAATCTTGTTATCACGCTATAGAGGATGCCGGTTATACCCCCGAGACTTTGGGAAAGCCCGAAGAGGTCGGGGTGTTCGTGGGCGTGATGAATTCCAGATACGGGCCGCAGCCTGCGCATTTTTCGGTTGCCAACCGGATTTCTTTTCTCTTTAACTTCCAGGGGCCTTCCATGGCTGTGGATACAGCCTGTTCATCATCGCTCACGGCGATTCATCTGGCCCTGGAAAGTATTTATAGCGGCGAAAGCGCATGCGCCATTGCCGGCGGGGTCAATCTGATCATCGATCCGATCCATTATTTTCAGCTTACTGAGATGACGATGTTGTCCAAAGGCAACAAGGTCAAGGCCTTTGGCGATCAGGCAGATGGGGTCGTGGATGCCGAAGGTGTGGGTGCGGTTATTCTAAAGCCTTTGGCACAGGCGGAGCTCGATGGCGATCATATCTATGCTGTCATCAAAGGCAGCGCCATTAATGCCGGAGGCAGGACGAATGGCTATACAGTCCCGAATCCTAAAGCGCAAGCAAGGTTGGTATCGCAGGCTTTGGAGCGCGCGAACGTCCCCGCAGAACACCTGAGTTATGTAGAGGCCCACGGGACCGGAACCGCCCTGGGAGATCCGATTGAGATCGCCGGCCTTACCCGGGCGTTCCAAGAAACGAGTGACAAAAAGCAGTTTTGCGCCATCGGATCGCTGAAGTCGAATATCGGTCATTGTGAATCCGCAGCCGGTATTGCCGGATTAACGAAGGTGTTGCTGCAGTTGAAGTACGAACAACTGGCGCCTTCCCTTCATTCTGAGGTACCCAACCCCGAAATCGACTTTAGCCAAACTCCTTTCAAGGTTCAAAAAAGCCTGGGACCCTGGCAGCGGCCATTGTGCGAAACCAACGGAGTGGTGCAGGAAATACCGCGCATTGCCGGCGTATCTTCTTTCGGCGCCGGGGGCGCAAATGCGCACATGATTGTACAGGAGTATCCAGGGTCGGCACAGTTCAGGAAGCCGGCCGCTCCCGCGGAAGACACAGCAATCGTTATTTTGTCCGCCAGAAGCGCGGAGCAATTGAAGCAAAGAGCTTCCGATCTTTTGGTCTTTATCCGTGAGGAACAGCAAGCGCTCGGATCGTCGGGCAAAGCGATTGATCTTGCGGCCATGGCCTATACGCTTCAGGTAGGAAGAGAAGCCATGGAGGAACGGCTTGGCCTGGTGGTGGGTTCGGTTGAACAGCTCGTGGAAAAGCTGGAATCTTACGTGGCGGGGGAACAGGGCATCGACGACGCTTATCAGGGACAGGTGAAAGGCAACAGAGAAGCGCTGTCATTATTCAGTATCGATGCCGACCTGCAGGAGGCGGTTGAAAAATGGATGGCGAACAGAAAAGTCTCCAAGCTGCTGGAGATGTGGGTGAAAGGCCTGAATGTGGATTGGAGCAAGCTATACGGCGAAGCCAAACCGCAGCGCATGAGCCTGCCGACCTATCCATTTGCCAGGGAGCGATACTGGAGCGACAGGATAGCGGGTACGCAGGCGGCCGCTCAAGAGACCGGAGCGGCTGTGCTTCATCCCTTGTTGCACAGCAACACCTCCGATCTGAGCGAGCAACGCTATAGCTCAACGTTCACGGGCGACGAATTTTTCCTGGCTGATCATCAGGTGAGGACGAACGGACACGCAGGTCAAAAGGTGATGCCAGCGGTGGCGTATCTGGAGATGGCGCGTGCGGCGATGGAGCAAGCGTGGCCCGCGCAGCGGGAATCGAGCGTGCTGGAGTTGCGCAATGTGGTGTGGGCACAGGCCATGGCGGTGAATGCGAACAAGCAGCTCAGCATCGCGTTATCGGCCGGCGACGACGAGGTCGACTTTGAGATTTACAGTCGGGATTCGGAGCAGGAGGTCGTCCATTGCCAGGGGCGTGCGCTCTGGAGTGAACAATTTGAGCCGGCCAGGATAGATATCGAGCAGCTCAAGAGTGAGATGGGACAGGGCAAGCTAGAGCGGGACAGCGTGTACGCTGCATGGGACCGGATGGGTGCGATCTATGGACCTGCGTTTCAAGGAATCATCTCTCTCCATCTGGGAAACAGGCAGGTATTGTCGCAACTGCGGCTGCCGAGTAGCGTGCTGGACAAGACAGGGGCTTATGTCCTGCACCCCAGCATGATGGACGCAGCGTTGCAGGGAGCGGTGGGTTTGATCGATGGTCTGTCAGAAGGCTTGCCGCGAGTGCCGTATGCGCTCGATTCGCTGCGCAGCATCGTGCCCTGCAGCCAACGGATGTTTGCCTGGGTGCGCTATGTGCCGGGCAGCCAGGCAGAGGGCCAGCACGCAAAGCTGGATATCGATTTGTGCGATGAACAGGGCAATATCTGCGTGCAGATGCGCGGACTTTCGTCGCGAGTGCTGGGGAAAGAGAGCATCACACCTGCGGCGCAAAAGCAGACGACAGGCAGCCTGCTGGCCATTCCGATTTGGCAAGCCGAGGGCGTGGATACTACTTCAGCAAGTAAGCCCGCGTACACGGAGCACAATATTATTTTGTGCGAGCTTTCAGAGATTGCTGTCGATCAACTCGCGTCGGTGCTTCCAGACAGCCAATGCCTTTCATTGCCGGCATGGGAAGAAAAGAATATTGCAGAGCGCTACACCGAGTACGCCCTGGCATGCTTTAAGCGGATACAAACTGTGCTCCAGAGCAAGCCGGATGGAAAAGTGCTTTTCCAGATAGCTGTGGGCGGGAACCGTGGACAGTTCGTGCTGGCGGGGCTGTGGGGATTACTCAAGACGGCAACGCTGGAGAATCCCCAGTTGATCGGTCAACTACTCGTTGTCTCTCCGGATGTGACGGCTGAAAAACTTGCCAGGCATCTGCAGGAAGAGATGCAGCAGCCGTTGGACAAGCTGGTTCGATACGAACAAGATGTCCGTCAAGTTGTTCGTTGGCGGGAGGCACCGGCCTCGCAGGAAGCGCCGAGCGTGGCATTCAAAGATCACGGCGTTTATCTGATTACAGGTGGCTTGGGTGGTATTGGAACTCTGTTTGTGAAAGAAATCTTCAAGCAGGCGCCGCAGGCTAGGGTTGTCCTGGCGGGCCGGGCGGAATTCGATACAGAAAAGCAAAGATTGGTAGACGGTTTGTCGATACCAACCGGAAGGGTAAGCTATCGGCAATTGGATGTTGCCAATCAGGATCAGGTGAGGGATCTGGTTGCGGCGATCAAAAACGAGTATGGACAGATCAATGGCATCCTGCACAGCGCTGGGATTGTTAAAGACAACTTCATTCTGAAAAAGACACCCGCCGAATTTAAGCAAGTGCTCGCAGCGAAGGTCACGGGAACATACAACCTGGACGAGGCCACCAGCGACATCGAGTTGGATTTCTTTGTGCTGTTTTCTTCCATTTCTGGTGCGATGGGAAATGTGGGTCAGGCCGACTACGCGGCAGCGAACGGCTTTATGGACCAATTCGCGGCGTATCGCAACGCGCTGGTGGCTGCGAAACAAAGGTATGGGCAGACGCGGTCGATCGACTGGGGTGCCTGGCAAGACGGCGGGATGGGGACCGACGTGGCGAGCCGGGAAGCGCTGGAGGAAAGCAGTGGCATGCAGCCGATGCAAACCGCTACGGGCATGCAGGCGTTCTATCGCAGTTTGACGTTGCCGAATGACCAGATACTGGTGGCGGAAGGCGATCTGCCCCGGATGCGGCACGCAATGACTGCCGGTGTGACCGCGCCATCCGAACCGCAGGCAAAACATCCGGTGGCACCTCTCGCGGTCGACTCGCAGGGCCTTGTAGAGAAGACGCAAGACTACCTGCGCAAGCAATTGGCGGAGCTGTTGCAACTGCCCTCCCACAAAATTGATCCTCACGCCGCGTTGGAGAACTACGGGATTGACTCGATCCTGGCGATGAAGCTGACCAACAAGCTGGAAAAGACGTTTGGATCGCTCTCCAAAACATTGTTTTTCGAATATCAAACCATCGCTGGGTTGGCCGGATACCTTCTGAAAGCGCATCCGTCAATTGTGCGCGAGCAAATTGGGCCGCAGCCTGAAACGTCCACTGCAAAGCTGGATGATCAAGGCACGGTAGAAGAAAAGCCGCCCACTCCAGCGGTGCGGAGTGGCAAGAAGCGTCGCTCTGGCTTCAAAAGCGCCGGCTCTACAAATGATCGGCGGGAGATCGCAATCGTCGGGCTGGCCGGAAGATATCCACAGGCGGAGAACTTGCAGGAATTCTGGAAAAATCTCCAGAACGGTCGCGATTGCATTACGGAAATTCCGTTAGAACGGTGGGACCATGATTTGTACTACGATTCTGACCGGAACAAGCCAGGAAAAAGCTACAGCAAATGGGGCGGATTTCTTAGCGATGTAGACAAGTTTGATCCCCTATTCTTCAACATCTCTCCCAAAGAGGCCGCGCTGACTGATCCTCAGGAGCGCTTATTTCTTGAAACCGCATGGGAGACAATTGAGGACGCTGGATATACCAAGGAAAGCCTCTCGGGAAGCCGTGTTGGCGTCTTTGTCGGCGTCATGTGGGGGCAGTATGAGCTTTTCGGGGCGGAGGCGATGTTGACTGGTGATGCCGCCATCCCAAATTCATCGTACGCTTCCATCGCGAACCGGGTTTCATACTTTTTTGATTTTCATGGCCCCAGCATTGCGCTGGATACCATGTGTTCTTCTTCCCTCACCGCCATTGATCTGGCATGCAAGGAGCTCCGCGCGGGAGAGATCGATGCCGCCATTGCCGGCGGAGTCAATCTCTCGGTACATCCGAGCAAATATCTGAGCATGAGCCAGGGAAAGTTTGCCGCGAGCGATGGCAAATGCCGGAGCTTTGGACAGGGCGGAGATGGATACGTCCCGGGAGAAGGAGTGGGGGCGGTCCTGCTCAAGCCTCTGGAAAACGCCCTTCGCGATGGCGATCAGATCTACGCGGTAATCAAATCGAGCGCCTTGAATCATGGAGGAAAAACCAACGGCTATACGGTCCCCAATCCGAATGCTCAGGGCGATCTGGTTATCGACGCCCTCAAAAAAGCTAACATCGAACCTAAAAGCCTGAGTTACATTGAGACTCATGGAACCGGCACTTCCCTGGGAGATCCAATCGAGATAACCGGGCTGTTGAAGGCGTTTGAGGGCTCCACTGAAGAGAAACAGTTCTGTCCCATTGGATCGGTCAAATCAAATATCGGGCATCTCGAGTCGGCGGCCGGGATTGCGGCCGTTACCAAAGCCTTATTGCAGATTAAATATAGGCAGTTGGTTCCATCGTTACATGCCGATCCTCCCAACCCCAACATCAATTTCCAGAAATCTCCGTTTTATGTGCAGACTCAACTGGCCGAGTGGAAACATACGGCTGCACACCCCAGGCGCGTTGGCGTGAGTTCGTTCGGCGCCGGAGGATCGAACGCGCATCTCATCCTGGAAGAATATCTTGCTGCTCAAGAACCGGCGAGCCCTTCTCATACAACGCCGGCCGAAGCCTTTGTCCTTTCCGCAAGGGACCAGGATGCCCTTTGCCGTTATGCGGAAAGAGTTGCCAACTTCCTGCAAAACTCGTCGGGCGTTTCACTGGCCAACATGGCGTATACCTCACAGATGGGACGCGCGCCGATGGATGCGCGCCTTGTCATCATCGCGTCGAGCGCGGAGGACCTCAAAAACAAACTAGAGCGCTGGACCACTCAGCGAAAAAGGAAAGATAGTCATCCATCGGGCGATACCACGGAATTGGAGGATGTTTTCCATGGAAGCGTCAAGGAGGCCCAATATGCTGGCAATCTGATTGAAGGGCGAGCGGGGAAGGCTTTTCTTGCGGACCTTCTTGCAAGCAACGATCTGGAAAAGCTGGCTAGATTCTGGGTCTTGGGCGTTGAAATTGATTGGTCGCTCCTGCCCCGCAAGGCAACGCCCAAAAGAGTCTCACTCCCGACATATCCTTTCGCCAAAGAGCGGTGTTGGGTAGAGATAAATCAGAAGGCGCCCTCTTCGCTCGTTATCCAAAAGAATGCATTGAAAACCGCGAAGGTTGCAACACGGGCAAATGCAGAAGAAAAAAGAAGGACATATTACTCCCCGCAATGGACATTGCGGCCCGTTGCCGCGCAAGCGGAAAAACATCATGCGATTGGTCCAATTCTGGTTCTGGACGCGTCAGAAGAGCTATTTCTCAAAATGAAAGAGCCACGCGAGAACGGCCCAAGGGCTGAATCTGTTGTTTTGGTGAAACTAGGTAAATCGTTTCAGGAAATCGGGCAGAACGTTTACCTGTTAGATCCTGAACGGGAAGAGCAGTTCCACGAACTCATAGCGGACCTCAATCGCAAAGCCCTGCTGCCTGATGTCGTTCTCCACCACTGTTCCGACGTATGCAATCTGGAAGTCAAAGATCAAGTAGCTCAGCATTTGAATGACGGTGTCTATGCGCTCCTTTTTCTGAGCAGGGCCCTAATGAAGAAGAAGCATCAGGCGCCGGTGAGGTTCGTATCGGTATTCTCTAGTCATTCGGAAGCGACAGATCCGCTGAGCGCTGCGGTTGGCGGTTTTTTCAAGACCCTGGCGCTGGAAAATCCGCGATACCTGGCAAAAGTCGTGGATATCCAAAGCAGACCAGGATTAGACCGAAAAAAGTCTCTTTCAGAGATGGCCGACCTCCTTTGGGATGAGATTTGCGAAAAAGATTGGACGGCACAAGAGATTCGTTATCACATTCATCTCGACCAGCAGCAGCAAAAGTATGCGCGATACATCAGCGAGTTACTGCCGCAAACTTCCGTGGAAAGAAGATCGGCAGCATTGCCGCTGCGACAGAATGGCGTGTACCTTATAACCGGCGGATTGGGCGGTCTGGGACTCATCTTTGCAGAGTATCTGGCGAAGAATTTCCAGTCGAAACTCGTCCTGGTGGGGCGTTCTGTGCCCGGCCCAACGCAAGAAGAAAAACTAAGTCAGCTGAAAAGCCACGGCGCCGAAATCCTGGTGCTTCAGGCCGATATCTCCAAAATGGAAGATGTGGAAAGAGTGGTGCGTGAGTCGAAAGCACGATTCTCGGAAATAAATGGAGTCATTCATGCTGCTGGCGTGAACCGGGACTCTTTCATTATCAAGAAGACAAGGGAAGAGATGGAGGCGGTGCTGGCATCCAAGGTTTACGGCACGATCAACCTGGACTTGGCGACGAGAGACGAGAATCTGGACTTGTTTGTCCTGTTTTCTTCCATCGCGGGAGTGATGGGCAATCTGGGCCAAAGCGATTACGCTTACGCGAATCACTTTTTAGATTCCTTTGTGGAGAGCCGCGAGAACCTGAAGAGAACGCAGAAGCGGTCGGGCCGGACATTATCGATCAATTGGCCCTTGTGGGAAGAGGGAGGGATGAATGCTTCCCCGGATAGCATTGCGCTTGCGGAAAAACATGCTGGAATATCTCCTTTGCCGACGAAAGAGGGTCTTCAATACTGGGAAGACTTCCTGCGTTCGGAGGCAATGCAAGGCATAGCGCTTTATGGAATTCCTTCAAGAATAGCCGCCTTCATTGCTCAGAAGCCTATAAAGTCTGATAAAAATGCGGCCACTCCAACAAGCAGTGTTGATGCCGCAACGCTTTTCGCGAAAACAGAAGAGTATTTGAAGGCATTGATCGGCGAAGAAATCAAGCTCGCCCCGGACCGGATTGGTTCGTCAGATCGTTTGGAGTCTTTTGGCATTGATTCCGTAATGATCCATCACCTGAATCTCAATTTGGAAAGGGACCTGGGCGCGCTGCCAAAGACCTTGCTATACCAGCATGAGACGGTGCGGGAACTTGCGCAGTTCCTGATGAAGGAAGCGTGGGACGCCCTGGTTGCATTACTTGGCCTGACCGGCTCTACCCGCGAACCGGCTATCTCGTCTGAGGGAACAGCGGAAGTAACAGTTCAAGGCGAGGCGCCAGCCGCAGACGACAAAGATGATCTCGGGCCAATCGCGATCATCGGTATTCATGGGTACTATCCTCACTCTGGGAACCTGGCCGAATATTGGGAAAACCTGAAACAGGGGAGAGACTTGATTGATCTTGTGCCGTCCAGCCGCTGGGATTATGAGGCGTACTATCATCCTGAGCCGGCGGCCGCTGCGGATGGAAAAATCTATTGCAAGTGGGGCGGCTTCCTGGACGACTACGACAAGTTCGATCCGCAGTTCTTCAAGATCTCTGCGGAAGAGGCGCGAGTCATGGATCCTCAGGAGCGTTTATTCCTGCAATCGGTTTGGGCCGCAATCGAGGACGCAGGGTACACCAGGGAGAGTTTGAAAAAACGGTGCCCCAAGGCAAGAAGCGCGGACGTAGGCGTTTTTGTGGGCGTGACCACGAACTCTTATCATTTGTGGGCACCCGAGGAACGGAACCGCGGGAATACCGTTTTCCCCAGCGCCTTGCCGTGGTCCATAGCCAATCGCGTGTCTTATTTCTTTGATTTCAACGGGCCCAGCATGCCGGTTGATACAGCTTGTTCTTCCTCCCTGGTCGCCGTACATCTTGCGTGCGAAAGCCTAAAAAATCGCGAATGCCAGGTTGCAATTGCCGGCGGCGTGAACTTGTATCTGCATCCGTCAAAATACCAATCGCTGTGCCAGAGACGGATGCTTTCTCTCGATGGAAAATGCCACAGCTACGGCGCCGGCGATGACGGCTTTGTTCCAGGAGAGGGAGTGGGGACACTGGTGCTTAAACCGCTAAACAAAGCGATAGAGCATCAGGACCATATTTATGCCGTCATCCCGGCAAGCGCGTTCGATCATAGCGGCAGGTCGAACGGCTATTCTGCTCCCAATCCGAATTCTCAAGCGAACCTGATCCGCCATACGCTCAAGAAGGCGCATATCCATCCTGAAACCATTGGCTACGTTGAGGGTCATGGCACCGGAACTCAGTTGGGCGATGGGATTGAAATTGCCGCGTTGACACAGGCATTTCAGACACAAACACCAAAAACGCAATTCTGCCCAATCGGTTCCGTCAAAGCAAATATTGGGCATTCAGAGTCGGCGGCAGGAATTGCCGGCGTGGCCAAGGTCATCCTGCAAATGAAGCACCGGCAGTTGGCTCCCTCCATCCATTCTGACGAGGCGAACCCTAATATCGAAATAAAGCAATCGCCGTTCTATCTGCAACACGGACTGTCCGAATGGAAATCGTCAGCGGCTCATCCGCGCCGTGCGTTGGTCAATTCCTTTGGGGCCGGAGGAGTAAATGCCTGCGTGATTCTGGAGGAGCATGAAGTGCCTGAGGCTTCGAACGGCACGCGAGAAGCCGGCCCATATCTATTCACGCTTTCCGCCAAGAATGAAGATCGACTTCGGGAATATGTCAGCCGTTTGCTCATTCATTTACGCCGTGAACAAGATCCTGATCTTTCCCGCCTTTGCTACACCCTCCAGGTCGGCAGAGAAGCGATGGAAGAAAGGTTGGCGATTGTTGTTTCAGAAGTTAATGAACTCATTGATCGCCTGGACGATTGGAGCAGGCGAGGTTCTTCGGACGGTATTTTGCGCGGCAATGCCGGCGCACGCCGTAAGCGTTCAAAAAGCGCGGAGACGGCAGGGCAGAGCCTGACTGAGATCGCCTCCATGTGGGTCGCGGGCGAAGAAATAAATTGGGACGCGTTATATCCTGGGACCAAGCCTCGCCGGACCTCTCTGCCTAGCTATCCGTTTGCTCGCGAAAGATATTGGATTGCAAGTTCTCCGGCTTCCGAAAAGCAAACACTTCCTAACGCACAACTGCATCCTTTGATTTCCTATAACTGCTCTACCTTGAAAGAAACCAGCTTTGCCTCATCGCTCTCCGATACGGCATTTTATGCTTGTGACCACAAGGTAAACGAAGAAGGTATCTTCCCCGGGGCGGGATTTGTGGAGATGGCGTGCATCGCAGGAAGCATTGCTGCGGAACGCAGGGTCCGCAAGATCGAGGACATCGTCTGGATCAAGCCTTTGAGTTTCCGGAAAGGCCCGCAAACAGTTCGCACTTCCTTGAAATACGTTGGTGACATCGTTGAGTATGTGGTTTCGTCGCTGGATGACGAGAATGAAACGATCCTCCATTCGGAAGGAAGGCTTGCTTTCAGCAACAGCTGGGCTGCCCCGGCAGATGCCGAGAATCGTATCCCTATTGAAACGCTGAAAGCGCAATGTGCACAGCGCGAAGATGGAACGGCCTATTACAACAAATTCAGGAAATATGGCCTGAACTACGGGCCTTCATTCCAGGTTATTCAGGAAATTTACATCAACAGCGCGTTCGCCTTATCGAAATTAAAAATTCCTGATCATTTGAAAGGCGATTTTGGCCAGTTCATTCTTCATCCCAGCATGATTGATGGCGCCTTGCAAACCGCCGCCGGCCTGGTTGGAGGCCTGGAATCTTTGACTCCGCACCTGCCTTTTGCCCTTGATGAGGTCGAGATTCTCCACCCCGTGCGCCAGACTTGCTACGCGTACACAGAATTTGCCAGCTCGCGCGAGCCGAATCTGGCAGGCGTGCGGAAGTTCAACATTCGGCTCCTGAATGAAAGCGGAGACGTGTTGATCAACTTCAGAAACTTGTTTGTCAGAGCGCTGCCCACAGCGCTGACCGGCGCTCGCGCCACTGGAACCGCGCGGCTGTCCCTAGCCGCCGGCGTTTAAGCACCCGCTCAAGAGCAGGCAACGGCGTTGAAAACGAGGAGTTGTTCGAGACATTTCAAAATGAATCAACATTACACAGCCGCAGGCCACAACGGAATGATGCCGCAAGTCGTCGCATTGAAAATGTGCCATGAGTCGATGAAGAACTACAGCTATCTGGTGGTTGATCCAGGCAGCCGCCAGGCAGTTATTGTCGATCCGGCTTGGCAGATGGAAAAGATCGAACAGGCCTTGATGTACACGCAGGCGGTCCTGAGTGGAGTGCTGATTACCCATGGCCACCCTGATCACATCCATCTTGCTGAGCCGATTGCGGAAGAGTACGACTGCCCGATTTGGATGTCGAAGGAAGAGATAGCGGATTCCGGGTTCAAAGCCAGGCAATTGGTTGGCATAGACACGACCCCTTGGGCGGTTGGGCAGATGCTGATTGAACCGATACTCACGCCCGGGCACACCCCCGGTTGCACGTGTTACCTGATGGCGGACAACTTGTTTACAGGCGATGTTTTGTTTGCGGAGGGATGTGGCTTATGCCCCGACATTGAAGCTGCTCATGAGATGTTTGCGAGCCTGCAAGTGCTAAAAAACCGTCTCAGGCCGGACACACGCGTCTTTCCCGGACATTCTTATGGGACGCCACCCGGTCAAAGACTTTCGCAGTTGCTGAAGGAAAATGTTTATTTGCAGTTTGCCGATAAACACTCTTTCGCAGCTTTTCGCTTGAGAAGCGGACAAAACGTAGCAAAGATGTTCGATTTCGTTTGAGCATTCAGTCCATTTGGATATCAGGCCAGGATTGGAAAAATATCTCACCAGAGGACACATTATGAGTTTAGTTGGAATTGAAGCGATTAATGCCTTTACCGGTAGCGCGTTCGTGAACGTGGAAAAGCTCGCCTTGCATCGCAACCTGGACGCGACGCGATTCAGGAACTTGCTAATGAGGGAGAAAACCGTCGTCCTGCCTTATGAAGATCCGATTACTTTTGGTTTGAACGCGGCCAAGCCGCTGATCGAGGCCATGAGTCCGCAGGAAAAAGACCGGATTGAGATGGTGATTACCTGTACGGAATCGGCTTTCGATTTTGGCAAGTCTATGAGCACTTATTTTCACAAGCTCCTGGGCTTGAACCGTAATTGCCGTTTATTCGAGCTGAAAAACGCCTGTTACTCTGGTGTGGCCGGGTTTCAGATGGCGGTCAACTTCGTCCTGTCACAGGCTTCGCCCGGGGCCAAGGTGCTGGTGATCGCCACAGACATTTCCCGCTTCATGACGGTGGAGGGCGGAGAAGCGTTGACGGAAGACTGGTCTTTCTTTGAGCCGAGCGCCGGCGCCGGCGCTGTGGCAATGATCGTGAGCGAAGAGCCTCATGTGTTCCAGGTCGATGTCGGAGCGAGCGGCTACTATGGCTATGAAGTCATGGATACTTGCCGTCCGGTACCAGACAGCGAAGCGGGCGACGCCGATCTTTCCCTGCTTTCCTACCTGGACTGTTACGAAGGGGCCTTCCGGGAGTACGTGAAGCGTGTAGAGGGGGCGGACTTCGCCAATACTTTTGGTTATCTGGCAATGCACACTCCTTTTGGAGGCATGATCAAGGGAGCGCATCGAGACATGATGCGCAAAATGGCCAAGGCCAACCCGAAGGAGATTGAAGCGGACTTCGAGCGGCGCGTGGTTCCCGGTCTCATTCATTGCCAGCGCGTCGGCAATATCATGGGCGCGACTACCATGCTCTCGCTGCTGAGCACAATCGACCACGGTAATTTCCAGACACCTCAAAGAATCGGCTGCTTCTCTTATGGGTCTGGCTGCTGTTCCGAGTTCTTCAGTGGAATCGTAACCAAAGAGGGCCAGGAGCGCGTGCGAGCGCTGCGCTTCAAGGACCAACTGGACAAAAGATGTGAGTTGTCGATGGAAGAATATGACAAGTTGCTGGTAAACAACAACTCGGTGAAATTCGGGACCCGCAATGTGGTTCTTGACACAAACTTTATTCCTCACGCGAGAAAGGCACAAGGAACAGATATGCTTTTTCTGACGGAAATAAAGGAATTTCAACGGCAGTACGCCCGGATTTCCTAGGCGCAATCCCTTCGTAAGCGGAAGTTGGCGGTGGCCCCGTTGTGCCATTCCGCGTAGGTTCGTTAGTCTCATCTGGCTCGCCTTGTAGCCTTAAACCGCAACCATAATTCGATTGCCTAAACCAATCTCCCGATCCGGGGAATGGAGTCACCAACATGTCACAAGCAAGAATTCTTCCGGCAGTATTGCCGGTGCAAAGCCGTCCGCTGGCCTTAGCTGATGCTGTTTCGATTCCCCGGGCCCTGTGGGTGATGACCGGAGGCATGATCCTGGCTCTGGTCGGCGGAACCTGGGATTTTGCCTGGCACATGTCCATTGGCCGAGACACGATGTGGATTCCGCCGCACGTCATGGTTCAGGTGGGAGGCATTCTCGTTGGAATTGCCTCGGCCTATGTAATCCTGACGACCACCTGGGGCGGCTCTGCAGCGGCGCGGGACGCTTCTGTCAATGTCCTGGGTTTACGCGGGCCAGGAGGGGCTTTTATTGCTCTCTGGGGCAGCGTTGCGATTTTTGCCTCCGAGCCATTTGATAACTGGTGGCACAACGCGTACGGGCTGGATGTGAAAATGATCACGCCACCCCACTCGCTGTTATTCCTCGGCTCGCTCGCTGCGAAGGTCGGCGCGATGGCCTGGATAGCCAGCGCTATGAGCCAGTCCATGGACACGCTGCGCGGCCGCTTGAGGTGGCTATTCCTTTTTGTAGGCTCGCTGGGGTTGATACAGTTCGCCAAGTTGATCGTCGTTGCCACACTTACCGAAAACATGCATACCGCCGCCTGTTATCTTGCGGTGGCCGTGTTTATCCCGCCCATCTTATTTGCTACGGGCCGGGCTGCGGTCAATAAGTGGGGATGCACAATCGCAGCCGCTATTTATACAGCCATTGGGCTGGGATCGGAGTGGTTGTTGCCGCTTTTTCCCGCGCAACCAAAGCTCGGCCCCGTGTACCACAACGTGACTCATCTCATTCCAATAGGTTTTCCCTTGTTGCTCATTGTTCCAGCCTTCGTTGCGGATGTGTTGTTGCAAAAGCTGGAACAGCGGTCCTCCTGGTTCAAGGCCATTTGCGTTGGGCCCGCATTCCTGCTCAGCTTTCTCGCCGTTCAGTGGCCGTTCGCCAATTTCCTGATGTCGCCGGCGTCGCGAAACTGGGTCTTCGGCACTGCCTACTTTGCTTACGGGGACCCCGCGGGATTTCTGTACGATCCCTATAAATTTGCGGTCGCGGAAAAGACAGCTGCCGCATTCCTGCTTACTTTGGCCGCCGCGCTTGTTGCCGCCATTGTGACTACCCGCCTTGGGTTGGCCTGGGGTAATTGGATGCGACGAGTCCGCAGGTGAAAAGCGTTGAACCTCGTCTCGTTCTGCACTTTCAATCTGGAGGCAAAAGCTTCATGCGAAACCTATCGAAGATTTTCTTCATTCTTCTTGCGAGCACTCTCGTCCATGCTCATGTTGGCAGCGCGGACGTCTACTATGAAGGCGATGCCGGGCCTTACCACCTTTTTGTAACCATACGCCTGCCGCAGGTGATTCCCGGCGTGGCCGAGATCCAGGTCCGCAGTGCCTCGCCCGAGGTGCAAAACATTCAAGTCGCGTCTCTCCGGCTAAGTGGGCTGGGCTCAAATTTGCCGCCCGTTCCCGACGTAGCCCAGCGATCAAAGGATGATCCGCAATTTTTCGTGGGCAATTTGTGGTTTATGGAATTTGGCGCTCTGCAAGTTCGAATTGAAGCGGATGGCGCCAAAGGCAAAGCGGAGCTTTCCGTCCCGGTTGCGTCCTTTGCAAGGCAATCGTTGCCGATGGGCCGGTGGCTGGGAGCGCTTCTCGGTTTTTTCTTTGTTTTCCTGACGCTCAGCGTGGTCCTGATCACCGGCGCTGTGGTCCGCGAAAGCACGGTCCCTCCGGGTGAGGCTCCCCAGGGGCCTAACAGGCGGCGCTCACGGATCGTTATGGCGCTCGCCATGGTCGTGGTCTTGATCATCGTTTACCGGCAACGGACCACGTGGAGTGTAGAGGCGGCCACATACGAGCGCAATGTCGATCTCCTCAAACCGCCTCGAGCGGAAACAACTCTGCTTGACGGGAATCGCCTGATGGTTCGGCCCGCCGGTCCACTCATGGTTCCACTCGTCGGCCAGAGTCAATCCGCCAGCGCGGTCAAAATGGATGAATTGATTCCTGACCACGGCCACGTCATGCACCTGTTTCTCATTCGTCTGCCGGGAATGGAGAAGATGTGGCATCTCCATCCCGATCTCGTTGATGGCAGCGCATTTGTCCAAAGGCTTCCGGCGATGCCTGCGGGCCAGTATCAGGTGTTCGCTGACATCGTAGACAAGAGCGGATTTCCCTGGACGCTGGTTGGTAAGGCGGACCTTCCCCAGATCAATGGCGCTTCCACTATCGGCGATGACTCGGCATGGGTGGGCGCCCGGTTGCCAGCGCCTATTTCCGAAACCACGGTAGCAGACCTTCCCGATGGCGCCCGCGTAGTTTGGGAACGAGACGCAGATACTCTAAAAGCCAATGTGCCAACGAGCTTCAAGTTCAGGGTTGAAGAAAAGGACGGCTCGCCGGCCCGTGGTCTGGAACCTTATATGGGCATGGCGGCGCACGCGCAGGTGGTTTGCTCTGATCTGAGCGTCTTTGCTCACATCCATCCGGCCGGTTCAATCTCAATGGCATCTCTGGATATGGCACAAGCGCGCCTTATGGGGCAAGACTCCACCGGCGGCTCTGGAATGGTAATGGGCAACGCGCATTCCTCCGCATCTCTACCGCCGAAATTCAGCTTTCCGTATGGATTCCCTCACGCCGGAGACTATCGCGTCTTTGTACAGATCAAACGGTCTGGCCAGGTGCAGACCGCTGTCTTTGACGCTCACGTCCAATAGCTATTGTTTTTTGGTGAGACCAATGAACCATCGAAACGCAAGTCCGTTTGAAAGCATTGAAAATGCGCAGCAATACATCAGGCTTCTGCTGGAGACGGTCAAAGAAGCAAAGCGCGATATTGATGATGAGATCAGTCTGGCCACTCTGCAAATGTCACACCGCCGTGCAGAGGCTCTTTGCGTGGTTGAGTACAACCTGGAAAAACTGCAGCGGCACCTGTCTGCAAGCGGCCGTACTTTAAGCGATCTGCGTTCTCTTCGACGCCTTCTTCATGACGAAAGAACAGGC
Organism: Candidatus Angelobacter sp.; assembly: GCA_035703825.1. Taxonomy (GTDB): domain Bacteria; phylum Acidobacteriota; class Terriglobia; order Terriglobales; family Acidobacteriaceae; genus Angelobacter. Next base: position 22,496 of record DASSXL010000191.1, read on the forward strand.
GCTAAGGCTGCTGAGCAACCACAGGCCGCCAGGACCACAAATTCCATTACAGCCCCAGCTTTCAAGCGGCTTCGCGCTGGAAAAGTTCCAACGGCTCCCAACCTGTAAGGCTTTTGTCTAGTTGCGAACGCTGCTGTGGGTAAGAACGTCTCAACGGGACCACACATCCCGTTGATTCAGGCATGTGTTCTCAGCCCTCGCCTGCGGTCTAGCGCTATTTGGCGATTTGATCAGAATATGATAACCAAGCGCTGAGTGGATGCACTTATCAGCCTCGTAAGACTAAAGAATCGCCGAAGTAATCGCCTCAAGTTGCCTTGAATCAAGAGCCAGCTCCTAAAAATGCCAGTTGGCAAAAGTCCGATAGAGCCACACATCGATGGCCCAGTTTGTGTACTAATTAATTTCTGAAATTTATGAGTGTTGGATTGTCATCACAGTTTCAAGCCGGTCCAGACGCGAGACAGAAGGATTCATCAGGAGAGAACCAGCCACCTCTTTCTGGACCTGATGACGCCTCTCGCCCATGGCAATTGCTAACATGGTCGGCCAACACACCCGCTGAACTGGACACATTGGGCAACAATCTGGCCGATTTTCTGAATGAGAATGGGCAAGCGAATCTTGCCGATGTGGCGTATACGCTCAAGACCGCACGTCCGACGCTTCCGCATCGCCGCATGTTGGTGTGTCGCGACCGCGAAGATGCGTTGCGAATCCTGGAGAATGATACAAGCCGTGTTTTTACCGCAGTTGAAGAGCGGCGCGAGCGTAAGGTGGCTTTCCTGTTGCCAGGACAGGGAGCGCAATATGTCAATATGGGCAAAGAATTGTATGAAAACGAACCGCTGTTCCGCGCCGATATCGACTATTGTTGCGAGTACTTAAAGACCTACCTGAAGCTTGATTTGCGCGACCTGTTTTATCCCAAGGACAAATTGGATGAAGCTGCCGGCCAGCTCGCACAAACCAGGTTCACTCAGCCAGCCATATTCACCATTGAGTACGCGGTAGCCCGCCAATGGATGCGATGGGGTGTGGAGCCGATGGGGATGATCGGCCACAGTCTGGGAGAGTTTGCCGCCGCCTGCATTGCCGGCGTCTTCTCTCTGGAAGAAGGACTCAGGCTGGTTGCGGCACGAGGCAGATTGATTCAACAGGTTGCCGGCGGAGCCATGGTCAGTGCGCTGCTGTCTGAAGAAGAGCTGAAACCGCTTCTGGAGCAACTTGGTGGGCTTGAAATCGCCGTCATCAATACGCCCTCTTCCTGTGTCATTTCGGGCTCAAAGCACAAAATTGAAACACTAGAAGCGGAGCTGGCGCGCAGAGAAGTGATGACTCGGCGGCTGCGAGTGACAGCGGCAGGCCACTCGGCCGCGGTCGATCCGATCCTTGACGACTTTAGAAAAGTAGTGCTTGAAGTGCGCCTGCAAGTCCCCAGGATGCCTTATCTCTCCAATCTAACCGGCAAGTGGATCAGCGGCAAGGAGATCACAGACCCGGACTATTGGGTCAATCACCTGCGGAATACTGTCCGATTTTCTGACGGAGCGGCTGAGTTGCTGAAGGACCAGGAATTGATCCTGCTGGAGGTTGGCCCCGGGACAACACTGAGCACACTGATTTCCCAGCATGCGGCTCGCCCACCTCGGCTCTCAGTCATATCATCTCTGCCTCCGGCGAACGAACCACAGCCTGATATGCAATATATGCTCGGTGGACTAGGACGGCTTTGGATGGAAGGAGCTAAGTTGAATTGGAATCGCTTCTATGAAGCGGAGAAGCGGCACACGATTGAGCTCCCACATATTCTGTTGGCCTCACCGCACGATGGCGTGAAGTGGACACAAGGAGATACCGTAACAACGTAATCTCCCGAAACTCTCTGGACAGCGAGACGTCGATAATTCTGTTGCGGCTTGAAAGAGGCCTACCAAAACTCCTGAAGGCAAGGCCCCTCTTCCATACCACGCCCTACAGCGTCCGTTGCATCAACGCCAGAACCTGCTGGTTTAGCTGCACCGGATCGGCAAGCTCTGAGCCCTCCGCCACTAGCGCCATCTGGAACAGAAGCTCAATAGACTCCCCAACCGCCGGGTCTTCGGCGTTCACCTTATAGCGGTCGTAAAGCCGCGCCACAATGGGATGGACGGCGTTGAGCTCCATGATGCGCCGCTGTTTCGGCCCGCCGCCCTTGCCTTTTTGCAACAATCTCTCCAGATGCGGGCTGTACTCATGCTCTTCTGTCACCAGGCAGGCGGGTGAGTCTACCAGCCGCGTTGAGAGCCGGATCTGCTTGACGTATTCGTCTACTTTCTTTTGGCACGCCTGAAGGAAACCGGCATATTCTTCCTCTTTGGTTTTGATCTGCTCCTCAGCTTGCTTTCTCTCTTCCTCAGTCCCGAGGTGAACTTTACCTTTGGTTACGGACTTCAGACGCTTACCCTCAAACTCATGCAGGTGCTGCACCAGCAATTCGTCCACGGGATCGCTGAGATAGAGAACCTCATAGCCCTTCTGTTTCGGCACTTCAAGGTGCGGAGAGTGCTCAATGACCTTGCGCGACTCGCCCGTCAGGTACAGGACCTCGGTCTGCTCCGGCTTCATTCTCTCCACGTATGCTTTCAGCGTGGTCAGCTCTTTGGCGTCGTGGGAGGACTCGAACAATAGCAGCGGAACGAGCTTTTCCTTGTTTTCATAATCAAAGCCGACGCCCTCCTTCATGGCCCGGCCGAACTCGCTCCAGAACTTGAGATAGCTTTCAGGCTCTTTCTCGCGCATTTCGGTCAGTGCGTCCAGCACTTTGCGCGTCAGCCACTTGCGAATCTGCGTTATGTGCCGGTCCTGCTGCAGGCGCTGGCGGGATATGTTCAGGGGCAAGTCCGTGGAATCCACCACGCCCTGGATAAAACGAAGATATCTGGGGAGCAGGTCCTCGCATTTCTCTATGACCATCACTCGCCGGGCGTACAGTCTGAGCCCGGCTTCCGTTCCGTGGTAAAAGAGATCATGTGGCGCTTGTGAGGGAATAAACAGGAGCGCCTCATACTCCACTGTCCCTTCGGCTTTCAGCGGCATTACCTTCAGCGGGGCATTCCAATCATTGGAAAGATGTTTATAAAAATCGCTGTAATCGCTTTCGCTCACCTCCGACCGACTGCGCGTCCAGATCGGCTTCATTGAGTTCAGCGTTTTGGTTTCGATCTTTATTTCTTTTGCCGCGTCTTCGGTTTCTCCTGGCTCCTGCCTGGGGCCTTCATAGATGATGGGGTAGGCGATAAAGTCGGAGTATTTGTGAACGATGATCGAGAGCTTCCAGCGATCGGTGTAGTCTTCAATGCCGTTTTCCGTATCGACCGGCTTTAGATGGAGAGTAATGTCGGTCCCACAACTTGGCTTTTCCGCGTCCGCCAGGGTGTAGACGCCTTCTCCGGCCGATTCCCACAAGCTTGCATTCGACTCGCCGGCGCGACGAGTGAGGATGGTTACCTTGTCCGCCACCATGAACGCGGAATAGAAACCAACTCCAAACTGTCCAATCAATTCAGCGACAGCCTCACTGGACCGCGACTCCTTCATCCTTTTGCGCAGCTCACGCGTGCCAGACCGGGCAATGGTCCCAATGTGCTCGATTAGCTCCTGGCGGCTCATGCCTATCCCCGTATCGCTGATAGTCAGAGTCCGGGCTGCCACATCCGGCTTCAGCCGAATCTCATACTTGTGGCCGTCTTCCACCAGTTCCAGGTTGGTCAATGCTTCAAAGCGCAGCCTGTCCAAAGCGTCCGAAGCATTTGAGATCAGCTCCCGCAAGAAAATCTCTCTCTGGGTATAGAGAGAGTGGATCATCAGGTTAAGAAGCTGCGTGGTTTCAGCTTGAAATTGAAAAGACTCACTGGCCGGCACGGTCGCCATCATGGTTCTCCTGAAGAGTTAAAGAAAGCAGGCGGTGGCCGCCTAGGAGAGGCGCGCCCGCAATCTGAATTCTCTATTTTAACCGAAGAGATGCGCAGTGTTAAATGCCACTTACTACGAAGCTTAGTGGATGTTCAAAGAGAACAAGATCCGGCGTGGACCGGACCCGGTTAAAAAAACAACCAGTCTCAAACGGTGCCAGGGCCTCTTGGTGCGCGATCCACCGCCGTGCAATACCGGCCGTCTCTTTTGGAGCAGCTCGCAAATTGCAAAGGCCGCCGTGGCGACGTAACTTTGCATCGCAAGTATGTAGGCCGTTGCACTGATACGATGGAAGTGACATGTTTATAAGATTAGTGACTGGTTCGTTTTTTCTGTTGGTAGTGATCTGGCTGGCGCCCGGATTGCGCGCACAAGTATTTCAAGCACAAGCTACGCGGAGCCCGGCGCATCAGATTGTTAACCAGCCAGCAATCGATCAACAGCCGCGTCCGGAGCCGCAGCCCTCCGCCGATGAACAGAAGCGATCTGTTTCGCCGAAGGCTACCGACCAGAGCAGCACGGTGGGAAACCCGGACGCACCTGTTCCGCTCAAGGTCAAAGGGAAGCTGCGTTACTTTGCCATCGAATCGTTTCGTCCCGGAATTTATCCGGTTGCGGCGTTTTACGATGGATTAACCATGGCGAATCCACCTAAAGCCTACCCACGGGAATGGCGGCAGGGCCTTGCCGGCTTTGCCCGCAACTATGGCGACTTCATGGCGAGCTGGGCCGCGGTGCAAGGTGGAAAATTCGTTGTTGCATCCATCGTCCACGAAGACCCGCGCTACTACCCCTCGCGCAGCAAAAATTTCTTTGCTCGCAGCCTGAATGCAGTGCGTTATATGGTTGTTGACCGCGGTGATAACGGTCATTCGCGGCTGGCGCTGGCGAATCTTGCCGGCGCGTTTGCTGGGGGCTTCGTCGGCAACGGCTATTTGCCTGATCCCTATGCCAATGCTTCCCATGGGCTTAGCCGCAGCGCGCTCGCGCTGACTGGTTTTGTTACCAGCAACCTTGCGGATGAATTTCACCCTGAGGTCCGCAAAGTCGCCAGAAAATTGCACCTGCCATTTTTGGTAGGCAGGTAAGCTATAGTGGTCGTCTCGCGGCAAAAACACACTGTGTAAGACAGAACGCCTACGCTGCCCAGAATTTGTGTGGTCCAATTGGGTCGCTACAATGTCGCCCTCTTCACCACCGCCGCCAGCACGCGATTGCGTTCGAATTCGCTGTTGATGGAGTTTGCCGCCTTGATGTAACTCTCGCGCAGCGTCCCTTCCAGCGTGTAAGAGTGCGCCACAGCCTGCAGAACACGTGACTTCTCATAGTCGGAGCCGATCCGGCCCACGGCGTCCAGCACTTTGCCAACTGAAGCATTGCTGAGCTTGTTGTTCTCCATGAGCGCCAGCAGGCAGCGCGAGCGCTCAAAATCGCTGCTCATGGAATCCATTACGCCCAAGTAGGTGCTCATCTGGCTTTCATCGAATTTGTTGGCCTTCACCAGCGTGGTGAGCACGCGCGACTTCTCAAAGTCACTGCCCGCACGCGACATATTCTGTATGGCCTTGCTCACGGAGGCGCTGCTCAGATTGTTGTTCTGCATCAGTTCCAGCAGGCTACGCGAGCGCTCGTAATCGGACTTCATGGAGTCGACGACTTTCAGGTAGTTCGCCATCTGGCTTTCATTGAACTTGCCCTGTTTCGCCAGGCCCAGCAGCAGCCGTGACTTTTCATAATCGGACCCGATAGCGGTTGTAGCGTCCATGATGCGATTGATCTGGTCAGCCGCCAGCGTATACTTCTGCATTGGCGCCAGCAGGTCGCGCGACTTTTCATAATCGGAATGGATCGCCGATACCAGCTTCAGGTAGAAATCAAGCTGCGACTGATCAAACGCCTTCTGGTCCAGCAGGGAAAGGAGGATGCGCGACTTTTCGTAATCGCTCTTGATGCTGGCGGCGGAATTGAGCGCCATGCTCACGTTTTCTTTAGAGATATTGGGCCGCCGCAGCAGCTCAATCAGGACGCGAGAATGTTCATAGTCGCTGGTGAGTTTGTTGGCGGCCGTGATGAAGGCCGTCCTTGACGCTTCATCCGGCAGATCATATTTCGTGGCGACGGTCATCAGCACCCGTGCCATCTCATAATCAGAATGAATCTGGTCACCGGCCTGCTTGATCACCCGCTGCACCACTGGTGAAGACAGGCTGGGCTGCTCCAGCAGCTTGCGGAAATAGATGCCGCGAACGTAATCGCCTTGCAGATTGTTGATCTCATCCAGTACCGCGTTGGGGCCGCCCTTGGCCAAAAGAGCAGGAACGCGAGCGTCGGCGGCAAAGCCGGTGCTGCGCTCCAGCGCCAGCAGAAACTGCGAGAACCAGGTCTTGGCCTCGCCTTCAAACGGCTGCTGCTTGCCATTGACCTTGTAGACATATTGCAAGCCGTTGGCTGAAGGCGTGACCTTGATCTGCTTGAGTGTATCGTCCTGCCGCAGATTTACTTCAAACAAGCCGCCGGAAGAGATGCTCTGGATTTCCGTGGCCTCTGCATTGAATTTCACCTCGCCTTCAGCATGGAGATCAACGCTGCAGTTATCGCCCGACCATGTGGCTTTCCAGCGCTTATAACCATCGTGCGACTCCATGTTCATGTTGTGCAGTTTGGCCCGATTGCCGCACACGCTGAGATCGCCGCCGGCAACTGCCGGTACCGCGGGGACAGCCGGTACGGCAGGAACGGCGGGAACCGCGGGTACGGCCGGCGTTGCTGGGGGAGCCGGGACCGCAGGCACACCGACTTGGGCCATTTCGGGCGGCTCTGGCGCTTCAGGGGCTTCCGCCGGCTCAGGAGCATCGGCAATTTCGGGAGCCTCGGGAGCCTCGGGGGTTTTCGCTTGCTCAGCGGTTTTATCGTTCGAAGTTGAACTCGAGGTCGTAGCCGAACTCGGTTGCGGCGCGACGGCAGGGCTCGGCTTCTTCTGATGCGCTTTTGCAGCGGGCGTAGAGGCCTGCCGAGCGGGACGCAGCGCAGACAGCGGCAGCACCACTGCCAGAGTCATCACGGCAAAAACCAGCGCGGCGCCGCGTGACACGGAACTCCGGGGCAATGCAGGATTCAATACCGCCAGGACGCGGCCTTCCAGTTGTGAGCGTCGCGCCATGGCCAGCGCGACGGCCAGCTCCGGTTCATGCAATCCAGAAACGATATCCAGCAATTCATGCGCGTAATCTGAGGCTTTCGTCCCCGCTGCCAGCACGTGGTCGTCACATGCTCGCTCGCGCTCCGCGCGCATAGCCCGCGCCATGAGCCACACCAGCGGATGGAACCAGTACAAAGAGGTCGCTAAATTCGCCAGCGCCTGCGTAAACGCATCCAGCCGTTTGATGTGCGCCAGTTCGTGATTCAGGATGGCCGCGCGACGCGTCGGCGACCATTCCGGGTAGTCGACCGAAAGAACCACGCGCGGGAACAGGATGCCCGTGGTGATGGGGACTTCAATCTCGTCACTGACCAGCAGGGCGACGTGGCGGGTGATTCCAAGATCGGCGGAAAGCGCCCGTACCTGCGCGTTCCAGCCTGAGTCAGTCAGGACCCTAGCGCGACGTACAAGCTCGGCCAGTCGCATGGCATTCATACGCCAGCGTGCCAGGAAGAACAAGGTCCCGGCGATCCAGAGGGCCACCAGCGCCTGAAGCAGAAAGGGCGAGAAACGTCCCTGCAATGGAGAGCTGGAAGCAGCTGTATCATTGCTACTTGTGACTGCCGCTGGATTTACTGCGGAAACCTGGGGCTTAAAATTGCTGATGGACTGCGGCGATGCGGACAGGCCCTGATGTTGGCTTACAGTTTGGGTATCGGACCTCGATTGCTTGCGCCATGGAGCAGCTACGGCAGTTGCGGTGTGGCGACTGGCGGCTATCACCGGATCTTCAGATATGTACGGAACAGATGACGGCGTGGTGGCCGGTATCACTGCCGTTTGTCGCGCAACCGCGCCAGGTTTGAAAAACTGAGGAATGCCCTTCACGCGCCAGGCCGGCAAGAACATTACCGAGAAGGGAAGCAGCAACAGCGCAGCCAGCGCGAACGTGCGCGCCATGTGCTGCGTTGCGGCGGAGCTCTTTTTCAGCGCGAGCGCCGCGCCCCAGGCAAGACCGAGCAGCATCGTGGATTTCACTACGGTATCCAGAATAATGGCGAGAGCTGGTTCGGATGTATGCATGGCTTATCTCCCCTCCTGTTGCGCTTTCTTGATCAGTTGCGCAAGGTATTGCTTATCTTTGGCGGAGAGCGTGCTGTCTGACATCTCCAGCAGCGCCGCTACCGCTTGCTCCGGCGATCCGCCGAAAAACGTCTTCACCATGTGCTTCAGGGCGTTGGCGCGGACCTGGCGCGTATCGTCAGCCGGCAGGTAAACATATTTAAGCCCTACCTGCTCATGGCGCAGATATCCTTTGTCTTCCAAAAGTCCCATCATGCCGCGGACTGCGGAATAGCTGGGCGGGTCCGTCAGGTCGGCAAGTACCTCAGTGACTGACGCCCGTCCGCGACGGTAGACCACGTCCATAATCTGGCGCTCGCGCCGCCCAAGTTGAAGATGCTTTTCGTTGCTCATGGCTCTCCAGATGCAGATGCTGGATCTTGACTCGTGCTAGTGCACTAGCACATGCTAATACATTAGCAGGCATTGTCAAGAGGAAAACTAATATTTTTTAGACGGGCCAAAGAAGGTGTGGTTACGGCCTGACCTTAAGGTTGAAGGTTAAATCCTAATTTCCGAGCAGGACGGGCCCTGAGCGGGACAGGCACGCCGTAGAATAATCAGTCTTGCCGATCCCATCTGAATTCGATCGCCTTTGCGTTGTGCTGGTATCTACGCGGAATCCGCTCAACATTGGCGCGGCGGCGCGTGCCATGAGCAACCTGGGCTTCTCGCGCCTGAGAGCGGTGAATCCATATGAACTGTCTTTCCGCGAAGCCCGTTCCGCCGTCGGGGCCGCGGGGTTGCTGGCGCAGGCTGAGCAATATGGCAGCGTGGCGGAGGCCGTAGCTGATTGCTCTCTGGTTGTGGGGACCACGGCTGCGGGCAATCGGGAATTGCATCAGCCGCTCAAGTTGCTGGCCGAATGCGCGCCGTTGATTCTCAGGCGGTTGCGCGCGGGAGGCCGCGTTGCGTTGTTGTTCGGTTCGGAAAAACGTGGTCTGGCGAATGACGATCTCAGCCATTGCCACTGGCTCATGCACATTCCCACGCGCAAAGAGCACACCTCAATGAATCTGGGGCAGGCTGTGGCCGTTTGCCTCTATGAGTTGGCACGCGGGGCCGGAGCGTCGCGCGGCCGGGGCCAAGGCAAGGCCGCTGCAAAACGCGGTCCGGGCAAGGCCTCCGCAATCGAAGACAACATGGCCAGCGCCGGCCAACTGGAGCGGATTACCAGAGCGCTGATCGAGGCGTTGCAGACGAGCGGATACCTGGGGCAGCAGCCTGTAGCGGCAAAGGACGAAAAGGTCCGCCGCATGGTTCGCCGCCTGGACCTTTCAGCGAATGATGCCGAGGTCTGGCTGGGCATGCTGCGGCAGATGCTGTGGAAGATGAAGCCGCCGCAATAGCCAGTCGGCGGCAGCTTGCAGAAACCGTCAGTAGGCAATCCCGGCCAGTTTTTCGCTTGCCTGCCAGAGCCGCCGCGCAGAGTCGTCGTTCTGCGCTTCTTTGGTGGGCGTTGCCGGCCGGCACTTGTAGTAATAAAGACCGTTGGCTTTGGCCGCCTCATCTGAAGATGCCAGGTAAACAATGGTCTCCGCGCCCTTTTCCGGCGAGATGGCGAACGCCTTGGCCGCGCGCACCGCAAAGGAAAGCATGCCGCCGCTCTGGTCGCCGAAGCGCGTTGATACGAATCCCGGATGCAGAGAGTTGGCGGTAACACCGCTGCCTTCCCATCGCCGCGCCAGTTCCCGCGTGTAAAGAATATTGCAGAGCTTGGACCGTCCGTAGACGTGGAGCCCGCGATAGCTTTTGGCTGATTGAAGATCGCCGAAATCCAGCTTCTCGCCCTTATGCGCGTCAGAAGCCACGTTGACCACCCGCGCGGGCGCTGCGGCACGCAGACTGTCGCGCAAGCCGTGGGTCAAAATGAAATAGGACATGTGGTTGGTGGCGAAGGTAAGCTCCAGACCGTCGGCGGTGACCTGTCGGTGGCTGAAAAGCGCTCCCGCATTGTTGATCAGCACATCGATGCGCGGCTCCGCGGCGGCGATTTCAGCGGCCACACGCTTTACTTCCGCAATGCGCGAGAGATCAGCATAGTGAATACTGTGGTTTGTCTCATGCGAGAGCGCCCGCAAGCGCGCGAGTTCGGTTTCGCCGCGTGTCTTGTCGCGTGCCACCAGCACCAGGCGCGCTCCCATGGCGGCCAGTTTTTCCGCGGCAACCTGCCCAATACCGGACGTGGCGCCGGTTATCACTACAATTTTTCCCCGCATCGAAGCTCCCAAATGAAAAAGCGTCACATAAGTGTAGCAAGCTGGACCGCATAAAACGCCTGTTCAACGATATCAGCCTGAGATATCATGAAGCCTCAACACTGGAAGACTGAAGATATGAAGTTGCCCTCCACCACATCCAGGCTGCTGGCCCTGCAGCAAGCTACCAATGCGGAGCTGCGAGTGCGCTTGAATGAGTTTTTTCAACGTTATCGCAGCCTTGCTTTCGTCAAGCGGAATGACAACCTCTTCACCGAGCACTGGACTCCCGAGGTGGCCGCTGCCGGGTACAATTTCGAGGGATTCGAGATCAAGGGATCCGAGATTGTACTGCATGGCGTGGAAATTGCCTGCGGATTCATCTACCGCATCAGCATTGGATTTCCGGTGGACCTGATCGATGACGCGCCGGCGATCGAAGCCTATTTCCAGGAGAAGTATACGGAGAGCAAGGCCTCCGATCTATCAGTTGCGTCCAGCGGTAGTGCGAGCCTCCCAGCAGTCTAAAATTTCCTTACGACCTGAATATTGGATAGTGGCTGGCCACGGCCATCATCAGCAGCATGGGAAAAGACAGAACAAAATTTGTTCTGGCGGCGAGTTGTGCCAGCCTCGCAAGCCTGGCTGCCTCCGGCGGCATTGGCGTACCGTTTGCCGCGCTCTCCGCGGTCCAGCGGATGATCTTTTTCTGCATCCGCCAGACAATCCCCCACACGTTCAGCAGCATGAACCAGCCGAGCCCGCCGCCAATGCCGATGGCCAGCAGGCGGTTGCTTTCCCAGCCGTGCGCGTTGAGCGCCAGGTATAGCCACGCGGCAGCGGCGATCACCAAGCCTATGATCGTTCCGAAGACGACGCCTTTCTTCAGCGCCTCTGCCGGGGACATGAGCAGGCCCATCTCAATTGCGAAGGCGATGGTCCATATGCCGAAGAACGTTCCAATCGCGCCGCCCCCGCTTGCCTGTGCGTTGCGCGCGTCCGCACCCACGATCATCATCCAATACCAGATTCCGGCCAGCACTGTTACTACGGAGCTCCAGCGGAACCACCACAGGGCCCGCGGCATGAGAAGGGGAACAACTTTCATTCGCGTGGCGGCATCCAGCGCGGGAAGAAACTTTGCGTTGACCAGCACAAAGAAATAGAGCAGCCCCATCCAGGTAATGCCCGCGGCAAAATGGATCCAGCGCAGCAAGAGTTGAATATGGGGGGTTGAACCTTCAGGAAAAACAATCTGCGGCGAATTCAACAGCATGAGCTCTGACAAGAGCATGCGGCCTCCGGACTTTCTTGAGAAGCCGACCATCATAGCTGATCCTTCGCGACTTCGCCGCATCGAATGGACCATGGCGCATGACCAGGGACATCGAACCGTTGTCGGGCGGGTAGAGCTTAGCGATCATCGTCCTTGATGGTCATGGTCTGCATGGTGGAGGCGATCTTCTGCAACTCGTCCGTCGATGTGGCAAAGATGTCGATGGTGAGCAGCGAGTCTCCGGCCAATGTCTGGATCTGCGACTGGTACATACGAGAACGGCCAGCGCCTCGCTCAAAATCGACGCGAAGGAACTGGTGGTCTTTCACCAGGAATTCCAGGGCCGGGGCTATGATCTTCATGTCGGACGCCGCTGCCATTCGCTCAGTCATATCACGGAACCTGTTGGCATTGAGCGTATCCAGCCGGCTGGGGGCGGCTGTGATTCGCATGGAGGGAACACTCATGTGCTGGCCATCGCCCTCGCCCTTGCGGGAAGCATAGAAAATGATTTTCGAGCCCGAGAAACGCATGTTCCCCGAAGCCGCCTCCGGATGCTGCTGGAGCAATGCCGCTTTTGCGGCTGCCTCATTGCGTTCGTTAACTGCCGCCAACGATTCGGATTTCGCGGCAATCCAGCCCTGGGGAAACTCAAAAGAAAACCCCAGATCATCGTTGCGGTACAGGAATCCTGGAGCAGGCTGGGGTTGCTGTGGGTTTGCGGCACTCCGGTCGCTGTTCCTGGTGGCAGCGGAGGCAGACCCATCTCCGGTGCTGCCTGCTGGAGCCGAAGCCGGCACAGACGCTGCGGCCAGAAGGGCGGGATCGGAATTTCGCTTCAATGCTTTGTTGATGGCATCTTCGATATCGCCCTGCGTGGAGTCTCCAAGGCCCGATTGCCGGTAACGCACCACGCCGTCTTTATCGAGCACGATATAAGTGGGAAAGGACTCAATCTTGAACGCCAACTGGACGTCGCCGGAGAGGTCCAGGTACTCCGACCAGTTCATATGTTGCGCTTCTATGTAGGTGCGCCAGACATCCTCGTCTTCATCTGAACTCACGCCTACCAGCTGAAATTGCTTTCCGGAATATTTCTTGTTCAGGCTGCGAAGGATTGGCACGGATTCACGACACGGAGGGCACCACGTGCCCCAGAAGTCCAACAGAATTACTTTGCCGCGCAGTGAGGCATTGGAAATATTCTCTTTTTCAAGGGTTGTGAAGTTGAAATCCGGCGCGAATGGTTCACGTGCGCGGATGGGGCTGGCAATTATCCGGCGCGCTTCAGCGACCGTGGCCGGATCCGCGGCCGGCGCCGCAACAAAAGTGTTCATCTCCGCCAGGCCGTCAGCATCGCGTTCCTGCTTAAGGAGCACCATCCCCAGGTTGTAATGCGTGATGGGCTGGGCAGGATCGAGCGCCATCGCCTGGCGAAGCTCATCCTCGGCCTCTCGCAGTTTCTTGTCACTGGGCTTGCCCGACATCTGCGTGAGCAAAGTTGAGCGGAGAAGGTGGGCTTCCACGACCAGCGCTTTGTTGTCCCCCGCTGCTTTCACGGCTTTTTTGGAGTCATCCAGAGCGGAAGGGAAGTCTCCCATTTTGATCTCCACAGCCGCCAGCTTGATATATACGGCCGCAGAAGAGTGATGGGCCAGCTTGTCCGCCTTGCGGTATGAGTCCAGAGCAAGCTCATACTTTCTCTTTGACTGAAAAACGTCGCCTTGAGAAATGGCTTTTGCTACAGGATCGGAAGGCTGCGACTGGGCCTGAGTCACCGTGCTCAACAGCGCCAATATAGCGAATCTCGATACTCGCGACATCGGAGTAGATGATAGCACCAGAGTGGAATTGGGTTGAGGGATAGACATCAATTCCGAACGGAAAGAGGGTGCCGCTCCGCAGCAGGTCCGGCGTGAACCAGAAACTGCGCCAGGGATGGACCGGCTACTTGACGGCAGGTCAATGATTCGATAATAATAGAAATATGGAAATTAAGTCCCTTGCGGCCAATGACCAGAAAGTCTCGCGTTATGCGGACATGTTTTCCGCCATGGGGGCGGAAGCACGGCTACGGATTTTGCGATTGCTGCTGGCAGCGCATCCAGGAGGAATGGTGGTCACTGAGATCGGGGAAGAATTGGAGATCGCCAGTTCCACATTGTCACACCATCTGGACAAGTTGAAGAATGAGGACCTGGTGGAAGTGCGGCGCGAAGGCACGTTCCTGCGCTACACGGCAAACACCAAGGCGCTGGCGGAACTGCTCGGCTTTTTATATGCCGAGTGCTGCACCCGCAACAAGGCGGTGGAGCCGCAAAACATTACCTGCTGTAAATAGTTCGTCTTTATACACATTGAGGAGAAGCACAAATGGGCGCACAAGATGTCAAGGAAGTGGTGAAAGAGCGTTACGGCGCTGCGGCGCGACGCGTGACTGCCGGTGAGGCAAGCTCATGCTGCGGGGCTTCGGCCTCCTGCGGCACGGATATCGACCCTATAACACGCGACCTTTACGAGAATTCGCAAACCAGCGTTTTGCCGGAAGAGGCGGTGAAGGCGTCACTCGGTTGCGGCAATCCCACAGCTCTGGCTGAACTCAAGCCGGGCGAGACGGTGCTGGATCTGGGCTCAGGGGGCGGCATTGACGTGCTGCTTTCCGCGCGGCGCGTGGGCCCCACCGGCAAAGCCTATGGCCTGGATATGACCGATGACATGCTGGCGCTGGCGCAGGAAAACAAGAAGAAATCCGGCATCACCAATGTGGAATTTCTGCGCGGCGAAATTGAAAACATTCCTTTGCCGGCGAACTCGGTAGACGTGATCATCTCCAACTGCGTGATCAATCTTTCCGCCGATAAAGACCGCGTGCTGCGCGAGGCATTCCGCGTGCTCAAGCCTGGCGGCCGGCTGGCTGTTTCGGACGTTGTGGTCCGCGGCGAGGTCCCAGAAGAGATCCAGAAGAGCCTGCTGCTGTGGGTGGGCTGCATTGCCGGAGCGCTGCGCGATGAAGACTACGTGAGCAAGTTGACGGCTGCGGGCTTTGAGGCGGTCAGCATCGAACCCACACGTATCTACCAGATAGAAGATGCGCGGGCTTTCCTGACCGGCCAGGGCATGGACGTGGACGCGATTGCTCCGCTGGTGGATGGGAAATTTATGAGCGCGTTCGTCCGCGCCAGCAAGCCAACTCTTGCCGCGGCGGCAAAATCACCTTCGGCGTTGAACGTTTTGAAGTGCTGTTGAAGAGCCACGAAGTTTAAGTAATCTTCCTTTCTGCCCCTGTGACAAATCGGGTGGGCACATGGCGCAATCCCCTGTGCCAACTTGTCACAGGGCCTTCCCATCCTGGACTAATTATCCTTTATTTTCATAGGCTTATGCGGAGTTCAGGTTTGGTCTGGGTCTTGCAATAAGAACAAGCAGACGGTCAGCTAATAAGAGCGACGCGCACTGTGATTAGGGGTCGGTTTTGAGGGGTGACGCTGACGCTGGTAGCAAAATGAGCTTTGCAAGAGGAGAAGTATGGTGGGTGAGATAAAAGGACATCGGCTGTGGCGTTTTCCGGGGAAGGTGCCTCCAAGCCTTTTCTTGCGTCCGGATGTCCTTTTATCTCTTTTTTCTTCAGTCCTCTATGGTCCTATTCCCAAAGCCCTGATCTGGGCTTGCCGGCTGTAACGCCTTTTCACCAATCGAGCCGATTACCAGGTTTTCCGCAATGGATGCGCTTCAGTATTGAAAACCACTTTGTTCAGGTCAAGGGTTTCGCGCGGCGCAAAAAGCAGATAAAGATACTTGAGCGTCTCCGCCAGAAAATAGCTTTCCATGCTGTCGCGTTTTGACTTTGTCTCCACGTCGCTCAGGGCGGCATATCCCGCATCTGCCTTGCAGTAACGCACCAGGCTCAGGATGAACGTGGAACCCATCTCCTGGTAGCGCGGGTCTTTTGTATAAAAAGCAAGATAATACGAGGACTCAATAATTTCCGGCCGAAGCTGATAACCGGGCGACGTTATTTTCATGGTGGTGTAGTCCAGCGCTTCCGGCTCAATACCAAAGGCGGTCCACATTTTGTAAGACGATTCCTGCAGACGCTTTGCGCGCTCAAGGTCGCCGGACCGGGCCAGCACAGCGGGGAAGAAGGCGTCCAGCGCGCCGTATTGTGTGCTGATGCGCTTGCCGGTGTTCATATCCGCTTGCCCGTACCACAGGCCGCCGCGGGCGTTATCAGCCAAGTATTTGTTCACAGCCTTTATGCTGGTTTCCCACATCTTCTTGCAATCTTTATCTTCAAAGAGCAGCCATGATTTCAGCAGATACTCGTAATAGGAATCAATTCCGCCGCCGATGTGGCTGGTGGTGTCAATCCACTTTCCGGTTTCAACGTTGATGCTGGAACCCACCAGGCCAATCGCCGAGCGCCGGCTGTAGAGCTCCGAAACAGCGTGCTTGGCTTTTTCATAATAAACCGGCTTTCCGGAAAGCTTGCTCAGAGTGCCGAACTCCAGCAGCAGCGTGCCGATTTCGGCAGGATTGCTCTCAGCGCCGCGCGTTTTGCCGGTCTTGAGATTTACATACATGTAAGGCATTCCGGTGGGCGAGTTGAAAACAGGAAGCAGCCGGTTGCCCAGATTGTCCGCCAGATCGAGCAGGCGCTCGTCGCCAGTGAGTTGATAACTGCTCAGCAGGCCTCCGAGCAGCCGGATGGTGATTTCGAAATTCTTGACTTCAATGTCCTGGTCGAAGGAAAGATTTTTCGCGATAAATTCCCTGGTCTTATCGGCTTCATCGGTCAATCCCATGATGATCATTGTGTCCAGGGCGTCAACGGGCGTCATGAGCAGCGATTTGTTGTGCCAGTCATGATGGCCCTTGCTTAACGGCTTGAGTTCATCGTGTCCCCAGGCATATTGCTTGTACGCATTCCAGGCGTAGAGAAACTCAGAGCGGACCTGCAAGGCCATAGGGCCCGGCGAAGGAGCGGGCTGCGTTTGTGTAAAGGCGGAACCCGGCATGGCGGCAACCATGCAGAAGAAAACCACCGTACATAAACCTCTGCGCATGACGTGAATGTCTCCCCTTTAGTGTGGGATGAGGTGCATCCATGATAGCGCAGAGGCAGCCCGCGGTAGCTGCCCGCCCGATCGCAAACCCCTGGAAAGCATCAGCCGGCCGCGGGAACTTCAGCACAGTTGCGCTCGATCCGGGCAATAAAGCAACCAGCTTCAGTATTGCGGACGTGAACATAACGAACGCCGCCGGTCTTCAGGAGTCGCTCGATGCATCCCTCAATCTCAGGCTCTGAGGGGCGCTCCCGTGCGATGATCCACCTGTCATCACCATAAGCTTCCAGGGTTAGCGGAAGGGAACGCAGCTCTTGAGGAAACGACTCAGCCTCAGCAAAAGCAGCGCATGATTTGGCATGAATGAAAACAGGACCAGGCGAGGGATATTCGTCGAGACCAGCAAATGGGTTGTAGGTGAACAAAATGCGGTCTTCTTCGCCGGTGCGGAATTGTTGCAGACATGCGCGGCAGGGCCCATAACCGGTGGCCCGTTCCATGTGGGCCGGGTGTCCATATTGAGGGGACTTTAGAGTGCTGCGGACCTTTTCAGCAAGCGCGGGGTCGATAGGTAATACACGAAATCCAGCCAAGCTATCCTCCATTTGCGGCGCTGATTGCGCCGTTTCAAAAAGAGTAAGGCCTGGCTGGATCCGGAACACTCCGCAACTTGCGGTCAAAATTATTTGTTGATGTCCTGCTTGTCCTCCAGACGCTTCACCAGCCCCTCGATTGTGGACTTCGCCGGGCTAGGAGCAGCCGCCAAAGCAAGCTTCATTTCTTTCACCGCGCCATCATAGTCTCCCTTGGCCACGGCAAGCCGCGCGGCTTCAGTGCGGACCAGCCAGTGATTGGGGTCTTTCTTGATGTTGTTGCGGAAGACTTCAAATGCCTGGTCCTGCTTGCCCGCCAACTGGAGTTGGCGTCCGTATGTATGAAGCTGCTGGATGGTGGCCATTCCCAAAGCCTTGTTGCGGGCCACGGTAGCTTCGTCTTTGCGGTTGAGCGCGTCAAGAATGCGCGATTTCGTCATGAGGTTGTCATAACGCTCTTCCACGCCAATGGAGCGGTCTTCATACTTGAGCGCCTCTTCAAGGTTGTATTTGTTGGTCAGGAAGTAGTTGGCGGCATCATCCCATCCGTCCCAGCTGTACTGGGCCAGCCCACGGAGTTGGGAGTGCAGGTTCTGGGCTACGATCTCATGGGTGTCGACCTCGACCTTGAACGGCACCGCCAATTTTTCCCAGCGCATGGTTATCACCGCCGAGCCTGGAGTGACATCGTCAAAGTCATAGCCAAGGGCCTCACGCATTTCAGCGGCTTGTGGCTTTACGGTCACGCGAAGCGCGTCTTCCGATTGGTTATAAGTGAAGCTGCCCCAGGCAGACGCGGTTTTGGAGAAGATGATGGTCCACTCATTTTCGGTGGGGAGCATATGCAGGCCGTAAATGCCTTTTGCCAGCGGCTTGCCTTCAACACTGACGGGATCAGTAAATTCGATGGTGGTATTCTCATTGGCCCCAGCCCGCCAGACCTGGCCGTAAGGCACCAGCCCACCCCAGACTTTTCTGCCTTTTACCAGCGGGCGATGGTAGTTGATAATGATATCGGTGATTCCGACGCGCTGCATTACTTTGGCGTGCTGGCTGTCGCGCGGAAGATCGAGCGCCGCGGACTGCGCGTTGCCGCGTGCGGCAGCAAAAACCGTTGCAATGAACAAGGCTGTGAGCGCTAAGTTTCTACGCATGTGGCGCCTCCAGGGAGGAAATTTAGAAATCGACGACGAGTGGACGAAATTTTAGACGGAAAGCCCGCACCGTTGTTAGCGCGGGCCTGCCGCCCGGAGCGAGCAACTAATTTTCCAGTTGAGCGTCCATGGTGATTTTTGCGTTGAGCAGCTTGGAGATGGGGCAGCCTTCCTTGGCATTCTTGGCAGCTTCCTCAAACTTGGCTTTGTCCGCGCCGGGAATCTTCACCTTTACTTGCAGGTGGGACGAAGTGACAGCAAAGCCGGAGTCGAGTTTCTCAAGCGTTACCGTGGCCGTGGTGTCAATGGACTGGGCCGTCATTCCGGCGTTACCGAGCTGGGCTGAAAGCGCCATGCTGAAGCATCCGGCGTGGGCCGCGGCAATCAATTCTTCCGGGTTCGTGCCCGGCTGCGATTCAAAACGGGTGGCAAAAGAATAGGGCGTGCCTTTCAGTACCCCGCTGGGAGAGGTGAGGGTGCCTTTGCCGTCTTTCAGCCCGCCGCTCCAATGTGCGCTTGCGTTCCGTTGCATGAGTTATTCTGCTCCTCAAATTAAGATAGAAGAATTGTATATGGGACTTGCCAATTGCGGAGCCGGGCGCTCTGCGCTCAGTCAAAACCAGCATTTCACCTTGGGCAAAAGCAAACATCCACTACGGAGACACAGAGACACGGAGAAAAAGCGAGAAGAATTCCTGATCGCAGCGATCTTTTCGTCAAGTTTGTACAATGTCTAGCGCCAGTTGCAAGAGGAACAACGATGTTTGAAAAGTATACGGAGAAAGCGCGCCGCGTAATCTTTTTTGGGCGCTATGAGGCCAGCCAGTTCGGCAGTCCATACATTGAGACCGAGCACCTTCTGCTGGGTTTGCTGCGTGAGGACAAGGCACTCACCCATCGTTTTCTGCGCGGCCATGGGACGGTTGAAGGTATTCGCAAGCAGATTGAAGATCACACAACCGTGCGGGAAAAGGTTTCCACATCATTGGATTTACCTGTGAGTGAGGGAGCAAAGCGCGTGCTGGTCTATGCCGCTGACGAAGCTGAGCGGCTTTCCCACAAACATATAGGGACAGAGCATCTGCTGCTGGGACTGCTACGCGAAGAAGCGTCTTTCGCTGCACGGATACTGAACGAACATGGTATTTGCCTCTCAGCAGTGCGCGAGGAACTGGCCAAAGCCATGCAAGATGCACAGGTCGTTGAGCCCAGGGAGTTTGTGCTGCTTTCAGAATACAGCCAATACCTGACACGGATGGCGAGAGAAGAGCGGCTGCTTCCGCTGATCGGGCGGGAGAAAGAATTCGAGCAGATGGTGCACATTCTCGGGCGTTCAGGCAAGAACAACGTTGCGCTGGTGGGCGAGGCGGGCGTCGGCAAGAGGACGATTGTTGAAGAACTGGTGCAGCGCGTAGCGGACAATTCATCCCCGGCTTTTCTCCAGGGAAAACTCTTTGTGGCCATCGATCTTTCCATGATTGTTACCGCGGCCCAGCATAGCCGCGACCCACGGCAATTTCTGAGCGCAATTGCAACTGAGTTGACCAAGCCAGACACCAACACGCTGTTTTTCTTTAACGACCTGCATAACCTGCTGGCCGCAGGCGCGAAAAGCGGCGGGCATGAAGTGACCATGCTGCTTAAGCCCGCTCTCTTGAGCGGCAAAGTACGCTGCATCACATCCGCCACGCCAGAGGAGTACGAAAATTCGGTTAAGCAAGCGCCATGGTTGAAGGAGGCTTTTCTTCCTGTAACGGTACACCCTCCCACAGAGGAGGAGGCGATCAAGGTATTGCAGACCGTGAAGATCCGGTTTGAAAAGTTCCACTCCGTCCAGTACACGGAGGACGCATTGACGGCCGCCGTGGTGCTCTCGAATCGGTTGGTAAAGAACCATTGCCTGCCGGACAAAGCCATAGACGTAATCGACGATGCCGGCGCCTACGTGAAAATGGTCCAGGAGAAGGCGGAATTGCCGGAAGAGGTGATTGAAGCAAAGAAGAAGCTGACGTTCATCTCCCGCCGCCATGAGGCGGCCGTGACCAACCATGAATTTGAGAAAGCGCGTTTTTACTCGGATGAAGAGCGGCAACAGCGTGAAGCCCTGAAGCAGTTGCAGCAGAAGCACAATATTCCGGAGGCGCACATCGTTACGCGGGAGCATATTGAAGAAGCGCTGGCGCGCTGGACAGGGATGTCCGTGGCCGCGGTCCGGCAGGCTTCGCCAGGTCCGGAGATGGAAACGCAGAAACCAGCTGTCCGCAGGAAGCGCACGAGAATGCCCAAAAAGAAGAAATCTCCCTAGCCGGGTATTAACTCTTCACCACTGGAATCGGCGCGACGTGAACGACAATCGTTTCGCCGCGCAGCTCGGCTTTCACATCCGCCAGGGAAGCAACAATCGCGTCTGAGGCTTGCAATTCATGGGCGGGATAGGTGGTCTGCAGCGCAACTGCCTGCATCCCAGACGCACGGGCCGAGGCGATGCCGGCCGGAGTATCTTCAAACACCAGGCAGTCTGTGGGAGCGAAGCCAACCAACGCCGCACCTTTCAAATATGGCTCGGGCGAGGGCTTGCCGTGAACGACGTCATCGGCGGTGACCATGTGACGTGGGACGGAAAGGCCGGCATAACCCAGGCGCGCCACCGCCAGTGGACGCGTGGCCGATGTCACAATGGCAAAGCGTTCATCCGGCAACTGGGCCAGCAAGCGAGCCGCGCCGGGCAGCGCCGTCACGCCATCTTTATCGTCAATTTCCATTTGCTCGACCGCAATGTTTTCTTTTTCCGCGTCCATCGCGGGAGCCACGGCGCGGATGGTCTCAATACTGCGGCGTCCGTGCGCCTGCGCCACGACGCGAGCCGGATCAAAACCGTGGGCAAGAGCCCAGAGGCGCCAAACGCGTTCCACGGCTGGCGCGGAATCTATCAGCACGCCATCCATGTCGAACAGAATCGCTTTGGCCGAGAAGATCATTTTCCAGAATAACAGCATGGGGCGTTTGCGCGGCCGGCCATCAGTCTTAACAAAAAAAAACGGATGACAAACGCAAAAGTGGTGAAACCAGCCTGATACCATCGGATTCTGGACATCGCTATCGGCAGGTAGGATAATCGCCCATGGTTGCTTATAGATCGAGGGGTGGATGGATTGTTCACATCTTAACTGGTCCAGCCTTCATGCACTGGAGAGTAATTTGAAAAAACTATCGTTCTTCGTAGTGACATTTGCAGTGGTCTTCATGCTCGGAAGCGCCGCTCAAGCGCAACAGTTTGACCTCTCGTTCGGTGTTTCCGGACTTACCGCACCTTCGAGTACTGCTACGCTGCAGACAATCGGTGGCGGAGCGTATCCCACTTTTGGCCTGGATTTTCTTTTCTACCACAACCTCGGCGTGGGGTTTAATGCGGCCTTCCGCGCCAAGCAAAACCTTTACCAGGGTTTTCAGCCCTTCCGGCCTTTTTTCTATGATGTTGACCTTGTGTATGCTCCGCCGCTGGGCAAGCGTGCGCAGCTGGAACTTTCCGCCGGAATCGGCGCCGAGAGTGTCCGTTTTTATACGCCATTCCTGACCTGCGGCACTTTTACCGGTTGTACGGATTTCGTGAGCAGCAATCACTTCCTTGGCCAGTTTGGCGGGGCGATCAGGCTTTACGCCACGAATAGAATCTTTATCCGGCCTGAAGCCCACGTGTATGTTGTTCGCAACAATTTTGAATTCAGCGGATCACACGCCACCCGCTTCGGCCTTTCCATCGGTTATTCCTTTAAGAACCAGGAATAGACGGTCTGTAAATAGTTGTCGATAAAGGCCCATCAGGTTAAGGATGGGCCTTTGCCGGTTTTGCAGAAGAGCAACAGGGCCCTAGACACCGCGCAAGGCCAGACGTGATTGCTTTTGCGAGCAGTCCAACGTGCGCAGCCTAAAAATCATCCAAGTTGCTGGAGTACAAAATGGCGACCCGGATTTTGTTCGTCGATGACGAGGCGGGGATACGCAACACGCTGAAGCCAATCCTGGAGCAACATGGATTTGAAGTGACTGCGGCGGCAACGGTTCCAGAAGCCCTGGAACATATTAATCACGCGACCTTTGACGTGCTGCTTTCCGATTTGAACATCGGACAGCCTGGCGACGGCTTTACCGTGGTGAGCGCCATGCGGCGGGTGCAGCCGGAAGCCGCCACATTCATTCTCACCGGCTATCCCGATTTCGATACCGCGTTGCAGGCGATTCGCAGCCAGGTGGATGACTACCTACTCAAGCCCACCGATGTGCCAACTCTCATTCGTACGATCGAAAGCCGGTTGCAGCACCGGCGACAGGTCCCGCTGGAGCAGCCGCTGAAGCGGGTTTCACACCTGATGCAGGAGAGCATTGGAGAAATCACCAAAGAGTGGCTCAAGCTGGTGAAGGCGCACGCTGAACTTGCCGCGATACGCATCAGCGACAAAGAGCGCGTTGACCACCTGCCTAGCGTGATCGAGGAAATGGCCAAGCGCGTGGACGCGGATTCCGACATCACCACAGAAGGGGCGAAGTCCGCGGCTGTACAACACGGAAAAGTGCGCGCCCGCCAGGGCTATAACATCCCGCTGGTGGTGATTGAAATGCGCTTGCTGCAGCACGTTCTCTCCGCTGTGCTTCAGCACAACCTGATACGCATGGACTTGAGCACGGTGATTGCAGATATGATGCTGGTGGGCGAAAGCCTGCAAGAGCAACTGGAGTTTTCCATTCGCGGCTTTCAACAGGGTGCGCGCGAAGCAGCCTAACAAAATAATCACTTCTTGTTCGGGACGAGTTTTGGCTGCGGAATTAGCGGCACGTGTCCGCGTTTGTAAATCATCATGGTGCGCGTGAATTCAATCACCACGCTGCCGTCCTGCTTGTAACCGATAGTCTTCACTTTCACAATGCCCACATTGGGCCTGGATTTGGACTCGCGTTTTTCCAGAACTTCACTGCGCGAATATACCGTGTCTCCTTCGAAGAGGGGGTTGGGCAGGCGCACTTCGTCCCAGCCCAGGTTGGCCATGGCATTCTGTGAAACGTCTGTCACGGATTGGCCGGTAACCAGCGCCAGGGTGAATGTGGAATCGACCAGAGGTTTGCCGAATTCTGTTTGCGCGCTGTATGCCGCGTCGAAGTGAATCGGGTTGGTATTCTGCGTGAGCAGCGTGAACCAGATATTATCGGCGGCGATCACAGTGCGTCCCAGAGGATGCTGGTAAACGTCGCCGACTTCGAAATCTTCAAAAACGCGTCCGATCCAGCCTTGCTTTACCGTCATGGTTGCTCTCCAGTGGTCAGTATGAACGCGGCAGGCCCAGCACGTGTTCCGCAATGTAAGCGAGGATCAGGTTGGTGGAGACCGGCGCGACCTGGTAGAGGCGCGTCTCGCGGAATTTGCGCTCCACGTCGTAGTCCTCGGCAAAGCCGAAGCCGCCATAGGTTTGTACCGTGGCATTCGCGGATTCCCAGGAGGCATCTGCCGCCAGCAGCTTGGCCATGTTGGCGTGCGGGCCACAGGGCTCGTGCGCATCGAAGAGGGCCGCCGCTTTTGCGACCATCAATGACGCGGCTTCAACGTTGGCGTAAGCGCGGGCCAGAGGAAACTGCACGCCCTGGTTCTGGCCGATGGGCCGCCCGAAAACGACACGGTCTTTGGCGTAACGGCAGGCCCGCTCCAGGAACCAGCGCCCGTCGCCGATGCATTCGGCGGCGATCAAGATGCGCTCCGCGTTCAAGCCGTCCAGCAGATAGCGAAAGCCCTGGCCTTCTGTGCCGATGAGGTTTTCCGCGGGAACTTCAACGTCGTCAAAGAAGACTTCAGTAGTAGCATGGTTCATCATCGTGCGGATCGGGCGGATGGTAAGGCCATGATTTTTGGCTTGGCGCAGGTCCACCAGCAACACTGAGAGTCCTTCGCTGCGCTTCTTGACCTGGCCGATAGGCGTAGTGCGCGCCACCAGCAGCATCAGATCAGAATGCTCCGCGCGGGAGATCCATATCTTTTGCCCCTTTACGATGTACTTGTCGCCGGCGCGGCGGGCAAAGGTCTTCATCTGCGTGGTGTCAGAGCCGGTGGTGGGCTCGCTCACGCCGAAAGCCTGGAGACGAAGCTCACCGCGGGCCAGCGCGGGCAGATATTTTTTCTTCTGCGTATCAGAACCATGGCGCAGCAGGGTTCCCATCACGTACATCTGCGCGTGGCAGGCCGCGGCGTTTCCGCCGGAAAAGTGGATTTCTTCCAGAATGGCCGCCGCTTCCTTCACGCCCATGCCCGCGCCGCCGTATTCTTCCGGGATCAAGGTACCCATGTAGCCGGCTTTGGTCAGCGCCTGGACGAATGCTTCAGGATAGGCGCGCCGGCCATCGAGTTCGCGCCAGTACGAATCAGGGAAGGCCTGGCACAATTCGCGCACGGCAGTCTTGAGTTCCTGCCGCAGGCCGGGATTGGCGGTTGAAGACATGAATCAAGCGGCATGTGGCCGCGAATGCACTTTACAGCAATCCGGTTTTTCTGGCGATAGCCAGCTTCTTGCGCTCGATGGGCAGGCTGGCGGCATCCACCATTTCATCCTTATAAACAACCGCACCCAGGCCTGAGTCGATGTCCGATCGTTCGTACAGATCAATGATCTCCCGCGCGCGGCTGATTTCTTCCTGTGACGGAGTAAAGACATGGTTGATAACCGGAACCTGATCGGGATGAATGGCCCACTTGCCGTCGAATCCCATTTGGGAGGCGGAGCGCGCGTCGTGCTCGCATTGTTGCAGATCGCGGAATTGCAGCGTGACGCCATCGACCACGTCAATGCCCGCGGCCCGCGCCGCAGCAACGGTCTTGGCTTTGGGGTAGTGATAGATCGCAAATTGCTCGCGCACGGCGTCGCGCGCTCCAATGCTGCCGGCATAATCCACCACGCCAAAAATTAGTCCAGCCAGCCGCGGAGTGGAAGCGGCAATCTGCTCAGCATGAAGTACGGCCTTAGCGCTCTCAATCAGGACTTCCAGGCGGATTCCTCCAACAGGAAGCCCGACGTTCTGCTCAATCTGGGTCAGCAGTCGATCAGCGAACAACACATCGGCAGCTTCATCAACTTTGGGAAGCACCACAACGTCAATCCTGCTGCCGGCGGCTTCGACCACGTCGATTAAGTCGCGATAGAAAAACTTTGTGTGAATGCCGTTGGGGCGGAAGGCACGGACCTTGCCGCGAAAATCGAGCGTGGTGAAGGCCTCCACCAGGGTTTTGCGGGCAGCAACTTTTTGCGACGGCGCGCAGCCGTCTTCAAGGTCAAAAACGACTTCGTCCGCGTCGCCGCCGGCGGCCTTGGCCATCATCTTGAGCGAATGAGCAGGACAGGCAAGCTCGCTGCGGCGCACGGTGATGGATTCGCATTGTGGAGCTGGCATTGCTTGTCCTTTCATCCTGAACAGACGACCAAGCTACTGCGCACCAAGAGACTTGATGAATTCATAATAGAAGTCCACGCCGTCATAAAAGTCCTGCACGCCGATGCGCTCGTCTTTGCCGTGAGCACGGGTATCATCCACGTCCTCAAAGACGCCGGGAACGCCATAGGAGGGAATTCCGCCGATTCGGAGATATTTTCCGTCACTAGCGCCGGTGTCCATCACGGGAACGATAGGAAGGCCGCCATACAATTTTTTGCTGAGAGCTTCCAGCTTGCTTACGATCGCCGGATTAATGGCGGATGCGGGAGCAGGAACGGCTTCGCCCACGACGCTTACAGTGATGCGATCATCGGCCAGCACTCGTTTTAACGTGCTTTGAACGTTCTGGAGCGAGTCCTGGGGAAGCATGCGGCAATTTACGTTTGCCGCGGCGGTCTGGGGCAGGGCATTGTTGGCGTGGCCGCCTTCCAGTCGCGTGGCCACACAAGTAGTGCGCAGCAGGGCATTGAAGTATGCGGACTGGCTGAGCCGCCTGGCCGCGGCCTCTGCTTTGGCATGGTCCTTGCCGACCACGGCGCGGAAGTCCGCCCCCGTGGCCGGAACCTCAAGCGCAGCGGTACGCTCAAAGTAACCGCGCGTGGTCTCATTCAGGCTCACGGGAAAATCATATTCCGCGAGCCGCGCCAGTCCCTGCGAAAGATGGTAGATGGCATTGTCCTTAACCGGACGCGAGCTGTGCCCGCCGTTGCTCTTTACTTCCAGGCGAAAATCGACATAGTTCTTCTCGCTGGTCTGCATGCCGAGCAGAAGGCGCTTGCCCTTCTTGGTTTCGAAGTCGCCAGCATCGGTGTTGATGCAGTATACGGCGTCAATCCATTCACGATGGTTCTTGATGAGCCACTGCACGCCGTTGGACTGGCCGCCTTCCTCGTCGGCGGTCAGCGCGACGATCAGGTCGCGGGCCGGAACCCAACCTTCTTTTTTGAGGCGTATGAAATTGGCGACCAGAATTGTGTCGCCCTGCTTGATGTCAGAGGTGCCGCGGCCATAGAAGAAGCCATCGACTTCATTGAGCTTGAATGGGTCCATGGACCAGTCCTGGCGCAGCGCTTCCACCACGTCCAGATGGGCAAGAAACAGGATGGGCTTGCCCTGGCCGCGCCCGCGAAGGCGCACGACAAGGTTTTTCTTGTTCGGCAGCGGCCCATCGACATGAACATCTTCCGCAGCAAAGCCGGCAGCGCGAAAACGAGCAGCCATAGCTTCAGCGGCGGCGCTCACATTGCCCGCGGGCGTATCCGTGGTGTTGATTTCAATGAGCTGTTTGAAAATGTCCCGCGCTGCCTGGTGCTCAGGAGTGAGAGAGGTCTGTTGCTGGGCGCCCGCAGCGCCAAGCAGAAAGGCGAGGACACAAGCCAGGGTGAAAAGGAGTTTATTCATCGTGCGTGGATTATAAATTCTGGCACCGGGCAAACAGCTCGCAATACGATCAAAATCCTTATAATTAAGGGATGGCAAGAGGCTGGGAGAGCAAATCGGTTGAGGCACAAATGGAAAATGCCAACGAGAGGCAGCCGCGAAGTTCGAAGGCCCCGCTCACTGACGGCGAGAAGAAAGACCGGCACGAGCGAGATAGCCTAAAGCTTTCCCGCGCCTATATCGTGCATCAGATTGAAGCATCCACCAATGACCGGTATACGGAATCGTTGAAGCAGGCTTTGAACGAGATCGACCAGAAACTGGCCAGGCTTGGGGCCCCCCGCTGAACAACGTCCAGGCCAGACGCCGCCGAACCCGGCGCCAGAACCCTCGGTGATGGGCGGATGGGGTATTCAGACAGCCGCTCTGCGCCCTGTGATTAGTTCTATCACCAGGACTACCAGGGCGATGACGAGAATCAAGTGAATCAAACTTCCCGCAACATGAAATCCCCAACCCAACAGCCATAGCAGAAGCAGAATCGCAAAAACTGTCCAAAGCATGGGCGTCTCCCGGCTGGCGCGACTTTCCAGCGCCTGAGGATTGGATGTCCGGTGTCGTGCCCGAGTTGACATGCGTCAGGGCTGAATCGCGAGGAGATGAAGCGATTCAGCAGCTCTGGCAGCGGCTGACGGGCAATGCCACGCGCCCAGGTTCGATGCGAGAAGACAACAAGAAGTCTCTCTCGCAACTCTAACCCAGTAGTTACCTGGCGGGCGGTGAAGTGGCTCTTTGACCGCGCAGAACGGCAGACCTTCAAACGCAATGAACAGTCCAAGTAGATGGATCGGCACGGCAATGGTGGCGGTGATAGCGGGGCTTACCCTGGCGCCGCTGCATTCCCAACAGATTGAGACGGCAACGACGGCGGTTTCCTATGAAGGGCAGCGGGTTTCGTCAGTGCAACTGGCGGGGCAGCCCGATGGCAATCCAAGGAAGATGCGGGCGCTGATCGCGCAGCCGGTGAATGCGCCTTATGAGCAGGCCAAAGTGGACGAAACCGCCGCGGCCCTTACAAAAAATGGAATCGCGAAAGATGTTGAAGTGCAGGTTATGCCAGCGCCGGAGGGATTGCATGTGGTCTTTGTGCTGAAGCCGGCCTACTATTTTGGCGTCTTCACGTTTTCGAAAGCAGAGAAGGTCTTCTCTTACACGCGGCTGCTGCAAGCGGCGAATTACTCCAAGCAGGAGCCGTTCACGCAAGAGAAGGTGGAAGAGGCAGAATCAAGCCTGCTGGCATTTTTTCATCGCGCAGGTTTCTTCGCTGCCACCGTGGAGCCCAAACTGGAAACTGACCAGGCACACGGCGTGGTGAACGTGGAATATGACATCAATTTGAAGCGGCGGGCAAAGTTTGGCGACGTGATCATCGCCGGCGCTTCCGGACAGCAAAACAAGAAACTAGCCAGCAGCCTGCGGTCACTGCGGGCGCGAATCAAAGGCGCCTACATCAAGCCGGGAAAGACGTATTCACTCAAGAGGCTGAACGCGGCCACGACGTTTCTGCAGCAGCAACTGGGGAGCCAGCATTATCTTGCGGGCCGCGTGAAGCTGGTTTCAACCATCTACAATCCGGAAACCAACCGGACAGACATCAAGTATGACGTGACCGAGGGGCCGAGGATCGAAATCAAGCTGGCCGGAGCGCACGTCTGGGGCCGCACGCAGAAAAAACTCATCCCCATGTACCAGGAGAATGCCGTGGATCCGGACCTGGTAAACGAAGGCGCGCAGGACCTGACGTCGTATTTCCAGTCGAAAGGCTATTTCGGCGCGAGAGTGCTGAGCGAGATACAGAAGCAGCCTTCCGGCGTGACGGTGCTTTACCAGATCGAGAAAGGGCCGCGCGGCAAGGTGGAATCGATTGAGTTCCATGGGAACGATCATTTTTCAGACAAAGACCTCAAAGCGCATGTGCCAGTTACCAAACGCGTGCCGGGACTTCCTTTTTCGCACGGAAAATACAGCGAGCAACTGGTGCGCAAGAGCGTAAAAAATATTGAAGGGCTTTACCGTGGCGCCGGTTACAGCCAGGTGAAAGTCACGCCAAAAGTAGTGAACAAAGACAACGAATTGCAGCTTGCGTTCCAGGTGGAAGAAGGCGTGCGCGATGTGGTTGATTCACTACAGATCGAGGGCAACAAGTCTCTCACGCAGCAGCAACTGGCGCCCAAAGGCATGAACCTGGAGCCGGGCAAGCCATATTCCGCGCAACTGCTGACGAAAGATCGCGACCAGATCATGGCAACTTATCTGGACAAGGGCTACCTGACGATGACGTTCAAATCGAATGTAGAGCACGCGAAGGACGATCCGCACCACGTAAGAGTGATTTATGAGGTGGAGGAAGGGCCGCAGGTGAAGACCATGAGCGTGGAGCCCGTGGGCGAGCGGCACACGCGGCCGGAGATCATTGCGCGCAACGCCAATATCAAAGTGGGCAAGCCCCTGAGCGAGTCAGCCCTGCTTCGCGGCGAGAGCCAGCTATACACCTTGGGAGTGTTCGATTGGGCGAGCGTGGATACGCGCCAGCCGATCACCGACGATCCCCAGGCCGAGGTGCTGGTGAAGCTCCACGAATCCAAGCGCAACACAATCGCGTATGGATTTGGATTTCAGGTGATCAACCGCGGTGGAAGCATCCCCAGCGGGACCATCGCGCTGCCGGGGCTTCCTCCGGTGGGATTGCCGACGAAATTTTCCACCAGCCAGCAGACGTTCTGGGGGCCCGAAGGATCGATTGAATACACGCGCAGAAATTTTCGTGGCAGGGCGGAGACCGTAACGCTTTCAGCATTTGGCGGGCGGCTGGACCAGCGCGCATCAGCAAGCTGGGCGAATCCAACCATCTGGAACACAGGCTGGAGCTCGACGGTGACGTTTTCGGGTGAGCGGACGAGCGAAAATCCAATTTATACGGCGCGGCTGGGCGGAGCGGGGATCCAGTTCCAGCACTACATGGATAAAAACCGGCAGAAATCGGTGATCTTCCGGTATGACTTCCGGCGCACGAACCTTTCAAACATTGCCATACCGGGACTAGTGCTGCCGGAAGACCAGAATGTGCGGCTGTCGTCACTCTCCGCATCTTTCAGCCGCGATTCGCGCGACAGTCCGCTGGACGCGCACAAAGGAATCTACGAGAGCTTTCAGGTCGACCTTAACCCGAGCTTTCTGGGGTCGAACACAAGCTTTGGACGGTTTCTGGGACAGACGGCATATTACAAGTCGCTGACCAGCGATTCGTCGCTAGTGTGGGCCAACAGCCTGCGGCTGGGAATGGAACATGCATTTGGCGGCGCGCACATCCCGATCAGCGAGAGCTTTTTTTCCGGCGGCGGCAGCACGCTGCGAGGGTTTAGCTTGAATGGCGCAGGGCCGCAACGCGAGGTCCTGGTTTGTCCCGCGGACAATCCAGGGTGCGGCGAAAAAATCTCCGTGCCGGTGGGCGGCGAACAACTGATGATTCTCAATTCCGAACTGCGGTTCCCGCTGGGAATCTCTCCGCCCTTTATCGGCGGAACGCTGGGCGGAGTTGTTTTCTACGACGCGGGAAACGTTTATTCCAGCGTGAGTTTCAAGAATGTGTTTTCCGATCTCACGCACACGGTTGGTGCCGGGCTGCGATACAAGACGCCGGTGGGACCGGTGCGGGTCGATATTGGCCATCTATTGAATGGGCCACCGGGAGTGAAATCACTACAGGTTTTTGTGACCCTGGGACAGGCATTCTGAAATGGTGAAACCAGTGAAGAAGTGGAAAAAAATTGTTCTATGGAGCTTGGCGGCAATCATCGTGGCGCTTGTGGGCACGGTGGTGACGATTGTCATGCTGCTGAATCATAGTGAAGGTTTTCGCCACAGCATTCTGGCGAAGGTGGAGAAGAGCGTTCAGGAATCGACCGGCGCGCGGCTTGAGGTCGGCGACTTCAAGCTGCGGATGTCTAACCTGAGCATGGACCTTTACAACGTGGTGGTGCACGGCACTGAATCGGATGCCGGACGGCCGCTGATGGCCGTCGATCATCTGCAAGTGGGCCTGACCATTGATTCTTTGGTGAACCGGAAATGGCACGTGCGGGACATTATTGTGGACCATCCGGTTGTCCGTTTGGCGGTGAATAAATCGGGCGAGAACAACCTGCCCAAGCCGGAGAAGAAGAGCGCCAGCAGCAATACGAGTGTTTTTGATCTGGCAATCCGGGAGCTGCGGCTGAACAACGGAGAAATTTACTACAACGACCAGAAAACGCCGCTGGAAGCCGACCTGCATAACTTTGCGGTCAACGCCAACTTCGATCCGGCGCAGCGGAAATATGCGGGCGATCTTGGCTACAGCGCGGGAAAAATCGTGTATGGAACTTATGCGCCAGTAGAGCACAACTTGCAAGCAAAATTTGGCGTGACGGAGCAGCAATTCACGCTGGACCGGCTCGACCTGGCTGCCGGCGAATCGCGAGTCGGGTTGAATGCGACGGTGAACGATTACACCTCGCCGAGCATGCAGGCCACGGGCAGGTACGAAGCCACGCTGGTAACAAATGATGTCAAGCGAATTCTGAAAGACCCCTCGCTGCCCGGCGGCACGGTGAAGCTGATGGGGCAGATGAAGTACCAAGCCGACCCGAAGCGTCCGATGCTGGAGACCATTTCCGTCGATGGGAACGTGAGCAGCCCGGGGCTCAACGTAAAGACGCCGAGTTTGCAAACGGAGGTCCATGATCTCTATGCCAGGTATCACCTTTCGGGCGGCAATGCCGAAGTGAATGACATCCGCGCCCGCATCATGGGCGGCACGCTGAGCGGCAAGCTGACGATCAAAGATGTAGCAGGAGCGTCCATCGCGCAGTTGCAGGCTTCACTGAAAGGT
>DASSXL010000220.1:0-2301 GCA_035703825.1 Candidatus Angelobacter sp.
GCTGGAACGCGATCCAGGTGGATAACCCGTAGAGCACGGCGCCAATTGCGATCAGGCCCCAGTTCATGCCGAGATCCGCACCCAGAAGTCGCCCACGGAAGCGAAAGAGCAACACACCAAAGACGATCATCACCGGCAGCACGATCGCGTATGTTCGAACCGGCCCCAGCTTTCTCCACCAGCGGGCCCACGGATGAATGACAAACCAAAAAAGCAATCCCGGGGGCAGCGTGATTACGCTCAGGACAGCGAGAACATATCGAACACGATTGACCATAGCTGGCCCGCCTGAGATTTTCCTTTGAACGAACTATGCCGTCTTTTGCACAAACAGTCCTGAAAAATATTGGCGGTGGCGGTAAAACACAATTCCCCACAGGATCGTGACGACGATCGCCATGGGTATGCCCTTCAGGTCCATCAGCAGGTGGAACAAAAGGATATTCACAATAACCGGACCAAGCAGAGTAAGCGCGAGCGGAATGTAGCGGCCGATCAACAGAAGCGCGCCGCCCGCAACCTGAAAGGCAGCTACAAAATAGAAGTAATGCGATTGCATCATTACAGTAATGTACTGGCCTGGAAGCCCCGCGGGCATAGGCCCCATTGGGATGAAATGCAGAAAACCGTTCAGCCCAAACACAAAAAAGACCAGGCCGAGTAGAATTCGAGCAATCAAAGCGGCGATTCTCATGAATTTTCCTTTCTACATTGCGTCGAGATTTTCTAACGCGACATCAGCGAAATGCCAACCGCATCACCTTGTCCCTTGAGATACGCTTTTCTCCCTGCGTCGGCAATTTTCGGGATGAGTCTACACGCCCGCATCAATCTTTGGCTACCAGACCGGCGAGCCCACACCATGGCTGCATATCCATTCCCATACGGTGCTGCCAGCCAACGATGCAATTTATTTGCGCGAAAACGCACATTACTTAACGAAACTTGAGCCTTTTCACGCATTTCCACGAGGAACTCTCCCTTTGTTTCCGTGTTTTTGTAAGTGGCATTCAGCTTGCTAGAACTAAGAGATACAGAAGGACAGCTGACATGAGCTTGAGTAAGTTCAGATTTTTGCGGTGGCTCCTTAAGAACGCTGCCCGGCGGCTTGAGGTCCCCGGCAAGGAGGATGCGATGGCGAAAGTGATTGAGTTTTACATTCCGGCAAACTTTCAGTTGTCTAACAAACAGTGGACGCCTGAAGAGCTGCGCGGCAAGATCATCAACTTCCCGGCCAGCGTGACCCGCAAGTCTGCCTAACAACATTGGCTGGGCTGTTTTCCGCTGCATTTTACGCAACGCGGTCGGCGGCCCAGCCAAATTTTTTGCTTTTTTGGCAACGCATCAAAACCAGCGTTCCTTCCCTGCATTCGCCATTGTTCTCCGTCAGCGCTATTCGGTTTAAGACTTCAAGAGGGCAGATGGCGCTCAGCGTTTTCGTTTTTTAGGATGGCGTCGTTTGGGGCGCTGGCGCACTCGCGCTCCGCTGACGCTGCGCGCGGGCCTACGGCAGTGAGGAAGGATCTTTTCTTCGCTTACCCAGCCCTTATCCCTCAGCGCGCTCCGCGCACCTCGGGAACGGACTGGGCTAACTGTGACATTTCAAGAGGTTGTCCATTCGAGCAAAACCAGAGAAGCTGATTGTGATGAGCAGTCAACTCAAATCTGGAGGCCCGAATGGACATTCATAAGAATGCCCGACTTACCCTGATTCGTCGAGAGCAGCTAGCGCAGGCTGTTCTGGTTCAGAAGATGACTCTACAAGCTGCTGCCCGCTCTTTTCATGTTTGCGCCCGCACCGCTGCTAAGTGGATCCACCGTTATCAAAAGGAAGGTTTGGCTGGCTTGCACGATCGCTCTTCTCGTCCCCATCGTTCCCCACGGCGCACCGGGGAAGCGCTGGCAGAGCGCGTTGAACAGCTGCGGCGCCAGCGCTTCACCGGATACCATATTGCCCAGACCACGGGGCTGAGCCGGGCCACCGTGAGCCGCATTCTCCGCCGCTTGCATCTGAGTCGCATGCGCGATCTGGAGCCGGCCGTGCCCCTGATCCGCTATGAGCACGCTGCTCCCGGCGATCTGCTCCACCTCGATATTAAGCAGCTGGGACGCTTCTCCCGCGTCACGGTCCGTCCTGATGGACGTCGCCGCGGCACGCTTCACCGCGGTTGGGAGTACGTTCATGTCGCTATTGATGACCACTCACGGATTGCCTTCACCCAGATCCTGCCCCGCTTTGATGCCGCTTGCGCCATCGCCTTCTTGCGCGCCTCGGTCGCTTATTACGCCTCCCTGGGCATC
>DASSXL010000011.1:0-44616 GCA_035703825.1 Candidatus Angelobacter sp.
TACGCGATAGCGAGCTTCCTCAATGTTGGCCATCAACACGGCCTGCTGCGCATAGCGCGCAATGTCCACGGCCAGCGAGCGCGGCGCTTTTGCATCCGACGAACGAAAATGAAATGCCACCATGGAAGGCGACTGCCGCGCAGCGACGTAGTCGCCCAGTTCTGCGGCATCGGCGTTTTCCAACCCTTGCGTCTTCAGGTCTTTGATCTCGCCCGCGCCCAAGACCTCCACCGCCACGCCGCCGGTATCGCGCTCAGTGTTAAGCAACCGCAGAAGTGAAATATCGATGTGGCCGTCGCGCGGAGTCTTGGTTTCTCCGGTGATGGTGAAACGCGCTGATTGCTCCACCGGCTCCAGGAATGTGACGGCGAGTTCGCCGGCCTTGATCTCCCAGTCGGCAACCATGCCGCCGGAAACCTGGTTGATGGTGATGTTTTCCGGGAGCTGGATCCTCGCCTCTTTCGCGGCGCCCTGCGTGACTTCAATATTCACTTCGGCATAAAGCGACGTCGAATCTTCCGCGAGGCTGGTGAGCTGCGTAAGGGATCCTCGTTGGCGCAGCGGCAGCGTAATGTGGTGGTCTTCAATCTTTCTGTGCCAGGTGAATGTGAGCGGCTCATTGCCGCGGGCGTAAGCCAGCCATTTGCTCTCCTCGCCGGTTTCGGTTTTCTCGGTCAGCAGTCCGCCGCTGAGCTTCACGTCCACTCCCTGGCGCGGCAGTTGCACCGCGGCGCGAGTGACGCCCGACGAAGTAGAGGGTAACGAGATGCGCTCTTCACCCGCGGAAGCGTTCACCGGCAAGGCGATATCAAGCAGAAGGACTGCGCGTCCGGCATGGGCCAGCACCGCCGACAACTGGCTGGCGCCCTTGCCTGAAGCTGAAACCAGCGAGACCAGTTTGCCGTCGAGCCGGGCTTCGCGCACCAGCAGGCCAGACGGGATGGGCACGCGCACCCAGCCATCCTTCAATACGTCCACAGTGAGGCTGGCGCGGCCAGTAGCGAGCTCTCCGGCAATGCGCAGGTCGTAGTCGACGCGCGTGAGCGTGGCATCCACCGGCGGCGGATCAGGCTCGCGCTCCGTGGGAAAAGCCCGCGTGCGGAGACTCTGGTAGTCGTCCACGGAGATGACCACCCATCCGGGCGAGTGTGAAAGGTCGGCGGAAAGCTGTGGAGCAGGTGTTTGCGCGGCTGCGGGAAGTGCGAGCAGCAGCGTGAACAGAACAAAACCTGCCACGGAGACACAGAGACAAGGAGAGTCAGATATGTGCACAGCCGCCCTCGGCTGTGGCGCGGGAGATTGCCGGTTGGTTTCTTGTTTTGGTCTTGAAGACCATGCAATGGAAAACGATTTTGACCTTCTCATGGAGAATGCCTTTCATTTAAACGAATCTATGGGGATACGAAATCTGCGCAGCCGGTGGGGACGGCTGTTCGGTGGGGACACAACTACTCTGGCCGCGAACAGAAGCCAGAAAGCGCGCTTCAATGCCTGGGCAAGGCTTTCTGGCCTTCGGCCCACTGGTGGTCGCTAGACTAAGAACGGAGACGCTGGATTTCTTGCAGGGAAAAATTGCGAATTGGAAGCGCTTTCCAGCATGGGCTGGCAAAATCAGGCTTTCTGGTGTGTTCCCCCGTTGCAGGGACTCTCAATTTCTATGGCCTGCAACGCCAAAACATCGCCAACAAAACCCTATTCTTGACTTACCGCCTGAATGAACTGTAGAGTTTAAGTGATTGAAATGGAGAGTTCATGGCTGAAAGTATTGTTGTCAATGCGCTTGAAGCCCGGTCTAAATTCGGCAAACTCCTTCGCCGTATTGACGTTGAGGGCAGGTCTCTGGTGATAGAAAAACGGGGGACCCCCCGTGCCGTGCTGGTCAGCATTCAGAATTACGTGCGGCTCGCGGCCCCAGAGCCCGAGGTCCTGCGGGCCATCGGCCAGGAATCCATTCAAAAGCAGACCCATACTCTGAGTTCAAAACGCATTGATCAAATTATCAAGGCAGCACGCAAAAAGAAAACCAGGCGTGGATGATCCCACTCCGGCTGGTGATTGACACCAACGTGCTGGTTTCCGCGGTCCTCAAGCCGGATGGATTGCAACGTACGGTCTTCCTGCTGGCAATTACCAAACCGGCACGCTGGTATATCTCACGGCCGATCATGGAAGAATATGCCGCTGTGCTGGCGCGCCCTGAGTTGAAGGTACGTAGGAGCCCTCGTCTGCAGTTCATTCAGTTGATTAAAAATCATACTTACTCGGTTACCCCATCGCGGTTGCCGCAGCTTACAACCGATCCAGACGACAATATTTTCCTGGAATGTGCTGACGCGGCCCGTGCCGACTATCTGGTAACTGGCAATCAGCGGCATTTCCCCAGGTTTTGGAAGAAAACCAAGATCATCGATTCACGGGAGTTTTTGGACATCGTTGCGCCTCATTTGACGTGAGATGGCGCATTTTTGAGCGAAAAACAAACGTCGATAATTTTCTACCATTCTTCCACAGCCAACCTCTTGTATAATTGATCGTGCACCCCAATCGGTCCTACGGCAACGGGCGCAAGCCACTGCAAAGCCGGGGATCAGCACCCCCAAAAATCACCTGGACGACCTTACCAAAACCTAATCAATCCATCTGTGCGAGGAGTTCATGGCAGCGAAATATGTTTTCGTAACCGGCGGTGTTGTGTCTTCACTGGGCAAAGGACTGGCGGCGGCTTCGATCGGCTGCCTGCTGGAAAGCCGCGGCTTGAAGGTCAACCTGATGAAGTTTGACCCCTATCTCAATGTCGATCCCGGAACCATGTCGCCGTTCCAGCATGGCGAGGTCTTTGTGACCGACGACGGCGCCGAAACCGACCTGGATCTGGGCCACTACGAGCGTTTTACCCACGCCAAGCTCTCGCGCGACAACAACTGGACCACCGGCCGCATTTACGAACAGATCATCACCAAGGAGCGGCGCGGCGACTACCTGGGCAAAACCGTACAGGTGATTCCGCACGTGACCAATGAGATCAAGGCCGCGATGAAAAAAGTGGCGCAGGATGTGGACGTGGTCCTGGTGGAGATTGGCGGCACCGTGGGCGATATCGAATCGCTGCCGTTCCTGGAAGCAATCCGGCAGATGCGCCAGGAGCTGGGCCGCGACAACACCATCTTTATTCATGTAACGCTGGTGCCGTGGATCGGCGCGGCGGGCGAGCTGAAAACCAAGCCAACGCAGCACTCGGTGAAAGAGCTGCTGAGTATCGGAATCCAGCCGGACATCCTGCTGTGCCGCACAGACCGTTTCCTTTCCAAAGAGCTGAAGTCAAAGATCGCGCTCTTCTGCAACGTGGAAGATGAGGCCGTGGTCACAGCCAAAGACGTGGCTTCGATCTATGAGGTGCCGCTGGTGTTTGCCCGTGAAGGCGTGGACTCACTGGTGCTGCGTTACCTGCGCATGGATGCGAAACCGCCGGAGCTGGCGCGCTGGGAAGAGCTGATGCACCGCGTCTACAACCCGAAAGACGAAGTCCATATCGGCATTGTGGGCAAGTACGTGGAGTATGAGGACTCGTACAAGTCCCTGAAGGAAGCGCTGGTTCACGGCGCGGTGGCACATAACCTGAAGCTGAACCTGACCTGGGTGGAAGCCGAAGGGCTGGAGAGCAAAGACGGCAATCGCGACTACGAAACGCAGCTTGAAGGGTTTGATGGCATCCTGGTACCGGGCGGCTTTGGCAAGCGCGGTATTGAGGGCATGCTGAACGGAATCCGCTACGCGCGCGAGAAAAAAGTTCCATACTTCGGCATCTGCCTGGGCATGCAGACGGCGTGCATTGAGTTTGCGCGCAACGTCTGTGGGCTGGACGAAGCGAACTCCAGCGAGTTTGACCAAGCCACGCCGCATCGCATCATTTATAAGCTGCGCGAACTAACGGGCATCGATGAACTGGGCGGCACCATGCGCCTGGGCGCGTGGACCTGCAAGCTGGAACCGAACAGCCAGGCCGCCAAGGCCTACGGCGCAACGGAGATCAGCGAACGCCATCGCCATCGCTATGAGTTCAACCGCGAGTATGAAGCCGTGTTGACCGGCGGCGGTCTGCGCATCACCGGCGCCACGCCGGACGGGACCTATGTGGAGATCGTCGAAATCCCGGATCATCCTTACTTCCTGGGCTGCCAGTTCCATCCCGAATTCAAGTCAAAGCCGCTGGAGCCGCATCCGCTGTTCAGCAGCTTTGTGAAAGCCAGCTATGAGAACGGACGGAAGCGGCGGGATGCCAAGAGCACGGAAGACGTGGAGATGTTCTTGCGGCCAGAAAGAATTGTGCGGAGATAAAGCAACTGAAAATCGGGTAATCTGGTAATCGGGTAATTCTAAGCCGTTCTGCGTGCGTGATCCTGCGCTTGCGAAGGGAAGGATCTGAATTTCAATTACCGGATTACCCGATTACTCAATTACCAATATCCGAAGCTTTTTATGAAATCGACGCCATCATTCGCTCTCGACAATCTAAGCCTGAGCGAAAGTCTCTTCCTCATCGCCGGCCCCTGCGTCATCGAAAGCGAAGCGCACGCGCTGAAGATGGCGAACGAGATCAGCGCTATCGCACGGAAGCTGCAAATTCCCTACATCTTCAAAGCGTCGTACGACAAGGCCAACCGCACGTCACTGCATAGCTTTCGCGGACCGGGGCTGGAAGAGGGCCTGCGCATCTTGCAAAAGATCGGCAAAGAGACCGGCCTTCCGCTGCTGACCGATGTCCATGAAGCCAAGGACGTTCCCGCCGTGGCGGAAGTGGTGGACGTGGTGCAGATTCCAGCATTTCTGTGCCGCCAGACCGACATGCTGGTTGCCGCGGCGAAACATGCCGAGTCCATCAACATCAAGAAGGGACAGTTTGTGTCGCCGTGGGACATGCGCCATGCGGTGGAAAAAGTGCGTGCATCCGGCAATGACAATGTCTTTCTGACCGAACGCGGCAGTTCTTTCGGCTACAACAATCTGGTGGTTGACATGCGCTCGCTGGCCATCATGCGGCAATTTGCGCCCGTGGTGTTTGACGCGACTCATTCAGTCCAACTGCCGTCCTCGGGCGCCGGCGGCAAAGCAGTTTCCGGCGGGCAGCCGGAGCATATTCCGCTGCTGGCGCGCGCGGCCGTTGCGGCGGGCGTGGACGGCGTCTTTATGGAAGTGCATGACAATCCCGCGGAAGCAAAGTCCGACGGCGCGAACGCGCTGCCATTGGGCGAGTTGGAAAAAGTATTGAACGAGCTGCTGGCAATCCGGAAGGCGCTGGGACCAGCCAAGAAAGGCTGAGCCGTGAATCAGCCCAAAATGATTGCAATGTGGTTTCCGCCACTCTGCTAGACTCTCCTCCCAGGCGGCGACAGGAATGTTTCTTCTTTTGAAACGGAGATTCCGTAAGTGGTGGAGCCAGGCTCCGTGGGCCACGCTGGGCGGGTTGGTAGCGGTTTTGTATTTTATGGGCTACATCCTGATGCGCTGGGCCGAGCCTGCCGGTAATCCCATACGTTCGCTGCCTACCTATACGTATTTTTTCCTGGTGACGGTAACCACGGTCGGCTATGGCGACGTGGTGCCGGCAAGCGCCGCGGGCAGGCTGGTGGCCGGCGTGATCGCCATCGGAGGTATTGGCGCGGCAGCCGCGGCCGTGGGCAATTTCTTCACCTCGATTGGAAATTTCGTCAAGCGGCGGGAAAAGGGGTTCGCGGAGCTGGACATGAAAGATCACATCGTTATCTTTGGCAATCGCGGCGGCGAGACGGCGACGCTGATCAGGCAGTTGATCGCCGATCAGCAGTCGAGCGGCGTGGAAATTGTCTTGTGCTCACAGAGCACGGAGCGCAATCCGTTTCCGGATTTTATCGATTTTGTGCGCGGCGAGCCTACCAGCAGTGACGTGCTGACGCGGGCTTGCGTCAAAGATGCCGCCAAAATCATCATTCATTCGGCTACGGACTATGAAAGCATCTGCATCGCGCTGGCGGTCAAGGAAATCAACCACCGCGCCGCCATCGTGGTCAGGGCCAATGACCCGGGCAAGGAAGTGGACATCGAACGCGTGGACCGCGACCGAATCGTGTGCATCAAGGCCATGGATGTGCCGATGATCGTGCGCGAAATTCATAATCCCGGAATCACTCAGGTACTGGAAGACCTGCTGTCGCCGGAAGGACAGGACCTGCGCAGCCTGCGCGTGCCGCATGGAACGCCGGCGTTGACATTCGGCCTGCTGGCCCATGATTTCCGCGAACGGCACGGCGCCATCCTTATCGGCATGAGGTCTGTGGGTACGCATCTGGGCGTTCACGCCATTCTCAATCCGGCTTTTCATGCCACCGTGGAAGGCGGCATGTTCCTGGACTATATTTCCAGCCGTCCGGTTGAAATCAACTGGTCAAAGATGCGGTCAGCCGCCGCTGACGGCAGTGAGGCATAACCATGTTCGAGAAATTGCTGGCAAAACGACATATTCAAAACCTTGACCTGAGCTCTGTCCGCGCGAATGCCATGACGAAGCTGGGCTGGAGCTCGGAGAAAGCACAGCGGGTGGAAAACAGCTACAAACACTTTCTTTATGCCCTGGCCCACAAGGAAGAAAATGACCTTCTTTCTCCGCCATCCCAGGAGGTGGACGACTTCTGGCACCAGCACATTCTCGATACGCGCAAGTATCGCGAGGATTGCAACACGGTCTTTGGCCACTATATCGACCACACGCCGCGGCTTTCGCCGGAAGACCAACGCAGAGCAGATGCGCGCCGGGAACAGGTTTATCGCGATTATGACATTGATGCGATCTCGCTTGCCACGCCTAATCCCCGGAGGTCTCGTGACGATGATGGCGGTTTTGACGGCGACTTTGACGGCTGCGGCGGGAGTAGTAGCCACAGTTCCGGCCATCATGCTCATGGACACGATTCCGGCGCCCATTCCGGCCACGCCGGCGCAGATCACGGTGATGGCGGAGGACATGCTGATTCCGGCGGTGATTCCGGCGGAGCTGATGCTGGCGGAGGCGATGGTGGCAGCGGGTGCGGCGGAAGCGGATGTGGTGGTGGGTGCGGCGGGGGTTAGACCAGTTTTAGAGTTGGTCTGGACATCATAGGATTACTTAGACAGAAACACTCCTGCCGTGCCCGAACAGAATTGCAAAGAATGCAAGCACGAACGAGAGTGTCTATGCCCCATCCGCAGAGGTCGCAGAGACATTTCCTCCGCGATCTCTGCGCACCCTGCGGTGAATCTTCTTTTTTCGAAAAAAAGAATGCAGGCGGCCCCGTAGCCACCTGCATATTACGCCCGACTGGGAGAGGGACTATTCGCTTTTGGGGCGGCCATCTTCCGCAAAAAATCGGTCGAGCGCAGCCAACTTAAGCTTGGGCCGTCACGCGGAACGTGGCTGCAACACCATCTATTGCATCGGCTGGCCAGACGCGGCCTTGACCGTTCCGGCTTTTTCCGTGCTGGCCGCTTCCTTGTCATGCGCCGCGCTTTGGCGATCCAGGAAGTCGATCAGGTTTTTCAATTCCACGTCTGTCAGGCGCAGGTTCGGCATATTCACGCCGTTGTATTTTTTATAGAGCGCCGTGGCAATGGGGTCTTTTTCGGCAATCACTTTATCTGGAGTTTGGATAAAACGCTCGAGCCATGCGCGCTCGCGCACATTGGTTACGCCCAGCAAATCCGGGCCGATTTTGTCGCCATGGCCAATCGTGTGGCAGGCGGCGCAGTGCGTAGTGAAGGTGTAACGGCCCTGGTCCCTGATGTCGATCGGCACCGCCTGGTCATAATTGGCCTTTACGTCCGAGGCCTGAGCATGGCTCCAGTTGCTAAGCCAGTTGCCGATCATATTCGCCAGGAAGCGCGCATTGTCCGTGGCTGAGTTACGCATCCATTGTCCGCTTGGCTCATTTCCAATCAGGACGCTTGGCGTGTGGCCGTCGCGATCATTGGGATCGGGTTCACTGTAAAGCCCCAGCTTCTTGCTGATGAGATCGATATCGGCCTTCTTGCCCGTAAGGAAAGTCCATCCCGGGCCGATGTGATATTTCTCGGCGTACGCCTTTAGCACTTTGGGAGTGTCATGCGTGGGATCAATGCTGATGGAGTAAAAGAAAATGTCCTTGCCCACGCGGTCACCCAGCATCTTTTGCACCTGCGCCAGCCGTGCAGTCTCCAGCGGGCATGAATCCACACAACTGGTATAGATCAGATCAATGACAACGCTTTTGCCCCTGATCACGTCGTCATAGAAATGGACCTTCGTGCCATCCTGCGTGGTGAGAACCACATTGGGAAAATAGCCGGCACCCCAGCGGGCATTGTCTGCCGCCGCGGGAGTTGGGCCTGCTGCGAGATAGAGAATTGCGATAAGAAAAATTGCGGGAACTGTCGTAAAGCCCGCCTGGCATGTCCGTCGCATGGTGCTCCTTGCCTTGTCCCTGGACTGCTTTTATCCGGAATGAAAATCAGGTTTGGCGGCCCGCATCTTGCGTTGCGGGCCGCCAATCTGAGTCTTTGTTACACCCGCCGATTAGAACGCGGTCGGGGCTATGTCATCAGGAGCGACGAAGCCTACGCCCTGAGGAGTGGGAATCGGTGTCGGAAGCGGCCGCAGGAATGGCGCGCCACCGTTGTCGATTTCCCAACGGACCAGCATGGCGTTGTCCTCGTGCACCGTATTGTGGCAGTGCTCCATGAACATTCCACCCCAGTCACGGAACTGCATCGTGATAGTCACGCTTCCACCCGGACGCAGGCGATACACGTCCTTGCGGCCCTTTTCCCAGGCCGGAACATTCGAAGCGCTGCCGTTCCGGGCCAGGATCTGGCCTTCTTCAAAGTGGATGTGGATCGGGTGGTCCCAGCCGCCGCCGCCGTTCTGCAGCGTCCACACTTCGCGAGTACCGTAGCCCGGCGCTGCCGAGATGCGGCCCCAGCTTGCGTTCAGCATCTGGCCGTTGTCGGTCTTCACGCCCCATGGCCCCTTCTGTCCGCCTGCGCCAGTGGTATAGGCCGCGGGATCAGACGCCGAGAGAGGCTGTGAAGCGCCGCTGCCGAACTGGAAGGTCCGCGTTCTTGAGACCGGAATGCTGGACAGGTCGGGATTCGGGATCAGGACGTTCGGCACCTGGCTCACGTCAGGAGTCGCCGGGTTCCGCACGATGCGGAATTCCAGGAACTTTCCAACGCAAGGATCACTTGAAGTGCCGGAGAGCGCCTGCGCGAGGGTCAGGTCGGCGGAAGGCTTTTTGCCGTCCTTGTGTTCGCAAACGTTCACCATCCAGACTTTGTCGCCGATGTTGTAACGGGAGAAGTCAATCACCCAGTCATAGCGCTCGGCGATGCCCTGCTCGTCGGACAAGGTCTGGACCACGGGCGTCGGCAACAGGTTGCCGTCGTTCGCGATCTGGATCATTGGCGATCCGTCTGACAGGCCGTACTTGAAGAAGCGGGAAACGCTGG
Source organism: Candidatus Angelobacter sp. (assembly GCA_035703825.1). Classification (GTDB taxonomy): domain Bacteria; phylum Acidobacteriota; class Terriglobia; order Terriglobales; family Acidobacteriaceae; genus Angelobacter. Next base: position 9,490 of record DASSXL010000011.1, read on the forward strand.
CGTTCAGGATGCGGAAGCGATACTTGCGGCGCTCCACTTCAAAGAACGGTTTGTACGTGAGGTTCACGCACATCAGGTCGCCCAGGAAGCCATCGAAGTTGAAGATGTCCATGAACAGCTGCCCATTGGCATCGAACGCCTTTTCATTGAGCATTAGGTTCACGTCATAATCCAGGTTGCCCCAGCCTTTTCCGTTTGAAGAACCGCTGGGCAGGCGCAGGTTCACGCCGTCATTCACGGTTTCATCGCCACGATCGAGCGCGCTGTAGATGTTGAACATGGCAGCGTTGCCCTTGTACACGTTCTGTGAAGTGAACGTGAACATGTGGTCGTGGAACCAGTGTGTCGACATGGTCTCGCGCCAGTCGCCGGGGACCTTGTTGATCCCGCCGTTGTCGGCGGGACTGCCGGCGCGGGGATCGGTGGCGTCAGTGTTGACGGAGCGGAAGCCCGCCAGCACGATCGGCCAGTGATAGTCATAGAACTGGTTGGGGAAGAAGAACGCGCCGGTAAAGCCGTCATTCTCCGCGCCGTGGTGACCGTTGTGCTCGTGGGTGGAGATGGTGTTGCGGCCAAAACCATTGTTCTGCGTCACGTCCGCGGGCAGGCGGTTGTGATGGCGGAACAAGAGCGGCTCGCCGTAACGGGCCATAACCAACTTCGGCGGAATGGTTCCATTGAAGGTCCAGACCGAGTTCGGATTCTGCGTGGGGAACCCGGGATGGAACTTACAAGGGAGAGCCTGGGTCGGATCGATGCCGGAGTTCAGGTTCGACGCCACGGCGGGGTTATAGACCGTGTTGGTCTGCGCCTGGGCCTGGGACATCTCAATTGAGATCTGCGGTGCGTGATCACCGAAACCCTGATGCGCCCAGATTGGTCCACCCGGACGGCCTTCGATCGGGCCAGTCAGGCCGGTCTGTCCACCGACCAAGGCCGGATCCAGAGGCTGCTGCGTCTGGTTGGCTTCGGCCGTCGGTACCGGTGTCAGGTCGCCACCCAAGGGGTTGTTGCCACGTGCAATCACATCGAAGCGCGGCATCGGTGTGCTGAAAGGCTGCACGCCAAATGTCGGGCTGGGCGGTGCACCGGTCGGGATGGTGGTGGCCGCATAGGCTGAAGAGACAAAGGGGTTTAAGCCGTGAATGGGGGCCAGGAGACCACCAGTCGTAATCAGTCCCCACTTCATCAGTTCGCGACGGGAGACTTTGCCCTGCGAAAACGCCTTTAATATCTCCGCACGGTTTTTGCGTGCATTCTCGGCTTCCCGCAGTCGTGCCTTTGAGCTTTTCTCCGATAGAAAAAAGCCCTCATCGTTATGACTCATAGCTGCGCTCCTTAAAATTGTTGCAGACTTTCAGATTTTCGTGACGTTCAACTGCATCTCCGCGGAAGGCACGCTTTGCGAAGGGAAGCCCGGAAGTACCGTATAAGGTGGCACTGTCAGTAGCAGAGCCTATCGATTACGATATTGGCCTGAAAGAGAGTACCCAATCACGAGTTAGCAATCTATTAGAAAACAATTAGAATCTTTAATAATTTTCGAAAATCCCCCTTTATTTTCATTCACTTGCGAAATCAATGAGTAACTTTATGATTCTTAACAATTCCACCCAGGACACCATTTTTGGCTGACTTCGCCTGTTTTTCGCCTTAGCGGTGCCATTTTGGGAATCCTAATTCTCTCTTTTTCATCTACTTAGTCATGAACAATCTCAAAACGTTTTTGCTGCTGACGCTGCTTACCCTGCTGGCCATTGGGGTGGGTGATTATTTCGGCGGGAAAAACGGAATGGTCCTGGGCTTCCTGTTTGCCGGGATCACCAACTTCGTCGCCTATTTCTTTTCGGACAAGATCGCCCTGGCCATGTATCGCGCCCAGCCGGTCACGCGCGAACAATTGCCGCGAATTTATTCCGTGGTGGAGCGGCTGACGCAAAAAGCCAATCTACCGATGCCAAAGCTGTATGTGATCCCCACGGATTCGCCCAATGCCTTTGCCACGGGACGCAACCCCCGGCACGCTTCAGTCGCGGTAACACAGGGAATCCTGGGGCTTCTTGACGACGACGAACTGGAAGGCGTGCTGGCCCACGAGCTCGGCCACGTTCGCAACCGCGACATTCTCACCAGCTCGATTGCCGCCACGCTGGCCGGCGCCATCACCATGCTGGCGCGCATGGGTTTCTGGTTCGGGCTCGGCGGAGACAGCCGCGATCGCGACCGCGGTGGTGGCTTGCTTATGCTGCTCCTGGCCCCTCTTGCAGCCATGCTGATTCAGTTGTGGGTCTCGCGCACACGCGAGTATGAAGCGGACGCCACCGGCGCTGGTATTACACACAATCCTTATGCGCTGGCCCGCGCGCTGCAAAAGCTGGAGGCATATTCCAAGCGCGTTCCAATGGTGGCCTCACCTTCAACTGCGCACCTCTTCATTATTCAGCCGCTGATGGGCATGAGTCTTGGAAGCCTCTTCTCCACGCATCCACCCATTGAGAAGCGGATTGAGAGGCTGACGGGACGACCAGCGGAATATCAATAGCCCTATTATCGATGACCGATTCTCGAAAATGCCGCTCCGAAAAAGGGCGGCATTTTTCTTGGTCAAAATGCAAGCCTGGCTATGCTCCAAGGGCTTTCTGAGAGAGCTCCTGGGCATCAGCCAGTTCCGTAAAACCGGGCTGCACAGGAAGGAATATCGAGAAGACTGTGCCGGTCGATGGGGACGAAGAATTGCTCTTGAACTTGATACTACCGCCATGCTTCCGAATAATCTCAGAGCTTACCCACAGCCCCAGGCCGGTGCCTGTCTCGCCTTTGCTGCTGATGAACGGCTCGAACAACCTGTCTTTGATTTCAGGAGGGATCCCCGACCCGCTGTCGGCGATGGTCAGCCGCATTCCCGGCCGGGCACCATTTGAGTGCTCGGTCGAACGGTCAATGCGGACCTTTAGAACTCCTCCGCCGCGCATGGAATCCAACGCGTTGCCCACCAGGTTCACAATCACCTGGCGTAGTTCCCCCGCCATGGCAGTAATTGGGGGACAGGCCCGGTAATCTTTTTGCACGGCAACGCAGGCGGAAATCAGCCTGGCCCGGTAAAGGACCAGAGCGGAGTCCACGAGTTCAGTCAGATAGACGGTGGTCGGGTTACTCAACTGGCGGAAAAATTTCAGTGAGTGAATGGCAATTTCAGAGACGCGCGTCAGTTCATCCATCGCAGTTGCGGAGTAGACTTTTACTTCCTCCAGGGTGGATGACGTGTCGATCAGATACAGCAAATTGGTTACCGACTCCAGCGGATTATTGATTTCGTGGGCAATGCTGGCGGCCAGGCGTCCGGCGACCGCCAATTTTTCTGATTGGAGTAATGCATTTTCCGTCTGGCGGCGCTGGGCCAGATAATTTCTGATCTGGTATTGACGCTGGCGGCTGCGCAGGGAAGCCTGTACGGTGCTGATCAAGGTCTCAGGCCGTATCGGACGTTCCAGTAATACCACATTGCCCAGGGGCTCCCGGAAAAGCATCTTCTTTTGGCTGCTCGGATCAACGGCGCCGGCAACAGTCAGAACGATCAGGGGAAAATCCGACCATGAAGGTTGCGCGGAAATCTTTGCCGACCAGATCGCAATGTTGGACGGCGTAAAAACCTCCTCGGCTACGATCAACGCACCGGCGGCCTCATCCATCCGCGCCAATGCTGCTTCCGAGGTCGGACAGACAGCGCACTCGATGCCTTCCTTTGTCAGGAGGGCCGCGATCAGAGTGGCGTCTCTTCCCGTGGGCGCAACCACCAGGACGTGAAGGTCCCGGTCTATGTCAGGCCCGTCATGCGGCAGACATGGAAGTGCTTTCAGGGTCTTCCTCCAGTCTTTCGAGTTTGCCGTGATACTTGGGAACGCCGGTCAAGACGCCGTCAAACTCCGCCAGGGCCTTCCCCACGCGGATGGTGCCGTGCTTCATCACCAACTCGCGGATTGTCCGTTCATGTTCTCCGCTTCTCTTCTTGATCACGGAAAGCGCCTGCTTTACCTCGCCGGCGGCTTCAAAATACCGGAACAAGAGCACGCTATCAGCCAGATAGCTCACATCCACCGGGGCAGAGATGTTGGTGCCCACAAAACCGTGTTGCGCAAGAGTTAAGATCGTGGCCACACCCTTGTGGGCCAGGTAACTCAGCAATTCATGCATTTGCAAGGCAAGAAACTTTTCTCCCGGCATCGCATTGAGGAAGCCATTCAGACTGTCGATGATTACCAGCTTCACGGCCTGTTGATTCACCAGGTCACTGATGGCGTGCACAAACTGCCCCGGCGAAAGCTCCGCTGCATCCACCTGCCGAAGGATGCATTTCCCGGATTTGATATGGCGGTCAAGGTCCATCCCCAGGCCTTTTGCCCGGCCTGTCAGGGTGGTCAACGTTTCGTCAAAGGCAAAAACCGCAGCGCCTAATCCCTGCTCCGCGGCAGATATTGCGTAGCGGATGGCAAGCGTGGATTTTCCGCACCCAGCCGGCCCCATCAGCAGCGTGCTTGTGCCGCTGTCAATCCCGCCGCCGAAGAGCTGGTCCAACTCCGGGATGCCGCTGGTGACCTGCCTGGGAGCGAAGTCGGTAATGTGTTCCGAAGCCACCAGCCGCGGATATACTTCCAGCCCTCCACGCCTAATGGTGTAATCATGAAATCCCTCGCGGAACTGTGCGCCGCGCAGCTTTCGTATTTCCAGCCGGCGTCTCTTGATCCCGTACTCCCGTTCCAGGCTCTCCAGCATGATTACGCCGTGCGAAATGCTTTGCAGCTGCAAGTCATGTCCTTCACCGGTACGGTCATCCAGAAGCAGTACGGTGCAGTTGCGCCCGGCAAAATATCGCTTCAAGCCCAGGACTTGCCGGCGGTAACGCAGAGAATCACGGGCCAGCATGCGCAACTCAGATAACGAGTCAAACACCACCCGGGCAGGCTGAAGTCTTTCCACCTCCGCCAGTACCGCACCAGTGGTGTCCGCAAGTTCAACTTCTGAAGGATGAAATACCGTGTACTGCGCCTCGGGCTTCAATTCATTTTCATCCGCGACCATCTCAAAAATGTTGACCGCCCCGAGCGACCAGCCGTGCGACTCTGCAATCTCCAATAGCTCCGCTTTTGACTCGGAAAGGGCGACATAAAGGCACTTTTGCCCCAGACGGGCGCCTTCCAGCAGGAACTGCAGCGCGATGGTCGTTTTGCCCGTTCCCGGATCGCCTTCAATCAGGTAAAGATGGTTATGAGAAAGGCCGCCGCCAAGAATATCGTCCAGCCCGGAGATGCCGGTTGCGAGCACTCTTGTGCCATTTCGGTTTTGCGGTGCTGCCACGGAACGCTCCACTTCATGTGTGCTCAAAAGTGTGTGCTCAAAGTACCCAGGGGCTCCGGACCCAAAATAGTGCGACTCGTGAACCAGACATGATCGCCCATGTTGGAGTATGCATGCCTGCTGGCTTGGTTTACTGTTCAATTTTGCACAATGGGTGCGATTGTCTATCGGAATAACTTCGACCTGTTACGCGCTCAACCGCTGATAGAATCTCTGGCCGGTCGTTGCAACCGATTGCCCCAGAGCGGTTGAGGCGGGTAGAAAGTCCGTCGTTACGGATGCGGGAACGACGCGCTGCGCGGCTTTCGTCAGGGCAGACATTGCGTGCTCTACGTGCCTGGGCGAGGAAGCGGAAGCAAACTCAACAGCCACCGTCCAATGCGGCTCGCCATCGGGATAAATCACCTGGGCAAAATACAGCGCCACCACTTCACTAAGCTTCCGGGCCGCGGCGTCCAGCGCGGCGAACACTTCCGGGGCAGGCATGTTCGTTGGCATGGTCACCAGGACACTCTGTGATGGAGCTTGGGTTTCCGCGTCGCCGCCTGCCTGTTTCAGGGGAAGATTCCCCCGGGCCAGCTCTTCCAACTCCCAACGCTTAACGCGACCGCCGGGACGGATCATCCTGGAGGCAGGATTATCAAGCTCGTAAGGATTGATAACGATCTCCTCTGCCTCAGTGCTGGCCACAGCCTGGAAGAATGCGGTTCCCTGGAGGGCGATCCAGGGAATGGTCTTGTGCCAGTTGCGCAGCGCTTCCTCATCGGTAAACGCCACAGCCACCACGAGGCCGGCGGAATCGTGTTCCAGAGAAAACCTGGCAGCCATGTCGCCCTTGATGTCATGAAAGCCGGGCGCGTCAGGCGCCGGGCCCCTTGTCGGGACCAGAAACCATGTCTTTAACATGCTTTCATACAGGACGCGCCGCGTCTCAAGCGAGTCACCATGAGCGACGGCCAGCATGGCCGCGGGCAATGGACTGTCTTCAAATCGGGGTGACGGTCCAGGCTGGGCCGGCGTGGGAGGCCCGGCATCGGTTTCATGCTCGCGCCGGATGTAGGTCAACGATCTGGACGCAAATACATTCCGCAACTTCATGACCGAGGAAGACTACATCAAGAGGTGGCAAAACAATCATGATTTCTTCGCCGCGATCTGCCGGCCGCCAGGGACAAACGCCGTTGCATGCCGTTCTTGCTACGGCGCTTTTTTTCTGATCGGCGCTTTGCCTGCCGAAAGCGCGCATCTTTCTCCCATCTCATGCGATCTACTTAGTCGCGCTCTCAGGTTACTTTGGGCATAAGTATCAGCCCTTTCGTTGCTTGAGCAACCGGGACACGTCCCCCATAGTAATAAGGAAACGGACCAACATGGTTGTGCCATACAGCGATACAATAGAACCCAAGTCGATGCCTTCCACTCAAGTTCAGCCATCCACCAGCAGCGCACGCGCCGCGGCGATTGAGCAGTCCCTGAGGACGATTATCCGGGGAAACGATGAAGTCCTGCGCCTGGCGTTGGTTTCCGTGCTCGCGCGCGGCCACCTTCTGATTGAAGGCGTTCCGGGCGTCGGCAAGACCACGCTGGCCCATGCGTTGGCGCGCGCCCTGGATTGCAGCTTTCAACGCATCCAGTTCACCAGTGACATGCTGCCCTCTGACGTGCTGGGCATCTCAGTGTACTCAGCCACGGAAGGCCAGTTTGAATTCAAGGCCGGTCCGGTATTCACCAACGTGCTGCTGGCCGACGAAATCAATCGCACCACGCCGAAGACACAGTCAGCCCTGCTGGAAGCGATGAATGAAGGCCAGGTCACCATGGACGGCAATTCGCATCCGCTGCCGCAGCCTTTTCTGGTGATCGCCACTCAGAACCCCATCGAGCACCACGGCACCTATCCGCTGCCGGAATCGCAGCTCGACCGTTTTCTGCTGCGCGTCCGCATGGGCTACCCGCAGGGCAACAATGAGCGCGAGATCCTGCGCTCTGAGGCTGGCGCCGCGCGCCTCGACTCAGTGAAACCGGTCGCCTCTGGCGCGGACATTATCGCCATGCAGGATGAAGTCACGCAGGTGAAGGTCGACGATTCACTGGTGGACTACGCGCTGGAAATCGTGAAACAAACCCGCGAGATTGAAACGCTATCTCTGGGAGTTTCGCCGCGCGGATCGCTCATGCTCTATCGAGCCGCGCAGGCCATGGCGTACCTGGAAGGCCGCCGCTTTGCCACTCCTGCCGACTTCAAGCAACTGGTGGTGCCGGTGTTCTCGCACCGCGTGGTGGTCAATGCCCGCTACTCTTCGACGCTGAAGAAATCCGACCAGGGCGACAATATTCTCCGCGACATTATTCAGTCGGTGCCGGTTCCGGTTTAAAATTTAGCCGCGAATCAACGCGAAGCACGCGAATCAATTGAAGAAATTGCCTGATTCGTGTTCATTCGCGTGAATTCGCGGCCGACATTCCTCACCAGCTATACTCTACGCGACATGTGGTTCCTGAAACTTCTGATGCTGCTGGCGCTGATCGTCTGGATCGGCGGGATCATCTTCTTTGCCTTTGTCGAAGCGCCGACGCTGTTCAGCGTTCTGCCGTCAACGCGCATGGCAGGCGACGTGGTGAGCGTCTCTCTCACCAGGTTGCATTGGATGGGGTTGATCTCAGGCGTGGTCTTCCTGATCTGCTCGCTGGTTTACAACTGGCAAAAATACGTTCAACTCAAGCCATTTGCCGCAAGCCATATTCTTGTTGCTCTCATGCTGGTGCTGACCGCGTATTCGCAATTCGGCATCACCCCGCGCATGCGTGAAATCCGAGCAAGGATCGAATCAATGAGCAACCCATCTATTCCTTGGGACGACAAGGCGTTCACCGAATTCTCGCGTGAGCATCAACTGTCGACATGGACAGAAGGCACAATCTTAATTTTGGGCATCGGCGTTGTCGGATTGACTGCCCGGCGGAATGGCAGCAGCTAGCAACGAGCACCTGGCAAAAAAATCGGCTTTTGGCTTTTGGCTCCTGGCCCACGTCCAGCCATCGCGGCTTGATACAATCAATAAGTAAAACATGACGTTGCTTTCAGCAACGATCAAAAGCTAAGAGCCAAAGGCCAAGAGCCAACAGCCAAACCCATGAAAACTGGAATCATCGGCCTGCCTCAGGTGGGCAAGACATCTCTGTTCAAAATCCTGACCAAGGTTGACGTTTCCGGACGTGGCCATTCCAACCCGCGCGAGGCGCACCTGGGCATCGCCAAGGTGCCGGACGACCGCCTGGATCGGCTGGCCGCGCAATACAACCCCAAGAAGCTGACGCACGCCGTGGTGGAATATGCTGACGTGGCCGCGATCGGCCAGGAAGCGCTCAAAGAAACGGCGTTCCTGACGGCCCTGCGCACCGTGGACGCGCTGGCGCATGTGCTGCGCGCTTTTGACGATCCTTCAATCCCGCACGTGGGCGATATCAATCCCCTGCGCGATGCCAAGAGCGTAGACTTTGACCTGATCGTGAGCGACCTGGGCCAGGTGGAAAAGCGCCTGGAGCGGCTGGAAAAAGACCTGAAGAAAATGAAGAACGCGGAGCTGGAGCGGGAAAATGACCTGATCCTGCGCGCCAAGGCGCACCTGGAAAAAGAGCTGCCGCTGCGCGAGATGGAAATTACCGCCGACGATGAGAAGCGCATTCGCGGCTTCATGTTTCTGAGCCAGAAGCCGATCCTCTACGTGCTGAACGTGAATGAATCACAGACGCTGGGCGACGATCTGGAAAAAGCGGTCGATAAGTTTGGCATGAAGGAAATTTCTGCGCGCAAGAACGCCGGCGCCACGGCGATCTGCGGCAAGGTGGAAGCCGAACTGGCGGAGATGAGCGACGAAGAAGCGCAGGAATTTCTTTCCAGCTACGGATTGAAAGACAGTGGGCTCACACGGCTGATCCGCAAGACTTATGAGTTGCTTGGCGTCATCTCATTCTTCACCATCGGTGAAGACGAGTGCCGCGCCTGGACCGTGCCCCGCGGATCGCGCGCGCAGAGCGCCGCGGGCGCAATCCATTCCGATCTGGAAAAGCACTTCATCCGCGCGGAAACCATCCACTGGGACACCTTGCTGGAGGCGGGCTCTGAAGCCAACGCGCGCTCCAAGGGCCAGTTGCGCCTGGAAGGCAAGGAATACATTGTGCAGGATGGAGACGTGATGCACATCCGGCACAGCGGATAATTCTGCTATTCTGCTTAATTCCCTCCATGAACCCGATAACAACAAGCATCCTGCTGGGCCTTACCGCCGCACTCGCCAATGGCCTGGGCGGCGCGGTCATCGTGCAGGGAGCATGGGAACGCCGGTATCTGCGGTATTTCGTCGCGCTGGGCGCGGGCTTCATGCTGGGCACGGCTTTTTTGGAGATGTTGCCGGAAAGCCTTGCCCTGGTGGGACCAAGGGCGCCGCTGCTGATGCTGGTGGGATACTTCCTGGTCCACTTCTTTGAACACACGGTCACAGGGCACTTTCATTTCGGCGAAGAGACGCATTCCGAGGAGTTCACGGAGCGCAGGCGCGGTTACTCGGTGCTGTTCGGCCTGGTCATACACACTTTCTTTGACGGAATTGCCATTGCTTCAGGCTTTTTGATTTCCGGCTGGCTGGGCTGGATCATCTTTTTGGCGGTGATTCTGCACAAGGTCCCGGAGGGCTTTACCGCATCCTCCATCATGCTGGCCAGCGGGCGGAGCAAGGCAGTTGCGTGGGCGGCTTCAGGAATTCTGGGGCTGGCGACGGTGGCCGGCGTTCTGACCATGACTCTCTTTACCCGGTCGCTATCGGCAGGCTTGCCGCTTTCCGCCGGCGTAACGTTCTATGTGGCGGCATCCGACCTGATCCCGGAAGTGAACAAGGAGCCGGGAGTCCGCACCGCGTTAGTGGTGTTCCTGGGCGTGGGCTTGCTGGCGCTGCTGCGGCATTACTTCCATTAGGTCCTACATCCCGAGCGCAGCGAGGGATGTAGCCAAATTACTCCACTTGCTGCTTCGCCTTGTAACCGTCGCGCGCAACGACCTGGTACTTAATTTCCTTCCCGCTCTTCTGGTCCTGCAACTTCATCGGACGACCGCTTACCGGGTCTATAAGCTCCACCTTGATCTTGCGGAAGGAACCGTCAAGGGTGCGGTTGGTGGGATGGTAAGAGATGGCGTACTGGTTGCGGATGGTCTCGCCAATCTCGCCAAAAATCTCCCGCAACTGGCCATCGAAGACGGGCTCAAACCAGCGGCCTCCGGTCAGCTTGGAGAAGGTCTTCATCTGGTTATCGGCCTGAAGAAACGTCATGTTGCAGTTGAATTCGGTGATCGGGCAGAGATAGCGCATCAAGCCGTGCGACTCGGCATAATTCAGAAGAGCCTTGCCGGTGCTCACCGTATAAATCGCAATGTCCTTTGAGGCCTGGACCTTCTTCAGAGTTTGGTCCAGGGTATGCTTGCTGAAACTGTCGCGCCCGCTGCTGATCAGGACGATGTACTTGCGCCCTTCCACGTTCTCCAGCCGGTCGAGCGTGTCATACAGGGCGTCAAAAAGATTGGTCTCCTGGCTCATGGCCATGCCCGGCTGCAAGCTCTGCACCGCGCCCAGAATGGCGTTCTTGTCCTGCGTAAAGTCTTCCAGCAGGTGCGCCTTCAGATCGTAAGAGATCATGGCGATCCAGTCTTCCTTTTTCAGCGTCTGGGCAAATACGTATGAGGATTTGATGGAGTCGATCTGGAAAGTATAGAAGTACTGATTGTTGGAGAACTCCACCAGCATCACCGCCGTAATGGGCGCCTGTATCTGGTTGAAGCTGGTGATCGTCTGCGGCACGTTGTCTTCCAACACCCGGAAATATTCTTTTTTCAGGCCGGGAATGAACGAGCCGTCCTTGGATAGCACTCCCACGTCGAGCGTGACCAGCTGTGAAGCCACGCGCATAGAAAAGTTATCCAGCCCTTCTACTTTCTTGGGGGCCTTGGGGGCCTCGTCTTTTTTGGGCGCTTCGTCCTTTTTCTTGGGCACGGCAATCGGGCCGATGTCGCCCTGCGGACCTCCGGCTTCAGCCGGCGCGTTGGCTGGTTGCTGCGCGCTGGGCGTCGGAGTGGGGCTGGCCTGGCTTTGGCTGGATTGGCTCTGCCCGGTTTGTGCCCGCGCCGCCGGCGCTGCCGCCCACAAGATTGCGATCAGGCCAAGCGCAGCAACAAAGCGCAAGCAGGCGTTCACCTTAGAAATTCGATGCGGTTTGACAGCATGTATTAAGAACATTTGACAGTGCCTTTTTATGGATTTCTACATTAGTATAGATGCACGAACTCAGCTTTTTAGAAGCCATTTTTCCCGGGCTGCACGGATGTTCGTGGGATTGTACTTGCAGCACACAGGTTTGCAGTATGAAAAAAGCCGTCACTCTGTTGAGCGTTGTCTTCGTTTTTCTGGGTCTGGGCCACGCCCAGAAACCCGCCGCCAGCCAACCCACCCAGCCCGCCACAACCACCGCCACCCAGATCATGAAAGTGGATGACGTGCGTCCGGGGATGAAAGGCATTGGCTATACTGTGTTCCAGGGCACTCAGCCGGAAGCCATGGGAGTGGAAGTGCTGGGCGTGCTCCACAACATGAACGGCCCCAAGAGTGACGTGGTGCTGGTTAAGCTGCGTGGCGAAAAGCCGGAGTTTACCGGCGTGGTTGCGGGCATGAGCGGCAGCCCGGTCTACATTGACGGCAAGTTGCTGGGCGCAATCGCCTACCGCATTGGCCAATTTTCTAAAGAGCCGATTGCCGGCGTAACTCCTATCGAGCAGATGCTGGAGATCAATGAGTTTGATCAGAGCGTTCCCCAGGGTGGCGCGACATCCATTGCCCGCGCGACCGTAGCTTCCAAGACCAGCACGCCCGGCGCGCAGGAGAGCAATCCGGTCCAGAGTTTTGCGCAGTACCTGCAGCCGATTGACGCTCCTTTTATGTTCAACGGTTTCAATGAAGCGGCCATCAGGCAGTTTGCTCCGCAGCTCTCGGCCATGGGCATCACGCCGGTGATGGGCGTGGGCTCCGCCAGCAAAGAAAAGCAGCCAGAACCGCTGGTCCCTGGTTCCGTTGTGAGCGCGATCCTGGTGCGCGGGGACATGGACGTGGCCGCAACCTGCACCGTTACTTACATGGATAAAGACCATCTGCTGGCTTGCGGCCATCCGTTGATGCAGTACGGCATGGTGGACATGCCGATGACCAAGGCCAATGTGGTGGCAACGCTGGCTTCTCCGCTCAACGCTTTCAAGATCATCAACACCACGGAACCGGTGGGCGCCTTTGTCCAGGACAGGCACACAGGCATTCTGGGCCGCTTTGATCGCGAACCCAAGATGATCCCGGTAACGCTGAGCATCCATGGACCGAGTGGGCCGCGCGAATACCATTACGAAGTCCTGAACAACGCCAAGCTTACGCCCGTGATGATGATGACAACGGTTTACAACGCGTTGATGGGCATGAATCAATACGGTGAAGAGACCACCTACCGCATGAATGGGCGGATCCACGTAAACGGATTCACCGATGTGCGTTTGACCAATATGTTCTCTCCCGTGGACGCCACGCCCACAGCTTATGCCGTGGCCATGTCTCTGGGCGACCACTTTGGCCGCATCTACGACAATCCTTTTGAGGCCCCAACAGTCAGCGGCGTGACGCTGGAGTTCGACCTGGAGCGCGAACGGCGCGCCGCCGTGCTGGAAAGCGCGCGCACTGACGTGACTGAAGCGCGTCCCGGCGATGAGATCACGATTGAAGCCGTTCTGCGCCCCTACCGTGGCGATCGCATTGTGCGCCGGATTCCGGTGCGCGTGCCCACATCAGCTCCCAAAGGTTCGTTGCGCATCCTGGTGAGCGACGCTGAAACCCTGGACCGCTCGCGGCGCTCCACTCCGGCCATGGGCCGGCGCATGGACCTGCATTCGACCATTGAAGTACTGAACAAAGAACACCTGAACGACCACCTTTATGTCTCGCTGCTGGAAGCCAACCCGCAGGCCACGGTGGAAGACAAGGTGATGCCGGCCGTGCCGCTTTCCGTGATGAACGTAATGGAAGGCATGCGGGCCACGCAGGAGATGGTGGTGTTCAATGAGTCGGCCGTGAATGAAGCTTCAACGCCAGTAGGCTACGTGGTAAGCGGAGCCCAGATCATCAGCGTCAGTATTAAGTAGCCTGGAGTCTCGAGCGTAGCGAGAGACCGCTTTCATCCCCGGGATCTGCAGTGTAGAACCTTGTCAAGCAGCTCAGCTCGACAAGTGTTCTCGCGGATGTCGCATACAAATCTGTGAATTTGCCAATAACCTAAACATTTTTGAAAACGATCGCGATCCCTCCCCTTCGAACTAGCTCAGGGTCGGGATTTCAGAAAGAACACCCTGCTGTTAACCTTATTATCGATGAAAAAACTTTTTCCTGTATTCATTGTCCTTGCTCTTGTAAGTCTGGCCGTTGCAGAAGGCACGCGCCAGTGGAAAGAAACCGGCTACGACGAATTTGAAAAAGGCACTGCGCGGGGCATCGCCATCCGCAGCACCGGCCAGATTGAACTGGCGCCGGCATTTAAATCCATCTATACCAGCCCGTCCACCTTCATCTGGAGTATTGCCGCGGACAAAGACGGCGTAGTTTACGCCGCCACGGGCGCGCCGGGAAGAGTGTATCGCGTGACGCCGGACGGAAAGTCCACCGTGATCTTTGAGCCCAAGGAGTTGCAGGTACAGGCGATCGCCCTGGGGCAGGATGGCGCGGTCTATGCGGCCACATCGCCCGACGGAAAGGTATATAAGATCACTCGCAAGCCCGGAGGGACAGCCGCCGCGCCTGAGTTCGCGTCAGAAATTTTCTTCAATCCAAAAACCAAGTACATCTGGGACCTGGCGTTTGACGCGCAAGGGCGTCTCTACATCGCTACCGGAGACAACGGCGAAATCTATCGCGTGGAAAAGAATGGGCAGGGCGCGGTCTTCTTTAAGTCCGATGAAGCACATATGCGCGTGCTGGCCTTCGATCCCAAAGGCAACCTGATCGCGGGTTCCGATGGCAGCGGGCTGGTTTATCGCATCTCGCCCGCCGGAGAGGGCTTTGTGCTGTACAGTGCGCCGAAGAAGGAGATCACGGCCCTGGCGGTCGATGCGGCCGGGAACATCTATGCCGCCGGGACGGGCGAAAAGCGCGCAGCTAGCCAACCGACTGTCCCTACGGCGCCGGTGCCTCCGGCGGCCGCGCCGGGAGCGCCGCCCGCACCGCCATTTGCAGGCAGCGTAAGCCTGGCTGGCTCTGACGTTTACAGCATTGCTCCGGACGGCACACCAAAAAAAATCTGGTCATCGCGCGACGACATTGTTTACGCGCTGGCCTTTGACTCGGCCGGAAGGCTGGTGGCAGGAACCGGGAACAAGGGCCGCATTTACGCCATTGAAAAAAGCGGCGACTACACCGATCTTCTGCGGGCAACGGCCAACCAGGTAAGCGCATTCAGCAAAGCTCCCGGCGGCGGTCTATATTGCTCCAGCAGCAACCTGGGCAAGATATTTCTGATGGGCAACGGCACGGAGAGCGATGGCACGTTTGAAAGCGACGTAAAGGACGCGCAAATCTTCTCCCGCTGGGGACGCGCCGAAGTCCGGGGGCGCGGCAACTTTGAGCTTTTCGCGCGCAGCGGCAACGTGGATAATCCTGATCGCAACTGGAGCCCATGGGCGAAAATCGACCTAGCAAAAGATGCGCGGACGGACGTTCCGGCGGCCAGATTTATCCAGTGGCGCGCCATTCTGAAACCCGCGAATCCGGCGACACAGATCGATGAAGTGGCCATCAATTATCTTTCCAAAAACGTTGCGCCGGTGGTGGATGATGTAGTGGCCGTCGTGGGGGCGCGCTTTTTGCCCCAACCAAAGATGTCGGGACCTGAGACCGTTGCGGTCAACCTGGGCCCTCCGCCGCAGCAGTTTGGCAATGGACGGATGGAAAACCCGCCGACGGCCAACAAAGACCGGGGCTCAATCGCCGTCCGCTGGGGCGCGCATGACGACAATGACGATAACCTGGTCTACTCGGTTTACTATCGCGGCGACAATGAGCGCGACTGGAAGCTGTTGAAGTCCGGCCTGACCGAAAAATTTTATTCGTTTGAGTCCGGCCTGCTTCCTGATGGCGGCTACAGCGTCAAGGTAGTGGCCAGCGACGCGCCATCACACAGTCCGGAAGACGTTCTCACCGACGAGAAAGAGAGCCTGCGCTTTGAGGTGGACAACACGGCGCCGCGCATTGAAAACCTTGCCGCGCGCCTTGAGGGCCAGGATTTGCACGTCACCTTTCACGCCGCCGATGATGGCTCGCCCATCAAGCGCGCCGAGTATTCCATCGATGCTGGCGACTGGCAATATGTTGAGCCCGTGGGCGCGCTCTCTGACGCCAAGAGCGAGAACTATGACTTCACCGTGCTGCTGAGCAATGCGCCACCCGCGCCGGAAGAGCCCGTGCAGCAGAAGCGCAAGAAAGGCAAGCCCGCTCCCGTTGCGGCGGCTGCCCCGGCGGCAGAGCACGTTGTGGTAGTGCGGGTTTATGATCGCGCGGACAATGTGGCCACGGCGAAGGTGGTGACGAAGTAGTCGGTACTTTCCGCAATCCTGGGGCGAAGCTGCTCTAAAATCCCGACCCTGAGCTTGTCGAAGGGGAGGGATCTCTATAGCTACAATGGTCTTACGGGCCACAATCCGCTAAGAGACTTCAGGCCGGTATCATGCTCCGAATGTGCATCGTCACAATAGGGTTCCCTCCCCTTCGACAAGCTCAGGGTCGGGATTTTAGAACAGCCCTGCTCCTGCTTCTACTTTCCTGCCTGCCGGCTTCTGCACTGAGCCAGGCGACTGCGCCAGAAGCAGATTCCGCCCGCCTTGCCCGCATTATCGACGAGTACTGGCACTATCCGCTGATTGGCACCTTCTACGCCCGATACCTTGCGGGTGAACCGGTGGATCTGCCTGATATCTCCGAGCAGAAAGCTAATTCTGACGCCAAATTTGAACGCCATATTCTCGCCGAGTTGCGCAGGGTAAACACGCACCATCTCTCACATGCCGACTTACTGAATTTGGAGGTCTTGCGCTGGCAGGCGGCGATCGACATTGGCTTTGCGAAATTCCATTGGTTTGATATGGAAATCACGGCCCACGCCTCGCCCTTGCCCGTGGTGCAAGCCATTTTCGAGCGGCAGCAATTCCGCGGTCCCGCCGACCTCGATCGGTATCTGAAGTTGCTCCAGCAATTGAAGGTTTTCATCGTCCAAACCCGGGAGTTGACGCAGGGGCAGGCGCAGCGCGGCATCGTGCTGCCCAAGGCAGGGATCTCCAGCGCGCAAGCATTCTTTTCTTCCTTCATTCGGGAGCCGGAGAAGAGCGCGTTTTTCGTGGCGCCGGAAAGGCTTGCCGCCATTGACCCGGCAATAACAGCTCCATTTCGTGAAAAAGTCAGAGCAGCGATTGAATCTGAAATCAATCCTGCGCTCAAAGCGCTGGTGGACTACGTTGCCGGCGACTACGCAAAGAAAGCGCCGGAAAAAGTGGGGCTCGGCCAGTATCCGGGCGGGCAGGAATTTTACCGCTTTCTGATCCATATCTACACCACGCTCGATATGTCCCCCGCGAAGATCCATCAACTCGGCATGGCGATGGTGCGGCATGACGAAGAGCAGATGGCGATTCTGCGGAAGAAGATGGGCTACAAAGGCACGGCCGCGCAATTTCGCAGCTTTCTGCTGACCGATCCGCGCTTCATTGCAAAATCGCCGGAAGAGTTCCGTGACCGCCTCATATCTTACGTCCAGCGCATCGAGCCCAAGGTCCCTCTGTATTTTCTGCACGCGCCCAAAGCCCGATTCACGACGGAGAGGCTCACACCGGCGCTAGAGTCAGCGTACACATTCGGACTGTACGTTGAACCATCAGCCGGACAGCCCGTTGGCATTTATTACTTCAATGGATCGCATTTGGAAGCCAGGCCGCTCTTCAAAGCTGGGCCGCTCATCACGCACGAACTTGTACCCGGCCACCATTTTCAATTGAATCTTGGCGCGGAAAATCATTCCATCCCGGCGTTTCGACGGTATGCTCCTTTCCCAGCGTACACAGAAGGCTGGGCCGACTACAGCTCGCAACTTGCGTCTGAGATGGGCGCTTATACAGACGACTACGACCGCTATGCGCTGCTGGCGCAGAATGTCCACCAGTCGTTGCGCCTGGTGGTTGATACCGGGTTCCATGCTCTGGGCTGGAGCCTGGAACAGGCCACCCAATACATGCGTGAACATGAACTTGAGTCTGACATTCAGATCCAGACCGAGGCTTCGCGTTACTCGATGGGTGAGCCTGCGCAGGCCCTCGCCTACAAACTGGGCAGCAATGAGATGCTGCGTTTGCGCGCAAGAGCACAAAAAGAGCTGGGGAAAGATTTCGACATCCGCGAATTTCATGACTGGATTCTAGGCAGTGGTCCGCTGCCGCTGGAGATACTGGAACAGCACATCGACTGGTGTATTGAACGGGCAAAAAAAGAGAAGCGCAGCCAATAAGAACCCTCTGCGCACGGATCTTCTCTCACAGCGCCATGCAGATTTGTTGGAAATCCACCTAAGCAGCCAACCTGCTGCTCAGTTCAGCGTTCTTACCTGACAGCAACCTACCTTATTCCCCTGGTGGAGAGCCTAATGAAAAACCTGGCATCTGCCGGAAGTGTGTCTATCCTCGCTCTGTTGTTGATTCTTTCTCTCGCCGGATGTGGTGGCGTGAGTGCAAACCCAAGACCCACACCCACACCTACGTCGATGCCAACACCGCCCGGCGCGACACCTACGCCTACACCCGCTGCCCATGGAACATTCCTGTATTTTGATGGCGGTTTATCGCAGGTTACCGGCTACAGACTGAATTCGGATGGAACGTTAACTCCGCTGGCCGGGTCGCCCTTTGGGATTAACGGTGGACTGGCTGCCGCAGGGAACTTTCTGGCAGTGGCTTCAGGCAGCACGGTTTCAACTTACCTTGTGGACGCTTCTACCGGCGCTCTGACGTTATCCGGAACCGGAGCGGTAAACGGGGCCTCCGCGATAGCTGCAGACAGCAAGAACGTTTACGTGGCTGGGAACATCCCTGCAAATACTTCGACAGGAATCTACGGCTTTGCCCTGGGCGTGAATGGCGCGCTCACGCCGCTGGCCGGTTCGCCTTACGTGTTCACGCAGGCATGCGACTTGTGCGACGTGCCGGTTATTCTGGCGCTGAACAACAACTTCCTGATCCAGGGCGGCGTAGGATTCCATGGCGTCGGCGACTTTACCGTCTACCCCCGAGGCGGAGCCGGTGTTCTCGGCAAAGCACAGATCCTCGGCACCGATGCCGAGGAGCGCGTCGCCATCCAGCATCCGGGCGGCAACTTTGCTTATGCGCTCAATGTTGACGACTCCGGCATGAATGAGTTCACCATCGACTCATCCGGCAAGCCCACGCCCGGCGCCCAATTGTTCACCGGCACCGGGCAAGACCTCACCGTGGACAATACCGGCAGATTCCTTCTGGTGGTGGACAGTGCGGGAGTAGTCCACGTATTTACCATTGACCCGGCTACAGGAAGCATGAGTCAGATCGGCACATCAGAAGCGGCGGGAAATGGCGCAAGCGGAATTGCCATGGATCCTAGCGGGCGTTTCGTGATCGTATCGCAATCTGCTTCCGGCACGAACCTGCCCGGCGCGGCGAACCAGCTCACGGTTTTCACTTTTGATCCGGCAGCCGGCGCAATGAAAAAGCTGCAGTCTTATCCTCAGTCAAAGACGCCTGGAGCAATAGTAATGGTGACGCGTTGACGTAAGACTGCCTGACGGGCAAAGATTTCGGGCCACTGGAAGCCGCTAGCGCGGCTTTGGTGGCCCGTTTCTATTAGAGCCGGCGCGTCCCCAGTCATATGGCAGTTTCCTGACCTCAGAAATATCTGCGATTACATGATCCGGCTCTTCTTCCGGTCCCACGGGCATCTGCGACTTAAACTCGCCATGGCGCAGGCGCACGGTATGCATTCCCAGTATCTTGCCCGCACGGATTTCCCGCATGGGCCGGTCGCCAACGACAAGCATCTCGCGGGGAGTGAGCCGTGTCTTCTTTTGAATGGCGCGGAAGGCCGCTTCTTTGGTCAGCAGGTTGTTGCGATCGGCGAAATAGATTTTCTCGACTGACGGTTCGCGGTCCAGCCCGAGAGCTTTCACTTTTGCGCGCTGGGTCTTCGGCTCGCCAAAACTGACGATGAAATTCCTGACGCCGCGTTTCTTCAAAAAGCGCAGAAGAGGCAGCGAGCTACGAAAGAGCGTGAGCTTCCCGACCGGGCAGTTGAAGTAGGCTTCGCGCGCGGCGCGGCTGACGGCTTCAGGATCTTCTGCCCCGAAGTGACGGGAGACCTCGGCATCGATGTGGCGCAGCATCGGGTCTGTGCGAAAAGCGCGCATGCGCGCACGATACACGGCGTCCGCGGTCGCTTTGAGACCGGCTTCCACCATGGCTTGCGCGGCGTAACGGTGCGCCACACGGACGCGCTGGCCAAAGCAGTCATAGAGTGTATCGTCCAGGTCAAAAATCACGCAGCGGATGAGCGGCTTGACACGGCGGTGCACTGAACGCTTTTTGCCGCGTGGTTGCGAGACAAAATTTTTCTTCTTCTTTTGCTTCTGAGCAGGCAGCGGCATCTCTCCGGATACTGCGATATCCATTCTAATCACTGCTACAATCGGATTATGGAGGCAAAGCTGCTGCACATCCCATGGCTGGTGAGTGTGCTCTACAGCAGCATTCCGCTTTTCTGGTTTGCCATCCATCCTTTCGCCGATTTCTGGCGGCGCATGAACCGCTCACCGTACATGCTGCTGTTGCCGATCTGGGCCTCGATTATCCTGGCCCTGGCCTGGATGACATGGCCGTGGCGCGCGGCGCGGCTCTACTCTTCCCTCTGGATGTGGGCCCCGGCAGCGCTTCTGATGTTCTTCGGCCTCAGGACGTACGGAGGGATAGGTTCGGGATTTGGCGCGCACAAGCTCAGCGGAGAAGCTGAGCTGCGCCCGCTGGAGCACCAGCAGGAGCTGGTCACAACAGGATTACACGCGCGCATGCGCCACCCTATTTATGTTGCGCACCTGCTCAACCTTGCGGGCTGGGCAATGGGCAGCGGCCTGGTGGTTAGCTACATCCTGCTCGCCGTCAGCGCGCTTTCGACCTTTCCCTTGATGGTATGGATTGAGGAACAGGAGTTGGAGAAAAGATTCGGGCAGCGGTTTCGCGACTACAAAGCGCGCGTGCCGCTGGTGCCGCTGCCGTTTCAGAGGACATCGGCATGAAGAATCGATGCCTGACAAGAGGTGCGCTTGCGATTTGAACTTTTTGTGGCCGCGCGCTATCTGCGGGCCAAGCGCCGGCAGGCCGTGATCGGCGTAATTACCGTGATCTCGGTGATCGGCGTGACGGCCGGCGTGGCTTCTCTGGTGATCGCCCTCTCCATCAACGCGGGATTCCAGAAGGACCTTCAGGACCAGTTGTTGGGGTCGCAATCGCATATCAATCTTGTCCGGGTGCAGAATGACGGCATTGAGAACTGGCATTCACTGATGGACCGGCTTGCCAGGCAGCCGCGTGTGACGGGCGTAGCGCCTGCGATGTACGGGCAGGTAATGGCGTCGCGAGCGGCCAGGGCAAGCGGAGCGCTGGTAAAGGGCGTAATCCCAGAATATGAAAATCGGGTAAGCGAGCTACTGAAATCCATAAAGCTGGGTTCCGCCGCTGCGCTGGAGCCCTGTGCTGAGACCGACGAAGCTTGCAAAAACGGTAAGGACCTGCCGCCGATAGTGCTGGGAAAGGACTTAGCTGAGACCATTGGCGCAACGGTGGGCTCAACCATCATGATCATCAGCCCACAGGGTGAACTATCTCCGATTGGGATGATGCCCAAATATCAGCAGTTCAAGGTTGTGGGCATTTTCCGCTCAGGTTTTTACAACTATGACAGCGCCTGGGGCTTTATTCGTCTTTCTGACGCGCAAAGGCTCTTCAGCCTGCCGGAAACTGTGATCTCGGTCATAGAGTTCAAGATCAACGACCTATATAAAGCCGAGGAAGTAGGCAGCGAACTGGAGAAGGCTGCCGGCCCGGGTTTTGTGGCAAAAAACTGGATGGACGAAAATCGGGCCTTGTTTCGCGCCCTGCGCCTGGAGCGCGTTGTGACATTTTTGACCATCGGGCTGATCGTTTTTGTCGCAGCTTTGAACATTCTGATTTCCCTGATCATGATGGTCATGGAGAAAACGAAGGACGTGGCAGTGCTGATTTCCATGGGGGCAAAACGGCGTCAGATCCGGGGCATTTTCATGTTCCAGGGCGTGCTGATCGGGGTGATTGGGACAGTGGCCGGATTGGCGCTGGGCTACGCAGTGGCCATTGCAGGGGCCAAGTACCATTTTGTGGCATTGTCGTCAGAGGTCTACTCCATTGATTATCTGCCATTTGCGCCGCGGCTGATCGATGGAGTACTGATTGCGGCAGTGGCGCTGTTTATCTCGTTTATTGCAACTCTTTATCCTTCATGGTCGGCGGCGCGCGTGTTGCCGGCGGAGGCATTACGCTATGAGTGAAAAACCCCATTGCTTTCGCATGGGCAATAGGTGGAAGATGTTGAAGGAGCAGGAGTTCTGGTTAGGAAGAATTAAGAAGTTTAATGAAATCTCAAGAAGTTTCGAGGCAGAAATTTTGGAGATTATCTTTAGTCACACGGGTTCTAATTAAGCATGGCAGGAGCAGCGCGGAAGGCACTAAAAATGCAGGGGAATAGGGATGATTGCACCATTGAGGCAGGCCGGTGCATCCAATAGACGAAGCGGGTTCGCAGCCCGAAGCCGTTCGCGTAAGTGGACTTAAGAAGGTTTACAAATCAGGGCAGACTGATTTGGTGCTCTTTGAAAACTTGTCCTTCCAGGTGAGGAAGGGAGAAATGCTTGCCATTGTGGGCGAATCTGGTGCGGGCAAGAGCAGCCTTTTGCACATCCTTGGTGCTCTTGATCGTGCTTCCGCCGGTGACGTATACTGCGCCCAGATTCCCGTAGCGAAGCTTACAGACGATGCCGCCGCGGATTTTCGCAATCGTGCTATCGGCTTTGTCTGGCAGTTTCACTACCTGCTGCCGGAGTTTACGGCGCAGGAGAATGTTGCAATGCCGCTCTTAATGCAAGGGATCGCGTACCGACAGGCCATGGAGAAGTCTGGTGGGTGGTTGCGGGAAGTTGGGTTGGAGAGCCGGAGTCATCACCGCGCGGGAGAGCTATCCGGCGGTGAGCAACAACGGGTGGCCCTGGCCAGGGCGCTGGTGACCGGACCGGAGATCCTGATGGCAGATGAGCCGACGGGTGATCTGGATAACCGGACCGCGGAAATGGTATTCGGCCTGGTGCAGAGACTCCATCGCGAGTATCGGCTTACTTCCCTTATCGTCACCCACAACCTTGAGTTTGCCCGCCGCTGTGATCGCGTATTGCGATTGCATCACGGCATGGCCGAGGAAGTTTCTCCCGCATCGCTGAATTAGCGCGGGAGTGAAGGAGAGTTTGAGGTTTTTCTGCCGAGCAGGCAGGTGGCAGGTTTCGTCCGGCGCAGCAGCGGAGCCCCTCGTGACGGAGGGCGCTGGCTGGACAGAAAGGCTTCTTTCTGGTGAGGTCGCGGATCGCAGCCAGAAAGGGAGAGAGATGTTTCCGGCAGAGGTGACTGGAAGCATCTGGGTGAGGGGAATATGTTCGAGCGGTACACAGAGAAAGCCAGGCGCGTAATCTTCTTTGCAAGATACGAGGCCAGCCAGTTTGGCTCTCCGTACATAGAGACGGAGCACCTGCTGCTGGGCCTTTTGCGTGAAGACAAGGCGTTGACGAACCGCTTTCTGCGCTCTCATGCGTCGGTCGAGTCCATCCGCAAGCAGATTGAAGGGCACACCACGATTCGTGAAAAGGTCTCCACGTCAGTGGACCTGCCTTTAAGCAATGAATGCAAACGGGTATTGGCATACGCGGCAGAAGAGGCGGAGCGCCTCAGCCACAAGCACATCGGCACCGAACACCTGCTGCTGGGATTGCTGCGCGAAGAGAAGTGCTTTGCCGCCGAAATTCTGCATGAGCGTGGACTGCGCCTGAGCGCCATCCGCGAGGAACTGGCTCGCAGTACGCAGGAAAAGGCCCAGCCCCAGCGCGGCTCCAACCGCGAATCTTCTCTGCTGGCGGAATTCTCGCGCGACCTGACCCAGGCCGCCATGGACAGCCAGCTTGATCCGCTCGTGGGCCGTGAAGGCGAAGTCGAGCGCGTAATCCAGATTCTGTGCCGCCGCACCAAGAACAATCCTGTGCTGATCGGCGAACCTGGCGTGGGCAAAACCGCCATCGTTGAAGGTCTGGCCCAGCGCATTGCCGATGGCGACGTACCGTCATTCCTGGCAGACAAGAGAATTCTCGGGCTCGATCTTTCGTTGATCGTCGCCGGAACCAAGTATCGCGGACAGTTTGAAGAGCGGCTCAAGACCATCATGAAAGAACTGATGGAGAGCCAGAACTGCATCATCTTTATCGATGAGCTGCACACGCTGGTGGGCGCCGGCTCGGCGGAAGGCTCACTGGACGCCGCAAACATCCTGAAGCCCGCGCTTTCACGCGGCGAAATTCAGTGCATCGGCGCAACCACGCCGGGCGAGTACCGCAAATCGATTGAAAAAGACCGCTCGCTGGAGCGGCGCTTCCAGGCCGTAAAAGTTCCGCCGCCCAATGAAGAGCAGGCGGTCAAGATCATCTACGGCATTAAAGAACGCTACGAGAAGTTTCACGCCGTAAGCTATACGGACGAAGCGATCCAGTTCGCGGTGTATCACTCCAACCGCTATATTCCAGACCGTTTCCTGCCGGACAAGGCAATCGATCTGCTGGATGAAGCCGGAGCGCGCGTGAAGCTGCGCCAGACTTCGCTTCCGGAAGAAATCACCGAAGTCCAGAAGCGGATCAAATTTATCGTTCACCGGATGGAAAACGCCATTGCGAACCACGAGTTCGAAAAGGCGCGTTTCTACTCCGACGAAGAGCGCAAGGAGCGCGAGAACCTGCGCGCCCTGCGCGAGAAATATCACCTGGATGAGTCCTCCACGGGCGTTGTGGCCCGCGAGGACATTGAGGAAGTGGTGAGCCGCTGGACTGGCGTGCCCGTAACCTCCATCAAGGAAGAAGAAACACAGAAGCTGCTGCGCGTGGAAGAAGAGCTGCACAAGCGCATCATCTCGCAGGACAAGGCCATCAGCGCCCTGGCCCGCTCGATCCGCCGCTCGCGTGCGGGACTTAAATCGCCCAACCGGCCCATCGGCTCGTTCCTGTTCCTGGGACCGACCGGCGTTGGCAAGACCGAAGTGGCCCGCACCCTGGCGCACTTCCTCTTCGGCAGCGAAAAGTCGCTGATCCGCTTTGATATGTCAGAGTTCATGGAGAAGCATTCGGTCAGCAAGCTGATCGGTTCGCCTCCGGGATACGTTGGATACGAAGAGGGCGGCCAGTTGACCGAGCGCGTGAAGCGGTCACCTTATTCAGTCGTGTTGCTGGACGAAATCGAGAAAGCGCATCCGGACGTCTTCAACATCCTGTTGCAAGTGCTCGAAGACGGACAGCTTACCGACGGTCTGGGTAACACGGTTGATTTCAAGAACGTAATCATCGTGATGACTTCAAACATCGGCGCGCGGCACCTGATGAAGCGCAAAGGGCTCGGCTTCTCGCTGGACAAGGAAGAAACGGTCCACGATAAGGTTGAAGAGCTGGTAAGACAGGAAGTAAAGAAGACCTTCAACCCTGAGTTCCTGAACCGTCTGGATGAAGTGATTATCTTCCAGGCCCTGACCGATGCCGACTTGATCCAGATCCTGGAACTGCTGGTTCAGCAGCTCAACGGAAACCTGGCGCAGCGCCACATCACGATCACGGTGACCGAGGAAGCCAAGCGGTGGATCCTGGACAAGACGCTGGTGGACCGCAGTTACGGCGCGCGTCCGCTGCGCAGGGCCTTGCAGCGGTACATTGAGGACCCGCTGTCTGAGGCGCTGATCCAGGGGACCATCACCACGCGTCCGGCGTTCATTGAGGTCTACCTAGAAGGCGATCAACTGTTCTATCGCCCGGTTGGCGATGGCGCAGAAAAGAGCGATGGAGTGCTGCTCTACAGCAACTAAGTCGAAAAATCAACCATTCAACAAAACCCGCCGGCAAGCCCGGCGGGTTTTCCTTTTCGCTAAGTCATCTTGCAAGCCGGAACGATTTTGCCATCCGGCCTTTTGCTTTATTTGTCGGATTTGTCTTTTGGTTTAGCCGGGGCTTTCGCTTTGGGCTTGGCCGCGGGTTTCGTCGTTTTCAAAAGGACTTTATTCTGCGTGATCGCACTGTGCTGCAAGGAAGCCAATCCTTTGAAAGCTGCCACGCTTGAGGGCGCAAACCTGGATCGTCCCTTGGCGGCCGCCGTGAGCCCGGCGGAAGCGGGCGGAGCATAAGCGTTTACCGCCAGAGACCAGAGGAAATCATTTCCAGGCGAACCGGGCCCGTTGGGATGTGCCGTGAAGTTATGGCAGTTCATGCATCCGCTGTAAATGCTACTTTGATCGAACGTCTCCATGGTCACGTTGGCAAAGCTGCATTGCTGAGGATAATGGCCCTTCACAGTCTGCACGCAAGAGAGGCTGGGAATGGTGCCGGGAACAGAGTGCGCAGGATCACCAGCATTGGCCGGCGTCTTGCCCGGAACCGGCCATTGCGTCATTACCAGTTGGTAATACTGCCAAGGGGTGTTCGGTACGGTCTTGGCCAATAATGCCTGATAACGAGCATTGGTTGCCGGAGTAGTCTGGTCGGTTTTTGGCGAAGGATAACCAATCCCAATCGGTTGGGTGCGGGTCACGTTGAACCGCGTTGCCTGAGAAGCGTCAGCCGGCATGGCAGCAGGCGGCGGTGGCGTGCCGGGACATCCATTCGGATTTCCAGGTTGACCAGGTACGCAATAAGGATCCTGGCTCGGCATAAGATTGCTTGCGTTGCCGTCATTCAGGTTAAAGGCCGTGTTGCTGGTTGGCGTTGAGCCTGTCACCACAGGAACATTATCGACTTGCTCGAAGGTGGACCAAATCCACTGCGGACGTGCAGGAGTCTTGGAAACAATATGCAGGCCCACCAGGCCCATCGTACGCTGGGAGCATTTTCCGCTGACCGGATCAAAGACCCAGGCTTGTTTGGTGTAATAGCGGGACTGAAGATTGGCGGGGACGCCATCCATGTCCATCCATGAAGACTTCAGATCGACGCTGTTTTCCGCTGGGCACTGCTGGCCGCTCACGGTGGCTCCGTTGGAGCAGAAGGTCACATTCCCCAGCTTCGATTGCAGGTACCACTGATTGCTCAGGATCTGGTTGTACTCCGTTTGGTTGTATGAAGCCTGGTAGCGCAGGTAGTGCTGTTGCGCCGTGCTCTGGGCAAATCCGCTGGAGATGACCGGGCCAACAAAGAAATTGCCGAAGCCCGCCAGCCCCAGGTTGCCGAATTTTGTATCGGAGGCAAGCAGCACGTCACCCCAGCCAACGTTTACGGACGATCCGCAGGGATTCGTGGTCCCCGCAAAGCTCGTCCATGGGGCGGGAGCCGGTGGAGGATTGGGAGAAGTCGGCGGCGGAAAAGTTTCCCAGTCCGCCTTATAAGTTTCGAACACCAGGGGCACATTTACCGGGAAGTTGGTCTTGGTAGTGTCGGGAACGCCGCGCTGGCCATTCGCCGCCGGCCAGATCAGCGCGATAAAGCTGCGCCAGGAGAAGTCGTCAAACTGCGTAATGCCATTGTTCGCGCACGATTCAGCATCGGTGGGAAGCGTGGGTGAAGAGATGGAGGCAGTTGGGGGAGTGCAGATTGGCATGGGCGTCGGCGTTGGCGTCTGTCCCCATGCAGTTGCACAAAGAGCCAAAAGAATAATGCCGGCCAATGTCTGTCCGGTGATCCGTCTGAAGATACAGCTCAGTGCCATGGTGCTCCTCTTTCTTTCGCGCGTGACAAGGTCACGCTCCGATAAAAACGCGTTAACAGGAAAATGAAGAAAGCAAGGAACAAAATCCCGCCGGTTTACGGAGGATAACCAGCGTTCTTCCAGGCGAGAAAATCCGAGAGAAACAGTTGTTGCGTAGCCTGGTCCCACACTCCTTCAGGGCATCCTTTTTTAGGCATGGAGCCTGACGCGACCGCGGAGTTAATGTCGTCCCAGCTATCCTGCACCTGGCCGGCATCCCAAAGGTCCAGTCCCATGACGTTAATCATGTGTGAGCGATAACACGCGGTGAAAAAAGGTTGAATGGTGGATTTGAATGATGGAGTTGCCATAGTTTTTTCCTTTCTCTGCAACATCTCTACAACGCTTGTTGAGAGCGTAATCCTGTTGTTTTTCTTAAATGGGATTCAGCGGTGTCCCGCCAGCCCATGTAATCGGGACAAAGTTAGAGCAAGTTGGTTTTGGCAGTGGAGACGCGTGGCTTTCGACTTTCCGGGAAGCATACCAGTTGATACAACTGCGACATGATTCGCGGAGTGATTCTACAGGAATTGTTCAACATCGAACATTGGCACAGAGAATAATTCTGGAGAGCCGGACGGAATCTCACCGCGCGCGGCGAGGTGCAAAGGTGTCAGGCCACGGACAAGCTGGCGGGCTTCTGTCAGCCGTCGATCCTTAAACGCTCTAGGAGCATTTTGGGTTCATTGCCTTTCGTCGGCGAGGCTATGGTTTGCGAACATGGGCGTGGGAGTTGCGGTTGGACTATTGCCTGGCGTGGCGGTGGGTGTCGGGGTAGCCGTCGGTTTGGGAGTAGGCGTTGGACTGACTCTAATCCTTGTCAACGGATGCGGGGTTGTTGTTGGAGTTGGACTGGGACTGGGGGAAAAATCCGGCGAGGGCGAAGGGCTTGCCGAAGGACTTGGAGTAGGCGATGGATTCTGAGCCAGGACTGCGCGGGGCAGAAGAACATATCCCGCCGCGGTGGCAAGAAGCATGCCCAGAGCAGCGACCAGGGCAAATCCGCGGCCGTGATGTGGCAGAGAGCGCATTATTGAGTTGATGCCAGGGTGCACAAAGCCGTTGGCCATTGGGATTTGCGCGGTTTTTAGAGCAATGTGACAATAGAGCCATGAGAAAACCTTTGATCGTTGTACGAACCTTTCTGGCCGCTGGGGTGATGCTGCTGGGTAACGCGATGGCGCAAACGTCCGCGGCCCCGAGCCAGACTCCGCCGGCAAAAAAACCGGCTGCGCCTGCAGCTAAATCAACTTCACCAGCCGCAAAAAAGACCGGCACGGCCACGGCCAAGCCGGGGGCCACGACCAAGCTGACTAGCACGAAAGAGAAGGCCAGTTATGCCATCGGCATGAACCTGGGCGGCGGACTTCACCGACAGAACATTGACGTAGACACCGCGTCGCTCGTCCAGGGATTAAAGGACGCTTTAAGCGGCAACAAGACGCTGCTGACTGAAGAAGAAGCCCGCGCGGCCCTGATGCAACTGCAAAGCGAAATGCAGGCCAAGATGCAGGCCAAACAAGCGCAAGAGGGCGAGGCCAACAAGAAGGAAGGCGACGCGTTCCTGGCCGCCAACAAGACCAAAGAGGGCGTGGTTACGCTGCCCAGCGGCCTGCAATACAAGATTCTCAAGGAAGGCAGCGGACCCAAGCCGACCGCGACCGACAGCGTGGTCTGCAACTACAAAGGCACCTTGATCAATGGCACCGAGTTCGACAGTTCATACAAGCGGGGCGAACCGGCGACGTTCCCCGTAACGGGCGTTATCAAAGGCTGGACAGAGGCCCTGCAATTGATGCCAGTCGGCTCCAAGTGGGAGCTGTTTATTCCAGCCGATCTGGGTTACGGTCCCAGGGGCACCCCGGGCGGACCTATAGGGCCAAATTCGACACTTGTCTTTGAAGTGGAATTGATGTCGATCAAGGAAAAGCCTCCGGCCCCCGACAAGGTTCCTCCTCCAGCAGAGGCACCGGCGACTCCAACTCCCGCGCCTTCGCCAACCCCGGCGCCGACGCCGAAGCAATAAGCTCCAAGGGCCGCCAGTGATCGAGGCGGCCCTTACTTTTTCAGCAGCCTGGCTTACTTCCCTTTTAGGATTCTCTGGATCTGCTGCAGATGGTTCAAATCGTGGCCTGCCACCATGCGAACCACATGGCTGATGCTCTCATTGCCGCGCTCCTCATGGACTCCATAGTTGTCCCAGAGTTTGCGTGGAACAGATTTCAGTAAAGCAAGATTGGCCTCCCGCAGCGCGCGGAAACTGGCGAGAGAGAGTCGAGGATCGCGATGAGCATAGTCAAACGTTTTAGACCATTGGTCCTGGTCATAGGCCTGAATGGGAACGGCATTCTTGCTCAAGATCTGGCGGATGCGCCATGAGATAGCCAGCTCCGCATCGGCCAGATGGGCAACAATCTCCGCCACTGACCATTTGTCCGGCGCCGGCCGGCGCATCAATTGTTTACCGGTTTTGCCTTTGAGCAGCAAGGCCAGCTTTTTGGGCGCGGCCTGTTGAAGGCGCAAAGGGTCTGAGCCTTCGCCATAACTCAGCAAACGTTGGGTGTATTCCTGGACGGTCTCCTGCATGTATCTCCTCCGAGGGTTCGCAGTATTGGATCGTGGCGGGGCACCCGGCGACTCAGCAAAAAGTTAGCGACGGTGGTACGGCGTTGCGTCTTGTAAAATAAGCCGGTCATTCAAACAGGAAAAGCACTTAAAGCTTTGCTGAACCCTGGGAGCCGAACTGGCGGGAGGCCAGCATTTCTGCACCTTCCGCCAACCAGATTCATCTAATGTCTATCGCATGAAACTGACTGTCTATACCGCTCCGTGGTGCAGGGATTGCTATGTCGCCAAGCGCTGGCTCAATCAGAACAAAATCTCCTATCAGGAAATCAACATTGATGAGACGCCCGGCGCGGCCGATGAAGTCATCCGACAGACGGGCAAACGGGCCATTCCGCAGTTTGTGATCAATGGCACATGGGTGCAGCCCTACATTCCCGGAGAAGGCTTCAAGTATCAGGAAATGGCAGAACTGTTTGGCGTCCAGCCTTAAGTTCTTTCCGGATCATCAAGGGCCCACTACGAGTCTTTGTGCCGGTGCGGTCCTAGCGGCGCACCCAAGGCAAACGCCATTGCAAAGACGAAGGCACGCGCAGGCGCAGAACGCGCTCACGGTGATGCTCATCGGCTACGGAAAGCTCGCGGGCCTTGAGCAGATCCTGCAAGCCAATCAATCCCACCAGTTCAGGCGTGCCGGCTTGCTTTACCACGGGAAAGTGCGTTAACCCGGTTGCCGCCATGCGGTTGACGACCATGCGCAGCCGTTCGTCGGGATAGGCCACTACGGGCGTTCGCGCCACCACATCCGCCAGCGGGGCGGAGCCGTCGCCGTTCAGGTTCCTCCGCATCTTCTCAACATCATGGCGCGTCAGCACTCCAGTGAGGCACCGGTTGGCATCGATCAGCGGATAGACGCGCTGGCCGCGAGGATTGTCGTTGCGGTCCAGGGCGCGGTCCAGTTCGGCAATGGTGGTCGCGGCCGGAAATGCGGTGATGTTGGTCCGCATGACGTCTTCCACCGACAGAGCTTCCAGAGGATCGACAACATACTCGCGGGAAAGATGGTTGCCGCGGCGGCTGATCTTCTCCGTAAGGATGGAGCGGGACATGGTCAATACGGTGAAGGTGTGCGCGCAGACGCAGGCAATCAGCAGCGGCAGAATAGAGTGATAGTCTCCAGTCAGCTCGAAAGCAAAAATCACGCCGGTCAACGGTGATCGCATGGTCCCGGCCAGCATCGCGCCCATGCTGATCAGTGGCCAGAAACCCGGACCCTGATGCGGCAGAAAGAGCGCATCGACGGCGCCCAGAGCGCCACCCATCATGAGCAAAGGAGCCAGTACGCCGCCGGAAGTGCCGGACCCCAGAGAAATGCTCCAGATCAGGCATTTGACCACCAGGACGCCGATGATCAGTTGGACTGTGGCATTGCCCTGCAAGAGCTGGGCAATCACGTCATAGCCGACGCCGAGAGCGCGCGGGTACACGAGCCCGCCTACTCCCACCGCGATGCTGCCGATGGCGGGCCACCACATCCAATGGATTTTTTTCAGATGAGCGAAGCCATCTTCCACGGCGTAAACAAGCTGCGTCAACAGGGCGGAAAGGCCGCCGCTGAGAATACCCGCGAGCAGGCAGCCAAAAAGTATTGCCGGGCTGAAGACCGCATCATGCGGAGGCACGGGAAATACCGGACCGGCGCCGAGAAGATGAACGCGAGCTGCTTCCGCGGTAACGCTGGCCAGGGCCACGGGAATAAAACTGCGGGGCTTCCATTCGAAGAGCAATAGCTCGATGGCGAGAAGTATGGAAGCAAAGGGAGCAGCGAAAGTGGCCGACATGCCGGCCGCTGCTCCGGCCACCAGCAGGGTCTTGCGCTCCGCGGACGTCAAGTGAAAGAACTGCGCGATGAGAGAACCGAAAGCGCCGCCCGTCATGATAATGGGGCCTTCAGCACCGAATGGCCCTCCGGAACCGATGGCTATGGCGGCGGAGACAGGTTTCAAAAGAGCGAGCTTAGGCTCAACCCTGGCGCCGCGCAGAAGAATGGCCTCAATCGCTTCCGGAATGCCGTGGCCACGGATCTTGTCAGAACCAAAACGCGCCATCAGGCCGACAATCAGGGCGCCGGCCACCGGCACAGCGATTACCCACGGTTCCAGATGAGCATTGCCAGGCGACGCCGCAGCTGAACTCAAGCGGTGAAAGAAGAAAACGTTGGTAAAGAAATTGATGAGCTTGAGCAGCGCCACGGCCACATAGGCGGCAACTACGCCGATCACCAGTGCAAGACCGGTGATCGGCAGTACGCGCCAAGTTGTGGTGAAATCTCGGAGAGTTTCGACTGGGGTTGTGAGTTGGCTGGTTGCGACGCCTGGTTTTGCCTGGGTGGGTTCTTTCATGGTCCCGCTTTTTTACTTCCTCCTGACCGCAGCCTGGGCGCGACCGCGGTTTCTTTTTCGGAACGGCCATCGTTCGTGAGGCGCAGGATTGCGTCCACCAGCGATGGGCCGGCATCCTGAAGTTCCTGCCGGGCAGCGACACCGAGCTTGCGCAACAGGCCTTCACCTTCCGGCGTTATGGAGAGGGTCACCTGCCGCCGGTCGCTGGCGGAGCGGTTACGGCGAAGGAGCTTCTGCTCCTCGCAACGGTCAACCAGCTCAACCATGCTGTTATGGTTAAGCTGCATTCTTTCCGCCAGCTGGCTGATGGTGGGGACCATTCCCTTGGGCAGGCCCTTGATCGCCAGAACTAATTGATATTGCTGGGGATTTGCCCCGAGCGTACGACTGGCCTCTTCCATATGACGGAGAAAGCGGCGCAACTGATACCGAAATTCGCCCAGGGCCAGATACTCCGGTTCAGTTAAAGGCCGCACATTTTTTCCCTTTGACATTTTATATCGTCCCGCGACATAATAGCAACATTCTGCTAGATTCGAGCCTGGGCCCTCAAACGGTTACCAACCGGTTGGAGGCCCTTTTTATTTTTCCGTCGACGCTTATTGAATTAATGCTTGGTTGAATTGTAAATAATTGTAAGGACATTTGGACGGCCATCACTTCCCTGCCGGCAAAAAAGTAACCGCGGCGTCAACCCGGCGCGCAAACACCGTGGAATTGGCGAAACCAGGGCAGCGCCATTTATCATCTGTCCTTGGAAAGCAGTGTGCTTTATGCCGTTTTTCTGAGAGGAAAACCTTTGATTCCACGCTATACGCGCCCTGAGATGGGCCGAATCTGGAGTGACGAAAACAAATTTCGCTGCTGGCTCAAGGTGGAATCCGCCGCCAGCCTGACCCTGGCCGATGCGGGAATTGTCCCAGAAAATGCCGCCCGGGCCATTGCCGAGCGCGGCGACTTTGACCTGAAACGCATCCATGAAATTGAAGCCGAGGTAAGGCATGATGTGATTGCCTTTACCACCGCCGTAGCGGAAAAGGTGGGCCCTGAGGCGCGCTGGCTGCATTACGGTCTCACGTCGAATGACGTGGTAGATACGGCGCAGGCCCTGCAGATCAAAGAGGCGTCAGCGATCATTGCCGACGATCTGGAAAAGCTGAAAGAAGTGCTGGCCCGCCGGGCGCACGAGTTCAAGCATACGCCGACCATCGGACGGACACACGGCATCCACGCCGAGCCCACAACGTTTGGGTTGAAGCTGGCCAACTGGTACGCGGAGACCGTGCGTAACATTGAGCGCTTCCAGCGCTCCGCGGAAGAGATGCGTGTGGGCAAGCTTTCCGGCGCCGTGGGGACGTTTGCCCATCTGGAGCCTGAATTTGAGGAGAAGATCTGCGCGCGGCTGGGGCTGGCAGCAGCTCCCATCTCGACGCAGGTCATTCAGCGCGACCGCCATGCTTATTACGTGGCCACGCTGGCGACCATTGCTTCAACGCTGGACAAGATCGCCACGGAAATCCGCCATCTGCAACGAACAGAAGTCCGCGAGGCTGAAGAATATTTCAGCGAGAAACAAAAAGGGTCTTCCGCCATGCCGCACAAGCGCAACCCCATTGCCTGCGAGCAGATCAGCGGGCTGGCACGCGTGGTGCGGGCCAACGCGCAAACCGCGTTTGAAAACGTGGCGTTGTGGCATGAGCGGGATATTTCCCATTCCTCGGCAGAGCGTGTGATCCTGCCGGACTCAACCACGCTGGTGGATTACCTGCTCACAAAAACTATCCACCTGATCGATACGCTCATGGTCTACCCCAACCGCATGCTGAAAAACCTGGAGTCAACCGGCGGGCTGGTCTTCAGCGGCCAGCTCCTGCTTGACCTGGCCGAAAATGGCATGTCCCGAGAAGACGCATACCGGCTGGTACAGAAGCACGCCATGCGTGCATGGAAAGACGACCTCAACTTCCGCGAACTGGTAACGCATGATCAGGAGATTACGTCGCGCGTGCCGGCAAAGCAGATTGAGCAGGCATTTTCTATCGAGCGGCAGTTGAGAAACGTGGACAAGATATTTAAGAGGGTGTTTGGGAAAACCAGTTAGCCGCAGATTACGCAGATGAGCGCAGATCAGGAAAGTTGGATTGTAAATTCGAAGACACCGGAACCGTGTCTTATATTCCGGGGACGTAACGTGGAGCGTAACAGCTCCGCAAAGATTTTGATCAGCGTTTATCTGCGAAATCTGCGGCGAATTTTTTCTACACCGAAATCGTAAATGACGTCTCTGTCCTGGTCACCGGACGGTACATGGTGTCGCGCTCGACGGGCTCGCGGCCGGCTTCGCGGATCAGGCGCTCAAGCTCCTTGCGGACCATGCCTTGTGGAGTGGTGGCGCCGGCATCGTGATAAATCTTTTCTTCGATCACCGTACCGTCGATATCGTCTGCGCCAAAGCGCAATGAGATCTGCGCGATCTTGGGTGAGAGCATCTGCCAGTAAGCCTTGATATGCGGGAAATTATCGAGCACAAGGCGGCTGATGGCAATCTGCTTAATGTCAAGCATGCCGGTGGTCACAAACAAATGGCTCAGCGGCGTGTTCGCCGGATGAAAGGCCAGCGGAATA
>DASSXL010000016.1:0-22081 GCA_035703825.1 Candidatus Angelobacter sp.
CGGGCGCCGGGTGCGGGGCGTTGCCGACATCCCCTATGACAAGTTGAAGGGGCTGGTGCAGTTCGAAATCGACCACGCGGGAAAGTAGCTGCCAGTTCGAAAACAGCGTCGATTTAGGCGGTGGAGAGCTGCAGCTCTCCACCCACTGCCGGACACAGCAACTCTGGAACTGTTCTAGCACCGCGGAATGACACCACCGATCTTCACCGGCAAAATCTTCGTTCCATCATAGGGAGCTGCCGAGTTAGTCGCCAAGCTAAGAAAACCCCACAGCGATGTGGTTCCGCTTAAAGTGCCGTACCATAATCCATTGTTGAATATTGATGATCCTGGATATATGTTTGATATAGCCGACGTGTCAATATTTTGAACAGCCGACCAATTTGTACCATCGCAGGAAGTCACTACGTGCAAAGGATCACCGGCACTCCGCCAGCCATCAATCAACAGGATGTAGACCTTTTGGCCATTGACCACCTGCGTGGTAATACTGTTAACGCCAAACAGAGACGATTGAAACCAGTTTGCCTGCACAGCACCCGGAGCTAGTTTTTCATCAACACCACCATCATTACGAGTTTGTGGCAATCCCGCATCATAGGACCAGACAAACTTGCCGCTATTGGGACGATATGCGCCGTTGTACCAAAGGTCTGTTCCAGTGCCAAAACCAAAAGGATGCTGGGGATTGTAACCAAAGCGGAAATCCATCGTGGAATAATATGGATCAGTGGCTGTATTTCTTTCGGAGTTAGGATGCGCATAGGTTGCATAAATATGAAACCAGACTTTGCCAGCTGAGTCCGTGGTTGTAGTCAAGGCAATCCCACCCATGCCCTCATTGCAAAACTCCCCGTTACTGCCTGTACCTTTATGCCACCGATGGTAATATCCGTAGAGAATGGGATTGGGATACACGCTCCAGCTCGCTCCGTCATCACTGCTTACTGCCCACCAGACCTCGCCGCTCCACCAGTCGCTATCTCCTTTGTTGAATGCCATAAAAATTTTATTATCCATGCGAACCATAGTGGCAAAGGCAACGGCGCCTTTCGGCGGGTTATTCGGGTCGAAATGAAACTGGCACCCTTTGCTTGAATCAAAATTTGTGACCTGTTCAGTGAAATTGGCAATAGAGCCTCCCGGTATGAGTTCGCCAAGGGAAGTCGTTTGATCGCTCATGCTTGGCGTAATCCCACCATTACCATCGGTCCAAGACCCTGACGGCGCACGACGCCAACGCCAGAGTGTATCGCCTCCACCCGGATTATTTGTACTATTCGTACAATTACCAAGGCAGTTTCCGAGAGTAATCATTTCCAAATAACCATTTGGTAATTCAACAAGCCCGGGCTGATACATCGGGGGGTGTACATATGTAGTCTGGAAGTCTGTTACAAGTGGTGTGTACACAGCGGTAACAGCAGGACTAGTCTGCGCCAGTGAAATTGTTGCGCAAAAAAAGATAGTAGACAGGAGCCCTAAATATCTGTTCATAGCTATTAATATATAGCAGTGGGAGCTCCTGATTATATAAATAATAAACCTAGTACCGTAGTTAAGTTATCGATGCGCGTGACGATTCATTAATTCTAATTTGCGCATTGAGAAAGAATGTCCGGCGAAGTGCTGGCCCTTCAAAGAAGGATACTCGTTGGTCTTCTAGAGTTACCTCGGGTGAAATCGACAACGCAACCAGAAATAAAAAAGTAGATAAGTTAATTCATGCAAATCATGCCGTCGTGCTTTTTCTGGTCATGGCACCGTTCGGCTTTGTGTTGCTGTCGCTGCTACCACAAACAGAACCAGCGTCCACGATGTTCTGAATCATCCCCGGAGCGGCTCAGAACTGCTTATCCTTAAACAGGCCATTGTCGTTAAGAGGTAACTCGAAGACTAGTTTGTCAAAACATCAGCTTACTAGTTGGCACAATATAAACTTTGCCCAGCACAGCGGTTCAGCCCCCGGGAGCGGAGAACAAATATGCCAAACAGCATGTCCGGCATTCTTGGTTGCAGTGGCTAGTTTCTCCGCTTCGGCAGAATCGGCAGGGCGATAAGTGAGAAATGCGTTCGTCATATCGTAAAACCACTCACGATGCGAAGTGTTCTATCAGTGAATCAGTGGCAGGTAGGTCTTACGGCGTTACGGTCCAGAAAACGCTGCTGCCTTTATCGTGGAATGGTTTGCGCACGACGTGCGGCGTAATTACCAGCAGCAACTCGTTATGGATGCGCTCCTTGGAATTAACGCTCAGTGGGGAGTTCAGGACAGGGAGCATGCTGAGCACAGGCAAGCCCGAGGTAGACTTCAATTCCTGCTCGCTGATGAGCCCGGCGATTACCGACTCTTCCCCATCGTGCACCGTGATGGTTCCGCTGTAAGAGCGGCTGGTGATGTCCGGAATGCTGTTCAGTTGCTGCGTTCCCAATCCCTGTATCTTCATGTCGAGCACCAGGGTCAGATCGCCATTGGAGTGGTAATGTGGCGTCACCTTTAATGTGATTCCCAGGTCCTCATATGTGAATTGGGGAGTGTTGCCAATCGATACCTGGCCGCGAGAACTGAACGCCACGTTGCTGAAGGTGCTGTTCACGATCGGGAACCGCGTCCCCACGCGAAAGGTGGCGGCTTCACCATCAATGGTCCTGAACGTCATGTGTTCCAGACTGGTCGCGATGGAATGGTTCATGGACGCCCTGGCTTTGATGGGGGACACAGTGATGCCGCTCAAGCTATCCCCTTTGCCGAAAATGATGAAAGGCAACAGCAGCGGCGATCCTGCAAGGTTGGACAGCGCGGACGGCGAAATTGTGGTCGGATCGATGGTTCCGGTCCGGTTCAACTGGTCAATGATGCCCTGCGCATCCGGGCCCAGAACGCGCCTGATCTCTGATGGGATGTTGAATACCGTAAAGCTGGTGGGCAGGTCCAGGCCCATGTTGCGCAGATTGTCCGTATCAATCTCGTATTCCTTCACGTCGATCATCAGTTCAGGCTTGGCGTCCATGAGGTTATCCAGCAGGCTGGAAGCCGCTTCCACCTGTTCCCGTGGCGCCCGGACAGTAATGGTATTGCTGCCCGGCTGGATGCTGACCAGCTTGATATCGAATATCGTCCGCATCACGTTGACCAGGTCATTCAGGTCCGTCTGGGCTGCTGCATTGCCAATGTAAAACGTCCGCAGGGCCAGGCGTTCGTATTGCTTCCTAGCTTCCGCCGTATCGGTAGCCACAATCGCCTCATGGCTGGAAACGGGCGCCCAGAACGTTTTGGTCATCTTTCCTGCCAGTTCCGTGGCGGTGTAAAAGTCAACGTTATCCAGGTTAAAGTTGATGGCCCGGCTGTTAAGCGTCTGGTCAAACTGCATCGTGATGCCAAAAGCGGCCCCGATCTGCGTATAGAGCAGGCGCGTGTCGCCCTGCAAGTGAAAGTTCTTTTTCCCCGGCGCGGGTTGAAGGATAATCTGGTCCACTGAGGCCAGCAACTGGAGCACATGCTTATGGTCAGCATCGCCTTCCAGCGGCGCCACATCACGCAAACGCTGCGCCGCATAGGTATTTTGCCCGTCGATGGCGAGCGCGGCGCGGAAGCGCTGGGCGGCGCCAAGCGAATCGCCCGCGGCAGCCAGATGATTGCCGGCCTGCATCTGCTCGCCCACTAGCTGCTGGCGCAGCATCTCTCCCATGGTGATGTATTCCAGATTGCCGGGCACAAGCTGTTCGGCCTTCACCACCGCCTGCAATGCCTCTTGGGGCTTGCCGGCCCGCTGCAGGTCTTGCGCATTCTTGAACTCTTTCTCTGCCGCCTTCTTGTCCTCTTTTGCAACCGCGGGCTTTGAATCGGCAGGCTTGGGCCCGCCCGCGGCCGCGCAGGCCAGGCAGAAAAAGATCGACAGAATGGCGAAAATTTTCTTCATCCGGGAATCATCATTGTACCGTCATTAAGAACGTTCTCAGGAGGGAATATTGCGGACGATTACTTAAGTTTTGCGCGGATGCGCCAGGGGGACTATACGGCAAGGCCTCCGGCGCCGGAATTAGCGGCTGTAATTGAAGGCTATCGATAAGGACATAATGTGCTCCCTGGAGTCTAAACTCTACAGATCGCGTAATTGTTTGTTGCAGCGTGAGTCGCCGTGGGCGTACGAATGCAAAGGCGAGGGTGTGATGGCGAAGGGCACGATGATGGTGGTTGCCATGTTGGTTTGCGGCGGATGCCTTGCCGCAGTTGCTTTTCAGCCGTGGCAGTCCGGTTCCACTGCTTACGCCGCTCCTGCGCGCCTTTCACTTCAGCCATGTGCGTTGCCGCGCCAGGATGGCGAGGCGCGTTGCGGAACGTATGAAGTGTTTGAGGACAGGGCGGCAAAATCCGGACGCACGATCAAGCTCAAGATCGTCGTGCTCAAAGCACTGAACAGCGCTCCCAAGCCTGACGCCATCTTTCCGCTGAACGGCGGGCCCGGAGCCCCATCCACACAATTGATTGCGCTGGTGAACGGAGGGGTTCTGGGGCCCGTCCGGCAGGACCACGATCTGGTTTTCGTGGACCAGCGAGGTACGGGCGGTTCCAATCCTCTCAACTGTGACGTGGGTGACGATCCCCATGACCTGGCCAGCTTCTTTGGCGACATCCTCCCACGTGAGAAAGTTCGCGCCTGCCGGGAGAAGTTGCAGCAAATCGCGGACCTGCGGCTTTACACCACTCCCATTGCCATGGATGACTTGGACGACGTACGTTCGGCGCTGGGGTACGACAAGATCGACTTGCTGGGTCTTTCCTATGGCACTCTCGCCGCGCAGGTGTACATGCGCCGGCATCCGGAGCATGTGCGTTCGGCGTTTCTGGTCGGCGTGGCCACGCCCAACATCAAACAACCTCTGCTCTTTCCGCGCAGCGCCCAGCACGCCATGGACTTGCTGTTTACCGATTGCGCCGCCGATCCGGCGTGCCAACAGGCGTTTCCCAACCTGCAAAAGGAATTTGCCGCGGTCCTTGCCCGCTTCGATACGGGACCGTTGCAGATGGAAATGATGGATCCCGTCACCCGGCAGGCCGTACAAGTGAAGGTCTTTCGCTCCAGCTTTTTGGAGCGGGTCCGCCTGGCCATGTACTCGACCCCCACGCAGAGTTTTGTCCCACTGATCATTCACCGGGCTTACCTGAACGATTATGTGCCGTTTGAGCAGGCCGCGATTCGGTTTAGCCCCGGGTCCGGGGTGTCTCGCGGCGTGTACTTCACCATAACGTGTTCTGAGGGCGTTCCCTTTATCACCGATCAAGACGTTGTGACCGAAACTCAGGGAACTTTTGTCGGGGAAGAACGCGTGAGACGCCACCAGGAGGCGTGCCGTGAGTGGCCCAAAGGCGATATTCCTGCCAGCTATATCGACCCTGTGAAATCCGACCTGCCCGTGTTGATGATCTCCGGAGAAGTCGATGGTTCCAGCCCGCCCTGGTTCGGCGAGAACGCCATCAAGTTCCTGACCAACGGCCGGCAGTTAAAGATCAGATATCTGGGTCATCAAATTGATGGGCCCTGCCTTCAGGATATCTTTAAAAATTTCATCACCGCCGGATCGAGCAAGCAGATTGACGTTGATTGCACGACGGGAATCCGGCGTCCGGCTTTTGCAACGGAATTGCCCCCATGGTTCGCGTTCCAGTGACGCTGCATTTGCCAGTCGATCGTTGCTTTGGCCGAATGCTTGCCACAGGCAGCCAGCCCCTTGAAATGCGCTGGGGTCAGCCGGCCAGAACTAACAGATCAGTAGCGCAGGCGAAACACGCGTCCGGCGCGCAGGCCTTAAGCTCTGCAAAACTGTAAATCCCGGTCGCAAGGATGATCACCGGCGCGCCGACGGCTCGCGCCGCCTGGATGTCCGAAGGCGTATCGCCAACCACCATCACAGACGCGTGGCTCCCCAGGCGTTCACGGGCCAGTTCAATCCCGTGCTGAAAGATGTCCGCTCGAGATTCCCGAGGAAATGAGAACGATCCGAACACAAACATCGGCCTGATTCCGGCCTTCTCCAGCTTCAGCCAGCCCACGGTCTCCAGGTTTCCTGACGCCGCTCCAAGGAGCTTCCGGCGTGACTGAAGGAGGCCGATGAGTTCCAGGATCGATGGGCAAAGCTCGGGATTCAGTTGCTCGCGGTTGCGGCGCACCTCGGCCGTCATCTGTTCGACGATTTGCGGCATGTGTGAATCAATTGCCGCGTCATTCAGCCCCGCGCGTTGTAGCACGGCCCGCAGAATGCCTATGTCAGTATTGCCGTGGACAGGAACGCCCTCAATGCTGGCTTCAATGCCCAGCACCTGCCGCATCGCGTGTTGAAAGGCAAAG
The DNA here is from genome assembly GCA_035703825.1 of Candidatus Angelobacter sp. Taxonomy (GTDB): domain Bacteria; phylum Acidobacteriota; class Terriglobia; order Terriglobales; family Acidobacteriaceae; genus Angelobacter. The sequence goes on from DASSXL010000016.1 coordinate 6,348, forward strand.
TAGTGGACGGCGTCGCGGCTGTTGAGCAGGGTTCCATCAATATCGAACAGGTAGACATCGGCCGCGTCCCAGCGGAACCTGGGACGCACGAATACTCTTTCACCTGCGCTGTCTGGAGCCAGATTTGACACTCTGAATTGGATTCAAATTGCGGAGAAGCGGACGGTCCCGCGTCTTAGCGCACCAGCTTTTGCTTGTCCAGTAGGGGCGGCTTTTCGCTGCGTACCGGACGCCTCCCGCCATCGCGCAACTGGCGCACGTCCAGTTTCAACTCAGTGATCGTGCGGCTGAGCGTGTTGCGGTGCATGCCCAGTTCGCGGGCCGCTTTGCACTGGTTTCCACGGTTCTGCTGCAGGACGTTCATGATGAAGCGCTTTTTAAATTCACGCACGGCTTCTGAGTAAAGTATGCCGCTGCTGTACATTTGCGCTACGAGTGCTTCGAGCTGGTCCTTCACAGAGTCTCCTCACTTTCCAGATGCGCCAAATCCTTTGATTGTTTGTACTTATTTGCTTGTCGCTCCCGGACTGGGCCCGCCGCGGAGTTTGATGATTCCGGCACGGAACTTCTGGCGGACATCAGACGGGGCAAGCCAGCTTGCACCGTGTCCCGCCACCAGAAAATAGCCTGCCAGTTGTGAGCCAGACAGCTCTTGCGACTCAGGGGCAAAAGCCGTGATCGCCATCAACCCGGCGGTCACAATCACCATACCGCGAACAAAACCAAATGCCGCGCCCAGCGCGCGATCGACTGACCGGAGCCCTGCTTCGTGCACCATCCAGCGGGTAATCCTTGCAATCGCGCCCGCCAGCAGGACAACCGATACAAAAATCGTAAGAAAGCCCGCCAAGTCCGCAAAAGCCGGCAACTTGACGTACTGCACAAACCACGGGGAAAGCTTGCCGTATCCCCACGCCGCCAGCAGGTAACCCACTATTGCTCCCGCCAGGCAGATGATCTCAAAAAAGAACCCCTGGGCCGCCGCCAGCAGCGCCGAAAAGAGCATGATCACGAGGATGATCCAATCAAGCGCGTTCATGCCATTGCCGGTTTAACCCGCGGGCAACTCACGCCCTGCCAAAATCTTGTATGCCTGGATGTATTTCTCGCTGGTCTTGCGCGCAACATCCTCCGGCAACCCGGGAGCAGGGGGTTGCTTGTTCCACTTGATCGCTTCCAGATAGTCGCGAACAAACTGTTTGTCAAAAGATTCCTGCGCCTTGCCCGGCTGATATTTGTCAGCCGGCCAGAAACGCGATGAATCTGGAGTTAGGACTTCATCCGCCAGAATGAGGCCCTGCGATGTATGGCCGAACTCAAATTTTGTGTCGGCAATGATAATGCCGCGGCCGGCAGCATAGTCGGCCGCTGTTGTATAGATCTTTAACGTAAGGTCGCGCAGTTTCTCTGCCAGGTCTTTGCCCGTGCGCTTGGCCATTTCCTCGATGGAAATGTTTTCGTCGTGGCCGGTGAGCGCCTTGGTGGCCGGCGTAAAGATCGGTTCGGGCAGTTTGTCAGATTCCTTAAGGCCCGCCGGGAGCTTGATACCGCAGACCGCGCCGGTTTGCTGGTACTCTTTCCATCCCGATCCGGAAAGGTATCCGCGCGCCACACATTCAATGTCTATCATCTGCGCCTTGGCGACCAGCATGGAGCGGCCGCGCAGGTCGTCGGCATATTTCTTCAGCGGAGCGGGGTACTGGTCCACATTGGCGGTGATCAGATGGTTCTTGACCACGTCTTTCAGAAAGTCAAACCAGAAAAGCGAGAGCTGCGTTAGCACGCGGCCCTTTTCCGGTATGCCGGTCGCCAGGACATAATCGAACGCGGAGATGCGGTCCGTGGCAACAAACAGGAGTTGCCCATTCAAACTGTATAAATCGCGCACCTTGCCGCGAGCGTGGAGGGTAAGTTCCGGGAAGTCAGTCTGTAAAAGGATTCGGCTTTGGGCGCTTTGACTTGTCATGGCAGAAATACGTGGGCGAGGTCGTATTCTAGCCGCTCAACTTTTTTTGTCAACCGTGGAAATTGCAAAATAATTTCCCGCGCCGCAATGTTCCGCCGCGCGCTCGGCAAAGAAATGCACAAGCCGTGCGACCCGCATGAAACAAGGCTTTTCTTGCGTTGATTTTCACGGAACTTTGTAGTACCACTTACTAAAAATTAAACGCGCGCTAAAAAATATTTTTTCAAAACATGAAAAATCGCGGGCGCCGATCTAACTACGCACCTGTTGCTGAACGTTGCTCAGCCGGGGACTGCGTATGGGGCGCCGGACGGCTATGGCCTGATTGCCACGCGCGTTCCCACTCGCACCAGCCTCCATATCTCCTCAATCTCTGCGTTGGTCACGGCGATGCAGCCATCCGTCCAGTCGGTCTGCCGGTGCAGCGGTCCGAGGTAGGCAAAGGAACTGGCCAGACCGTGGATCATGATCGCTCCGCCGGGCGGCGAGCCGAGCCTGCGCGCTCTTTCCGTGTCCGCCGGGCTGGGATATGAGATGTGCAGGGAAAGGTGGAACTGGCTGCGCGCATTTTTGGCATCGATGATGTAGTCGCCTTCAGGCGTCTTGTGGTCGCCCTCAATGCGTTTGGGCCCCACAGGTACGCCGCCCAGCGCCACCTTGTAAGTCTTCAGCGTCTTGCCCTCGCGCAGCAGCGTCATGGTGCGTGCCGACTTTACGATGACGATCTTGTCGGCCTCTTGCTTCGCGTTACCCTGGGCTTGAATAGCCAAAAGAAGCAAAGGAACCAGACAAATGCGCATCGATATTCTTTGAGTTTCTTTTGCCATGCGCGATCCACAACCAAAAACTGCCATAGGGTAATATCTTCGAGCAGTGAACATCCACAAAATATACGCGCCGATCCTCAAAAGGTTCCGCACCGGGCGGATGAAGCGCTTTGTCGAACGGTTTGCCATTACCGGTGAAACCACCGTGCTTGACCTGGGCGGCGGCGCCTTCAACTGGACGCTGCTCCCCGTGCGCCCCAAGGTGACGATCCTGGATGTGTACGACCACGGCAACAAAGCAGAGTGGGCCACCTACGTGGTGGGCGACGGCTGCCACACCGACTTTCGTTCTGCGGCATTTGACGTGGTTTTCAGCAACTCAGTGATTGAGCACGTAGGCGGGATTGACCGGCAGCGCCAGTTCGCCGCGGAGTGCATGCGTTGCGGGCGCGGCTTCTTTGTGCAGACACCCAACAAGTGGTTTCCGGTCGATACCCATACGCTCATGCCGTTTGCCCACTGGCTGCCGCAAAAAGTTTTCCGCAGGCTTATCCGCTTTTCACCACGGTTTGTCCTCTTCAAAACGGACCCGGGCGACCTTGCCGATTTCAGCAACATGCGCCTGCTGAGTGCGCGGGATCTTAGGGAATTGTTTCCCGGCGCGGAAATTATCAAGGAGAGATTCTGCGGGATAACGAAGAGCCTTATCGCGGTATCTGCTGTTCCTTCTCCAGGTCAGCAAAGCGCAGGCGCTCCAACTCAGACCGCTTGCGATAGTGCACCCTCAGATAAAGATAGGAACCCGCGCCCCAGATGAGCATCAGCAGAAAGAACGCCGCCACGCCGCCTAGTATCCACCAGATCATAGAGCTAACATTCTAGCGCGAAACGCGAACGGCTCATTGCCCAACAATTCCTTAAGCCGAGGCCGCGCGCGGCATTCCGCCTTCTGCGCCAAACTTCACGGAGACGATCTTGGACACGCCCGGCTCCTGCATGGTCACTCCATACATCACCGGCGCAATCGACATTGTCTTTTTGCTGTGCGTAATGATGATGAATTGCGTCTGCACGGCCATCTCCCGGATCAGTTCCGTGAAGCGCCCGATGTTGGCTTCGTCCAGCGGCGCGTCCACCTCGTCCAGGATGCAGAACGGGCTAGGCTGATACTGGAAGATGCCCACCAGCAACGAAAGCGCCGTAAGGGCTTTCTCTCCGCCGGAGAGCAGCAGCACGTTTTGCAGCTTCTTGCCCGGAGGCGAAGCCACCACGTCGATTCCGCTTTCCGCCGTGTTCAGTTCGTCGGTCAAGCGCATGAAGGCCTGTCCGCCGCCGAACAGCTTGCGGAAGGTGAACTGGAAGTTCTCATTGATGCGGTCAAACGCTTCCTGAAACTTCTGCCGCGAGAACTCGTCAATCTCCTTGATGGTGGCCTGCGTGTTCTCGATCGATTCCAGCAAGTCCTTGCGCTGCGTCTCAAGGAACTGGTGGCGCGTTTCGGTCTCTTTGAATTCCTCCAGCGCCATCATGTTGACCGGGCCCATGTTGTCGAGCTTCGTGCGCATCTCGCGATAGCTGTTTTCGTCCAGCGCGAGCTGCTCGCCTTCCACCAGAGGAATTTCGGCGTTGGCGCGCAAGTCGTCCGCGCTTACGCCCAGTTCGTTCAAGCAGGATTCAGCCATGTGGGCCAGGTCAGATTGCAGCTTTGCCAGCAGCGTCCCGATCTCGCTCTTGCGCTCGCGCGCCACGTCCAATTCGAGGCGGGCCGCTTTCAATTCCTGATCGATTTCGGCAATGCGCGCGCGCACCTGGTCTGACTCGTGCTGCAACTGCACGCCAGTGGCTTCAGCCGCGGCTTTCTCCGCGCTCAGGGCTTCCAAACGGTCTGCGATTTGCAAATTTTCCGCTTCGCGCTGCACTTTTTCCGCCGCTGCCGAATGAATCTGCGTTTGCAGTGATTCAACGCGTTGTCCGGCCTCGGCTGCAAGAGACTCAATACGCTCGAGCGCCGATGCGGCCGTCCGCCGGCGCTCTTCCACCACGGCCAAGTGCGCCGCGGCCTGGGACGCAGTCTGCGCGGCTTCATCGCGGGCGGTCTTTAACGAAACGATCCGCTGCTGCGCGACCTTCATCTCATCTTCCAGCGCCTGACGCTTCTGTTCCAGCGCTTCAGCCTGCTCGCGCTTGTCCGCGACAGCAAATTCCTTCTCGTTTCTCTCAGAGCGCGTCCGCTCAATCTCCAGCCGGTAGGTGTTCAGGCGCTGCTCAGTGCGCGCCAGCTCAGACTCCATCTGCTTGAGCGCATGGCCTGAGGTCAGGGCCTGCTTTTCCGCCTCGCGGCGCTCTTCTTCCAGAGTGCTCAGCAGCTTGCTCAGTTCCGCCAGCTCGCGGCCCAGCATCTGCACCCGCGCCTGCTCGTTCTGGATTGCCGCTTCCAACTCGGCGGCTTGCTTGGCCACTTCCCGTAGCTCGCGCTTGAGCGAAAGGGGACCTTCCTTGCGCTGCTTTCCGCCGGTAACGGTTACGTTGTGGAAGCACTCGCCTGTCGCGGAGAGGAAATACGCATCGGGGTTTTCCAGGGCCAGGTTGCGGGCGATATTGGCGTCCGCCGTGATGTAACCATCGCGCAGCTTGGGCAGAACAACTTCAAGCGACCGGCCAAAGCCATCCAGCACGCGGATGCAGTTCTTCAGCGATACCAGTTCTTCGCGGCGCTCTGAAGTCGGTGGCGGCGCATTGCTGGCGACAAAGGAAAACTTGGCCTGAGCGTCTTCAGGATGGACGAGGAAGGTCGCACGTCCGTCGACGTCTGATTGCAAGAGCCGCATCCCTTCATTGGCCGAATCCCACGACTTGACTACGACATAATTCAGCTCGTCGCGCAGGAACTCTTCCACCACGCCTTCATAGCGGGTTTCGACTTCGAGGAAGTCAGCCAGCACACCGGCGGGCGTGAAGCCATGGCCCATCGCATTCGACTGGAATAGACGCTTTACGGATTCCGTTGAATAACCGTGCTCGTTGATCACTGATTCGAGCGAGTTCTTCTTGCCTAGAGCCGTGGCGTATTCCGCGCGAAGGGTGTCCAGGTTGCCCTTGCTCTCTTCTTCCTCTTTACGCTTGCTTTCAATCAGCCCGCGAATTTCCTGAATGCGCGTGCCCAACGCGGCGGCCGTCTGCGTGATGGACTCAAACTCAAAGGCGATCTGTCCGCGCTTGCCGCCGAAGCTTTCAATATCAATCTGCGCGGCAGAGGCTTCGCGCTCCAGTCTCATGGCTTCGCGCTCCAGCGCGGTCATGTGCTCTTCCGCCTGGATCACCTGATTGCGCACCTGCGAGGCCGAGGACATGGCTTCCATTACGTTCTGGCGGCGCGCTTCCTGCTGTCGCTCGAGGTCGGCAAGGGCAGTGGCTGCATCCTGCGAAGACTGCTGCGCCGCCTGCCACTCATGCTGCGCTGCCGCGACCTCTGAAGCGGCGGACTCGGCGAAGCTGCGGTTGGTCTGGACTTCCTGCGTTAGTGAGAGCAACTGCGCCTGCGCTCGCTCGAGTTCGGCTTGGGCGGCGGCGGAGCGCGCGTCCAATTCAGCACAACGCTCCTGGTTCGAGCCACGGCGGGAGATGGCACGCTCAGTTTCCACGGCCAGGGCGTTCATGGTCTGGCTGTTGTGCGCAATCTCACTTTCGATGGCGTAACCGCGCTGCGTGCGCTCTGAGAATTCTGCTTCCTTGGCGCTCACGGCTTCAGCATGTCCGCGAATTTCTTCGCCAACGGCTTCCAGAGACTCATTCAAGCCGGTTTCGTCGCGGCCCATCTGGGCGAACTTGCTGGCCAGCACAACGCGCAGTTTTTCTTTCATCTCGTCGCGCAGGCGGGCATAGCGCTCAGCCTTGGAGGCCTGGCGTTTGAGCGAGTTCATCTGCTTGGTGACTTCGTCAAAAATGTCGTTGATGCGGGCCAGGTTGAGCCTAGACTGCTCCAGCCGGGCTTCCGCCAGGCGCTTCTTGGTCTTGAACTTGGTGATGCCGGCGGCCTCTTCAATGATGGCGCGGCGGTCATAGGGCTTGCTGCTCAGGATCTGGCCAATACGGCCCTGCTCGATGATGGCGTAAGACTCCGGCCCCAAGCCGGTGCCCATAAAGATGTCCTGGATATCGCGCAGGCGGCAGAGCTTACCGTTTAGCAGGTATTCGCTCTCGCCCGTGCGGAACAGCCGCCGTGTGACCATGATTTCGCCCTTGGCAAACGCCATGGGCTTGAATTTGCGGCGGCGGATCTTGAGGACCACGGCGCCGGCTGTCTGCGCGGCTTGGGCATCGGGTGCATTGGGCTCGGTCGAAGTTGGCTGCTCTGCGGCTGCTGCCGCTTCCGGCGACGTGTCAGCGGTACCTTCTTCGGCTAAGGCAGACTGGCCTTCAGCGGACTCGCCGTCATTTTCCATGCCTTCTTTCCAGTCGAGCGGCCCGGGCTGCACTTCAGCCACGTGGGCTTCAGTGGCTTCTGCGGCAGTGGCTCGGACAGAAGCCTCGTCCCAGTCGTCTTCTGAGGGCATGTCATCCTGAACGTCGATTTCAGGCTGGGCGCTGACCTCGCCTTCATAAACTTGGGGATCGATCAGCGTAAGCGACACTTCAGCCATGCCGGTGGGCTTGCGCTCGCGCGTGCCGGCGAAGATTACGTCTTCCATGCGCACGCCGCGCAGGCTCTTGGCAGATTGCTCGCCCAGCACCCAGGAAATGGAGTCAGAAATATTCGATTTTCCGCACCCGTTGGGGCCCACCACGGCGGCAATGCCTTCGCCCGGAAACTTCAGTTCCGTGCGATCACAGAAGGACTTGAATCCAAGGATTTGCAGCTTCTTAAGTTTGAGCAACTTCCTACTCCTTCAGGAATGGCCATGGTCGCACGACTGTGGCTGGCAGGTGCGTTTTTCTCTTTCGGGCTACCGGCTGGAGTAGCTAACCCGCGTTCCAGTTAGAGTACCGAGAGAGTTACCGGGGGTCAAGAGCAAAGCCCACAATATGTTGTGGATAAGTGCCCTAGACCACAGGATGTCGCACCGCTTGTGCAGCCCATGGCCAAATACACCTGTGAGGGTCTTTTAAGAGGACGGAAGAATCGCGAGAGCTACACGAACTGTAGCGCGAATGGTGCAGAGAAGCAAGGTGGCTTAAGGCGCGAATTGGTACACCAGAGTGCAAGGGGCTAAAGGATTAAGGTGAATCGCCGTGATCGCGCGTGATCGGACAAGCAAGGCTCACCGCGGAGGCGCTGAGAAAAAACAGGAGGGGCTTACCGCGGATTTGCGCGGATGATCGCGGATCAGAAGATAAGGCCGAATCAGAGACTCTTGCGCCAGAGTGTGAGCGCGTTGACCAGGGATTCTTCCAACCACGGGAGGAACCGGCGCTCGGCGGATTCGGGGGATTCGGCGTAGTTGATCTGGAAAGTATCCTTTGAAATTATTTTCATTAAGTCATGGATTTTGAAAAGACATTGAAAGGTAATCAGAGCGCGCCATTTCGGGCCGAGGCTCATGGCTCGAATAGTTATATAAGTCGCCTGCTGTTCGGTATGGCGCATGCCCATAATTCGTAAAGTTTGTTCTTGTTCGTAAGCCGGAACGTCTGAATGATAAACAATTCTACTGCGCTGAGCGGGAGCGGATGCTTGCTCAAACCGATATTCCTGGGTGGTGTGTCCAATCTCTTTCCGAAGTAATTGCGTAATTTCATAGATTCTGTGATCTGCGATCTGCATCAAGTGGTCGGCTGTTGCCTTTACTCTTGACCAGATACTAGGATCCAGTCCCTTGCCTGCTCCCGTGAGCACCCGTTTGGCAGCCGCAACTACATCCTCAGCAGTCTCGGCCGGTTGTAAATCAGCTGCAGCTTGAGTTGCTTGGAACACAGCGCGTTTCTGGATATCCACGAAGAGTGTGATTAGGGATTGGATATTACCTTCATCCGACAGCTCAAGAACGTCGATATATCTTGCCCGGTCTTCTCTCGTGACCACTACGGGAAACCATCCTGCCTTAATGAACAGCAGACTGGCAAGCGCACGCGCCACTCGGCCATTGCCATCTTGATAAGGGTGAATCTGGGTAAAGCGATGATGCAGCCACGCAGCTTCAACTTCGACCGGCACGCTTTTCTTCTCGTGCTCCGCGTGGAGCGATAATAGTCGCTCCATTTCTGACTCAACCTGTTCGGGCGGGCAGTACTGGTGCATGCTGCCGTCGGGCTTCTTGGGGTTGTTAGGACGCTCTTTGTATTTGCCTTTGAGAAGGCGGGCTTCGAAAAGATTTCCGAACTGGTCTCTTACCGCCGTTGTGTCCTGATGGCGCAGCATGGCCGTGTGCAATTCATGGATGTAGCTTTTGGAAAGCGGACGGTTGCCTTTTACAAACTGAAAAAGTCCTTCCAGCACGTCGGCGTGGTCTTGAATGATGGCGGCAATGATTTCCGGAGCTTTTTGGCCGGGAAGGTTGCCAATAAGATCGGCATCAATTCCCCGTTCGATTAATGTTTGGGTGATTCCACGATGAATGTCGTAGACACCTTCAATCTGTCCTGTTTCGATGGACCACTCGCGGCCCAAACGCTTGTTGAACTCAGCCAGAGCACCGCTTTGCTCAAGATCCGTCCGCTGGTCATTCCAGAATTGCAGCAGTGGGCCGAGCTCTCCATCGGTGAGAGAACTCCAGTCTTGCGGCAAATCGGTTATTGGTTCCCAGGTGAGGACCATCGCGTCTGTTTTATCAGATCAGGGGCTTAAGCCCATTTCTTTTTTATCGCTTATGGCACGGCTGAAGCCGGTGCCCTGATACCTGCAGAGGCTGAAGCCAGTTTTAGAAAATGTGTTCTGGATTCTGATCCGCGTATATCCGCATGAATCCGCGGTAGGATTTCTTACTTCCAGATTCGCCAGAGTGATGGTGACAAAGGGCGCGCCGATCCTTGACCACCCGATCACGCGCGATCACCAGATCACCCGATCTCTCTTACCCTCCCAATTTCTCAAAGAACCTGATGATGCTCTCAATCCCGCGATAGAAGTTAGGGATGTGAAATTTCTCATTGGGAGCGTGCAGGTTGTCATCGGGCAGGCCAAAGCCCATCATCACGCTGGGAATTTTGAGCACGTCCTGGAAATCGGTCACGATGGGAATGGAGCCGCCGGAGCGGATGAAGACCGTATCTTTCTTAAAGACCTCATGCAGAGCCTGGGTTGCTGCCTTGATGAAAGGATTATTGGTGCCCACCACGCAGGCCGGCCCTTTGCTGAAGACCTTGATATTCGTCTCAATCCCTTTGGGCGTCAGCTTCTTCACGAACTTGGTGTACTTCTTCAGTACGTCTTCCGGGTCCTGATTGGGCACCAGCCGCATGGAGACCTTGGCACAGGCGCGGGCCGGGATCACGGTCTTTGCGCCGGGAGCGGTAAAGCCGCCGGGCATGCCATGGACTTCAAGCGTCGGGCGCGCCCAGGTGCGATACAAAACGGAGTAGCCGGGCTCGCCAGTCAGCACTTTTGAGCCGACCTCAGTCTTGCGGTAGTGCTCTTCGTTGAAGGGTAGTTTTTTCCAGGTCTTGAGTTCTTCTTTGCTGGGCTCTTTTACGCCCTTGTAAAAGCCGGGGATCAGGATCTTGCCTTTGGAATCTTTCAGCTTGCTGATGATTTCAATGAGCGCAAAAAACGGATTGGGCGCCGCGCCGCCATACATGCCGGAATGGAGATCGGTCTTTGCGCCCACGGCTTCAATTTCCGTATACACCAGGCCTCGCAGGCCGACGCAGAGCGTGGGAAGGTTTGGCGCGAAGAGCTCGGTATCGCACACCAGGGCAAAGTCTGCTTTCAGCTTGGCTTTCTGCGCACGCACGTAAGCCGCGATTGACTCGCCGCCTACTTCCTCTTCGCCTTCAATGATGAACTTCACGTTCAGCGGCAGCTTGCCGTTGTTGGCGCGCATGAGAGCTTCCACGGCCTTGATCTCCATCCAGAGCTGGCCTTTGTCGTCGACCGCTCCGCGCGCATAAATATTCTGGTTGCGCTCGGTGGGCTCGAACGGCGGCGTGAGCCACTCATTCAGCGGATCGGGAGGCTGGACGTCATAGTGCGCGTAACAAAGAACGGTGGGCTTGCCCGGCGCATGGAGCCAGTCACCATAGACCAGCGGATGGTTCTTGGTGGGGATAACGTCGACGTTTTCCAGGCCGATGCGGCGCATCTCGTCGGCCACAAACATGGCGGCGCGGCGGACGTCTTCTTTATGCTCCGGCGCGGTGCTCACGCTGGGGATGCGGAGCAGGTCTTTCAACTCGCCTAAAAATTTCTGCTGGTTCTCTCTGGCGTAACTGACTGCGGATGAAGCCATATGCGTCCTCCCGGACAGATGAATGAACCTTTCAGTATATCGCGTGGGAGGGCTACTTCTTCGGTTGCTCTGCCGCGGAATCCACCCAATATCCCTTACGCGCCCTCACTCTGTAGGCTGGTCTGTTTTTGATCTTCAACTCCAGCGCATGAAAGCCCGGTTGGAGCGACTGCGGACGGAAGCTCAGGAAATAATAATTCGGCACATCGTTCGAGATGGTGATGAGGTGCTGGGCGAGTGTTTTTGTGTCTTTGAAGGCAAAGTATTCGCCACCGGTCAGTTGCGCCACGGACTCAGGCACATTGCGCTTGAGGCCGTCTTTTGCGGCGAGGAACGCAATCCGCGCAAGCCGCAATGGCGGAATCAGATCACCAGCGCAATCCAGCGCCTGCGTGGCGCGATTGCCATGCGCGTCCGGATCGGCGTTTGGATCTTTGCTCATGCAGCCACCCGGCTGGTAGGGCTCGTTTGAGTTGGCGGTCCCTCCGGGCGCCGGAAGTTTCGACGCCTCGTGCTTGACTGCGGCTTGTGTGCTCGAAAAGCCGAAGCTATAGATTGCAGTGTTCGTGTCTTCCACTGCGCGAACGGCATCCGCCAGGCTTGTCTGGCTGCCGCTGTCCGCGGTCTCGCTGAAGAGCAGCACGGCGCGCCGGTAGGCCGGCGGCTGGTAGCGCAGCAGCTGAATGCCGAAGTTGAGCGCGTCAAGAATGGCTGCGCCCGTGTCACCTTCTGGAAGGCCGGCGATTGTCTCGGCAGCCGCGTCAGTGTCTGGCGTGAAGTCCTGTTCGATGCGAGGCTTGCTGTCAAAAGCGATCACAGCGACGCGATGAGGCACGCCGCCGATGACCGCATCCAGTATCGCCCCCAGCTTGCGATAGTCACGCAGGTGCGCCGCACCCTGGCCTCCGGTTTGCACGATGACGGCGAGTGCTAGCGGCTGCCCGAGCGCGCCTTCTTCAATCTGCACAGCCTGAGGAACGCCATTATCCGTGAGGATAAAATCGTCCGCTGTAAGCGAAAAGACAATCTTGGCCGTATTGCTTTTCACCAGCACAGGCACAAGCACCAGATTGGAACGTGTCGTAAGCGAGGGGAGCTGAGCGTCGGGGGATGACGGCTCACTTCTCTGCGCGTGGGCCGCGTTAAATGAACCCCAGAGGAATAACGCAACGGCAAAGGTGAATTTCAATCGATTCATCTGAAGGTCCACGGCTCAGGGTACGCTTCGGGACTCAAAAATTGCGCGTTGGTATTGCGAAGCGGATAAATCCGGCAATCGTTAATGAATAGTTGAAATCTTGCCTTTTGCCCAGACGGGCGTTTCGATGCTGTTGCCTATGTGAGGCCGGCGGCCTGGCGGCGGTGCTCATCCAGGCGTTGTTGCATCTGTCTTTCTACCCACTCCGGAACCGGTTCAGAGCGGAACGCTTGGCGGAGGATTTCATGCATCACTTCCAGTTCGCACCATTCGGGATGTTCGCGGCGGATTTTTTGTTTTCTGATTTCGCGGTAGAACTCGCTGATTTCTAGACTGAGCAACACTTTCTGCTCACCAGTCATAAAAGACTGCATGAGGAAAGAACCATCCCTGTCACGATTGTGTCTGGTCGCCATAAGCAGGATGTTACCACCGCACCCTTTATAATAGGTGTGTGAGTTCTGATTTTACTCTTCGCAAAATGGCTGAGGCCGACTTCCCCACGCGCTGGGGACAGTTCCGCATTATGGGTTTTGAGGGCCATTTTGACGCCGGGTCCGCCGCCGACCGCCGCAAGGAAGAAGCCGTGGCCCTGGTGTTGGGTGATATCCACGCCGCGCCGCCGCTGGTGCGCATCCATTCGCAGTGCCTCACCGGCGACGTGTTTGGCTCATTGCGCTGTGATTGCCGCCAGCAACTTGAGATGGCCCTTTCCATGATCGCGCAGGCAGGCGCCGGGGTGTTGCTTTATGAAATGCAGGAAGGCCGCGGCATCGGGTTGATGGCCAAACTGCAAGCGTATGAATTGCAGGACCAGGGACTTGATACAGTGCAGGCCAACGAAGAGCTTGGGTTCAAGGCCGACCATCGCGAGTTTCAGCTCCCGGCAGAAGTACTGAAAGAGCTTGGGTTGAAGCAAGTGCGTCTGCTTTCCAACAATCCGCAGAAGGTTGCCGCGCTGGAGTCGGCGGGAATTGAAGTAGTGGAGCGCGTGCCATGCGAGGTGGAAGCACATGCCGCTTCAAAGCGCTACCTGAATACGAAGAAGGAAAAGATGGGGCACCTCTTTACGGAAAGATAGCATTCAGTACTCAGCATTCAGCCGGGCCTCACCGCGAAGGACGCAAAGCAAGACAAGAATCCGAGTTCAATTCCATCTGCGACCTTTGCCTCCGTTGCGGTTATTTCTTTAGCCGAGTTTGAGCGCTAACGCAGAAGCCGCATCAACTCTTTTCGCTTCGCTGATGGCAAATCGATCAAAGCCGATTTCACCAACGCGCGGTAGACGTCGCGGGCGCCGGGCACGCGCTTCAACTCTTTTAAGTGGCGAAGCATGGTGTTGATGTCTCCACGCTTCATGGGGCCACCGTAGGCCGCCGCCGCGCCGCGTTCCTGGTAGTTCTTGATGGTTTGCCGCACGATGGGGCCCATCACGCGGCGGGTCTGGCTGGCGCTGAGTCCTGAGCCGCGGCCAACACGCTCGGCCGTGGCCAGAGCGGCCACCAACAAGGGCGAGGAAAATGATCCCAGCGCGTGATACAGAGTCTTGGCCACTTTCCTGATAGGGAAAGCTTCAGCTCCCAGATCGCGCACGATCCTCCGCGCCACGGTGACGGCGCGGCTGTCACCTTCCACCGCAAAAGGCACCTCGTCCATGCGTGGCGTCGCGCCCGGCACAAAGGTCATCATGGGATGAAGAGAAGCCGTGCTGGCGCCTTTGCGCCTTAATGGCCGAAGGACATCACTGCTGAGAGCGCCGCTGGAATGAAACACAACCTTGCCCTCCCAGCCGGGGTTGCGCGCGAGCCGCCGCGCGGTTTCAGCCAGGGCATCATCGGTGTGGCAAATCCACAGGACGTCTGAATCGGGACCGGCATCGTTCAGCGGCTGCGTGCGCGCTCCCAGTATTCGGGCGAGCATGGCGGCGCGCCGACGGGAGGAGGCGGTCTGCCGTGCCGCGACAATATCAATCCTATATCCGGCATCTTTTAGCGCGGGCCCCAGCGCCTGAGCCAGATTGCCGGCGCCGATCAGAGTGATGGTCGGTTTGTCAGGCTGTTTCCGTGCCATTCCACGCGAGGATATCAGAAGCCAACGCAGAACACCTTTGAAACACGGAGGAAGAGAGGAAGCGGAGGAGATGGAATCAACTGACGGATCGGGTTTGAGCAGATTCGATTTTTCCGCAGCTTCCATTCCAATTGCCTCTGCTCCCTCATTTTCTCGGCGTCTCAAGGTTTTGTTTTTTTCGATTCAAAGACTTTATATTGTTTGACATGTCTACTCCGCGCAAGAAGTCCAGCCCCGCAGTCCGCGTAATCTCTTCAAAGACGGCTTTCCGTGGGCCGGTTTTCAGCGTGATGACAGACCACGTCCATGAACCGGGCAACGTTCGGGCGCGGCGCGACGTGATCCGGCATTCAGGATCGATCGTGGTGCTGCCGCTCGACAATTCTGGCCGCACGCCGCGCGTGCTGCTGGAGCGCCAATATCGCTATGCAGCCGGCATGCGTATGTGGGAGCTGCCCGCGGGCCGCGTTGATCCCGGAGAGAACCACCTGGCCGCCGCGAAACGCGAGCTGCTTGAGGAGACCGGGTACACCGCCGGGAAGTGGCGCAAGGCCCTCTTTTTCTACGTAAGTCCTGGATTTCTAGACGAAAGCATGACGGTTTATCTGGCCAGCGGACTTGAGAAAGGCGTGGCGCAGCCGGAAGAAGACGAGCGCATCGCAGTGCGGTTCTTTCCGCTGCGGCAGGCCGTCCGCATGGCTACCAGCGGGAAGATTGTCGACGCCAAGACCATTGCGTCGCTGCTTTGGCTGGAGAAAAAGCTGCGGCCACAAAACTGAACGAAGCATCTGGTTTTTTCGTTTTTGCCTTACAAGAAGTTTACGAATCCCTTCCCCGAGCGCAGGAAGTTCTGTGCGTGTAATTTTTCGGTTTCGTTCGTCAACAGATTAAGTTGACATCACGCGCTGGATGAAGGCAAAATAAGCCCAAAGCCAAAGTACGGGTATAAGACGTGTCGTGCCGGGAGAAGGTTAAACTCCGGTGTTCTGCGTCCATCCCCTAACAGAGTGGCAAAACCCAAGTAAAGAAAACTGGTCCACTGGATCACAGACGGCTGTGCCCGCCAGTGACCGCCCGGAGTAAGGAACGTGTCTCGAATCAAAGGTAAAGTTAAATGGTTCAATAACGCAAAGGGCTTCGGCTTTATCGGCCGGGATGACGGCCCTGATGTGTTCGTCCACTACAGTGCCATCCAGTCGGAGGGATACAAGAGCCTCCAGGAGGGCGATGACGTTGAATTCGAAATTGTTCAGGGACAGAAAGGCCCTCAAGCAGAGAGCGTAACCAAGCAAGCTACCACGCAATCTGCCTGAGTGATCGTCCCGGATTCTGAACTGATTCGAAGGCCCGGT
>DASSXL010000143.1:0-63938 GCA_035703825.1 Candidatus Angelobacter sp.
CTCTGACATGTCGATCCGGACCATTGCGTGCTCATCGTCAAACAAGAACTCGGCCAGAGCCCTCGCCAGTTCGGTCTTTCCCACGCCCGTAGGACCCAGGAAAATGAAGGAGCCAATCGGCTTCTTGGGATCGCTCAAGCCTGCGCGTGAACGCCTTACCGCATTCGACACGCGCTGCAGCGCTTCGTCCTGGCCGACTACACGCTGGCGCAGCCGGTCTTCCATGCTTACCAGCTTGCGGACTTCGCCTTCCAGCATCTTCGAGACAGGTATGCCGGTCCACTTGGAGACGATCCGCGCTACGTCTTCCTCGTCAACTTCTTCCTTGAGCATGCGGCGTTGCTTGTCGTCTGCCTGCGCGCTCAGCTTCGCCAGTTCGGTTTCCGCCTGCCGCAGATCGCCATAACGGATCGCCGCCACGCGTTCTAGGTTTCCGCTGCGCTCAGCCTGCTGCTCTTCAATCTTCAACCGCTCGATCTTCTCCTTGAGCTCGCGGATACGGGTGATGCCTTCTTTCTCTTCCTTCCACCGGACCTTCAGCGCGTTGGCTTGCTCGCGGATCTGCGCCAGCTCTTTCTCCACGACAGCCAGCCGGTCTTTCGAGTTGGCATCGTCTTCTTTCTTCAGCGCCTGCTTTTCGATCTCCAGCTGCGTCGCCCTGCGTTCCAGTTGGTCGATCTCCGTTGGCATGGAGTCAATCTGTATGCGCAGCGAAGACGCGGCTTCATCGATCAAATCGATGGCCTTGTCCGGCAGAAAACGATCAGTAATGTAACGGCTGGACAAAGTCGCCGCCGAAACAATGGCCGAATCCTTGATGCGCACGCCGTGATGCACTTCGTACTTTTCCTTCAGCCCGCGCAAAATCGAGATTGTGTCTTCCACGTTTGGCTCGCCCACAAACACCGGCTGGAATCGACGCTCGAGCGCCGCGTCCTTTTCAATGTACTTGCGATATTCATTCAGCGTTGTCGCGCCGATCGCGCGCAGCTCTCCCCGGGCCAGAGCCGGCTTGAGCATGTTGCTGGCGTCAATCGCACCTTCAGAGGCGCCCGCGCCCACCAGCGTATGCAGCTCGTCGATAAACAGAACAACCTGCCCGTTGGAGTCTTCAATTTCCTTGAGCACCGCTTTCAGCCGGTCTTCAAACTCTCCGCGATACTTGGCCCCGGCCAGCATCGAGCCCAGATCGAGACCGACCACGCGCTTGTTCTTCAGGATCTCGGGAACGTCGCCGGAGATAATGCGCTGCGCCAGCCCTTCCACAATCGCCGTCTTGCCCACGCCCGGCTCACCGATCAACACAGGGTTGTTCTTCGTCCTGCGCGAGAGCACCTGGACCACACGACGGATTTCTTCGTCGCGTCCAATTACAGGGTCAAGCTTGCCCTTGCGCGCCAATTCCGTGAGGTCTTTGGCATAGCGGGCCAGCGCCTGGTATTTTCCTTCAGGATTCTGGTCAGTCACGCGCTGCGAACCGCGCACCGAGGTCAGCGCCTTCAGAATCGCATCGTGGTCCGCGCCCGCGGCGCTAAGAAGCTGGCGGGCCTCGTTGACTTTGTCCTTATCGGCGGTCATCGCCAGCAGCAGGTGCTCGGTGGAAACATACTCGTCCTTGAACGTGTCCGCTTCCTTGAAAGCCTGGTCCAGAACTCTGGACATGGCGGCGGAAAGATGCGGCTGCGCCGCCGCGCCGGAAACCTTTGGCAATCGGTCAATCCGCTCCATGATCAGCGACTGCAGCGTTGCCGGATTCACGCCCAGCTTGGCCAGGACAGGCACAACAATGCCCTCGCTGTCCTGTGATAGAGCCGCCAGCAAATGCAGCGGCAGCATCTCCGGATTGCCATGCTGGCCCGCAAGCTCATTTGCCTGCTGGATTGCTTCCTGGGCCTTGATTGTGAATTTGTCCCAACGAATCGCCATATCGTGCTCCTAATACTGTTAGATCACTCTCTTCGCCTGGAGTGTTCCTGTCTTCTATTGTCTTCCTTTTCCGCTCGGTCTGCCGCCGCGTGCGCGCGCTAAAAGAAAACGGGAGATGAACTTCCATCTCCCGTACGGCCGTTCATCAGGCTCAGCCTGACCTTCTCCTAATGGCCGCTTACCCCTGGAGGGTCTTCTGGCCGATTCCAACTTTGATCTGCCGCGGCTTGGCTTCCGCCCGCTTGGCCAGGGTGATCTTCAGGATTCCCTTCTCATAGCCGGCGTCCACTTTTTCCGCGTCCACCGTGTTAGGCAGCTTGAACGTGCGTGTGAAGGAACCATAGCGGCGCTCAATGCGATGGAAATTCTCTTCTTTCTCTTCCTTCTCGAATTTGCGCTCGCCCTGGACCGTCAGAGTGTCGTTCTCGACGCTCACATTCAAGTCCTCTTCGTTCACGCCCGGAACTTCCAGCTTGAGAATCAGGCTGTGCTCGTCCTCATACACATCCACCGGAGGAACAAAGCTGCCCGAGGTCAACTGGTCTTTGCCGGTAGGTCCGTTAAAGTTCTCAAAAAAGCTAGCCAGTTCGCGGAAAGGGTCGATTCGAGTAATCATGGTCATTTTTCGTTCTCCTTCAAGATAAGTTGTTTTTAGGAATGCCTGGGGGTACAAACCACCCACTTATTTATTAGTACAAGCACATCATAAAATATGAGTGTTATATTGTCAAGTATTTGAATATAAAAATAATTCTAGACTGTTAACTTGACACATATAATTGAAAATAAACGACTTAAAAATGTTTGACTTGAGTGGTTATAATTTGAGTGGCAATAAAAAAGCAGCTGCGGAAAGGTTGCTGTGGATTGCTTTAGGGATGGTTGCAGTGTTGCAGTGGTCGCTAAAAGTACATATTGGTCCACATTGGGTGCTGAAAGGTGACATTGGGTGCTTTTGTGATACTTTGTGCGACTTTGTATTACATTTTGACAGCTGATCTGCGTATACTGGAACCTAGCGGTTGGATATCCACAGATGTCAGTTGGATGTCAGCGGATGTCACACAATAAATTTGGCAAGGGGGGCCGGAGTACCCCAAGCATCTCGAACGGCCAAAGGACGAAGATGCATGGTTGTCTCTGAGGGCCCCCTGTAACCAAATTATGAGAGGTCGAGCCCCCTCATATTGGAAACTCGATAGTCAGAGCCAGGAACCAGATTCTGAGTCTAATCCTGATTCGACCATCGATCTTGCATGCAATTAGCTGCAATTAACAGGATTATACGCTCTCGAATGTCTAGCGAACAGAAAAAGTTGGAAGTCCCTGAGGATAAGGTTCAACGCCATCCTTAGGCGGCTGATAGATTACAAGCCAGTCCCGAAAGATTCAGTTAAGGCCGACCGCAAGCGCAAGCTACCCAAGATCATCTCCAGATCGAAGCAGGACCGGTAAGCAAGAGCGCTACAGCTAAGAGCACACAGATAAAAGTCAGCAAGGCCGCACAGGTCGCGGCTGTCAGATTGTCCGTTGCTACCAGCACTTCAAACAATATCCAGAGAGATAACAGCACGCCCAGGACCAGGCCGACCAAGATTAGCGCAATCAAGGCAAGGTAGTGAAGCACGCTATAGCTCCCAAACAATGTGTTCTATCGAGCACATGTGCTCTAAAGAATACGCAGATTCTTAACGCATGGCAAATGACATCCGCGTGCGCTTGGGACGGAGAATCCGGCGATTACGAGAGGCGCGGGGATGGTATCAGATCGACCTGGCAGCACATTCCGGGTTGACGCGCCCATACATTTCGCGTTTGGAGAATGGGCGGAAAGAGGTAGGGCTGAAGGCGCTGGAAAAAGTGGCCAACGCCTTCGACATGAAGCCGTGGCAGTTGCTCAAGGGACTTTAGATTGTCTATTCTCTCTGAAGAAAGTGGATACTGAAATGGCTCCATTTCGAAATATTTTTCAGGCTGGTTGAAAGTTGTTTTGAACTTTGACAAAAAGCCATCTTGTCCGAGGAGCATTCCTCCACCAAATTTGAAATCTTCACAGAACCCGACTTTGGCACTGAATTGAAGAGCGGTTCCCGGAATGTCCCCATCGAGGATGTTAACTTCCACAGTCGCAAGATAAGCAACCTGATTCTTTCCCGTATTTGATTAATCTTGAATGGGCAGCTAAACGACCGACAGCAACAGGCATTTCAGATAGTAGGTCTCCGGCACCCCCAGCAAGATCGGGTGATCCTTGGCCTGGGCTCTCTTCTCCAATATCCGGACGGACCGATGCGCGTCCTGGGCCGCCTGGGTCAGCATGGTGAAGAAATCCTCTTCACTTACGGCAAAGGAGCACGAACAGGTGACCAGCACCCCGCCAGGACGAAGCATCTTGAGTGCCCTCAGATTCAGCTCCTTGTAGCCTCTCAAAGCCGATTCCAGGTGCTTTTTTGATTTGGCGAACGCCGGCGGATCAAGCACGATTGTGTCGTATTGCTTTCCCGCAGCGGCATAATCTTTCATCAGATCGAACGCATTACCCTCGATCCACTCAATCTCAGTCTTGAGCGCGCCAGAGTTGAGCTGTTCATTCTGCTCCGCCACCTCCAGCACCTCGCGTGAGATGTCCACGGCCGTCACCTTCTCACACACCCGCGCCAGATGCAGCGCAAAGCCACCCTGATAGGTGCATACGTCCAGCGCTTCGCCCTGGGCATAGCGCGCAGCGGCCGCATAGTTCTCTCGCTGATCAAGGAAGGCGCCGGTCTTCTGGCCGCCAAGCGCGTCATAGTGAAATTTCACACTATTCATGCAGAAAACCGTGCTGCTTTTGCTGCCGTGCACCAGTGCGGATTCCATCTCCGGCAACTGCTCCAGCTCGCGGATGCGGGCATCGGCGCGCTCCACAATATTCACGGCGCCAGCCAGCGACTTCAGTCCTTCCACCAGGGCCTGCTTCCTCTCCGTCGTAGCCCATGCCTGCGTGAGAACCTGAAGCGTAAAGACGTCGTTATAGCGGTCCACGATCAGTCCCGGCAACCGGTCTGCTTCGCTGAAGACCAGGCGGCACGCGTCGGAGTCATGAACGATCCTCTGCCGGTATGAAATCGCCTCGCCCAGTCTCTGCGTCAACAAATGCAGCAACTCGTCTTCCGATCGCAGTGCCTCGCGTCCCAGCAGTCGCAGCTTGATCTGCGACGAAGAGCTATAAATGGCCGAGCCCAGGATCTTTTCCTTGGGGCCAATTACGTGTACCAATGCTCCCGGCTGTACGCCCGCGTCGTTGAGCACATCTGAGGCGTAAATCCAGACGTGGCCATCACGCAGCCGCTTGGCCGCGCGTTCATTGACGATTATTTTTTTGGGGGAGCCGTTTGCCATCAGGCAAACAGCATATAGGAAGGAACGCTATTGCGTGGGCGTTGTCTCCTGCTCAGTCTGCTCTGGTTCTGTTTCAACCTCAGATGCACGTGCTTTTGACTTCTTTTTGGCCGGCTCCGCCGCCGCAACTTCGCTGGCCGGATCAAAATACAAGATTCGCCCGCAGGAGTTGCAGGTGATGATCTGCTCGTTGGTGCGGATTTCCTGCCAGGTTTGCGGACGCACCATTACAAAGCAGGCCATGCATTTCTGGTCGCGGGCTTCGGCAATGGCCGATTTGCGCTGCCGCATCACGCGGTCATAGTGGGCCAGGGCGCTGTCATTTACCGTGGAGCGGATGGTGTCGCGCTTTTCCCTGAGCCCGGCCAAAAGCTTTTCGTCATCGGCAGTCCGGACGCGTGCATCGGC
Organism: Candidatus Angelobacter sp.; assembly: GCA_035703825.1. Taxonomy (GTDB): domain Bacteria; phylum Acidobacteriota; class Terriglobia; order Terriglobales; family Acidobacteriaceae; genus Angelobacter. Next base: position 5,716 of record DASSXL010000143.1, read on the forward strand.
TTTTTCCTTCTCCACGTCGGCTGACTCTGTCTTCAACTCGGCTTCCGCCACTTTCAGGGCCTTCTCTTCGTTCTCCATCCCGATCATCAGCTCCAGAATCTTGTCCTCGCAACCGCTGATCTGTTTTTCCGCGAATTCCACCTCGTGCATCAGGGCGCGGTATTCGTCATTGGTCTTTACGCTCGAAGACTGGCTGCGGTACTTGGCTATCTTTTCCTGAAAGCCTTTGATGTCGGCTTCCATCTGGCGGCGGGTGGTTTCATTGCTCTTGATCTGGGCTTTGGCCTTCTCCACGGCGGCCTTGTGCTCTGCCAGTTTTGCTTCGATGGCAGCCACCCGTTTGGGCAGGCCGGCAACCTCCTCGGTCAGCCGGGAGGCCTCCCGGTCGATCTTCTCTAGCTCGGTAAGTCTTTGCAGATCTGCATTCATGGGAAGGAGGCTAGGCCTAATTCTAACATGCGTAATTGGCCCTTCGGCACCGCTTTTGCGCATTTAACTAGGTTTTTCTACTGATTGCCGCGCCCTGATGTCACACTTAGACTCACTTCATATGATCGTAGAAATCACCCGATTACTGCTGGGCGTGATGATCGCGGTTTTTCATCGTCCCCTGGCAAACATGATCATGCAACAAGAGCGCGCGCTCGACGGCTATTTCCGCAGCCGTGGTGTACAGCTCCCCGCGCCGCCCAGTGACGCCACCGCGCAGAACCTCTATTTCATTATCGGGATCTTTATCAGCTTGATTGAAGCTGGGCGAATCTGGTTCTCCATCAGCTAAGACCCGAGCCGGTCGAACCCGGCCCATTCAGCGACCTGACTCAATCCTTCGGCATCGGCGGAGTCGTGTCCGGCTTCCCCCTGAAGAAGAACCGCGCAATCAGCAGCAAGGCAATCGCTCCCCACCCAAGATATTGCGCCATGCCCCGATTGTGCGGGTCACCCGAATATCTCAGCATGAAAGCCGCCACTGCTATCGCAATCGCAACTAACACTAGAATCCAATAACCCGCTGGTCTGTTTCCCATAGTTTCCTTTCTACGATTCAATAGCAGGAAAGTTACGGCTGACTCCGCACAGAAATCCGATCTCCGCCCCGCCTGAATAAGACACGGCCCGGCGATTCGATCAAGGTTCGGTCCACCTCTGCAACACACCGGAACAGAGGCAAATAGAAATCGTCTTCCTCCGCTTACTTCTTTGCTCCGCGCTTCAAGGTTTTCCGTGTTCTCTTGTTGAATTGCTTTTTTGCTGAACGGCGCACCGCGGCGGCCTTTTCCAGCAGCACAGCCACATGAGCGATGGCTGCGTTGTCCGTGCCCATGCCTTCCGGCGTTTTTGCTTTGATACCCACCTGGCCCGGCTTTACGCCCAGCAACTCGGCAACGCGAGCCTGAATTTTCTTGGCGTAGGGAACGATTTTCGGTTCAGCCAAAATCAACGTGGAATCGATGTTGTTTATTTTGTATCCCGCGAGCCGAACCTGTTTCAGCGCTTCCTCAAGAAAGATGACGGAGTCGGCGCCCTTCCATTTGGGATCGGTCGGCGGAAAGTAGCTGCCAATATCGCCAGCCGCGACCGCTCCCAGCAGGGCATCGGTAATGGCGTGAAGCAAAACGTCACCGTCGGAGTGTCCGGCGAGGCCTTTGTCGTGAGGCAGCTCCACGCCGCCGATCTTTAGAGGAACGCCTGCCTGAAATTCATGGGAATCCCAACCGTATCCAATTCTCATAAACCGCCTACTGCGGATGCACGCGGATACACGCGGATCTTCTTGTTTGAATTCTCAAAAACGATTCTTCTGAACTGGGGCTTCGGGGATCCAAAGTTTAGCAACAGACCAACCTCAAGCTCGGTTGCACGCAGATAATTCATGATTTGAGCTTCGTGGGATCGATCGAGGGTCTGGACGGCCTTGAGTTCGATGAGAACAGAACCGTCCACCACCAAGTCTGCCTTAAATTGACCGACGTCGTGACCGCGAAAATAAACAGGCACCGGCACTTCTCGACGCACGGACATCCCGGCTTTGGTAACGGCGAGAAGCATACAGTTGTTGTAAACGGATTCCAGAAAGCCGTGGCCGATTTCGTTATAGACATCGTAATAAACACCGAGAATCTTTTCAGTGAGACCGGAATGCAGCAGTTTAGAGTCTTGTTTTTCCATTTGATCCGCGTTCATCCGCGTTGATCCGCGGTAAAAAATCTCCTGATTGAGTCCTTGGATTGCCTACCTGCCCATCAAATACTCTGCCAGTTCCATGTCTGCCGGCGTTGTGATCTTGATGTTTCTGGCCGCGCCCATCACTACCCATACGCTCTCACCCAATCGCTCCACCAGAGAAGCTTCATCGGTGCCCGTAAAGCCGTCGGTGGCCGCGCTGTCAAAGGCGCGTTTGATTAATTCGTAGCGAAAGCCCTGCGGCGTCTGCGCTTGCACAACGCGCTCACGCGGAATCGTCGAAGTGATAATCGCGCCCTCGGCTGCGCGCTCAACCTGCTTGATGGTATCCACCGCAGGCAGCCCGGCGATGGCCGCGCCGTGACGCTCCACCTCATGAATCACGTTGGCAATAATTTCATCGTCCACAAAAGGGCGCACGGCGTCATGTACCAGCACAATGTCATCCGGGGCCGCCTTAAGCTGCGCGAGCGCATTGGCCACAGACTCCTGGCGGTGCTCTCCGCCTTCCACAATCTGGATTTTGCCGCCGAGTTTTTCCTTTTCCAGTTGCTGGCTGAAGCGCTCCATCTCATTTTTGCGCAACGCCACAACAATCTGGCTGATCTGCCGGTTGCGGGCGAAGACGCGCAACGTATGGATCACGATAGGGATGCCGTTGATTTCAAAAAACTGTTTTGAGGGAGCGCCTTTCTTTCCGGCCGGGGCCATTCGCGTGCCAAGGCCCGCCGCGGGGATGATCACAGTGACCTTCATACGGGGTGAAAAGTATAACAAGTTTGTCCGTTGCCGGCCTTTGTGCGAACCGGCTGAGCCTGCTTACGCCGCGGACTTCGATTTGGGGCTCGACTGGACTCCGCCTTCTCCCGGAAGTACTTCTTTCAGGGCCCATTCAATTCGACGGGTCCCTTCCTGGATCAGGCGAATTTGTTCGGTCTCTTCCTTCAGGAATGGGGAATACAGTATCTGTTGCAAAGCATTGCGGACATGGTGATTCATGTCGGCGATCATTCGCATTCTGGCCAGCACAAGCTTGTGCTGGCGCCGCTCATAGGCGAATACCGTTGTACCGGCAAGGATGCCGATCAGAAGATCATCAATCAGTGCAGGCACTCCTCCAACGCCCAACGTATCCAGCACAGTTTTCAGGACCACGCCGAGAATGAAAATGCCAAAGCCGAGAAAAAAGCTGAAGAATGCGCGTCGAAGCATGGAAGGCGGTTTCCTGTACATAGAGCAGCAATTATTTCACAATGGGAAGAGCTACCTTCAGGCGTGGCGATGGAAAAAGTGGCCAATTATATCCGCGAGCAACACCTGCTTCAGCCGGGGCAGCGCATTGCCGTGGCATGCTCCGGCGGCGCCGATTCCGTGGCCCTGCTCCGCATCCTGGCGGACTTGCGGCAAGAGCTCGGTGTAGTGCTTTCGGTTGCCCATTTCCATCACCAGATTCGCGGCGCCGACGCGGATGCGGACAAGCAGTTTGTAGAGGAACTGGCACAACGCCTGCAACTGGAGTTTTGCTGCGGTTCAGGCAATGTGCCGGTTCACGCCGCCGCTCACAAGGTCAGTCTGGAGACGGCCGCGCGAGATTTACGCCACCAATGGTTTGCCGAACTGATCGGCCAAGGCAAAGCGGACAGAATCGCAACAGCGCACACGCAGGACGACCAGGCTGAAACGGTGCTCATGCGAATCCTTCGTGGAACCGGCGCGCGAGGCCTGGCCGGTATTGCTCCTGCCCACAAGACCAAGCATCTGGTTCGGCCCTTGTTGACTACAAGCCGCATTGAAATTGAGTCCTACCTCGAAGCTCTGGGGCAACCATGGCGGCAGGACGCTTCCAATCTCGATAGAAGCCACACGCGCAATCGCGTGCGGCATACCCTGTTGCCGTTGCTGGAACGGGAATTCAATCCAGCCATTCGCCAAACCCTGGCTGACATGGCAGAGCTGGCCCAGGCTGAAGATGCTTACTGGAGCAGCGAGCTCTCATCGCTGTTGCCGCGGCTGGTGCATGAAGGCAAGCCGAGCCGCAGCGGACGCAGCTCAAGTGGCGAGTTTAAAGACATGCTTGGCCTGGATCTCTCCGCTCTACAAAGGCTGCCGCTGGCCTTGCGGAGGATGGCAATCTATGAAACCGCCAAGCGTCTGGGTGCTTCCCTGGAATTCAAGCATATTCAACAGCTTACAATGCTCACAGAACATGAAAAGCCAGGCAAAAAAGTGGCTTTGCCGGATGGTTTAGTGGCAAACCGCACCGCTCGTGAGCTTCAATTCAGCCGATCAGCCCAAGAATTGCCCAAAAATTACTGCTACGCACTGCCAATTCCCGGAGAAGTGGCCGTTCTGGAACTGGGGTTTACCATTCGGGCACGGTTAATAACCACTGGAAAACAAAAGGCTTCAGGTTATAATGCGGCATCGCTATTGAATCCAAGCCTGCTGGGGCCTGAGCTGGCAGTTAGAAATTGGCGTGCTGGCGACAGATTTTTTCCGGCGCACAGCCAATCCCCCAAGAAAGTAAAAGAATTGCTGCAACCTGCTCGACTGGGACATGAGCTCACCCCTGCCCAGCGGAGTGCCTGGCCGGTAATCGAGAGCGCCGGCCAAATTGTCTGGATGCGCGGATTCCCTGTTGCGCGGGATTTTGCCACGAGTTCCGGAGAGGCAGTGCTGATTGAGGAGATGCAAATGAGTGCTGAGGTAGAGGAGTGAGTATTCAGTCCGAATATCCCAGGATTCTCTTGTCGGCAGACCAGATCAGGAAGCGCGTTCAAGAGATGGCCCGGCAAATCTCCAATGATTTTCGGGGCAGGACGCTCTATGTGGTGGGCGTGATGGAAAACGGCTTCATCTTCATGGCTGACCTGGTTCGTGAGCTGGATTTGAACGTGGTTTGCCAGTTCGTGCGAGCTGAATCCAAAGAGACAAATTCCACGACCACAGAAATCTTTTTCAGCCCTGAACTTGACGTAAAGGGCCAGCATGTCCTGCTGGTGGAGGCGCTGGTTCAATCGGGGCTGACCACCGAATTCCTGATTCGGAACCTGGTGGGTAGAGGCGCTGCCGGCGTGAAACTGGCTGTCCTTCTGGACAAGCAATCAGCTCGCCGCGTCTCCCTTCAGCCCGATTACTTTGGTTTTCTCATGAATGAGAGTTTTGTCGTAGGCTATGGGCTGGGACACCAGCATTTTGGCCGAAATCTGCCCTATATTGCCGGCCGGGCTGAGCTGGGGTGATTCCTTAAGCAGGACTTAAGCGGTTTTACTGCACCCGGACACGCTGGAATAGGTATAAAATCTTTACTGTGGGAAAGTTTGGGACCGAAATTCAGTTAGTCCGCATCTAATTCTGTTACGGACCCCTCGCCTCCCTCGGATGGGGGAAGCTTTTTCATTGTAAAGCGTCTTTAATCTTGATGCGGTGTCTAGGGATTCAGGTACGAGGTTCAGCGGACAGGTGTCCTGACCGGGAAATTTAGGAGCGTTCAGTGAATTCGACTTTTAAAACGGTGATCTTGTGGGTGACGCTGGTTGCGGTCGCCGTCGTGCTATGGAGAATCATTCAAGGCGGGCCCAATAGCGGCAAGGACCACGAAATTCCTTACACGCAATTTATGGCCGACCTTAACGAAGGCAAGGTCGCCGATGTGACGATCGAGGGCAGCGTGGCCCGCGGCAAAATGCGTGACGGCAGCCTGTATCACCTGGTGGTTCCAGCCAACAATCCCACTTTCCAAAAGACGCTCGACGACCACGCAAAGGACGTCAATACCAGTTACAAGAGCGATCAGGGATGGAACTGGCCTATGGCACTTATCCAGTTCTCACCCTTCATCTTGCTGGGTGTGTTGTGGTTCGTAATGATCCGGCAAATGCAAACCGGTGGAAACAAGGCATTAAGTTTCGGCAAGAGCCGGGCTCGCCTGCTCTCCATGCAGCAGAAAAAGATCACATTCAAAGATGTGGCCGGCGTGGATGAAGCCAAGGAAGAGCTGCGCGAGATCATCGAGTTCCTGCGCGAAGCGCAAAAATTCCAGAAGCTGGGCGGACGCATTCCCAAGGGCGTACTGCTGGTGGGCCATCCGGGAACAGGCAAGACCCTGCTGGCGCGCGCCGTTGCCGGTGAAGCCAACGTTCCTTTCTTCAGCATTTCCGGTTCAGACTTTGTTGAGATGTTTGTGGGCGTGGGCGCAAGCCGCGTGCGCGACCTGTTTGAGCAAGGCAAGAAAAACGCTCCCTGCATTATCTTCATTGACGAAATTGACGCCGTTGGACGCCATCGCGGCGCAGGCCTGGGTGGCGGACACGACGAGCGCGAACAGACGCTCAACCAGTTGCTGGTCGAGATGGACGGTTTTGAATCGAATGAAGGCGTGATCCTGATCGCCGCCACGAACCGGCCTGACGTGCTTGATCCCGCGCTGCTGCGGCCGGGACGCTTTGACCGCCGCGTTGTGGTTCCACTTCCCGATGTCCGTGGACGTGAAGAAATTCTCCGCGTGCACACGCGCAAGATTCCTTTGGCCGATGACGTTGATCTCTCCATCCTGGCGCGCGGCACACCGGGCTTCTCCGGCGCCGAGCTTTCCAACATGGTGAATGAAGCGGCGCTCAACGCGGCCCGCAACAACCGCAAATCCGTGCTGATGTATGACTTTGAGCTGGCCAAGGACAAGGTGCTGATGGGCGCGGAGCGCAAGAGCCTGCTGCTCACGGAAGAAGAAAAGAAGGTCACGGCATATCACGAAGCTGGCCACGCGATTGTGGCTGCGCTGATGCCGCACGCCGACCCGCTGCATAAAGTCACGATCATTCCGCGCGGAATGGCGCTGGGCGTGACCATGCAGTTGCCGGAAACCGACAAGCACAACTACACGCTCGACTACCTGAACACGCAGATTGCCGTGATGATGGGCGGACGGCTGGCGGAGGAGATCTTCCTCAACCAGATGTCCACCGGCGCCGGCAATGACATTGAGCGCGCCACGGAGATGGCCCGCAAGATGGTCTGCGAGTGGGGCATGAGCAGCCTGGGCCCGCTGACCTTCGGCAAGAAAGAAGAGCAGATTTTTCTGGGCCGCGAGCTGGCTCAGCATCGCGACTTCAGCGAAGAGACGGCGCGGGAAATTGATTCCGAGGTCCGCCGCCTGGTCAACACCGGCTATGAAAAGGCCAAGAGCGTCATTCTGGAAAACCGTGACGCGATGGTCCGCATAGCGCTGGCGCTGCTGGAGCGCGAGGTGCTGGATGCCAACGAATTGAAGCTGATTCTTGAGGGCAAGCAGCTTCCTGCGCGTGTCGCCGCGCCCAAGGGCGATGATGGCGTACAGCAAGTGCTGAAGCCGGAGCCGGGCAGAACGCCGGGCATGGCTCCAGGCAAGCCATCACCCGCATAATTCTTTCAGATCACCAGACAAGCAGGGCAGCTTCGGCTGCCCTGAACTTTTTTTGATCGCACAAGCGTTCCCGCCGGAAAGCATTCTTTCGAGAAAGGCCCACGATTCAATTGCATATTCCCCTTGCAAGGCGTATTTCTATTGAGCTTGAATCACAAGGGGGAGTCCAAATATGCCGAGCCGTAAAGCTTGTCTGGGTGTAATGCTGATGTTTTCGGCGTTTCTGGTAACAAGAGCTGTTGCGCAGCAGAAAGCCAATCCCGCGGCTGAAAAAGTCACTGCCATTCGCGCGGCCAATCTCATTGATGGCGCCGCGGCGCAGGTGCGGCACAACGTCCTGATCGTAATCAAGGGCAACAGAATTGAAAGCGTCACCAGTGGCGGCACTCCACCGGCTGACGCCACCGTCATCGATCTGCCAGCCAGCGTGACGGTCCTGCCCGGACTGATTGATACCCACACTCATATCTTTCTCCAAGGCGAAGACCCGGCCGAGGGCGGGTATGACATTCAATTGCTGAAGCACCCATCGTCGTATCGCGCGGCGCGGGCGGCTGTGGCTGCGCGGCGGGCGCTGGAGCAGGGCTTCACCACGTTGCGCGACCTGGAGACCGAAGGCGCAGGCTACGGAGACGTCGGAATCAAGGAAGCAATCAACGACGGCTTTATTCCCGGACCACGGCTGCTGGTGGTGACGCGCGCGATTTCCGTAACAGGCGGCTATCCGCTGGAAGGCTACAATCCGGACATCGTAGTGCCCAAAGGCGCACAGCTTGGCGATGGGCCCGTGGAGCTGCGTAAAATCACCCGCCAGCAACTGGAAAACGGCGCTGATTGGATCAAGGTCTATATGACGCACCGCTCCTGGGTGGATAAGGAAGGCCATCTGGTCTCCCAGCCCACGCTGACCGTGGAGGAGTTGAAGGCTGTGGTGGACGAAGCCCATGGACAGCAGAAGAGGGTCGCTTGCCACGCATATAGCGGGATTGGCCTGCATCGGGCCCTGGATGGCGGATGCGATTCGATTGAACACGGCCTTTCGCTGGACGATGCGGCAATCGCGCAGATGCTGAAGCAGGGCACCTGGTTCGTGCCGACCCTGGGCGTTTATTACACAGACTGGTCGCCGGAGAATACGCCCGACGGCAAACGTGACCGCGCCCGCGCCAACGAACACGAAGTTTCATTCAAGAAGGCGTTGAAGGCCGGAGTGAAAATCGCTTTTGGCACGGACATGGGCGGCATTCCCTGGACCGAGCCTATCGCCAACGAGTTTGGCTGGATGGTGAAGTTCGGGATGTCGCCGATGGACGCCATCAAGTCAGCCACTTCCAACGCCGCCAATTTGCTGGAGATGAAAGGCGAGATCGGCGTGATCGCGCCGGGAGCGTTTGCCGACATTATTGCCGTTCAGGGCGATCCCCTGACCAACATTGAGGCGCTGAAGAACGCAACCTTCGTGATGAAAGACGGGACCGTCTTCAGGCAGAAATGAGAAGCGTGCTGGTGAAGGTCCAACGAGGATCTGGTTCGGGTGATACCCTAGTCAGCAATCACAGTCATGGGAGCAAAGAATGGCAGCAGGCAAGGGCAATGGCTCGGCGTCAGTGGCAATGGGGATTGCGCGGATCATCGTAGGCATCATGTTTCTGTTTTTTGCCCAGTACAAGCTTATGGGCCGTGAGTTTGCCCATGGCGGCTACGAGAAATATGTGACTGGATATGTGCAAGAGAGCGCCGTGAGCTTTTATAAGCCGTTTCTCCGCGCCACCTTGAAGTTTCCGACGGCGTCAGGCTACGCGGTTGGCGTGGCAGAACTGCTGATCGGTCTCTCCATGGTGCTTGGCTTCTGGGTGCGCCCCTTCGCCATTGTTGGCGCTTTGTTCATGTTCAATCTGCTGCTCTCAACCTGGGTGCTGCCGCATGGCGTGCCGGCATGGCGATACTTTGGCAATGAGCTGGATAACATCTCTCTGCTGCTGCTTTTTGTCCTGTTCTTCGTTCATCGCGCAGGAGAGACGCTGGGACTAGACGCCAGATAAAATCATGCGGGCACGTGGAGAGCGGGAGCCTTGCCTGCGCGGTTCAATCGCAGTGGAAATCTTCTTTCCCGCTGAAAGACGCTCGGAATTTTACGCGCGGCCGCTGCGCTTGGGCGCGCCCGCTGCCAGGTATTCGTGCAGATCGACCAGTGCGGGAGAGAGCAGTTCTTCAAGTTCGGCCACAGTCTTGCGCAGCTCTTCTATTTCGGCGGCTGTGCGAGTTGATTTCCAATAGTCCCAATTCGTGCGGATTACCTGGGACAGCGCCGCCAATTCGCGGAACGGGTCGGTTCGACCAAAGGCCGGAGCTGCTTTTTGCGCCGGCGCCGCTAGAGAGGGGCCGGCGGCAACTATAGCGGGAAGCGTTGGGACCTGCTGTTCGTCCCAGACCTTTTGCCTCAGCTTCTGCAGCACTTGCACGATCTTGCGGTGAATTTCCGGCGTGACCTTATGAAAGCCTATTTCCATGCCCACCCGATGCGTGCTGCCAGTGACCACGCCCGCGGTCTCCAACTGGATGCCCTCGAACTTCGCTTCAAGGCTCACAACTGTATTCACGGGCAGCGTGGTGATGCTCTCCACGTCAACTCCGCTGGGATGGATGGTTTTGATCTGCACGCGAAAGGGGTAATTGGAGCCCGGCGCCAGGATAGTAGCGCCAAAGCTGCACACATAGCGGGAGATACCTGACTGATCGGCGCGGGAGTCGATCGTGGCGTGGTTCTGCCCTCCTCCCTGACGAAGATTGGGCGCATCGACAGCGATATCAGGCTGATCAGCCGGAAGATGGGTGCTCCAGATGGATTTGCCCTGATCCAGGCCCCGGACGCCCGCCTGACCTTCAAGCTGGGTACCGGGAACACCCATCCAGTAAACCTGAAACTTGGCCTTTATCCCGCCGCGCTGGATCTCAATGATTTCGCCGGGCTCAAGCTGCATCCTTAACCCGCCAAGACGGGCCGAGGTCTCAGTGACGTCCAGCGTGTGGGCAAGCTGCTTCGCTTCCCCCTGGCCACGGAACACCGTGACAGGAAGCACCATCTTCCTGCGAAGCTTACCCCGGTTTGCCATACTCATTGCTACTCCATAAGGCATTTCGGCCAAAATTGCCCGGCGGCGTCATTTGAGGGTAGTCTTCTGCCTCTAAGGTAACTGACCTTTAGGACAATAGAAAGGTGACGAAAGTAATGTGTTTTTTCTGAAATCCCGAGCGGAGCGAGGGACCCCTATCGTCACTGAAGAGCAACGGGAGTCAAGAATTGCCAAAATCGCTGAAATTGCCAAAATTACCAAAATTGGGTTCGGCACCGGTGCTAGCAGACTGAATCGCGGATTGATTGGTTTTTGAATGCTTATTTCCCTAAAGAGCATTCAAGGCTGCAGCGTTCCCTCACCGCGCTTCGCGGGTTCGGGATCTTCAAAAATACCCTGTAAAATGTTGAAAGAGTGCAGAAGTTTACTGAACAATACGATGTTGTTGTGGTTGGCGCTGGACACGCCGGCTGTGAAGCGGCCATGGCAGCCGCCCGCATGGGGTTGAAGACCGCCCTGTTCACGCTAAATGTTGACCTGATCGCGCAGATGTCCTGCAACCCAGCCGTGGGCGGGATCGCCAAGGGCCATCTGGTTCGAGAAGTTGACGCTCTGGGCGGAATTATGGGCGAAGTCACCGACGCAGTCGGGATTCAGTTCCGTTTGCTCAATACCTCCCGTGGGCCGGCGGTGTGGTCGCCGCGCGCCCAGTGCGATAAGCAGCAATACCGCCAGAAAATGCGCGAGGTCCTGGAGAGCCAGCCGAATCTTTTGATCAAGCAGGCCGAGGTGGCCGAGCTAATCGTGGAGGAAATTGGTTATTCACCACGGAGACACGGAGGCACGGAGGAAATCGGGGTATCTGGCGATCGGGACATCGGGACATCGGAACAACTGGGCAAGCGTTCTGCTGCGCGCGGCATTCGCTTGCGCGATGGCCGGACCGTCGGCGCGCAGGCCGTCATCGTTACCACCGGAACTTTCCTGAATGGGCTGATCCATTGCGGAGAGCAGACCTATCCCGCGGGACGCAGCGGCGAGCCGCCATCGCAGCTTCTGGGCGAATCGCTCAAGCTGCTTGGCCTGCGCGGATGCCGCCTGAAGACCGGAACGCCGCCTCGCCTCGACGGCCGCAGCATTGACTGGAAGAGGTTTGAGGTCCAGCCGGGCGACGCCGATCCCACGCCGTTCAGCTTCCGCACGAAGAAGATCACACAGAAGCAGGTGCCGTGCTACATAGCGTTCACGACGGCAGAGACGCACAGAATCATCGCTGAAAACGTGCATCGTTCGCCCATGTATTCCGGGCAGATCCAGAGTATTGGGCCGCGCTATTGCCCCAGCATCGAGGATAAGATCGTCAAATTTCCGGACAAGACTACGCACCAGCTTTTTCTGGAGCCCGAAGGTCTGAACACGCATGAGATTTACGTCAACGGCATGAGCACATCACTGCCGATTGACGTGCAGCTTGCGATTGTCAAATCAATCCCCGGCCTGGAAAAGGCGGAGATGCTGCGGCCGGGCTATGCGATTGAGTACGACTCCATCGATCCCACCGAGCTGGAGCGCACGCTGGAGACCAAGAAGATCGGATGGCTCTTTCTGGCCGGGCAGATCAATGGAACGTCCGGTTATGAAGAAGCCGCGTGCCAGGGACTGATGGCCGGGATCAATGCGGCATTGAAGATCAAAGGCGCGCCGCCGCTGGTGCTGGACCGCACGGAAGCCTATACGGCAATCCTGATCGACGATCTCATCAGCAAAGGCACGAATGAACCATATCGCATGTTTACTTCGCGGGCTGAATTCCGCTTGCATCTGCGGATTGACAATGCCGACCGCCGTCTGACTCCGCATGGCCGTCGCATCGGCCTGATCAATGATGAGGCGTGGGCCGAATTCCAGGCCAAGCAGGAGCGCGCGCAGAAACTGGCGGAATTGCTGGAGAAGACGCGCGTCTCGAGCGAGATGCTGGAGAAGATTGAGTGGGCACGGCAGGAGCGGCTGGCGGCCCAGAACGCCGCATCGGCTGCGATAGGCGATGAGAGCGAACCGGGCGAGGCCGTAAGTGCCGCGCTGGCGTCGGTCGCGAACAGCAGCAGCCTGGGCAGCGCGATTGGCGCGCCGCTAGCGCAGTTGTTGAAGCGTCCGGAGATCGTGATTGAAGATCTAGCTCCGGTGGTGGCGGAGAAGTATCCGGAGTTTTTTGCCGAGATTGCGGTATTTTCACCACGGAGACACTCACCCCAGCAAGCCAAAACCGGGCTTGCCGGGGACCCCGGGCACGGAGACACGGAGGAACGAAAGCTCTCCTCTGCGGCGCGCAATGAGATGAAGACCGTCGAAACCGAGATCAAGTACGCTGGCTATCTCGACCAGCAGCGCAAGTCCATTGAGCGGCTCAAGAAGGCCGAGCAGCGCGTCATTCCTGACTGGTTCGATTACGCCAAGGTCAGCGGCCTGTCGCGGGAGATGAATGAAAAGCTTCAGCGCGTGCGCCCGCGCACGCTCGGCCACGCTTCACGCATTCCGGGCGTAACCCCCGCCGCCGTTTCACTGATCAATGTCTATATTGAGATTCAAGCGAAGCGCTTCGCCCAGGCGCACCAGACCGCCGGCTAATCTTTAGTTATGGCCACACATGAGAGCAAAGGCGCTCAACCAATCGATCCGCAAGCGCGCGTGGGACATGTGCACCTGAAGGTTGCAGACCTGGAGCGTGCAATCACGTTTTACCGGGACGTGCTTGGCTTTGAGCTGATGCAGCGCATGGGCGAGCAAGCGGCGTTTCTTTCCGCCGGCGGTTACCACCATCACATTGCTCTGAACACGTGGGAGAGCCTGGACGGCGAGCCCCCTCCTTTCGGTGCTACCGGCCTTTACCATCATGCAATCGTCTATCCGAGCCGAGCTGCGCTAGCGGACGCATTAAGGCGCTTGATCGCAGCGGGTATCCCGCTGGAAGGCGCGGCTGATCACGGTGTGAGCCAGTCGCTTTACCTGCGCGATCCCGATGGCAATGGAGTGGAATTGTACGTTGATAGGCCTAGAGAATCGTGGCCGCATACGGCGGATGGCAAGCTGGCCATGTACACGCGACATCTGGATCTCAGAGCTCTTTTGGCGGAGTTGCCGCCGGACGAAGCGAACCAGGTTCCGACGACCAGAGACCTGTAACCTTGCGGCGCGAGGAACTCTATGCCGCCGACAAGCTTCCTGACACCAGATCCTTCGAACGCCCCTGGGCTGCCAGTTCGCGCTCCGCGGCGCGCAGCACGGCGTATCTGGCTTCCGGCAGGTCCATTGCGGGGACCACCGTCATGGTCTTCAAGATGCCGGCAAGGTCAAAGTAGGCGCGCCGACACTTCTTCATGAAGTCCACGGGATACTCTGGCTTGCGAGCGTACGCCGCGACCGGGTCGGCATCGAGCAGGTAGGCGATATCAGGCCGGGGCACAAAGCCGTGGACAAACTTCACAAACGCCCGGCTCAGCGGGTTCGAGAGGTTCAGGTTGGAAAGCTCGTCATAGATGTAGCGGTCAAGGATTACCACATCCGCGCCGGACTTTTTGGCGCGGGCCACCACGCGGCATAGATGGATGGCGTCGAGCAGGTAGAGAAAATGGCGGGCCAGCGTGAGGTGCCAGCCGCGGACATTCTTGTCGCGGCGGTTCACCGGCTTTCCCGGCGCGCCAATGCCGCGTTCGCTCTTATAGACCTTGTGGACGAAACCCTCGCGGTATTTCACGCCTACGACCACGTTGTCCCAGAAGGCCAGCAGCGTGGTCTTCAGTCCGGCGGCATGCAGCGCGGAGCGCAAGCCCTCAATCTGCGTGGATTTGCCTGAGCCATCCACGCCCGAAAAGGAGATGAGCAAGGGGGTGCTGAACGTACTGGCTGCGCTGTGCGTCATTTGGATTCGGCCCGTCTCTACCTGTTGTGCTGCTTTCGCATCGATCGTTACAACGATCTTTCAAACGTCCGTTAAAATAACGACCGCGACAAAACTATCTGCCGGTTACGCCGGCCAGACCCGTGCCCGGAGGCGTTGACGAAGTTCCGTGGCTCAGCGCATAGACAGTTCCCAGCGCCGCGCCCGCCGCCACCACTGCGCCAATCTTGATCAGCAATGACCGCGTCTGGTGCTGTTTGGCCGGAGCAATGGCCACGCCGGCTGGCTTGGCGGCCGCGCCGCCAGTCGTCGGGACGCTTTCCGCTGTCGCGGCGCCCACGGGTTCGGACTGCTTCTTGGGCTGCGGACCTTCCGGAATCGTCGTGGTCTGCGCCGGTGCCCTCTCAGTTGACTGCTGCTCCTGCTGTGCGCCCGCGGCGTCAGGATAGGTTGTTACGGGCTGCAAGGGCGCTTGTGATGGGTTCACGGCGGTCCCTGAATTAGCTGGCTGGCTCTGCCCTGCGGGTGGCGCGGCTTGCGTATTTTGCGCCGGGGCCGGTGACTGCGTCGCCGGCTGAGCCTGGTCTGTCTGCGCTGGCTGTGTATTGGCGGGTTGCTGCGCCTGCTGCGCCGTGGATGGATTGCTCTGTTGCGCGCGCAGTTGCGGCGCTGAACATGCGGCAGCAACCAGCAACGTGCTCAGGATGCTCATGATTCGGTGTTGCACTGTCATAAAACCCTCGGGGAACTTCTGGATGTTGCGATCTTTATTTGGATTTCGCGTATTTCGTTTTGACGTCGCCGGCATAGCCTTCGAAACCGCCTCTGGCGGACCCGGCGGCAAGCAATCGGGCCAAATCAGTGTCTCTGTCCCAATAATGTTTGATGCGGTTTTTGAGGCAGCGGGCTAGCGTAAGAAAATTGGTTTTATACCAGCAGCACTTTTCCATCTGAGGGGAGAAAACGGCCACCATGCGGGCATTTTTGAGCAAATTTGGCCCGCCGGCCAGCAAAGAGGCGATAAACCGGTGGTTCCCCTCCAGCAGGGTCACCGGGCGGTCCTCATCAAGCCCCAGCAGGATGATCATCCCCTGCCGCACGTCTTCCCGCGGCCCATCGGTGGACAACAGGCTGGCAATGTCCGAGATTTTGGTCAGAAATTCATCGGGCCCTGTCTCCTTGAGCTGCCGGACGCGTTCCGCCACGTGCAGCGCGCTGAAATTGCCGCCCGCGATCTTTCTCCAGTGCGCGCGGGGAAAAACGCTTACCAGCTCCACGTCTTCTAGGGAGAAGTCGATTTCCCACCACTGCCGGTCTTCCGGCAGCTCCCACCACATGGTGTCGCGGCGGCGGAAGAGCAGGATGCGGCGGACCTCATTCTCCTCGGCATTAGTGAGGTCAGGATGTTCCACGAGCGCCGCAAACTGTTCGCGGTCGGCGTCATATTCTTTGTGAAAGAATTCGCCGCGAAGAAAATCGGCGATCACCTCGGCTTCAGTAAGACGGCGCAGCTTCCTCATACAGCCTCAACCAGTTCCGCCTTGTTATGGCGGCGCAGAAAGTGCAGCGCGACCAGCGCCAGCATCACCGCCATCAGGACAATGCGGACCATGATGACTTCGCGCAGTGTGCCGTGGAACAGGCCGATGCCCACCACCAGCGCGCCGCTGAACATCAGTTGCAGCCAGCCGGTATTGGCGATGCGGCGCGACATTTCATACGCGATGAACACAACGCTGAGCGAATACAGCGCGGTCGCGGCGGCATACAGCGCCAACAGCCAGCCAATGTCGATGAACCTGGAGCCGAAGATAACGCCCATAATCAAGTGGGGGAAAAGCGCGGCTCCGGCAATGAAGACCAGGGAAAGTCCCAGCACCAGTAGCAACGGCAGGCCGATGCCATGGGCTTTTTTCTGCTCCGGGCTGGCGGCCGCCGTCACAGGAAACATGGCATTAACTACGCCAAACCACGACGCGAAGTACAGCAGGCGGCCTATCTGTGAAATGGCCGCGTAGATGCCCGCGGGATCGGAAGGGAAGAAATGCTTCACCAGCAGAATATCGATATTGTTGATGATGACCTGGCCGACGAAAAACACAATCGCCTGCACGGCTTCAGCGTACGACGGAGGCTCGGCCGTCCCGGCCTTGATGCGCAGTTGCGCCGGGATTCGTGGCAGGAAACACGCCACGATGACCGAAGCAGAGATCGCGCCGACCGCGCCCAGAACTCCGTATCCGGCAACCACCAGTCCCGCGCCGAGAAAGAAACGCGTGAAAGCCTCAAGAACAAAGTTCCCGCCCAGGCGCGGAAACGCGCAGACTCCCTGCATCGCGCCGCGCTTCACGCCCAGCGGAGCGTAGGCGGCAATGCCAATCGCCAGAAGCCCGATGATCCATGGACTGGGCACATTCAGATAAGTGGCAACCGGTTTTTGCGCCAGAAAGAGTATGGCCCCAAGAGCAAGGCTGGCGATCCACGCCTTGCCCAGCAGGTTGTGAACAACAGCGGCCTTTCCTGAAGCAGCCTCGTTTCTGGCCACGAACTTGGCGCAGACCAATTGAAACGCCAGGCTGACGCACGATGCCAGCAACAGCAGCGTGACCGCGGCATTGATGTTGCCGAACGCGCCCGGGCCCAGCATGCGGGCCATCACCATGTTGTAGGCGAAGTTGAAGACGTTCACCAGCATCATGGCCACAAGCATGATGAAGCTGCCGTTCAGCACGGTTGCATGGGCGCTGCGCTGCGGAAGAGGAATCGCCGTGGCCGCAGGGGCTTCGGCTGGGGTGAGAGTGATAACGCTCTCTGATTGCGGCATCACGCGTGCTCTCTAGGCTGCAAGGGTGTGGGTGGAACGTTTGTTGTGCAAAAGCTGCTGCCGCATGGCGTTGGGCAGGAAACCGCTGAAGCTGCGGGCCGCTTCCGTTGAGGTCTCATAAATTTCAAAGAGCCGCTCCGTGCGCGTGAGCTCCAGCACAACCGCGGCCTGGTCGGAAAGTGAAGCCAGCTTCACGTCGCCATCGCGCTTGTGCGCCTCAGACATGCAGCGCAACAGCATCTCCACGCCGGCGGCGTCGATTTGCGCGACCAGAGACAGGTCAAAGACCAACTGCGGACGGTCGGCGGCAAGGAAAGGACGCACATTGCGCAAAAATTCGCGCGCAGCTCGCGCGTTTAAGCGCTCCGGCATTCTCTTGACGACGACTGGCCTGCTATTGATGTCCATATCTCCTCGCTACAACCATGTTGGGGAACTTGTGTGAAGCCTCAGTGTCACAGGCGGAAGTTTCAAAACCGGCGGCATTGCCCAGGGCTGGCGATGTCTGCCGCAACGTATCTCGCAAATCGGGCTGAGCGGCTTTGGCGCCGGAGAACATGCCCTGCCACGCCAGACGCGGCAGATAAGTAAACACTTCGGCGGCGGAAGTCAGGAACCCTTTGCTGCTGGCGACCGGCATGGCAGCGATCAGTTTGGGATCGGCGATCTCCACATCGACATCGCGATAAAGATTCACCACCCGGCCCATCCCGGCAACCGAATGCGCCAGATCAAGCCCTGCTCCCACATAAGAGAAAGGCAGGACAGTGGAGTTTTCAACTACCGTGCCGCAATCGACCACAGTGTGCCGCTCAACGGAGCTGCACCGTGTAATCACGGCGGCCGCGCGGATGCGCGCCATGGACCCGATGAATGCTGGCGCAAGCACGCGCGCGCCTCTTTCCATCATTGCTCCGCGGGCAACCCATACGCCGGGCTTGGTCTCTTTTCCTGCCGGGCAGGTCTGCGTCTGGCGGGTAAGAATGTCAATGGCGAATTGCCGCAAGTCGCGGAACCCAGCCAATGGATTCAGGTAACCATCATGCTGCAGCAGGGGACACTCGCTGCGGCATTGTGAAAGCTGCGTGCGAAACAGAGACGCCGCATCGTTTCTGCGGGAAGCGCTGATGCAGAAGATTTCAAGTTTCTGGGGGCCGGATGCCAATTGCGTAACCCGGCCGCCGCGATCTATATGAAACTGGACGAACTTTTCAAAATCGGCTTCAGCATAAGCGCCCAGCCGGACCAGCAGCACAAGCTCCGCGCCGCTTTGCGCCATCTCATTGAATGCGTTCTCGGCAGTCCGCCAGAAACGGTCAGGTGTGACCGAGATGCAAGCCACCTCGGAAGGAAGGCCAAAGTTGCTGACACCCACGGAAGGAGCAGATTCAACCACCGCGGTCAGTTGCGAGATCCCGTATTGCTGAAGCCGTTCCGCCATACGCTGGAGCGCGCTTTTTCCCGCCACATCCAGAGTTGCCAGGAGCGATGTATGCGCCGTTCCCGAGTGCTCTGAATTGGCCAGCAACAGTCCGCGGATATCCATGGTTCCCTTCATCTGCCATGTTCTGGAGATGCGCTCAATGTATGAGTGAAATCAGAGCGGAGAGAACCAAGTGAAGCGTAACGAGGCCGAAAAACGACGATCGGTACAACCTGAGCCCTGGGACCCTTTTGGCCCTGAAATCCGCGCAAGCAAATCTTGCCTTTGCGCCTAGCCAGCAGAACACTGCTTGAATTTAAGTCAATAGAGCACGGCTGCCCTGTTTAGGCAGCAGTGTTGGAATAGATGTGAATGCTTCTCGCCGTGTTGTAAGGTCAGAGCGCCTGCTGGAATTTTTATTTGGCAACTCTACGCTGATAAAATTTGGGGATGGCAGAAATGACGAAAGTTTACTTCTCCAGGGTTGATTCTTCGGTAGTAGGGCCTTTGCTTCTTGCGGCGACGGAGAGCGGTCTGCGCTGTGTCCAGTTTTATAAGGGAATTCTGCCCGCGCCGGGCAAAGATGAAGTCTGGATTGAATCGCCGGAACATCTCCGTCCTTATGAATTGCAATTAGAAGCCTATTTTCGCGGTGAACTGCGCGAGTTCACCTGCAAACTCGATCTGATTGGAACGCGATTTCAAAAAGATTGCTGGCAGGCTTTGTTACGAATTCCTTATGGAAAAACCTGCTCGTATGCCGATATTGCCCGCGCTATCGGCCGTCCCAATGCGTTCCGCGCCGTAGGGCAGGCCAACCATGACAATCCCCTAGCGATCATTGTGCCGTGCCACCGTGTGCTGGGCGCGAACGGGACGCTGACGGGTTACGGCGGAGGCCTTAGTACGAAAGAAAAGCTTCTTCAGCTGGAGGGCGCGTCCTTCCGTCTGGCGGCAAAGTCTTTCGCGCCTCATAAGAGTAAGGAAAAAGACGAGTCGCAACAGGCGAGCTTTCAGTATTAACTAGCTGTGCGCGGTTCCCGTTACCGCTGCGGCGGCTTCGATTCCGGAGCAGGAGATTTCTCGCTTCGTCCGCTGATCGTAAGCTTATTGACCAGTTTCTTGCTTCCAGCATACGACTGCACGATTCGGGTCGCGGTGATTTTTTCCTTGTTTGTGCCCACCGTGCCCGCCAATTCAATGGTGTCTCCGGAAACGTTGGCGTGCGCGCTATCGCCTGCCAGCGTTGGTTCTTTGCTTAGAGCGCTCTGAATCTGGCTTTGAAGGTCTGAATCAGACATTGCGCTGATCACGCCGCTGGAATCGGCTGCCTCCGGGCTTGACGCCGTACTTGAGCTTGCCGCGCCGGCCACGCCGCCGGTTGTCGAAGGAGCGCCTGTGCTCGGCGGCGTTGGGGGCCCGGCCTTGGTCTGAGCTCCATCACCCACCCGGTTGGCCGGAGTGGTGGAATTGACAGGCGGAGTTTGCTGTTGTGGCGTCTGCGCAGCAGCTATTGCCACAGAGAAAACCAAACCAGCACCCAGGACATACACCAGAATTCGCATATCATTAGCTCCAAAATCGGAAAGTCAAGGTCGGGCACTCTTGGTAAGCTAATTGGACACACCGACCCTATTCGATATCTAGAGCACGTCTGAGGCCACGGCGTGGGGTTTGTGAGGTTACTGCCGTCTCGATCAACCCTCTAAAAATGCTGGCGTTGACGGACTATCACCTTGAGAATAGGTGGGCAACGAGAACCACTGTTCCCGAGGGATGCTCACATTGGGCATCGGCGTACGAATGTAGGCATCCAGGTTCCATTCTGGTACATGAGCGCCAATCAGACCACATTCGCGGTACACTCTCATTATGGGGCATAGGCATACCCATCCGCATGCACCGCTAAGCGCCAAAGCTCTGCGTTATTCACTTGCGGCCACATTTGCCTATGTGCTGATTACGCTTTTTGCCGGGATACGGGCGCACAGCCTTGCCCTGCTATCTGAAGCCGGCCATAACGTGACCGACCTGCTGGCCCTGCTTCTCTCCTGGGTGGCAGTCTTCATTCAAACCCGCCCGCCCAGCGCCACCAAGACTTTTGGCTATCATCGCGCCGGTGTGCTGGCGGCTTTTGTGAATGCGCTTACGCTGGTCGCGATCGCGTTTTACATCTTTTATGAAGCCTTCCTCAGGATGAAGCATCCCGTTGCAGTCCACCCGGGCATCATGATCTGGGTGGCGGTGATTGGTGTAGTGATGAATGGCGCCATTTCCTGGGTGCTGTTCCGCGCCGCGCATGACGTAAACATCCGCAGCGCCTTCATTCACCAACTGGGCGATACGCTTTCCACCGCCGCGGTAATTGTCGGCGGCTGGATCATCTTATGGACGGGACACACATGGGTCGATCCCGCGCTCTCCATCGGCATCGCCTGCCTGGTTCTCTGGTCATCACTCGGCATCATCCGCGAGACCCTGAATATCCTGCTGGAAGGCGCTCCACAGGGCCTTTCCACCGAGCGCATTACCGCCAGCCTGAACGGGGTTGCCGGCGTCCGCGACGTGCACGACGTTCATGTGTGGAGCATTGGATCAGACACGCATGCGCTCTCATGCCACGTTCGGATTGATGACATTACCCTTTCCGAGAGCGAAATAATTTTGCGCCAGGTAAAGGACTTGCTGAATGCCGAATATCACATCATGCACACGACCATTCAGTTTGAAAATGGCGACTGTGAAATAGCCCACGGCTGCGTGATTCCCATCGGCACAAAAACCAGGCCCGAGCCGCTAAATCTAAGAATCCGTCGCTAACCCGCTTCTTTCTTCTTGCTGCCGTCGGCTGCCTGTCGGTCAAAAATTTCTTTCACCCTCTCAAGCGTGTCAATCTCCTCCGGCGATTTGTCCGTCCGTATGCGCAGGATGCGCGGAAATCGCAGCGCGTAACCGCTTTCATGCCGGCTGGAACGCATCATGTTGTTGAAGGCCACTTCCAACACGATCTTCGGCTCCACCGTGCGGCGGAATCCCTGATCGTCGAGGGTATGCGCCAGAAACCACCCGGTCATCTCCGCGATTTCAGCATCGGTTAGCCCCGAGTAGGCCTTGCCCACATTCAAGAGCTGGTCGCCATCCCGCACGGCAAACGTGTAGTCGCTTAGGACTTTGTTGCGTTTGCCGTGGCCCCATTCCACGGCGGTCACCACCACGTCCAGCGTGGCTAGCTCTTTCTTGAGCTTCAGCCAGGACTTGCCACGCCGCCCCGGCGTGTAGGGCGAGGTCACGTCCTTGATCATCAACCCTTCGTTGCCTCGCTCCCGGGCTGCCGCAAAGATTTCTTCAAGATGGGCAGCAGAGCTTGCCGTGAGTGTCGGCGCAAGCACCACGCGCGGAACCTTGCTCCCGGTACCGATAGCCGGCTCAAAGACCAGTTTGCCCTGTGGTTTCTCAGTGGCCATTGCGTATTCCACCAGGAAGCCATCCTTAGCGACCGCCGCAAAAGCCTGCTCCAGAATTTTTCTTCTCTCTTCCAGCGGCTTTTCGATCAGCAATTCACCGCCGCCGTAGAGGACGTCAAAAGCCATGTAAACCACGGGCACGGTCCGCAGCATTTCTTCTGAAACCGTCTTGCGACCGAGGCGCTTTTGCAGCTCTGCAAAAGGCAGGGCCTGTGCCGTGTCCGGGCTCCAAGCCAGGATTTCTCCATCCAGAATCAGCGGGTCTGGAAAAGCCTTCAGCGCCGGAGGTAGCTCAGGAAACGACTGGCTGATCTCATCGAGAGTGCGGGAGAAGAGCCGCACGCGCGGGTCATCTTTGCCTCCCACGTGGGCCTGCGCGCGAATGCCGTCATACTTGTCTTCCACCGCTGCTTTGTCGAAGTAAGAAAGCGCTTCCGCGGCATCCTGGGCGGGGCTGGCCAGCATGAAGCCGATGGGATGGAACAGCCGCATCTGCGCCTGCTCGAGCTTGTGTTCTGCTGCCAGCCGCAGAGCTTCACGGATATCGCCCAGCAGCATGTTGGCCCGCTGCACGGCCTTGACGTTTTCGTCGAAGGCCTTGGCTATTGCCTCTTCCACCAGACTTTCCCGCAGGCCGATCCGCAGATCGCCGCTGATGATCTTGATCACGTATTTGGCCTCAAGGGCCGTGGCGCGCCGGAGCAGATCCTGAAGGAGGCTGAGCTTGCGCGCGGCCATCGAGGTTCGCGCCAGTTCATCGAAGGCCACAGCCACTTCCGTGACCGACAACGAACTTTGGGCGGGAGCAGTGGGTTCCAGGACCTCCTGCGCTGCCGCGCCAAGATCGCCATACCGGCGGTAAGCCGCAGTCAGGGCGACCTCTCCTTTGCCCGATATTTCACCGACAGTGCGCCACAGCAGAGTGCCGCCGACCTGCAGAGTCCGCTCTTCCCAGGCGGGAAAGGCGCGTCCGGAGAAAAACACCGCCGCCTGGGCGGCCTCATCGACTGGCCGCGAACGGAAGTATTCCGCCACCAGACGCACTTTCTCAAGCTTCTTAGTGGTAGCGGCTACCGCATCGGCGGTCAAGGCAAATGCCTGCATCCCTAGCAGGATAGCAACTGCTATTTGTTTCTGTCCTTTTCCTTCAAATTCCCGTAAAATACTGTTTTGACGGCACTTTTAGCCCCTGCGCCAATCTCCTTCGAGCGGCGATCGGCGGCTGGTTGCGGATCATCTAATACACCAATGAGATACTGGCGCCCATTTCTGCGTTTTCTTGCTGCTTTGCAACTGCTTCCCGCCCTTGAAAGCGGAGAGGAAACCCTTGTCGGCGGCCAAGCCGTAATGGAAGGCGTGATGATGCGCTCACCGCACGCCTGGGGCATTGCCATTCGCAAGCCCAGCGGCGAGATCACTACGCACAGCGCGACCCTGCAGCGCCCTTCAGAAAAACACAAATGGATGGGATGGCCCTTCGTCCGCGGGCTGGCGACGCTGGGTCAGGCCATGCGACTGGGCTTTGTGGCGTCAAAGTTTTCTCTGAACGTGGGTTTGGAAGAGATCGCCAAGGAAGAAGGCGAGAAGAAGCCGGAGATCGGTTCCTGGGCCATGATCGGCAGCATGGTAGTCTCCATTGGCTTTTTCATTTTCATGTACAAATTCGTCCCTCTGGCCGCTGCTACGGGACTGAAGTCGCGCTGGCACGCGCTGCACAACAACCTCGCTTTCACGGCGGTCGATGGCCTGATCCGCATCGCGCTCTTCCTGCTCTTTATCTGGGGAATCTCATTGTGGGCCGACATCAAGCGCGTCTATCGCTACCATGGCGCGGAGCACAAGACGGTATTTGCTTTTGAAGATCACGGCATGCCGTCCATTGCCGATGCACAAAAATACTCCACCTACCATCCGCGCTGCGGCACCAGTTTCCTGATGACGATCATGCTGATCTCGATCTTCGTCTATGCCGCGTTTCCCGTTCAGGGTTTCTGGGCCAAATTTGCTCTGCGCGTAGTGTTCCTGCCGGTCATCGCTTCCGTTTCTTATGAGATGATCCGTTTTTCCGCCAAGCACGGCAAATCGTTCTTCGCCCTGCTGACCAAGCCAGGATTGTGGCTCCAGCGCATCACCACCCAGCCACCTAGTGACGACCAGGTGGAATGTGCCATCAAAGCCCTCGACCTTGCTATGGAATTGGAAAAGAAAAATGGTGGAGAGTTAGTGATCGCATAATGCCTATGTTGCTCCACAACCACATTTCGACGAAGCTCTAGCGGCGCCCGCCGCGAATTCTCTTCTCGTCTTTTTCAGGGCTAAAGCGCTTTTTTAGTAAAAAGATACTTAGCCTGCTTGAGCGCCTTCGGCTGTAGAGACGTAGCATGCTACGTCTCTACGTTGGGATTTCCGGATTCCAGAAACGCATCGAGAACAAACACGGTGGCGTAAAGCAGTACACACTTGCTGGGCCGTACGACGACCCCTGGAGGAACGATCATGTCGAGAATGGCGATGATGTTCATCGGTCTGGAGCGTTTCAGCGCTGGCTTCAAGCGGAAGTCGGTGCAGATAGGCGACCACCGGATCGCCTACTCTGAAGGCGGCAAGGGCGAGACGGTGGTGTTGGTGCACGGCTTTGGCGCCTCCTCCGACAATTGGAACCGGATGGCCGGGCGGCTCACGAAGAAATATCGCGTGATCGCACTGGATATGCCCGGGTGGGGCCAGAGCACAAGGATCGATTCGACCTCGTATGCGTATCCGCAGCAGGTGGAGCGGCTGCACCAGTTTCTGGGTGCGCTTGGATTGAAGCGCTTTCACCTGGTCGGACATTCGATGGGCGGGTTCATCTCGTCGGCGTACGCGGCGCGGTATCCGGAAGAGGTGATCACGCTGGGCCTGATTGCCCCGCATGGCGTTACCGAGCCGCAGCCGGGCGAACTGGCGCTTTCAGTGGCCGCTGGCGACAATTGGCTGGTGGCAAGGAACGTCCCGGAATTTGACCGGCTGCTGGACAAAGTATTCGCGAAGCGGCCATATCTGCCTAAGTCAGTATTTAAGTTATTTGCCGAGTATGCGATCCGCGGCAGCGCCAAGTCAGCCAGGATTTTTTCCGAGATGCAAAGCAACGACCCGACTTTGGAAGAACGGCTTCCACTGGTGCAGGCGCCAACGCTCATCATCTGGGGCGACCAGGACCGGGTACTGCACGTTTCTGGGGCCGAAGTGTTCCGCCGGGGCATCAAAAACTCAGAGTTGTTGGTACTGCCGGGGATAGGGCACATGCCGCTGATCGAGAGCGCGCGCGAGTGCGCGGCTACGTGGCTCAACTTTGTTGAGAAAGCACGCAAGAGTGTAAGTGCGGCGGCCTGAACTCGAGGAAACTAGTGTAGAGACGTAGCATGCTACGTCTCTACGTTAAGATAAAGGTATTGCAATGTTTGAACGTCTTAACCAAATCGAAGCCAAATACGACGAACTCACCCAGGCGCTCTCGTCGCCGGAGGTGATCGGCGATTCGTCGCGCTACCAGAAGACCGCCAAGGCCCACAGCGAGGTCGCGGAGATCGTGGAGAAATACCGCGAGTACAAAGACCTGACACGTGGGATCGAAGAGAGCAAGGCCATGGTGGCGGAAGAGTCGGACGCCGAGCTGCGCGCGTACGCCCAGGAAGAGCTGGCGCGGCTGGGCGAGCGGCTTGCGCAGGTGGAAAACGAATTGAAGGCCCTGCTAGTGCCCAAAGACCCCAACGATGAGAAAAACGTTGTGCTGGAAATTCGCGCGGGTACCGGCGGCGATGAAGCCACGCTCTTTGCCGCGGAAATGTTCCGCATGTACAGCCGTTACGCTGAAGCGCAACGCTGGAAGGTGGAAGTGCTTTCCACCTCCGAATCGGGCGTCGGCGGGCTGAAAGAAGTCATCGCCATCATCGAAGGCAAGGGCGTTTACTCGCGCTTGAAGTATGAAAGCGGCGTGCATCGCGTGCAGCGCGTGCCGGCCACGGAGCAGCAGGGCCGCGTCCACACCTCGGCCGTCACGGTTGCTGTGCTGCCAGAGGCTGAAGATGTGGACATCAAAATTGAAGCCAAAGACCTGCGCATCGATACTTTCTGTTCGTCGGGCCCCGGCGGCCAGTCGGTAAATACGACATATTCCGCCGTCCGCATCACTCACCTGCCGACGAACACCGTTGTAAGCTGCCAGGACGAAAAATCGCAGATCAAGAACCGCGAAAAAGGTATGCGCGTGCTCCGCGCCCGTCTTTATGAGATGGAGATGGAAAAGCAGCAGCAGGCGCTGGCCAAGGAGCGCAAAGCGCAGGTCGGCAGCGGCGACCGCAGCGAGAAGATCCGCACTTACAACTTCCCGCAGAACCGCATGACAGACCATCGCATCGGCCTCACGTTGCACCAGCTTTCTGATGTAATGGACGGCAAGCTCCAGCCCGTTCTGGATGCGCTGGTCACTCACTACCAGGCGGAGAAGCTGAAGAACCAGACGGAAGCCATCGCTTAAGGGGCCTGCGTGGCCGTGACTCTGGGACGATGCCACGTGATTTTCCGAAGTGACGGACCCCTATTGCCATTGTGCTCACAGGTTGACCATTTTTCCGGCTTCAACAATCTCCAAGCTAATAGGGGATCTCTCACTTCGTTCGAGATTTCAGAAAAGCTCTTTTGCGTCCTTAGCGTCCTTTGCGGTACATTTCTCCCTCCATGCAGCTCAAGCAGGCCGTTGATTCCGCTTATCAGCTCTTCGTCGAAAACGACGTGCCTTCGCCCCGGCTGAACGCCGAACTGCTGCTCTTATTTGTTCTCAACCGGGAGCGCGCTTATCTTTACGCCCATCCGGAGCGCGAGCTCACGCCTGATGAGCAAGCCAATTTTGATGAAGTTGTTAGTGAGCGGGCCCGAGGCTGTCCCACTCAGTACATTACCGGCCATCAGGAGTTCTGGGGGCTTGATCTGCTGGTCTCGCCTGCGGTGCTCATCCCGCGGCCGGAAACGGAGCACGTGGTGGAAACCGTCGTGGAACTGGTGAAGGAATATCCTTTCGACGGCCCTGGACGCCTAAAGCTGGTGGACGTGGGCACCGGCTCGGGGTGCATTGCCCTGGCCCTGGCCAGCGAACTGCCCCACGCGGAAATCCACGCCTGCGACATCTCAGAAGAGGCCCTGGAAATTGCCCGCGTCAATGCCGCGCGCCTGGCGCCGGACGGAAAAGTCCTTTTCCGCAAGTCCGACCTCCTAGGCGTTTACGCCGGGGAGAAGTTTGACTTTGTGATTTCCAACCCGCCCTACGTGGGCGAAGCCGATGCCGATAAAGTGCAGAAGCAGGTACGAGAATTCGAACCAAAGATCGCAGTCTTTTCCGGTTGTGAAGGGATGGAGATTTATCGACGCCTGATTCCGCAAGCTCACGAGGCTCTGCGTCCGGGCGGCTGGTTCGTGGCCGAAATCGGCTACTCAGAAGAAGAAAAGGTGCGGAACCTGCTCACGGGCTGGGCTGAAATTCAGGTCACTCCTGACCTTCAGGGAATCCCCCGTGTGATTGCGGCGAGGAAGACCAAAACCTGAACATCCACCACGGAGACACCGAGAAAACCAAAAGATGCGACTCACCACTTGTTTACACAGATGAACTCTGATCAAAGCACGGAACTATCTCAAATTTCTCAGACGTTTGACTTGATTCCGGATCAGTGTCATCAGTGGAAATCAGTGGTGAGTTTTTATTTTTCTCAGTGTCTCCGTGGCTCCATGGTGGATGTTCTGCTCCCATTTGCTACACTGTTGAGTTTTCATTTCACCTCTGGAGGTGAAGTTTGGCTGAGAGCAGAAGCTCTGTTGTGCCGCAAGGCGTGGGTCGTACGCAGCGCCGCGATGCCTGGTGGTTGGAGTCAGTTCCCGTCTGGATCCTGCTGGGCGGCTTTGGCGTTTACGCCACTCTGCGCGCGTTCGAAGGAAAATTTTACGAATGGGGTCCGTATCTCTCTCCCTTTTACTCTCCGCTCATCGACCCAAAACATCATTGGTGGCCTCTTTCGCCTGCGCTTCTGATCCTGGGCGTCCCCCTGGGCTTTCGCGTGACCTGCTATTACTACCGCAAGGCATACTATCGGGCCTTTTTCTTTGATCCGCCGGCGTGCGCCGTGGGCGAACCCGCCGGCCGAAAGTACACCGGCGAAACGCGCTTCCCCTTCGTGCTGCAGAATATCCACCGCTACGGCCTGCTGACCTCGCTCATCTTTCTTCTCTTTCTCTGGTATGACGCCATCCGCGCCTTCTGGTTTGAAGGGCACTTCTACATCGGACTGGGTTCTCTGGTGCTTGTCGCCAACGTTGTACTGCTCTCGCTCTACGCCTTGTCGTGCCATTCCTGGCGTCACCTGATCGGCGGCAAGCTGGATTGCTTCTCCTGTACGGCCTTCAACCGCGCACGCCACGGAATGTGGAAGAAGAGCAGCTTCCTGAACGAACGCCACATGCTCTATGCCTGGTGCAGTTTGATCTCGGTTGGATTTGCCGACTTCTATGTCCGCATGGTGGCCAGCGGCTTGATCAAGGACTTGAGAATACTGTGACGAACCAGACGAAGTACGAAACCCATGAACATGACGTTTTGATCATTGGCGCGGGCGGCGCGGGCCTGCGGGCGGCCATTGAAGGCCTTGCCGCCGGCGCGCGCGTTGCCGTGGTCTCCAAGTCCCTGCTGGGCAAGGCTCACACCGTTATGGCGGAAGGCGGAATCGCCGCCGCCATGGCCAATGTCGATAAAGCCGATAGCTGGCGCACTCATTTCCGTGACACCATGCGTGGCGGCAAGCTGATGAACAACTGGCGAATGGCCCAGCTTCATGCCCAGGAAGCGCCGGAGCGCGTCCGTGAACTGGAACAATGGGGCGCTCTTTTCGATCGCACCTCAGACGGTGACATCCTGCAGCGCGCCTTCGGTGGCCACACTTTCAAGCGGCTTTGCCATGTGGGCGACCGCACCGGGCTGGAGATGATCCGCACGTTGCAGGACCGCGGCGTGCAGATGGGCTTTGACGTCTTCATGGAATGCACCATCATCCGCTTGCTTACAGACGGCAAGCGCGTGGTCGGCGCATTCGGCTACTGGCGCGAGCAGGGACGCTTCGTGGTGCTAAAGGCCAAAGCTGTTGTGATGGCTACCGGCGGGATCGGCAAAGCTTGGCGCGTTACTTCGAATTCCTGGGAGTACACGGGCGACGGCATGGCGCTCGCTTATGACGCTGGCGCGGAACTGCTGGATATGGAGTTTGTGCAATTCCATCCCACGGGAATGGTCTGGCCTCCGGGAGTGCAGGGCATCCTGGTGACGGAAGCCGTTCGCGGTGAAGGCGGCATTCTTCGCAACAAGAACGGCGAGCGCTTCATGGAAAAGTACGATCCCAAGCGCATGGAGCTCTCGACCCGCGATGTCGTCGCCCGTTCCATCTATACGGAAGTTCGCGAAGGCCGGGGCAGTGAACACGGCGGAGCCTATCTGGACATCTCTCACAAGCCCGCTGAATACGTAAAGCAGAAGCTGCCCAGCATGTATCACCAATTCAAGGAGCTGGCGGACGTGGATATCACCAAGGGCCCAATGGAAGTCGGCCCCACGTGTCACTACATGATGGGAGGGATCAAGGTTGAAGCTGAAACCGCAGCCTCTTCATTGCCGGGGCTGTTTGCCGCGGGCGAAGCTGCAGCAGGACTCCACGGCGCGAACCGCCTCGGCGGCAATTCGCTTTCTGACCTGTTGGTCTTTGGCCGGCGTGCCGGACTTGGCGCTGCCGCGTATGCTGATAAAGCTCCTGCCGCCTCCATCGACGATGGCCAGATCGCTGAAGCCGAGCAAGACATGCTCGCCCCGTTCGATCGCGGCGAAGGCGAGAATCCTTACACCGTCCATCGCGACCTTCAGGAAGTCATGCAGAACCTGGTAGGTATCTTCCGCGTGGAAGAAGACATGAACAAAGCCATGGGCGAGCTGGAAAAACTCAAAGCGCGCGCTGCTCGGGTTCGCGTGGAAGGCTCGCGGCTGTTCAATCCTGGCTGGCATCTCTCACGCGACCTGAAGTCCATGCTCACGGTGTCAGAAGCCGTAACTCGCAGCGCAATGGCCCGCAAGGAAAGCCGCGGCGCGCACAGCCGCATCGACTATCCCAAACTGGATGAACAAGTCTGGGGCAAGCAGCACAACCTCATTACGCGTGATGGGGCGGGAATGAGATTGCAGCAAGTTCCGGTGGATGCCATCCCAGGTGAATTGAACGAGTTGCTGGCGGAAGAAAAGTAACCAGAATGAAGCAGCACGGCAGGATCGAATCGATGTAGAGACGTAGCATGCCGCGTCTCTAGTTGAGGTTTATCGATTAGCAGCGAGCCCGGCTTGCGCGGCGAGCTGCTTGCCTCAAGGGCAGAAGAATCCCTGAGCGGGCAACGCGTGTCGGCGGTTTGGAGCGAAGCGACAGAAATAAAGCTAGGAGCTATCCAATGGCAGACGCAATCTTAGAGGTTTTTCGCGGCGATCAGGAAGTCGGCGCGGCAAAGCAATACACTGTCCCGATCGCGCCGGGCATGGTTGTGCTTGATGCGCTGCATTACATCCAGGCACATCTGGAGCCTGACCTGGCCGTCCGCTGGAACTGCAAAGCAGGAAAATGCGGCTCCTGCTCCGCTGAGGTCAACGGCAAACCCCGTCTCACCTGCAAGACCCGCATGGACGCGCTGCCCACAGACAAGCCAATCACGGTCTATCCCATGAAGTCGTTCCCGGTAATCAAAGACCTGGTGACGGACGTCTCGTGGAATTATCGCGTCAATAAGAAGATTCCGCCTTTCTCTCCCAAGCCCAAAACTGACTGGAAGATGTATCAGGAAGATATGGACCGGGTACAGGAATTCCGCAAGTGCATTGAATGTTTCCTGTGCCAGAATGTCTGCCACGTGGTGCGCGACCACCACAAGAAAGAAGAGTTTGGCGGCCCGCGCTTTTTTGTGCGTGTAGCGTCGCTGGAGATGCATCCGCTGGACAACGTCTCACGCGTCAAGCTTCTGAAGGACCAACTGGGCATCGGCTATTGCAATATCACCAAATGCTGCACTGAGGTCTGCCCGGAAGAAATCAAGATTACCGATAATGCCATCATCCCGTTGAAGGAGCGCGTGGTCGACGAGTTTTACGATCCCATCTTGAAATTGGTTCGCAAGATACGCGGCGCGCCCAAAGCGGATTAGAATTGAAGTGGTGGTGAAATGCCTATGGATCGCCAATTGAAAACCATTTCGAAGAATGGCATCGCTGAAGCGCTGGCCAAAGTACAGCACTATCGCTACCTGAACCAGGCGGAGGAAGCGGAGTCCATCTGCCGCGACATTCTCGCCGTCGATCCGGAAAACCAGATGGCGTTGCGCCAACTGGGGCTGGCCATTACTGACCAGTTCAAAGGCACACTCTCTGACGGCTTTCGCGAAGCGCAATCATGTTTTGAGAAGCTCTCCAGCCCATACGAACGTTCCTATTACCAGGGCATCCTGCATGAACGGCGGGCCAAAGCACAGTTGCGCGCCGGCCATGCCCCGCACTCCTTGATGGCCAGTTTTGAGAGCGCCATGCGCTGCTTTGAAGAGGCGGAGAAGATCCGTCCCCAGGGCAATGACGATGCGCTGCTCCGCTGGAACCGCTGCCTGCGCCTGATGCAGGGCCTGCCGGAGCTGGTGCGGGAGTCGGAATCGTTTGACGCGGCTGACGCCCCACCCATTTTCAGGGATTAATTTCCTCCGCCACAACTCACCCTCTCAAAGAGCTCTCTACTCGGCTGTCCGGACAGGCCAAAGACCGCCTGATTTTCCTGCAACAAGCCGCGTGATGGACATCACATCCTCGGCGGTCACCTGCTTACTACACTTTGCTTTATGAGTGAGGTGTCCTCATGAAGACGCTGGAACCCGTTGTTTCGCTATCTTTAAAAAATATTCTTCTCGCCACTGATTTTTCTCCTGTCTCAGGTATGGCGGTAAAGTACGCGCAAGCTATCGCCCGGAGACACGCTTCGCGCGTGCACACCATTCACGTTACCGCGCCCGATTCCTACCATCTGCTTGACCCTGACGCATTTGCCATTACCTTCAACGGGGCCACGACGCAGGAAGAAAATATTCCTGAAGTGCTGCACAGCCTGCTGGAAGGGCTGCCCAGCGAAACGCCCTTGCGGCAAGGGACCATCTGGAAAGTCATCAGCGACGTGGTTGAGCGCACCGAGATCGATCTGCTGATCCTGGCATCGCACGGGCGGCATGGAATCTCGCGGATGTTCCTGGGCTCAGTGGCGGAAGATGTATTTCGCAATGTCTCCTGTCCCGTGCTCACCGTGGGGCCGGACGTGAGGCCTTGCCACCGCAGGGAGTTAAGAATCAAGAATGTCCTTCTCGCTACTCATTTTGAGAAGGGCTCAGCGGCCCCCTTCCACGCGGCGAGAGTGTGCAATGAATTTGGCGCTGAGTTAACGCTGCTTCACGTGGCCGAAGGCGATAGGGCAGCCAATGGCGAGGGCGCCAGGGAACTCTCACAGCGGCTTTACTCGGTCGTCCCCGCTGAAGCCTGTTTGTGGCGGCAACCGGCGTGTGTCATCAAGTACGGCCTGCCATCGGCCCAGATTCTGGAAGTTGCGCGGGACAGCGGCGCCGACTTGATTGTTTTGGGCGCCCGCCATCCGGAGCCGGCAAAGATCAATTCGCACCTGCCCTGGGCCACGGCTGCGCGGGTCATCGCTGAGGCCCAATGCCCGGTTCTAACGGTTCGGCAGGGAGATAGTCATGAGTTCTAGCAACAGCCCTGCTCTTGAGTCTCGCACGGATACCACTCCGAGCTTCACCACACCTGGAAGGTATGGTACTCGCTTGCAACTGGGCGGCTATATTGCCGACATTCTGCCCGATCCGGAACAGCAGCCACCCATCCATCACTGTATCGTGCAGCGGATCGGCTGCGCGCAAGTGCTATATCTGGGACAGGAGAAAAGTTTCGCGGCGGCGCTGGAATGTGGGCACCGCCATTTGGAAGAACTTGCCGCCGCCCACCGGGACAAGCACGGCGCGATCTATGAATTCGCCACCATACACGCTCTGAAGTAAGGCTACCTGGGCGTACTCTCCAGTACGCGGACTTTCCAGCGGTCTTCAGCGCCGGTCATCACGGCATAGTACTGGATTTGCCCCTGATCTGAATGGATCACCGTTCCTCCGTCCAGAACCTGTGTTTCAATGGTCGCCGTGTCTTTCAGTTCGATGGCCGCGCCGTCGGGCGAATAAAAGATTGCTTCCACCTTATGGCCGCGGTCGACGATCCGCGTGGTGAGCCCGTTTTGTTTCTGGTCTTTCACTCGCTGCGTCAGTTTGTCCAGGGCAAAGCCGGCAAAGTTGTCATTCAAGGGCTGGAGCGAGTTGTTGGCCAGAGCTGTGCCGATTGCCTGCCATGCCAGCGTGTAATCGCGCACGATCGCATTTTGCGTGACGTCTTCCACCTCGCGCGGCTGTGCGTTTTTGACCCCAAGCTGGACGGAAGGTTTCGTGTCAGCCAATATGCGCCTCAAGAGCGGAAACGCGCCTGATATAGCCAGCAGGACACCAACGGTAAGAATCAGCATGCGTGCGAGTTTCATTATTTGCCTCCCACGTGCAGTTCGTTGCCCAGGACCACGCCGGCAGCCATGGTGATGGTTGCGTTGTCGGCAGCGGGCAATTCCGCGCGGGCCGTGCCTTTCTTAATGCGCGCGTCCACGGTGCTCCTGCCGCTCTTGTCCGTCTGGATAAAGGTGACGATCGTGCCGTCCGGCACCGGATTGCCACTGCAATCACGAATGGGATCGGTTTCCACGATTACTCGGTTTCCGTCGTGTCCGGCCACGTGCATGTGGAAGCTGCGCTCGCATGGGTCGGCGGCAACCTGCTGGACCACGCGATTCACTGACGTGCCGTCAACCGACGCAACAAACTGCGCCGCTCCTGCCTTGGGCGCTGAAGCACTGTTGATCCAGGCAACGCCTTCGCGGCTGGTAACGCTCCTGGTCGATCCCGCCCCGCCCACGGAAAGATTAAAGTTCACCGGCGTGGGATCCAGGATGAGGTTCTGGTATTGGTCAAAAACAAATGTCACGCCACTGATCACGTTGGGGCGCGCTACCGGCACGCGCGACGGACGGGCAAGAAAGTTGAGCTTCCCCGGCTTGCCTGGCTTGACCCAAAAGACCTGAGACTGATTCGAATCGCCGCGCACGGCGGCGATCCAACGGCCGGCGCTACGCAGTTCTTCGCCTTTGATTTCGACCGTGGAGCCCGACTTGAAGTCGCGCTTGATCACCTGACCGGGTCCGATCAAATACAACGTGCCGCTGCCGCTGGCGCCGATACTGAGAGGCTGTCCTGCAACCGCGTTCTGAGGTACACGCAGCTCCGCGGCGCGGGCGCAATCCTCGGCAAACCAGCAGAGAGCAATCACAATGCCTATATAAATCACCTTACGCATAGTTAGTTCCCACGGTTCAGACTGTAGTGGTTTACGGTCACGCGATACGTGTGTACCTGCGCCGCCAGATCGTCGCGTAGGGCAACCGAAAAAGGCTGCGGCGTCTGCGGCAACAGCGCATGGTCTGAGTAGGCGTCAGAAACCCAGATCACCTGTCCGCCATTGTCGTAAAACGTGGCAAGAACATGGGGAATGTTGACCGTGATTCCGCTTTCATTCAGCAACTCGCCCTTCAGCACCGTGCGGCCAGTCATGTCTTTTTCGATCCGCTGGTGCAGCACAGCAATCACGGGATCGGCCGATGCAGGCACGAGCATCCAGTTATGCGTCATGCGTACGGCCTTCACGTCGGATTTCTTGATTCCCGGAAAGTCGATGCGATACGGTGACACTTCCTTGGGCAGCAACACGTGCGAGAGCTTGTCGAAGCTGCTCTCTTCAGCCACGTCCTTGCCGCTGCTGTCGGTAAGGACCGCTCCCACAGTGATGAAGGCCGGGACCGTGTCTTCATTCACCACTTCGCCCATGATGATCAGCGCGCCGTCCCGCTCCACGGCGTGCATGGAAAGGATGCGGCAATTGGGGTTCTCCACGTTCTGGGCGCCCCAATCGTCGCCGGGGCCACGCCACACAATGTCCCAGCGCAGATAGTTCACGGGGATCACCTGTGGCGGAACATTCACTTCTTTTTCCGCCGGCCACTGCACCTTCCAGGCGCCCTCGTCTTTCACCACCTTCAGATCTTTTGTCTCGTAGGAAGCGCCTACGGCGGTGGCGTATTTCAGTTCAGTGCGGACGGTCGCTTCATTTTCTGACTCGTGCAAAACTCGCGTAGTGACCGAATCAAGCTGGGAATAGGTGCGCAGGCTGCCGTTGCGACCCGTTAGATCGCGAACGAATCCGCCCTGGTCAACGTTGCTGGAGGCCGCAACGTAAGAGTACGCGCCCTGCCAGTTATGCGCTTTCACATTGTCAAACATCGACTGCACCGCGCCTTCCGGGCTCGACGCCTGGGCCGTCCTGCTCCCGTGCACCGTGCCTACAGCGATCAAGCCTACGGTTAGAACTGCGAAGATAAGTGCGAGTAAGCGGCCCATTACCGTGCCTCCCGGAGTAAAGGTTCGTCGCTGGTTGCCAGCGGGAACTCAATGGTTTCAAGCTTGCGCCGCTTGTCTGGAAACATCAGCATGAGAAGCAGAGCCAGAATGCTGCTGCCGATGGGAAGCGTTCCCCACAGCAGCCCTTCCGTGGCTGTAGGCGGCGTGCCGTAAGGAGTTTTGTGCGCCGGAGGGATACCGTCTTTTACCCACAGGCTAACGTTGCCGCGGTCATAGACCTCTGTTTTGCGCCAGCCGGCAAAGGCGATCAACGGCTCATAATACGGGTCGCGGACAAAGATGTATTTCAACCCGTACTGGTCGGCGTGCTTCAGCACGGCGCGCAAAGACTCAATGCCGTTCGATCCGTAATACTTCGAGTTTGTGAGCTGGGCGGAGCCGTATTGGGTCATCTCCGGCAGAAGGCGTGCGGAATTGTATTCGCCGTCTACGCTGCTGGCGTTGGCGTAAATTCCAACCTCAGACATCTTGCTGCCAAAGCCGAGCGTGAGGTAGCGGAACTTGTCATGGCCGTCGCGGTTCAGAAAAGAGACGACTTCAGCGGTACTGAAAGGCGCGTCGTGGATGGGATGGTACACCGGCCAGGAGACAGCCATGGCCACGGTGAAGGCAGCCAGCGCTCCCAGCGCAAAGACCGCTTTGCGGCCATAACGATCAATCAGCGCCACCGCGCCCAGGGCCACAATGGGCAGCGCCATCAGGTTGGCCCAGAAGCTGAAACGCTCAAAGGTGAGAATGTCAAACGGATTGTGGACATTGGCGCCTGTAACCGCGTTCACCACACCTGCGAGCATGCCCAGCAGAATTCGCGGCAGCGGTGTGGTTCCACCCAGGCCAAAGATCATAGTAATCCAGAAGCCGATGAAAAGCGGCCGCAACCTGGATTCTTTCAATCCCTTCAGGAAAATGAACGGCAGCGCCAGCAGCATTGCGCCCCACGGGACGATGATGTAGTTGACCGCCAGCCATCCCTGGGAGAAGAAGTTTTCGCGGCTGCCATGCGGGATCGGCATTTGCTTGATCGGATTGGCCTTTAATGCCAGCCAGTAAGGCAGCAGTACCACGATAATGCCGACGAGAGAGAGCCCGGCAAAAATCGCCGCTCGTATCAGGACGCCGGCCATGGTGGCGTCATTGTCTTCGCGCTTGCGGTCCATGAGCGCCGTTACCAGCACGGGGATAGTGAAGATCACGCTGGCGAACAACAGGGTCACGTGGTGGGCGGATGCCGCTGCCATCGTCAGGGCCAGCGCTTTGCACAATGCCATCACCCTGCTTTCACGCGCCCACTCGTAAAAATATGCGAGCGCCATCAGGTAGAGCGGCGCCGCCCATGTGGTAGATAACTGCCCGTCCACATACACAAGGGAAGCGAGGGAGCCTAGCAGAATACTGCCGATGGCGGCGTAACTGGCTGCTCGCTCCCCCACCCATATCCGC
Source organism: Candidatus Angelobacter sp. (assembly GCA_035703825.1). Lineage (GTDB taxonomy): Bacteria > Acidobacteriota > Terriglobia > Terriglobales > Acidobacteriaceae > Angelobacter. The sequence goes on from DASSXL010000143.1 coordinate 43,074, forward strand.
GCGTACTTATACACGCCGATGGGGAGCAGAAGGATCGCGATGAGCTGAACAAAAATGTACGCCAGGTTAAGGCCCATCACATGCGAAAACAGCGCCATCCACTGCTGCTCCATCGGCGGGTAGGTGGTCTGGGAGAAGCCGGTAAACCACTTTTCATTCCACGGATTGAACCAGTGTGTCGCGTAGTGCGCCGCAAAAAATTTGTGGAAGTCCGCGTCGTAGGAATCGTTGGTAATCTGCATCAGCAACAGCGGACCGTGCACCAGCAGCGCCAGCAACAGCACCCAGCTCAAGGGAACCGCTCGAGAGGGCAAGGTAACCTGCCTGCTCGGAGCGATGGTTGGGGAACTCATGAAAACCTCCGTGAATGCGAGTTGCGATGATCGGGGGACTTCTCTAATCAGCGAGCCGGCAAGAAAAGGGACTCCGCCGATCAGCAGCAGTTTTGCTTCAGCAGAGACTTCGATTCCAAAAGTGTGGGAGGGGTTTGCCTAATGGTATCCGGATTCTCTTTTTAGGGCCGATTTTGGGAGTTTCAGGGAGCTAGCAATCCCTCGGGGCAAAAATAGCATCTGGATTCAGAATGAGAACAGAGCTGCTGCCGCGTATACGGCATGCTGCTTTCGCTAAATTCTTGTAGCGTACGTGGAACCTGGTGCCGCGTGTTCCCTCAGCGACTCTGACAACGGTGGTCCCGTGAAGAAGAACTTTTTGCGTCTCGCGCTTTTCTGCTCCCTCTTTCTGGTCAACATTGGCTGGGCGCAGACGTTTGAGCTCAACAGCAAGCCGCAAGACCAGAACCAGAAGTCCCAGCCGAAGCAGAACAACACGCGAAAGCAGTCGTCCGGCAAGGTGGCCGGCGGCAGCACAGGCGGTGGCTCGGCGCCCTGCGGAACATCAGGCACGGGATGGGGCGGCAGCATTGAAGCTGGACGTTACGCGCGCGCGGCTGAGACAGCTCTGAAGAATGGGAATCCGACCGCCGCAATGAACTATGCCGAGCATCTCACGCAGGCCGCGCCCAGTGACGCATGCAACTGGTTCCTGCTGGGTTATACCGCCCGTCTCGCAGGCAAGTCGCAAGTTTCTCTCGACGCCTACCAGAAAGGCCTGGCTCGCAAGCCCAACTCGGTTGAGGGTCTTTCCGGCATGGCCCAGACTTACATCCGCATGGGCAAGGCCGATGAAGCCAAGAAGCTGCTCTTGCAGGTGATTGCCGCCAACCCGCGCCGCGCCACGGACCTGGCGATGGCGGGTGAGCTTTTTATGCAATCGGGCGACCTGCCTCGCGCCCAGAGTCTATTAGAGCGGGCGGAAAGCGTTCAACCCACTCCGCATGCGGAACTGCTTTTGGCCATCACTTACATGAAAGAGAAACAGCCGGAGAAAGCCAAGCAGCTTCTGGACAAGGCGATGAAGCGCAGCCCCAGGAATACGGAAATCTTCCGCGCCGTGGCGCAGTATTACCGCGAATCGCATGATTACAAATCTGCCATCGCCATTCTGCAAAAGGCCCCTATCAAGAATGCTGACGTGATGTCCGAGTTGGGCTACACCTATGAGCTGGCGGGCATGAAAAAGGAATCCGCGGACACCTATGAGAAGGCCGCCGGCATGGCGCCCAAGTCCGTGAACGTGCAACTGGCCGCCGCCCAATCGCAATTGCGCGTGGGCAATCTGGACAAGACGCGCACCTACCTCACGCGCGCTGAACAACTTGATGCCAACTATTACCGCCTGCACGCTATTCGTGGCGACCTGGCCAAGATCGAGCGCCGTGATGGTGACGCCGTGCGCGAATACCTGGCCGCTCTGGCCGCGATGCCGGAAGGCCCCGCTGAAGGCATTCTTTATCCTACGCAGCTGCGGCTGAACCTGATCGATACATACCGCAACCTGGATGACGATGCCGCCATTGCCCAGCAGCTTAGAATCGCGCAGCAGGAACTTGCCAAGATACAGGTGGAGGGTCCTGCGCAGGTGGAATATTTGCGGCTTCGCGCCGCCATCAAGGGGCTGGGTAATGACGTTGCCGGCGCCGAAGCTGACCTGAAGCAAGCCTTGCAGCTTGACCCGCAAAATGACAACGTGACTTTGCAATACGGCAGCCTGCTCTGGAAGGCCGGACGCAAGGGCGAAGCGCGGCAGATGTATACCACACTGCTCAAGCGCGACGACAAGAACCGCTACGCCCTGGAAGCATTGGGCTACCTCTCCCGCGATGAAGGCGACAACAAAGCCGCGGAGACCTTCTTCAGCCGCATGGCCGCCGCTTACCCCAACGATTACGTTCCTTATATGGCGCTGGGCGACCTGTACACCGCGACGAGGGAGTATCCCAAGGCGCAGAGCAGCTATGAAAAAGCGCACAAGCTGGCTCCGACGAATTCGCAAATCGTAGCCAGCGGGTCCAACGCTGCTATTGAAGCAGGAAAAGTCGACCTGGCGGGAGAGTGGATCGCGCGCGCTACGGGCGCCATGAAGAACGATCCGCGCGTCATACGCGAGACCGAGCGCTATCTATTTCTGAAAGGCCGGTATGCAGAATCGGCCCGGCTGGGCGAAGTGGCAATCGTAAAGCTGCCGCACGATCGTGACGCGGCCGTCTACCTGGGCTATGACTATTACAACCTGGGCCGGTACGACGAAGTGCTGGCGTTGGTAAGCCGCTATGAAGGCGTGCTGCCGAAGGAAGCCAACTTCCCCTTGCTTGCGGGGCACGTGCACAAGCAGAACCAACTGCTGCAGCAGGCGATTGACGATTTCTCCCGCGCGCTGGAAAAAGACCCCAAGATGTTTGAGGCCCTGGTCAACCGCGGCTACGTCCGGAATGACATGCAGGATGCGCAGGGGGCCATCCACGACTTTGAGCCGGCGCTCAAGATGAACCCCAACAGCGGCATCGCCCGCCTTGGACTGGCGTTCTCTTACCTGCAACTGCATCGGTCACGCGAGGCCCTGGAAGAAACCAATAAGGCCGAGAAGCTTATGGGCGAACTGGGTGCAACGCACATGGCCCGCGCCACCGCCTACCGGCAGATGCGTGTGCTGGACAAAGCTGTCTCAGAATATCGTGTGGCGCTCAAATATTCACCAGACGATCTGAAATTGCATCTGGCGCTGGCAGATGCTCTCTTTCATGCCCGCCACTATGCTCAGTCGGTCAACGAACTGGAAGCTTCTCTGAAACTTTCTCCAGACGATCCCTTGATCTACGCGAACATGGCATCGGCGTATGCCCAGATGGGCCGTCGAGCTGAAACCTTTAAGTATATTCAGCTGGCGGAGCAGGAGGCTGTTGACCAGTCTGCAATCCTGCTGGCGACTGGTGACGCCCTGCTGACTCTGGGTGATCGTGCTGCGGCCTTAGAGCGGTTTACGCGCGCGCTGGACGCGCCCGACGCCAATCGAGTTGACGTGCGCATTGAGTTCGCAAAACTTTTTGTCCGCGAAGGCAAGTTTAACGACGCCAAGCAGGAAGTTGCGCTGGCCTTTGCCGAGTCGCGGATTGGCGAGGCTTCTCCAGTCACCGCTGACAACCTGGTTGAAGCCGCCAATATTTTCCTGGCGGCACACGACTTTGATCTGGCTGAGCGTTACTTTGCCAAGGCCAAGGACCTGGGCGCATCGGACGATACGGTGGCCATCGGCCTGGCGAATACGTATATCGCGCAGGGCAAGGATCGCAAGGCGGAGCAAGAGTTGGCCGCTCTGGGCAAATCCGCGGATTACGAGCAGAGCTATGACTACCAGCTCGCGTGGGCCAACATTTACACGCAGCGCCATGACAATGTTCGTGCCATCTCGTCATTCGCCCGCGCCAACCAGCTCGCGGCCGATGATCCAACCGCCGAACGCGGCTTGTTGCAGGTTTCCGGCCAAGAGGGCACGCCGGTGCCATTTCGTCCCAACCTGAGCGTCCAGAGTGAAGTGGCCACCGGGGCGATTTTTGAAGACGCAACTCTTTACCAGATGGACAACAAGCTTTTTGGCGCGCCGGTGCCGCCCCGCTCGTCGCAGGAGACTGATTTAGGAAGCACCTTCCGCTACCATCCGGGCGGCTCACTGCCGATCAACGGGTTCGTGGGCGTCCGCAATTACCGGGGCACCATCTCCATTCCGAGTGAGACGCTGATCGTGCATCGGAACACCTATGACACGGTATTCAACGTGGGAACAACGCCGGTCCTGCATCTGGGCAACGCGCACATCGTGCTCAATCCGGGCATAGAATTCACCATCAGGCGAGACACAGAATCGCCGGTGCAGATGAACCAGCATCTCTTCCGCCAGTTCCTGTACCTGAATACATCGCCGTTTTTCAACTGGCTCACGGTGCGCGGAAGCGCAATCCATGAGTCAGGTCCGTTTAGTTTGCAGGACCTGCATTCCAGGGACCTGGGCGCGAGCCTGGAGTTTGAGGTGGGACGCCCCTGGGGCAGCAACGCGCTGGTCACCGGCTATTCCGTGCGCGATCTCTTGTTCCATCCGTTGGTCCGAGAATTTTTCACCACCAGCACATGGGCCGGCATGGAACATAAATTCGGCCAGAAGACATCGCTCACGGTGCTGGGAAAATATGTCCGCTCCTGGCGCGTGCAGGACTTGACGTTTGCCACGGCACAGGCGCTGATACCCGGAGCGCGTTTTGAGTACAAGCCGAATGACCGCTGGTCGTTCGACGGTTCCATGGATTTTACCCGCGGAGAGGGGTTCCATCTGTATGACAACGTTCAAAGCGGATTCCTCATCTCCTATGTAAAGCCGATCCGCCGCAGCGTGAATGATGTGAATGGATCACTAAACGTCGATTATCCCCTCCGCTTCTCGGTGGGCTTGCAGCAACAGTCATTCTTCAGCTATACGGGCACAGGCGGCACGTCTGCGTTTCGTCCGGTTGTAAGGATTTCTATTTTCTAGTTCCCTCAGGGCCCTGATGAAGATCTGTTTTGTAACTGGTTTTCCGCCGAGCAAGGCGGTGCTGAACGAATACGGCTACCACGTCGCCAGAGAGCTGCAGGCGGACCCGCTGATCAGCCTGACCATTCTGTCTGACGAATACAATGGCCGAGAGCCGGAGCTTCAGGAATTTGACGTCCGGCGCTGCTGGAAAGAAAACCGTCTCAGCAATCACATGAGATTGCTGAAAGCCATACACGAGTGCAAGCCGGATGTGGTGTGGTTCAACCTGGTATTTTCCAGCTTTGGCAACAAAGAGAACCCGCTGGCCGCGTTTTCCGGCCTCACGCTGCCTGCCATGACGCGCATGGCCGGTTACTATACCCACGTCACGCTGCACCACCTGATGGACCACATTGACCTGAACGATGCCGGCGTGCGCAACAAGGCGCTGTTCCGGGCGGCGGGAAACGTGGCCACGCGCATGCTGCTGATGGCCAACTCCGTTTCCGTGCTCCTGCCGGCGTACCGCCGCACCTTGACGGAAAAATATCGCGGCGAGCACATTCACTATCGCGCGCACGGAATCCTCTCAGCTCGGCCGGAGTTTCCGGACTTTACCCGCCGCGGAAATCCCGAGCACCGCATTCTCGCCTTCGGAAAATGGGGCACTTATAAGCGCTGCGAAATGCTTATTGAAGCCTTTGAAGAAACCGTTGCCCCCGCTTTCCCGCGCGCAAAGCTGGTGATTGCCGGCACCAACAACAGCAACTCGCCCGGCTATATTGAAGGCTTGAGCGCGCGGTATGGCAGCCATCCTGGCATTGAGTTCAAAGGCTACGTGGAAGAGCACGATATTCCGCAGATGTTCGGCACGTCATCCTTCATGGTGATGCCGTATACATCGGCAACGGGCGCCAGCGGCGTGGCCAACCTGGCGGCGGCATACGGCGTGCCGATTGTCTGCTCAGACATTCCCGACTTCCGCGAGATGGGCGACAGCGGCGGACTGGCCATCAGGTTTTACCCCGTGGGGAACAAAGCCGCGCTGGCGGAGAACATGCTCGAACTTCTGCGCAATGAGCAGGAGCAGCATGATATGGCCGAGCAGAATTTTGCCGCGGCGTTACGCATGACAATGCCCCAGATCATCCGCCAATATGTGCGCGCTTTTGACCGGCACCAGAGGGCCCGCGCGCTGGAAGCCGTGTCACGCTTCCGCCGCATCCCCGCCTGGGTGCCATCGCGCTCGGCGATCTTCAGGGCGTCGCGCTGGGGCAGCTGGATCTAAGAGATTGTCCGAACTGACTTAAATCCGAATTCGTCTGCCTGATACGCTCCAAGCGAGCCGTGGCATCGCGGCCTAAACTGTGCGCTCTGGCCGGACTCCCATAGACTGCAGCATCTCCTGCGCTGCGCGATCTCCACTGGCCATTGCGCCGTGGACCGTGCCATTATAACCGTCACCGTTTGTAGCCTCGCCGGCGAAGTAAAGCGTCTCCGCTACCGGCGCCGCCAGCGCTTTTGCCGCGTCCATTCCCCCGACCGACGCATAGCTATAAGCGCCGAGCGAAAAGGGATCGTTCTGCCAATCGTGCGCGTAGGAGCCGGTTAATTCCTGCCAAAGTTTGCTCTCATCAGATTCCAGGATCCGGGACAGCGCCGGCACGGCGCTGTGAATAATTTCATCCTGGTTTCGCCCGCTGTGCACACTCGCATTGGGGCCCGCCGCCCAGCCGGTAAGAATGGGATAAGGGAGCGGATTGCTGGTCCACCAGGTGGGAAATTCAGGATCGTCAGTAAAGAGAAAGCTCACGTCAGCCATTTCCACTTCGTGCTCCCAGAATTTCGTTTTAAAGCACAGGCTTACACGGACTACCGGCCCCATCTCAAGGAAGCTCATGGCCTTTTGCTTTTCCGGCAGGGGCGGTGAGAACACAACACTGTTTGCTTTCAGCACGCCCAATGGGAGCGTAATGACGGCCCGCGGCGACCTGAATTCCGCAGTCGAAGTGCGGGCGATTACTTCTCCTCGCTGCCAAACGATTTCGTTTACCACCGTGTTCTTCATGATGCGGCACAGCTTTGGATCAATTCGCTCAGCCAAAGCACGCACCAGGTCGCAATAGCCACTGCCGATGCGGTATTGGTGGTCGCCTTCGATCCCTTCTTCCGCCCGGCTATCGCGGACGAGAGAATGCACGCTGATGAGCGCCGGATCGGCGGCATGGAAGCCCTCAACATACCTGAGCGCCTGCTGCTTCACGTCGTCCGCGGCGCCAGTGCGATCAAGATAGTGCTGAAAGGATTGATCAGGCTCGTCGGCAGACATGCCGGCAAAGATCCGGTCTACCTTCTCCATCAAACGGCCGACATCCGCCCACGAGCCTTGGGTCTTTCTGCGAAATTCGCCCTCGACGGGCACAATCGGCACCGCGCCTTCCGCCGCAAGCGCCAGAATTTCCGCAGGACGACCGTGGACGAACTCTGCGCCAAGTTCCACCGGGACCTGACCGGCGTGGTGCGTGTAAATGCGGCCGCCCAGGCGGTCGCGAGCTTCCAGCAAGGTGACTTGGAGCCCAGCTTCGGTGAGGCAGCGGGCAGCGGTAAGTCCGGCAATGCCGCCGCCGATGATCAGTGCGTCCATAGGGTCGCTGCGGTAACACCTTGTTTTGTGGAGCCTGTCACGGGCATAGGATAAACCCCCAGCGACCGGGCGGCGCCTATATCGACGGTGAGAACTTCATTGGGCGGCGTTTTCTTGAGCCACGCCTGGGCGCGGGCGATTGCGGCAGCGAATGTTCCCCGCGGCAGCACGGTCAGATCGAGATAGAGAAAATCCTGCGCGTTCGGCCCCAATCGCACGCCCGTGAACGCATGTCCCGGAACGATCACGATGACCGGCTTCATGCCCAGGTTCTCCAGGGCGGAAGCGTAGGCCACGCTCACGTCAATACAGTTGGCGTTGCTCAGCTCAAGAGTTTCGCGCGGCAGACGAATGCGCTGGGTCTCATCAGGATAATTTCCAAAAGTATAAATGCTGCTCACGTAGCTGATGCCGGAGCGGCGCATGGCCTGGAAAATGGCCGCTGCCTGCGCCCGCACCTGCGCGGAGAGATTGACTCCGGCCACAAGGTTGTATCCACGCATTCGTCCGCCGGGCACCAGCCGCTCAGCGTGCGCCACGAGTTGGAGCACTTTATCGTCATGCGGCGTGACCCAGCGCGCCAGCAACTGCGCATTGGCAAATTTGCGGCCCCAGAAAAAATCAGAAGCGCTGTGGATAAACATGGGACGCTGCTGGGCAAAGGTATGTCCCGTGGCAGGGTCCTGGACTTCCACCACCAGCGTGGCGGGATGAATTTCGCCATTCTCATAGGCCCTGGCCAGCAGCTCCGGATCAAGATTGAAAGTCCGAACTTCATGCGGCCCGATCACGGCAGTCTGCCGCAGTTCGGCGCTCCAGCCGCGGACTTGAGAAGAAATGATCTGCAGCACGGCTTTATCTGAGGTATTGGCAATACTCAGGACCGCTGCGGGCCAGTAATCGGCTGCATGCACAGCAGCCAGCGCAGGAAAGATCTCACCGCGTCCTGGCATATTGAGCTGATATTGCATCTGCAGCGGCGAGGCCGGCCCGGAACTCACTTGCATCCTGGCGGGCAACGGCGGATCAGGAAGCGGCTTGAGCGCCAGCCTGGTGACGAACATCCATGTCCAGGCCAAAGCGCCGCCGAGTCCGATCGTGGTACAGAAAAAGACCCAGGCCAGCACGCGTGTAACTCTGCCTGGTTGTTTCGCTTTTGTCATCTAATAAATTGGGTGACGAAGAGAGCTGACGGGTTGCAATAGTTTCCCCGCGCACTTTGAGGCAACGCCTTAAGCATGTGTAAGGCTATCGCGCTGAGCTTTCCGCAGGCTTTTTAGCCGCCGGCGGCCGCTGCAACAGCGGAGAAGATCGCCAGAATTGTGGATCGTCCGCGATCCATTCACCGGCGGGATTGCTCATGGCCGGGCTCACGGAAAACAACCACGTCTCCGAGCGTTGAACGGATACGCGCGTGTAGTCGTCCAGTCGGTTGCGGGTGGAATCGTCAACATCCGCGGCGTAATTATCGACAGCGGGATCGAGCGCGCCGCCTGCGTTTTGCAGGGAGCGATGCGCGGAGAAAATGAGATAAGTATTCTTTGGCATTCCGGACGCAACCTGGTAGACCACGCGATTGTCCGCCACGCCGCTCTTTTGCCGCGCCGCCTTGAGCGCGCGATGAATGTCCTCAAAGTCGCGCTCGTGGCCCGGATGCACGGTCACGATAGTCACAGTAAAGAACCTCGTTCGCGGCTGGATCAACGGCGCGTTGCCGCTGAGGTCCTCACGATAATGCGCGAAAACCCCGCGTGGCTCCTCCACCAGATTGCCTTTGGCTTCCAGCAGCCGGTTTAGTTCGGCGCTGAGCGCGGCATTGCGCGCAAACGGCTCCGCGCTGTGCTCCATGGCGTCATAAGAATCAAAGCCGTAAATAAACCACACTTCCTGGGGGCCGGTCATGGTTTGCGCGGCCAGGTAAGGCCACGTGCCGGCGCGGGCGCAGGCCAGCGCAGCTTCGCTCTCAATCCGTGAATACTCAGCCATCCGTGAAGGCTTTACCGGGTCGCGATAAATTTGCAGCACCGCCGGCGGCGGAGCGGATTCGGTTTGCTGTGCCACAGCGGCAATCGAGGTCGCGGCAAGCAACAGGCTGAAGCAAAAGCGCAAAGAAAACATATGCGCCATTTAAGCAAAGAGGGCGCTTGCTGTCATGCACAAAGAGTCCCTGCCCATTTGTGTATCCGCCTTCTTGTGTGCCGACCTTCGAGTGTATCGATCTTCAGCGGGCTGCCGCGGGCACCTTGTTGTCCACGAAAGCCACGGCTTCTTCCAGGATTTCCTGCACCAAGTCCGGCGACGAAGCTTCAACATAAATGCGCATGAGAGGCTCAGTGCCGGAAGACCGCAGAAGGACCCAGGCTTCCGCGCCCTTGTCCTTGATGGGCGCGTCGAGAAAGAACTTGATGCCGTCGAGGTTTTCTTTACGCAGAACCTTGTAGCGCCCCAGGGCTGTCGTTTCACTGCTGCCGGCGCGTGCGATTGCGGCTTCTTTCACGTCATTGGGTATACGCAGATCACGGCGGGCATAATAGTGTGGGCCGTACTCTGACTGCAGCGCGGCCACAAGCTGGCCAAGACTTTTTCCTTCGTCGGCCATCACATTGGCCAGAAGCAAGGCATTGAGCAGACCGTCGCGCTCGGGCAGATGGCGCTGAAATCCAATGCCACCGGATTCCTCGCCGCCGATCACGATCTGCCGCTCTAGCATGAGGTCGCAAATGTATTTGAAGCCGATGCCGCATTCAATCAGCGTGCGTCCATGCTTGGCGGCAATGCGGTCAAGCATGCGCGTGGTATTAAAAGCGCGCGCCACATCGCCCGGCCAATCCTGGTGCCGCGTCACTACCCATTGCAGCAGGATAGAAAAAATCTTGTGCGAGTCCACAAAGCTGCCGTCTTCCGCCGCCGCGCCGATGCGGTCAGCATCGCCATCGGTGATGAAAGCGGCGTGGCATTTCTCTTTGACCACGATTTCCTGGGCGGCGCGCACGTGCGGCTCAATGGGCTCAGGGTTGATCCCCGGAAAGAGCGGGTTTACCTCGCTGCGAATCTGCACATGCTGTATGCCGCGCTTCTTAAAGATTTCCGCCAGCACGTTTCGCCCCGCGCCGTACATGCAATCGATGGCAAACTTGAAGTTGGCCTTCGCGATCTTCTCCAGGTCGGCAAATTTGCAGATGGCTTCAACGTAGGGCGTCTTGAAGTCGGCTTCCTCGATTTTTGCCGCTTTGCCCTTCGGCATGGCTCCTTCGCGGACGTATCCTTCAATCTGCTTGATGATGGCAGGCGTGGCGGATCCGCCGTAGGTGGCTTTGAATTTCACTCCGTTCCAGTCCCAGGGATTGTGGCTGGAGGTAATCATGATCCCGCCCGCCGTCTGCCGCGTCTTGACTGCGTATGACAGGGCCGGAGTCGGAGTGTAGTCATCGGAGAGCTGGATGCCAATTCCTGCTGCCGCCAGGACCTCGGCGGCGGCCTGAGCAAAGCGGCGCGATCCAAAGCGCGTGTCATAGCCGATCACCAGCCCGCGGCTTGGATCTTCATTCTTCAGAACGTACGCGGCAATCGCTCCAGCAACACGCCGGACATTTTCAAAGGTGTAGTCCTCGGCAATAACGCCGCGCCAGCCATCGGTACCAAATTTGATTTCCTCAGCAGCCATTCATCCTCGTTAGATCAACTCAGTTAATTTTTTTTCATTCAAGTATTTCACAATTTTGCCCACGTCCTGGGAGTGCTCGCGGGTGGTCACCAGGATTGCGTCTTCCGTCTCCACCACCACCAGGTTGTGCACGCCCACGGTGGCAATGAATTTGTCCGGAGCGTAAACATAGTTGCCCGTGGCGTTCATCGCATACGCGCTCTTGCCGTGAAGAACGTTCTTTTCGTCGTCCTTCTGGAATGCGGCGTGGTGCTCATACAAGGCCGCCCATGAGCCCAGGTCATTCCATCCAAAATCCGCCTTCAGGCAGAACAGGTTGGATGAGTGCTGGCCCTTGGCGGAACGCGGCTCCAGCACGGCATAGTCAATGCTGATGTTTTCGCACTTGGGATAGAGTTGGGCAAAGGTCTTTTCGAAATCCTTGGCGCCCCAGGCGGCGGCAATCTGCTCAAGATACGGCGTGGTTTCAGAGAGGTGTTCGCGCAAGGCGCGCGTAAGCGTGCGCGCGCTCCACACAAAGATGCCGCTGTTCCAGTAATAATTTCCCGCGGTCACAAATTCTTCCGCGCGCTGCTGGTTCGGCTTCTCGGTAAAACGCTTCACGCGAAAGAGCTCTGACTCAATCTTCTCCCCGGTCTCGATGTAGCCGTAACCAGTTTCGGCCCGCGCCGGCTGCACGCCCATCACCACAATGTGGTTCTCGCGGCCGGCGATCTCGATTGCGCGCTGCAGGACCTTGCGAAATCTCTTTTCGTCGGCAATCACGTGGTCCGCTGGAAACATGCCGATAATCGCGTCAGGCGCTATCCGCTCCAGCAGAAACGCCGCCAACCCGATGGCCGGGGCCGTGTTGCGGGCGTCAGGTTCCACCACAACCTGGCGTGGAGGAATCCCGGGCAACTGCCGCTGAATTTCCCCGGCAAGAAATTCATTGGTAATTACCCAGAAATCTTTTTCCGTTCCCAGCGGCAGCAGGCGTTCCATGGTTTTCTGGATCATCGTCTGCTTCCCATCCAGAGCGAGGATCTGCTTGGCCTGCCTGCGGCGGCTTCGTGGCCAGAAGCGTGTCCCGCTGCCGCCGGCAAGTATCACTGGATAAAATGGCTGTTTATTCACAAGCACTCACAGGGCATTATGCCCACGGTCCTTAAACTTACTTCATTGGCGCTGCGCCAAAGTGAACGCTCAGCGCTCAAGCATTGATAGATTCTTTTCCACCAGCACTGTTGCCGGATGCCCTACAGGTTCCACCGGAATGGAAGCACACAGGAACTCCAATTCCCATTGCGGCTTCAGCATAAGTCTTTCCACGTCCGCGGGAACTACCACAGCTTCGCCGCCTGTCAGGGTAATCGGAGCCGCTCCCTCGCTTTCGATCACGCCGCATCCTCGCATTGCCACCATGCACCAGGCGCTGCGCTTGGCGTGGCGAGGCCGGCGGAATTCCCACGCCTGCGTCAGCTTGAAGTGGTCCACAATGAAACAGGGTGAGGTCACAAGGTTCGTCTGCGTTTTGCCCTTTTCCATCTTGGGTTGCGCCGCAATCACTTTCCCCGCATGAGTCTGTTCCTTGGTCGCGCGCAAACCATCATCTATATGGAGTTCACGCGGCCTGCCGTAATCATAAAGGCGGTAAGTGGTGTCAGAATTCTGCTGCGTCTCAACGATGACTGCTCCGCCGCCAATGGCATGGACCGTGCCCGCATCCACATAGATCATGTCGCCTTCATGGACATCAATCCAGTTCAACAGATGTTCCAGGCGGGTTTCCAGTATCGCTTGCTCGACTTCGGCCTTACTGGTTCCCGGCTTCAGTCCCAGGCCTATCTGCGCTCCCGGCTCGGCTCGCAGCACATACCAGCATTCGGTCTTGCCGCAGGGCTGGCCAACTCGTGCAGCGCCTTCATCGTCAGGATGCACCTGTACTGAAAGTTTTTCCCGGGGAAACAGGAATTTGATCAATAGTGGAAACCGGGTCGCGCCCTTGCTTGCTTCGCCCAGGAACCGCGCACCGAATTCCTGCGCCAGATCGGAGAGCATGCGCCCGGCAAGGTGGCCGTTCACCACCAGGCAGCTATCGCCTGTGAGCCAAGCCTCGCCAATTGGGCCACCCGCAACCTCCCGCGCGTAAAACGGACGCAGGTCGCGCGTACCCCATACGCGCTCATGAAACTGCGGTTGCAAAAGTAAAGGATAAAGATCGGGCATGGGTATAAGTGACCGCGCTGTCAGGGGCCTAGAAAACTTTAGACTCGCAAAAAGGGCCGCGTGTTGTCCAGCAGCTTAGGTCAGTTGACCCAAGCTGCTGAGTATCAGCGTCTAGCGAATAAAGACGTTCATTGCGTTAGCAATGAAAAGGCATCTATCAGGTAGCCGGTTATCCAAGACTGAAGCCAGGCGTCCCCTTATAGCTTGCCGAACCACTCCTGCATGCGCTCCAGCCCGCGCTCAATCTCGGTGGCTGAGGTGGCATATGACAACCGGATGTGGTCACGGGTGCCGAAGGCCTCGCCCGGAACCGTGACTACATGCGCCTCATGCAGCAGCCGCTTGGCGACATCGGCAGCGGACGTTATCTCTGATTTGCCGAAATATGCAGACACGTTGGGATACACGTAAAAAGCCCCTTCCGGCTTCACGCAGGTTACCCCCGGAATCAGGCTCAAATGCCCAAGGGTAAGGTCGCGCAGCAGAACGTAATCCTTCTTCATTTTCTCCACACAATCCTGCGGCCCGGTCACGGCCGCCAGGGCGGCCATCTGCACCATGTGCGCTGTGCTGGAAGTGCTCTGGCTCTGTAGCTTGGTCATGGCATTTACGATCGGCGCAGGAGCCAGGGCATATCCCAGTCGCCAGCCGGTCATGGCGTAGGTCTTTGACAATGACCCGATGATCACCAGGTGCTGCTTTACGTCAGTAACGGAGCCGGCCGAGAAGCGCCGCGGCGTGAAATTCAGGTAGACGTAGCATTCATCGGCGATCACATAGATGCCGCGCTGGTGCGCCAGCCGCAGGATAGCCGAGAAATCCGCCGAATTCAGGACCGCGCCGCTGGGATTATTCGGAGTGTTGATGATGATGGCGCGCGTGCGCGGCGTAATTTGCCGCTCGATCATCTCGGGCGTCAACCGAAAATTGTCGGCTTCGTCCGTTTTCACGAAGACGCATTTGCCGCCGGCGTACTCGATAATGTCCTTGAATGAAACCCAATACGGGACAGGTACGATGACTTCGTCGCCGTGGTCCACCAGCACCTGGATGGCATTGAAGAGCGCCAGCTTTCCTCCGGTTGAAACCATGCATTCACTGGGCTGGTACATGGAACCGAAATCGACGGCATGGCGGCGCGTGATCGCCGTGCGCAGCTCCTGCAGGCCCGCTACCGCCGTGTAACGAGTGCAATCGTTATTGATGGCGGCGATGGCAGCATCCTTGATGTGCTGCGGCGTGGAGAAATGCGGCTCACCAGCGCCAAACTCCACCAGGTCCGCCCCGCAAGCCTTGAGCTGGGCGGCTTCTGCCACAACCGCCATGGTGGCGGAGATCTCAATGCGGTTTACTCGATCACTGAATTGTTTGACTGCCGGCAGCGTCGCCATTTTGACCTCTTTTAAATTGTGGCCGCGGTGCCATGGAATTTGTCCCGCAGCCGTTGCTCCACCAGTTCCGGCACCAGCCCGCGCACGGAACCGCCAAGGCGAAAAATCTCTTTGACCAGCCGCGAGCTCAAATATGAATAAGCTTCCGCGGGCATCATAAAAACCGTTTCCAGTTGCGGCTGCAGCTTGCGGTTCATCAGGGCCATCTGCAACTCATACTCGTAGTCGCTGATGGCGCGGATGCCGCGCAGCACCGCCTTGGCTTTTTTCTGCATGGCGTAATCCACCAGCAGCCCTTCAAAGGCTTCCACCCGCACGTTCTTGTAGCCTTTGACCATCTCTTCCAGCATCTCCATCCGCTCTGCCAGGTTGAAAAGCGGGTCTTTTTCGGAATTGCGCAGAATGGACACGATCAGCTCATCAAAGATCTTGCTTCCGCGTTCAATCAGGTCTAGATGACCGTTGGTAAGCGGATCAAACGAACCGGGATAAATGGCGCGAACCAGATTCAAATGTGTTTTCCTGCTTGCGGGCTGAAATCTGATTTTATGCTGTATTGTGAGACCCGGCAATCTGTGGATTTCCCGGCCCTTGCTGCTGGAACGAACGTAAGCTGCTGAAAAAGCAGCCGTTCGGCAAAGATTTATTGGGTCACATGGCTTCCCCGTTCCTTTCCCTTTACATCTCAGAGATGAGGCGAGTATGGTTAACTCGCCCGGTAGAACCCCCGCTCTCTAAGGACTTAAGCACAAAGATGCTAGCCAAGCCTTCGCGCAGTGAAGAAACGCTGTTGTTTGCCAAGAACTTTATTCAACATCCCAAAATGCTGGGCTCATTGATTCCCAGTTCCCGCTTTTTGATTGACCGTCTGCTCAGCCGCGTGGACTGGAAACGTGCCCGTACCATCGTCGAATACGGGCCCGGCGTGGGGACTATCACTGCCCAGATTCTGGCGCGCATGGCCCCGGATGCCCGCCTGGTAGTCTTTGAAATGAATGAGGATTTCGTTCGCTACCTGGGGCGCGCATTTCCTGATCCGCGTCTGCACGTGGTCCATGGCTCGGCGGAAAACGTCCAGAGAGAGCTGGACCGGCTGAAGCTCGACGGCGCCGACTACATCATCTCCGGAATTCCCTATACCACCATGCCCGTAGCGTTGCGCGAGAAAATCATGCGCGAATCCCGCGAAGCCCTCAATCCCGGAGGCGCCGCCCTGGTTTACCAGTTCACCCGCGCCGTTCTGCCATACCTGAAAAGCCATTTCCGCCAGATTGACCAGGACTTCGAGCCCCGCAACATCCTGCCTGCACGCTTGTTCTTTTGCACGTAGCATTCTCTGCTTTCTGATCACCCGATCATCCCCGCCCTCCATAGGTCATCAGGTCACTCCAGACTCTTTCTCCGTGCTTCGTAGCCTGCCCTGAGCGACCCTGAGCCTGACGAAAGGGGAGTCGAATGGGTATTCTCTGTGGTTGAAGATTTTGCTTCTCCGATCACGTGCGATGTCGGCGATTCCGGCGATTAGGCGCGTTCGCGCGCCCACCCCACCCTGGCATTTTTCCAATTTTGTTGCAAACAAAGACACTTCCATGGTTCGACCCAAGGGTGACCCAGGCGTGACGCTTGGGTGGCCCAGGCGTGATCCAGGCGTGACCCTTGGGTCACCCAATCCCTGTCCCAAACCCAATCCCAGTCGGCAGAGGGTTGCAAGCCGTTTCTAGTAGCCAGCAGCTAGCAGCTTCTTTTTTCAAAGATCACCCGCCAGGGACACACTTCCGCCTGGAGGTTAATGCAGTACTTTACCATTTGTTCGCCTTTGTGTCAACGCAAATTTAGCTTCAAGCTTCTATATATACTTGTCTGTATGGCGGTAATTAACCCCAAGTCTGTCAAAGTCAACGTCACCACCGGCACGGGAATGGACATCGAGTGGGACGACGGCCATCGCACGCACTTCGCCTTTCAGTGGCTGCGTGACGCCTGCCCCTGCGCCACCTGCACTGAAGAGCGCAACACGCACCATCGCAATCCGGGCGAGCCTGCCAAACAACCTGCGGCGCTGCTGCCCATGTACAAGGAGCCGGCCAAGCCCAAGGAAGTGAAGCCGGTGGGGAAATACGCTTTGAACATTGCCTGGAATGACGGCCACGCCAGCGGCATCTATTCCTGGGACTACCTGCGCGAAATCTGCCAGTGCGAAGAGTGCCGCGCCCGCATCGCCGCTTCCTGATCATCACTCCGATTTTCAATTACCAAATTACCAATTTACCCAATTACCAAATTTTGCCCTTAATCTTGGCATTTCTGGCAATTCCTCAGTACCCTCGACTCTTGTCCACCACACCCTCAAGCTGCTGACCCGCCATGTACCGCTTCAAATTCGCGGCAAAAACCTCATAGTGGCGATGCCACGCATTCTCGGTCAAAAAAGCCGTGTGTGGAGTGATAAGCACCTGCGGCATCTTCCATAAAGGCGACCAGCGGGACAAAGGCTCTTCCTCAAACACGTCGAGCGCCGCCCCGGCAATCCGGCGGTCACGCAGGGCTTTCACCAGCGCTTCTTCGTCCACCAGCGCGCCTCGTGAAACATTGATCAGAAACGCGCCAGTTTTGAAGAGTTGCAATCGCCGGGCATCGATCAGGTGCCGTGTGCGCGGTGTGAGCGGCGCTGCCAGCAGCACAAAATCCGCGCGACTAAGAGCCTCGTCCAGCGATCCATATCCCACAACCTCATGCGCTCCCCCCGCGCCGCGCTCAGGGTGCTCGCGTACGCCAATCACCTGCATCTTCAGCGCTGCCGCCATTTGCGCAGCTTCCGCTCCAATGCTGCCCAACCCCACCACAACCAGTGTCGCGCCGCGCACCTCGCGTGGGCGCGGCTGCTCATTCCATATCGATTCCATGGCCCACTTGCGCCGGTCCTGATAACGGACGGCCGAGGGGATGCGCCTGGCCAGCGCCAGCAGCACGGCAATCGCGTGTTCCGCCACCACCGGCCCGTGCACGCTTCCGGCATTGCTGATGGCAATTTCTCTGGCAATCAATTCAGGATAGAGAAACTGATCGACCGCGGCAGTAATGGAATAAATCCAGCGCAGAGCGCCGGCCTTCCGCAACTGCTCCGCCTCCAGCGACCAGCCGATCATTACGTCCGCGCCGCGCAGTGCTTCCTCGTCGTCGCGCTTCTTCGACGAAAAGAAAACTTCAATTTCAGGAAAATCGCCGCGCACCTTCTCCACAAACCATGCCGGAGGCCGCCACATCTCAAACTCGTCGTGCAGCAGGATCGCGATCTTGTGCCGCGCCATCCGCCTTAAACTCCCGCCGCCGGAGACCGCAAGGCCTTGCCTGTCCCTGAATCAGTGGCGCGCCGCAAGACCGTCGCATCAATTTCCGCAATCGATCGCCTTCCCGTCAGCGCCATCGCGCGCTCCAGTTCATCGCGCAAGATCGATATCACGCGCTCCACGCCTCTGGCCCCGCCCACGGCCAGCCCATACACATAAGGCCGCCCGATAAACACGGCTTTTGCGCCCAGCGCCAGCGCCATCAACACGTCAGTCCCGCGCCGAATGCCGCTATCGAGCATCACCGGAATGCGACCAGCCACCGCATCCACAACGCGCGGCAGCGCGTCAATTGTCGCGGGAACGGTATCCAGGTTCCGGCCACCGTGATTGGAGACGATCACGCCATCGGCGCCGCACGAAACCGCCAGTCTGCCATCTTCCGCTGACAGCACTCCTTTCAGGATCACCGGCACGCCGGCCACCGACCGCAGCCATTCCAGGTCGTTCCAGTTGAATGACGGGTCAAACAACGCATCATAAATGCTGCCGCGCTGCGTCTTGTGGCCCTGGGTTGCTTGAACTTCGGTTGGTTGAACCTGGGCCGCTTGAACTTGTGCTGATTGAACCTGGGCCGCTTGAGGTGCCTGACGAAAGACAGCAGTCGTCAGATCCAGACCGCGCAGGTGCACGCATTCCATCCCCTTGGGCAGCCCAAAAGAAAGCTGGCCATACCGGTTGCACAGCACCGGCGTGTCCACCGTAAGGCAGACCGCCTTGCAGCCTGACGCCACCGCGCGCTGCACCATGTCTTTCGTGAACTCCCGGTCGCGCTGGACATAAAGCTGGAACCAGATCGGCTGCTGCGTGTTTCGTGCAATCTCATCGATTGAAGTCGTGGTAAAGGTGCTGATCACGAATCCTGCGCCTGCCGCGTTCGCTCCACGCGCCGTGCCAATTTCGCCTTCGACGTGGTACAGCCGATGATAGGCCACCGGCGCCAGCAGAATGGGCGACTCCAGCACACTGCCAAAAAGATTTACGCGCGTATCGATCTCGGAAACATCCACCAGAACGCTGGGCTCCAGTTGCAGCCGCTCAAAGCCCGCGCGGTTTTCCCGCATGCTGATCTCATCGCCCCCGCCGGAGCGCACATAGTCATACGCCATCTTTGAGAGACGACGGCGGGCCAGCGGCTCAAATTGCGTCACGTCCGCCGAGGGCAGGCTTTCAGCGTTACTGGAACGAAAAAGCTTTCTCCATCGGCTCATCGTCTCTCCCTTGTTCGTGGATCTTGTTAATTGTGCCCTGCTCTTCAAGAAGAAAAGCTTACGCCATATCGCACGCGCCGTACGAGATCACTGCGCGCTGTATCCGCCATCCACCGTAACCACGCTTCCGGTCGTCCAGCCCGATTCGTCGCTGGCCAAGAACACGGCGGCGCTGGCAACGTCTTCCGGCCGGCCAAACCGGCCCATGGGATGCATGGCCACACGCTGGCGGCGCGCATTCTCATCCAGATTAAACCTGGCTACCATCTCCGTCGCCACAATTCCCGGGCAGATGCAGTTCACGCGGATATTCTCCGCCGCATGGTCCAGTGCCATCGCTTTCGTCATGGCCATCACCGCGCCTTTTGACGCTGCGTACGCCACTCGATTGCGCGCTCCCACCATGCTCAGCACTGAAGCAATGTTGACGATCGATCCGCCACCAGCAGCCCGCATCTGCGGCAGTACAGCGCGGGAGAGCAGCCACAACCCGCGCACATTGATGCTGAAAGTCTGGTCAAAATCCTCTTCGCTGAGCGATTCCGCCGTCCCCGGCAATAGCACGGCAGCATTATTGACGAGGATGTTGATCCGTTTAAATCTGTCCAGCGTCGCGGACACCAGCTTTTTCAAGCTGCCGGCATTGCTCACATCGGCGCTCACCGCCAGACAATCGGCGCCGATTTCTGCCGCAGCACGGTCCAGCTTCTTGCCATCCCGACCGGCAATCACCACTTTTGCGCCCTCGCGCACAAACGCCTGCGCAATGGCTTTGCCAATGCCGCTTCCGCCGCCGGTGATGATTGCAACTTTCCCTGCTAATCGCATAAAACGCTTCGAACCCTAACGCGCGATTCCGCTACTTCTTCACGCCCTTTGTGTCTCGTCCGTTCTGATGCAGCACCATGTGTGTCACTTCGCCCTTTTCGTTCTTCACAAATTCCACCCGAGCATCCACGACTTTTAGAAAGAACATCGTCTCCGATTCAGCAAACAGAGGCAGCTTTTGCTGGCTTGTGGCCTGCGTCATCAACTGGCCGTTTTCCAGCGTGACCGCGATGCTGAAAGTGGGCGCCAGTTCATACGTTCCCACATATTGCTTCAAAATCTCGGGCGATACCGTGATCTCTTTTCTTTCCGTCGGCAGCACCACCTTCTCTCCGTGCGCCACTTTCGCCAGGTTGGCGGCAATCTGTCCGGCAAAGGGTCCGTTAAGATTGGCCAGCACCACCACCGCCAGCTTGTCGTCCGGATAGTAAGAGAGCTGTGTATTAAAACCTTCAATGCCGCCGCCGTGCTCAATCACCTTGTATACGCCTGAAAGGTGCACCGCCAGCCCGAACGCATAGTCCTGCTTAAAAGGCGTGGTCATCTTGGCCAGCGACTCCGCCTTCAAAACCTTGCTTCCAAACAGGCCCTGCTCCCAGCGCAAGAGGTCCTCTGTGGTGGAATAAAGAGCGCCGGCGGAAAACGGGACACTCATGTCGACAAACCCGGC
>DASSXL010000014.1:0-19654 GCA_035703825.1 Candidatus Angelobacter sp.
CAGACGGTCGGCAACAACGAATTGATGCGTCTCCAGTCCGGGCAGCACTTCGCGCGTATGCTGTGCTATCAGGTCGAGAAGTTTTGCTTTATTCATGACACACTATTGAGTCTCTTGCTCCTGACTCTCCTCATCGTGGTCCTCCATTACGTGATCTTCCAAGACGTGATTCTGAGGCCTGCCATTCAGGTTGTGATACTTCTCATAGAGCATCTTGGTCCTGCGGAAGGTTGGGTTGTCCCATTTGAAACCCATCTGCTCGTCCAGCTTGATTGCGTTTCTCATCTCATCGGGAATCCAGGCGTAATCATCCCCGTCGCCCAATTTGAAGGCAAAACCGTACGGCTCAAGCGGTCCATAGTGGTGCGTTGAATGTTGATGGCGCTCAATAGACCCCGCCGGCAACTTTGGAAACACCCCGGGAATATACTGATGGAGATCAATATCAAACGCGATCTCAGTCGTGTAATACCAGAAGGCAATGAGCGGGTTGTAGAATGGGTTGGGCCACCCTATCGTGTGCCGGAAAAATCCCTCCAAAAACCCATTTTCTGAAACCGCGATCAATCCAGAAGGAATCGCATCATGGTGGCTTCCGTGGAAATATACAAACTGAAGCTCGGAATTATGCCCCAGCCAGTGGTTTCGGTAGAACCAGGAGTTGGTTGTTCTTAGCCACTTCTTGTGGGTCAAGACATTGAGCACGCACACAGGCACAAGAAAGATCACTGAAAAGCTGGAATAAGTAATCACCAGATACCATGCCGCAAGCAGGACCACATGTGACAAGACTCCAGTGACATAAGCATGGACGATCTCCAGCGTCATGTTCGTCTTCTCTTTAATGGCCCTCTTCCATGGGGTTTGCATCAGGATTTCACGAACCATCTCCCTTTTGCGCAGATGGTCAACCAGGCTGATGGTCCTGTATATGGTGATGCCTATGAAATTTACGTAAAACAGCCAGAGGGCGCCTGTGCGCAGCCACTCCACATGATGGGGAAGATTTGGCGTTGCCCGGATCAGGAGATTTTCCAGCAAGAGCAAGCCAAGCGCAACGAAGAACATAGGCTTTAAGTTTTGGAGCTTGTACGCCCACACATAGAAAAACTCTTCCGGCTCTCTGAAAATTATGGGAACTTGAAGTCCAATGCCATGCCTTATGGCAAATGTGACGACGAGAAAGGCGCACAGGGCAATTCCAGTGATCGCCAATATGTGCCTGAAGCCAAAGCAAAAGCCGATGACAAGAGCGGTCATCGCCATCATCAGCACATAGTCAATAAAATCCTTCTTGTAATAGACAATCCTTGGTTTCCTGAGGGTCTTTGCTCCATAGAGCTTATGGTAGAACCCTGGATCGGCGCTTACCTTCATGGTGTTTCTCCTCTTGTCGTTATCTTTGATTGCGAATAGAAATTCAGCAGAACCTCTTACGTGCGGATCGCCGCAAGAAATGTTCGATGTCCGTGGAGCATAAGATCAGGGCTGGTTGAGTTTACTAAGCATCTCGATGGAATGGCTGTTTCTTGGGTTTATCTCGAGCGATTTTTGACAGTTGAGAATGGCCAGTTCCTTCTCGCCGTCTTTCATATAAGCCTCTGCGAGGCTGTCATAGGCATTGCTGGATTTCGGATAGGATTCAACGTTGAGCTGAAAAATTCGGATGGATTCCCGGAATTTCTTGGCCTTGAGAAGTTTGTAGCCCAGTTTATCCAGCTGGCGTTCTTCAAAGTTGTAGTTGTTGGGCTCATTGGCTTTCAAGGTGTGGTATTGGCTTGCGGCCTGCTCAATGCCGGCGGAGCCGATCGTGGCGAAAAGAACGTCGCCAATCTGTTTGCGGGGATCATGGACCGTCTTGACGATTGGCGCCCACAACGCCACCGTGATGCCAGCGGTCCCAAGAAGCACAAGAAGACCGGAGGCGATCAATCCTGATGACATTGCAAACTTCCTGCTGGGAACACGGCTTTCCTTTACACGCATGTAGATTTCAAGAATGGCAAGGGGCAATAAGAAGGAAGCGAAGTCCCAGAAAACGATGAATGGGCCGTGGAAAGTTTCGGTATCGATTCCAACCGGCCGTCCGCCGCAGACCAGGATCCAGCTGAAAACGCCGACGCGCAAAAACCATTGCCCGTTCGCCGCGATGTAAGCGCGCAACGCCCAGCGGCGATGGGAGGCTACTTCATGCCCAACCGCCGTGCGCCAGGCCAGGATGGCGAAGATGATGATGAGCACCGCATCAAGCGAGTGACCTACAGCGTCAATCCTGTATCCGGGGTCCTTGATAATGAATTCCCATCCGCGTATCCATTTCATATGAATGCCGGTAACGCTGGTCACCAGGGCCGTTACCATGAACACCCGCCCTGCCCACCGGTGAAAGGACATAGCGCGGGCCCGTATCTGGCGAACGAGCTGTAATGCTCCGCCGAAGGTCAGGATTGCTCCCAGCAAAGTGTGGATGCCAAAGGACAGATTTCCAATCGTATCGCCGGCGCGCCATCCCCCGCGGATGATGAACACCTTGTTCCAGTTCTCGGCATGTCCCGTCAAGGTCGCACCGTCATAGACAGCTATCATGAACGCTACGAATGCCCACTGGCCGAGGACAGCCGCCAGCCACCAAAATCCGACGCCCCATCTAAGGGCGGTGTTGGCAGCGGAGTTGAACCTCGGCTTGCTGGTCAATACTGGGGCAGGCAATGCAGATTTGCCGATCCGCGTGGATTCAGGCACTACAGATGTGCTCATGACCTTCCTTCGTTTGTTCTATTAAATTAATTTGATTTGTATGACACCGACACTGGCTCTGGCGAAATCATGAATGGAAGTGAATGATTTAAGAGACCAGTACCGCCGGACTTGCGCTTGTGTCTGAAGATATTGCCGTCTCTTCACACAAATACTTGACGAGCAGTTCAACCGTTGGGCAATTGATAAAGATGGTTGAAGGTAAGTTCACGCCGAAGAAGCGGCTCAACGCATTGAGCAGATCGAGCGTAAGTAGCGAATCCACCCCGAGTGTCTCAAAGCGGGCATCGACGCGTACCGGTTCTGACGCCTCCATGCCTGTGACGCTCCGCACCATATCAACAACATGCTCCAAAACCGCTGCCCGGCGCTGATCATCCGGCATATCCTGCAGTCTGCTGGCTGCGCCGGCGACGGCTCTTTTTCTAGGTGAAGATACGGGGTGTTCCTGAGCGCCCACCATCTCAGCAACCAACGCCAGATGGGGAGACTCGGCTGAACGCTTCCTCAGGAGATCGATTTCTACGGGCGCCGCCCACACCTGTCCGCCGCCAACATGCAGGAGCTGGCCGAGCATCTCAACACCTTCCGAGGGACCAATGGCGAGCAGACCCCAGCGCCGGTACAGATCGTCTACGACGTTGGCACTCATGCCTTCGCCCTGCCATGGGCCCCAATTGATGCTCAGGGCCGGAAGACCTTCCATGCGTCTGTGGTGTACAAGAGCGTCAGCGTATGCGTTCCCGGCAACATAAGCCGCCTGCCCGGGATTTCCCAGCAACGCCGTGACGGAAGAGAAGATCACCCAGAAATCGAGCGACCGGTCAGCCGTCAGGATATGGAGATTCCAGCTCCCTTTTGCCTTTGGCGCCTGCACTCGGGTAAAGCCCGGCCACTCGAGCTTGGAGAAAACACTGTCGTCCAGGATTCCGGCGGCATGCATCACGCCCCGCAGCGGAGGCATAGTGCGGTCGAGCCGGGCAAGCGCTTCAGCCAAATCCGCCATCACAGCAACGTCCGTCTGCAAAGGCAGGACTTGCACGCCTTGCTCCCTGAGTCCTTGCAGCCAACAAGAGGCTTCGTCATTCAGTGGACGCCGGCTCATCAATGCGAGGTGGCGGGCGCCTGATGCAACGAGCCACTCAGCTACTTTGCGGCCTAATGCTCCAAACGCTCCGGTTATCAAGTAGGTGGCATCACTCCGGGCGCGGAACCTGCTCCGGCTTCTTCCTCTGCCCAAGGCGCTAAGCCGCGGCACCAGACGCTTGCCGGACCTGTATGCCACTTGTGTGTCTGAATCCTGCGCCCACAGCTCTTCCAGCAATTGGGCCGCATCCTCTTCATGGACCGCATGAGGATCCAGGTCAACCAGTCCGCCTAAGAGCGCGGAGTGCTCGCTGGCAAACACACGTCCCATCCCCCACAGCATTGCCTGGCCGATGGCTCCCAGCTTGCTTTCCCGCTGTGTGCGTTGCGCTCCTCGCGTGACTACCCAGACCGGCGGACAATCAGCAGCATTGATCATCGCTTTCACTAGGTTTAATAAACCAAGGAAGTGAGATGTTGCCTCGTCAGGCAGGCACTCTGTTGCAGGGTTGCCGATTGCGTCGAGGCCCCACAGGTAAACAATGCCCTGCCATGACGCTCCGTGATCGGCTTGCATTTGAGTAAGCTGCCTGTTGAACTCAGTCTGGTTGGCCGCATTCAGGCGCAGGAAATGACCATTCTGTATATGTTCCTGTGCTTTGAGTACCATCACCGCATCCTGTCCGCGATCTCGCAACCGCTCCGCCAGTGCAGTTCCCGTTCCTCCTTCATCGGCAAAAATGAGCCACTTTCCTTGCCCACTTGGGGAAGAGGCCATCAGCGAGGAATCCGACCACACGATCCGACGGAACGATTCGTCAAAATTAGCCGGCGCGCTACTCAGCAGGTCACGAGAGGAGAGGCGACGTAAATGGAGTTTAGCAATGGAAAAAACGAGCCTGCCGGACTGATCACAAACTGACAGCTTCAGGGGCGCATCTTGTTCATTGGGGTCGAGCCGGGAAATTCGGCAAAATAGATCTCCTTGCAGCGCTTGCTCCAAACCGTGGCTAAACAATTGGAAACCTGAAACCCCGGCGGGAACCAGAACGCCTGCATCCTTCACCCCTGGCGCAACATTTGCCACCCTGCTTGCCACCTGGATGCACGAGTCAATGAGGCCCGGATGCAATCCGCGCCACGTGCTTTCCTCCAATTCGCGAGGCATGCGAAGCGTCGCCAGCCCGTCATTCGGTCCCACCCACACACGCTCCAGCCAACGGAACGTGGGCCCCAGCGCATAGCCGCTACTCGCCTGAGCGGCATAGAAATCCTGGCCGGAAAACTCCGCGGAGGGACCGATCTTGGAAACCTCCTCCTCAATAACAGGAGTCAGCGCCGTTCCCACATCTTCGTTTTCGTCTTCCATTGCAAGGACGTGTCCTGTGGCATGCACACGCCAGCCGGAGTCGCTTTCATCGCGGGCAACGCTGGAGATCTTGAAGTCGTATCCGTCCTCTTTAGGAGTGAGTACCAAGTGGGCGACGCGGGCGTTGGCCGGATCGCCCAGCATCAGCGGCTCTGGGAACAAAGCATCGCGCAACTCCAGGCGACGCCGACCTGTCAGTTGTTCGGCGGCTGCCAGAACGCGAACGATATGTCCTGCGCCAGGCATAAGCAGCGTACCCAATATGCGATGGTCTTCCAGCATGGGCAGAGAGGCCAGGTCGATGCGCGCCTCAAATTGCACCTCATCCAATGGAGAGCGCAGCCGCTGCCCCAGCAGTTGGGTGCGACCATCAGTGCTGCCCAGGACAGGCACAGCCGGGGTCAGGGTAGAAACCGGCTGCTGCGATCTTTCCGGCCAGAAAGGCCGCCCTTCGAAAACAGTGGTGGGAAGCGCAATCTTTCGTCCCGCAAAAGGCCGATGTCGCTGCGCCCAGTCGACCCGAACGCCACGCGTATAGAGCTGGCCAAGGCTCTCCAGCATCTGTTCCTGGTCGTGCTTCTCCTTGCTCAATGAAGCCAGCCAGGTGAGATCAGGAAGTGGCAGGCACATCTCTCCCAAACGAATCAAGGTGTGCCTTGGTCCAATCTCCAGGAAGATCCGGCATCCAGCGTCGTGCAGCACCTGCATCCCTTCGCGGAAGCGCACCTTATTGCGAATAAGATCACGCCAGTGACGTGGATTACTTACGTCGGCAGCCGTCATTACCCGAGCAGTGCCTGTAGAAACCATTGGGATTGCCGGCGGGTTGTAGATCGCCATGGCGGCAATGGTTTCAAAGGTATCCAGGATCGGATCCATCAACGGACAGTGTGGACCCACCAAGCCAACCATGGAGCGCACTTCCACTCCCTTTGCTTTCAACGCATCGCAGATCATCTGCAAATGCTTCTGCTCTCCGGCAATGAGAACGCGCTCCGGGGCATTATCGGCCGCGATCGCAACTGAGTCGCGATAGGGCTCCACAAAGGGCCGCACAAAATCTTCACCGGCAAATATCGCCGCGGAACCCCCTGGTGTCTGGATCGACTGCATCAGACGGCCGCGGGTCACAACCAGCTTTGCCGCCTGTTCAAGGGTCAAGACCTGGGCCGCGACCGCCGCAGTGTACTCGCCCAGGCTGTGGCCCATCACCATTGCCGGTTCAACTCCCCAGGCGCGCCATTGCTCAAAGACAGCGTATTCCAGCGCGAAAAGCGCGGGCTGCGCAAACTGGGTCTGATACAGGAGTTCCGGGTCCTCATTATTAATGACGGAGAGCAGGGACCTCTGCAGCAGAGGATCGATGATTCCGGCACAGCTCTCCAGCGCAGCCCTGAAGACCGGTTCAGCCGCGAAGAGATTGCGTCCCATGAATTGGTACTGCGATCCTTGTCCAGTAAAGAGGAAGGCGATCTTCCCGCCCGATATGCCGGATGCAGCCATTCGCGCTGCCTCATCACCCGATAATTTCGCGAGTTTTTCCCGCAGTGCGTCGGTGCTCGCGGCGGTGATTGCGGCACGAACGTCATGGT
Organism: Candidatus Angelobacter sp.; assembly: GCA_035703825.1. Classification (GTDB taxonomy): domain Bacteria; phylum Acidobacteriota; class Terriglobia; order Terriglobales; family Acidobacteriaceae; genus Angelobacter. Next base: position 6,805 of record DASSXL010000014.1, read on the forward strand.
GCACACGCCCCGTATTGGCGGTGTAGCATAAATCGTCAATATCAACTGAACGCCGCGACAGCATGCGACTGTATCGGCCCGCAAGTTCCCGCAAACCCTCAAGGCTCCGCGCTGAAAGCGCCAGCAGACGGTGGACCGGACGCAAGCCCGGCGCTTTTCCGCCATGCACCTCCGGGGCCTCTTCGACAACAACATGAGCGTTTGTACCCACGAACCCGAAGGAACTCACGCCGGCGACGCGCGGCCGCCCGTTGCGCGCCCACGGCGTCAGCCGGGTTGGGATGGAAGCATTACTTGCGTTCAGGGAGATGCGCGGATTGACTTCCTGCAGATGCAGGTGCGGCGGAATCTCCTGGTTTTGCAAGGACAGAATCACTTTGATCAGTCCGGCCACACCCGCGGCCGATTCGAGATGACCGATGTTCGTCTTCACCGACCCGACGAGGAAAGGATGGCTCGCATCACGCCCCTCTCCCAGCACCTTGCCCAGCGCTTCAAGTTCAATTGGGTCTCCCAAAGCTGTGCCCGTCCCATGGGCCTCAATGTAGTCGACTTCCGAGGGACGTATTCCCGCCACGCTCAAGGCCTGACGCAGTAGCGCCTGCTGCGCGAGCCCGTTGGGCGCCGTGAGGCTGCTGCTGCGGCCATCCTGGTTTACCGCGCTTCCGCGTACGAGCGCCAGAATGTTGTCTTTGTCCCGAACGGCATCAGAGAGCCGTTTCAGAACGATCATTCCGCAGCCTTCCCCGCGCACATAGCCATCAGCCCTTGAGTCGAAGGTTTTGCACCTGCCTGTCGGCGACAACATCCGCGTCTTACAGAAGGAAATGGTGGTCTCAGGAGAGAGAATGACGTTGACGCCTCCGGCCACCGCCATACGGCATTCCTTCGAGCGCAAAGACTGGCACGCCAAGTGGATAGCAACCAGCGAAGAGGAACACGCCGTATCAACAGCCATGCTCGGCCCCTGAAATCCAAGCGCGTACGAGAGACGGCCGGCCGCGGCCGACGTTGCCTGACCTGTACTGTCGTGCGCATTCAACCGGGAGAGATCCGAGGAAATCTTTTTAACGCTGACAAAATCGTTGTTGTTCATGATGCCCACAAACACGCCGCTGTTGGACGTGTTTTGCGGGTCAGGAGCTTGGCCAGCGTTCTCCAGGGCCTCGACGGTAACTTCGAGCAACAACCGCTGTTGCGGATCCAGGGCCACCGCCTCACGCGGAGAGATCCCAAAATATCCAGCGTCAAAAAGATCGATCGAATCCAGGAAGCCGCCCCAGCGCGAGTACATCTTTCCAGGAGCTTCAGGATTTGCATCGTAGAAATCACTGATATTCCAGCGATCGGAAGGCACCTCGGTGATTACGTCGACACCGCCGCGAAGAATGCGCCAATAGTCCTCAGGATTTACAGCGCCACCCGGAAAGCGACAAGCAAGACCGATGATCGCAATCGGCTCCGCGAGTTCTGCTTGATCGGCTTGACCCGCAGGCAAGCCCTCAGGGATAGCGCGCATGCCGGAAGGCATTTCGGCGCCAGAGTCAGCCTCAGCCGCAACACAAGAAGTTGCTTCCAATGTTGCTGGAGAATCTGCGACACCTTCTGCCAAGAGGTGATCAGTCAACTTTTCAATGGTGGGATAGTTGAACGCGACCGTGGCGGAACATGGATATTCCAAGCTACGCTCCAACTCCAACGCGAGCTCGGTGGCCATGAGCGACGTCAAGCCCAACTGTCGTAGCGGAGCGCCGCAGTCCAGGGGAGAAGAATCCGGAAGTCTTAAAATCTGGCCGACCATTCCCTGAAGATGATCCAGCAGGAATTTCCGGCGCTGGCCTGAAGGGAGTCCCTTGAGTTGGTCAAGGAAGCGCGTACGAGCGCCGGGCCTCGGCACAGATAGCACGGCAGAAGCCGATGTTTTCGCCGTCACCGGGCGCTCGCCTTGCGTCGCCTTGAACCAGCAGGGTTTGGCATCCCATCGATACGTGGGCAGTGGAACAAACTGTTTGTCTTCCTCACGGAACAGCGCTGCCCAATTTGGCGAGAAGCCCTGAGCATAGAGCGCACCGGCCGCTTTAAGCAATGACTCGCGCTCTCCCTCATCACGACGCAGCGAAGCAATGGCTCTGGCTTCTGCGCCGAAATGACGAATGGTTTCCCAAAGCGGGTTCCACGCAACCGGATGCGGGCTCACTTCAAGGAAGGTGGTGTAACCATCTTGCAGGAGCCTTCCGGTGCCGTTCATCTGGAGCACGGTTTGGCGCAGATTCCGTGCCCAGTAATCTGCGTCCAGTTCAGGCCCGGTAAGGTATCTGTCATCCACAGTAGACGCCAATGGAATGGAACCCTTCCGCGGCTTCAGGGCGGCAAGCTCTGCCCGCAATTCGTCGAGCAGCGGATCCATCTGGGCGCTGTGGCCGGCGACATCCGATTTTACGAAGCGGCATGGAAGGCCGCGCGATTCAAGTTCATCCGCCAATGCCTTCATCGCCAATGGATCGCCGGAAAGAACGGTGTTTGTTGGACTGGCCAGCACTGCTATCGACAACTGCGGACGGTACGGAATAAGCGCCTTCTCCGCCTCAGCGAATGTCAGGGGAGTTGAGAGAATTGCGCCCTTTCCCCGCAGGCGCTTCAGCAGCCGTGCGCGGCGGCACACCACGGCCATAATGTCCGGAATGTCAAGCATTCCCGCAACGTGCGCGGCAGCCGCCTCACCCATGCTTAGCCCGAGCGTTGCATCCGGCTCAATACCCCACGATCGCCACAACGCAGCCAGCGCTACCATCACCGCCGTGAGCGTGGGTTGCAGGTAATCAATTTCGTCCAGGAGACTATCCGGCGCCTCTCCGCGTAATAATTCCAGGACAGACCAGCCAATCTCAGATCGAACTGCCTCGTCGCAGAGTTCCACTGTGCGGCGAAAAACGGGTTCTCGCAACAGCAGCTCTCGCCCCATTCCAACACCTTGCCCGCCCTGGCCTGGAAAAATGAACGCCAGCTTTGGAGTTTTTCCCGGGACCACGTGTCCCTGGGCGAGCTGATGAAGTTCGCTGCCCTTAAGGTAAGAGTCCAACTGTTCGCGCAGTTCTCGCGCGGATGAAGCAACAAAACCGAGCCGATGCGGATGGTGCTGGCGATGAACACTTGCGGAGTAACACACCCGCGCCAATGACTCTGGAGCTAACGGCCCTTCCAGGCAGTCGCGATAGGACGATACCATTGAATCCAGCGACTCAGCCGAGCGCGCCGAAATAGGCAACAAATGGGCCGTGGGCTCATCTGTAGATGGCGACGTACATCGAGTCTCTACGGGCGCGGCCTGCAACACGACGTGCGCAATCGTGCCAGTAAGACCGAAAGCGCTGACGCCCGCGACGGCAGGACGGCCATCGTGCAGCGGCCAGGGCGCTGTCTCCGTTTGAACGCGAAGCCGCCGCTCCTGAAGGTTCAGCTCTGGGTTCTCCTGCTGAAAGTGAAGACTCTTCGGGATAAGACCATGCTTCAGAGCGAGGGCAACTTTGATGACGCCCGCCATGCCACCGGCAGCTTCGGCGTGCCCAATGTTTGTCTTCACTGAACCGATCAGGCAGGGCCGGGCGATTGGACGATCTTCTGCGAACACTGCTCCCAACGCCTCGGCCTCAACCTTGTCACCGACACGAGTTCCGGTTCCGTGGGCTTCCACATAAAGCAGATCACTTGCACACACCCCTGCATCCCTGAGAGCGGCCCGAAGCAAAGTTTCTTGTGCCTGCACGGAGGGACGCATCAATTCCATGCTTGAACTGCCATTGTTGGTAACGGCGCTTCCACGAACAATGGCGTAAACGCGATCATTCTCCTGGAGGGCGTGCGACAGGGGCTTCAACACAAGGACGCCGCAACCTTCGCTGCGGACGATGCCATCGGCTCGAGCGTCACCGAATTTACATCGGCCGTCAGAGGAGAGGATGCCGGAACGAGAACAGGCAATCGAGAGTTCAGGACTAAGAATAAGGTTGCACGCTCCTACCAGCGCGACCGAACACTCACCAGCGCGCAGGCTCTGGCACGCCAGATGCAGCGCAGTAAGCGATGAAGCTCTGTCAGAATCCACGGCCATGCTGGGGCCCTGGAAACCGAGCGCGTACGAAATACGTGCTGCCGCCGTCCCGCGCGAACCGCCTACGGCCATCGTGAGATCGAGATCGGCGCTGCGATAAGTCTGGCGCAGATAGTCATCTGACATCATGCCCAGGAAGACGCCAGTTCCTGACATTCCCTCCCGGTCAGGAGGCAGTCCGGCATCTTCCAGTGCTTCATAAGCAATTTCGATCAGAAGGCGCTGCTGCGGGTCCATCGACTCGGCCTCGCGCGGAGAGATGCCGAAGAAGCCGGCATCGAAATTCTCAATGTCAGCAATGAATCCGCCGAAACGACTGGAAATCTTTCCTGCGGCACCGGGGGCGGGATCGTAAAATGCGTTGATGTCAAAGCGGCTGGCTGGGACTTCTGTGATTGCATCCACCCCGTCGATGAGCAGCCGCCAGAACTCCTGCGGACACTTCGCTCCGGGGAAGCGGCACCCAATGCCGACAATCGCTACCGGTTCATTATGTGGAATGTTCTTGTAGTTCACTGCGCATTCACCGAATAGATGGGAAAATATCCACCTTCACCGCGGCGGAAGCTATCAGCAAGTTGCGGGATCTCATCGAAGGCATGGATGCGCTCATCCACTTCGGGCATCCAGCCATGTTCCTCGCCATAGGCCACTGCTGCCAGAGCTTGCGAATAGCGCGCATAGTGGGTATGAATCAACTGGTGCCGTTCTATGCACTCGACCGCCCTGAGATAAGTAATATTCATTCCTTCCTTCCAGCCCGCCGTGGTGATGATCCCCTGGCGGCTAAGCGCCTTGGAGGTGGCACGGAAAACCGGGGAGCCGATGTAGTCCACAAAAATCTGCACGCGCTCACCACCGGTTCGCTCCTCGACCTCGCGGAGAAACAACCGCTCGGCCTGCGCATAGGCGCGCCGGAACGAGCTATCTTCCGCGTAACGTTTCTCGTCAAAGAAGAGTTGGCCAAACGGCCGCCTGTCTACTGCCGTGACTCCGGCCCTTCTGATCTGCTCCAGATGCGGCGGGTGGCCGGAAAGCATAACGGTGCGGCAGCCCTGGCGTTGTGCGAGTTGCAGTTGAGCCAGTGTGGTCCCTCCGCCCCAGCCCCAGACATGCGGATTGGAGAACTCGTCAACTCCCACCAGAAGACGGAAGGTCCCAAGAGCAAGCTCCATATTGGACCAGGCGGTAATGTAGCGCACTGAAAATGCCGCCCATTGAGCCAGCGAATAGCGCGTTGGCTGAGGAACGGGAACAAGTTCGCGCTCTTTTATCTTGATCCGGGTTGCCATGCATCCCATTGTTCCAGGCGCATCGTAGGCCAACATGCGCTCCGGATAACCAAAACGGTCAATGACAGACGACGCGAAGACGATTGCGTTCTGGCCGGGTTTGAGGTTGCGCACATCCGCGCCAACCGCGGCGATCCGGACCACGCCCGCATTTCCAATAATGACACGCTGCTCGCCCCGCGCCCGGCAGATATCTATGGGGCGGCGGGAAAGGCTGTGCTCCATGTTGCCTTCCCAACACCCATACAGCGGCTCAGCCAACACTTCATCCGCTGCCAGATCGGGGACTTCAAAATCTTCCTGCACCAGTTCCCCGGGATGACCGTTCTGGTCAGGCCCGGCAACGTGCAGAAACCACCCTTTTGAGGAATACGGCATGCCTTGTCTCTCAGTTCAGGAGATGATCAAGATACAAAACAAAAATTTGTCCGCATGATCGCAACGTAATTTAGGCTTGCATGGATAGGTAACTTCAAAGGCCTGCGTTCTGACGAATTTCCGATCCCATTGCGGGACAAGACGGATCAGCAAGACGGTTCAGATAAATTAACCGTGCTGACGAACGATATCATTTGCTTCTGGAAAGCAAATGTTACTCCAAGCCTGCGCCGCAAAAGTGCTTCACTGCTCGCGCAAGACTGTCAAAGGATCGACCGAGAGTGCGCGGTGGGCGGGAATCCACGTGGCCACCAGGCCCAGCAATGCCATGGCAAGTACAACACCGGCCAACACCAGCGGATCCCGGGAATTTGCCTGAAACACAATGGCCGCGAGCACCCGGCTCGCCAAAATCCCCAGCACCAAGCCGGCGACAGATCCGTACAGCAGGACCTTAAATGTTCGTCCCAGCGCGGCCTGTAACACTTGCTTGCGTTGCGCGCCGAGCGCCATGCGAATCCCAAGCTGCCGCATACGCTTGCTCACCGCATACGCCGCCATTCCAAAGATGCCGGTTATGCTCAGCATCGCGCCCATGATGCCAAGCACGCCCAGCGAGATCGTCGCCATACGCGGAGCAAACAAGGGACGGTCCATTTCTTTGGTCCAGGTCTGAATATAGATCGGCAGCCCCGTATCCAGGACCCGCATTGTGTTCCTGATGGCCGGCCCGAGTTGCTGCGCGTCGCGGTTTGAACGCACCACCATCCACGTGTCACTCGATGGCGATTGCAGGAATGGAAGGAACATGGCTGGTTTTGGGTCTTCTGTAAGGGTCCTGTATTTTCCCTGTTCCACAATGCCCACAACCTCAATGCGCGTTCCATCGTCCAGCTTGTAGTATCCGCCGATTGCGCTGGTCACGGAGCCAAAGATCTTGCGCGCGAACTCCGTGTTGACCACCGCAACGCGAGGAGCGCTTTTATCGTCATGCCATGTAACGCTTCTTCCAGACAGCAAAGCAGTACCCGCCGCATGAAAGTATTCGGGAGATACCTTGTGCACCACCGACGTTGCAGCGGCATTCGCCGGCCTCAGGTCTGCCGTCTTATCGGTAAAGACAGGCGCGGTCACCGAGCCCGCATACAATGGCACCGGGCTGACCAGCCCCACAGACTCTACACCGGGAATTGCCTGCACGGATTCGAGCATGCGTTTTTGCATCTCAGGCACGCTGTCACCACGGTAGCCGCCCATGCTCAGATCCGTGTTGGCTAGCAATGCGCTGCGCGGTTCAAAACCAAAATTACTGTGCAGCGAACGCACCAGTCCGCGCACCGCGACCAGGGACGAGGTAACCAGCACGCCGCAGATTGCAATCTGGAAGACCAGAAAGACGTCGCGGACGCCAACCCGGCGACTAGCCAGACCGGTTTTCCCCGCCTTGATGACTTCATAGGTATTGGTGCGAAGTATCTGCCGCACTGGGACCGCCCCAAATATGAGTCCACTCACCAAGGCCAGCAGCAAGGCCACAGCATAAACATTTGCGTCAGGGTTCGCGGGAATATTGACGGGATATCTGCTGAATGGCTGCCACAAGCTCAGAGCGCGCAACAATAACACGCTGACCACCATCCCGACCGCGCCGCCGAGCAGCGAAATCATTGTTGCTTCAGTAAATAGCTGCCGCAAAATGCGCCGGCGGCTCGATCCCAACGCCAACCGCAGGGCGACCTCCTGGGAACGGTCGGCCGCGCGCGCGGCAAACAAATTGCCGAGATTGGTACACGCGGCTAGCAAAATCAATCCTGCCAGCATCATCAATCCGGTGAGAAATGCTCTTACCGGAGGACCAAGGTAGTCGCCGTAAAGACTTGGGCGCCCCAAACTAAAACGCATGTCGTTGTCTTCTTTGGGATAGCTTTTTTCCAGGTCCGCGCCAATCGAGTTCAGATCGGCAATCGCCTGTGTCGGAGTCACTCCCGCCTTCACATGTCCCATCACGGCAAAGACCCAATGTTTTCCGCGGTCGTTCAGGTAATTCTTGCCTTCGACCTGCTCCTGATTGACTATCGGCACAAAGAAGTCAGGCGAGAAAAATACTATCGTCCCGTGGAAATCCTCGGGCGCCACACCCACAATTGTAAAAGGATACTTGTTCAGCTGAACAACGCGGCCAACTACTTTAGGATCATCATGAAAATGGCTGTGCCAATATGCGTGGGTGAGAACAATGTATGGAGCGCTGTTCGGGCCATGCTCGTCGGTGGCATGGAACAACCGGCCCAGATACGGCTGAAGGCGCAATCCATCAAAGTAGTTCCCGGTCACCAGTTCGACCCAGGCGCTGGTTGGATTTGAGCCCGTGTCCAGTCCCACTACAGCCCCGTCATACGCTACCAGATCGTCAAAGCTGTGGTTGCGATCGCGCAGATCAATATAGTCTGGATAGGAATGGTTACTGGCCTTGTCCTTGCCGTGCTCGAGCTGATAAAGGGTCTCCGGCTGGGGCACATTCAGCGGATGCAGTATGACCGCATTGATTACGCTGAAGACTATGGCGTTTGCGCCAATTCCCAGCGCCAGCGTTATTACCGCTACGATTGTAAATCCGGGAGATTTACGCAAGACACGAAGGCTGTAGCGAAGATCCTGTCCTATGAACCCCATATTCCCCCCATTGCTTGACAAGGCAAGGCTAGCTGGAGCCTATAGCATTCCGAGCGCCTTATTTCTATTTTCGCAGCAATACCTCTGCCGAACCCGACTCTCCTGCCTTTCGCTTTCGCTGTCTGGGAAGCAACACTAACCCCATTGTATATCACACGAGAGTGATCAGAACTCGCGCAAGCCGAGCCGTGGTCAGAGGTCATTTCAGGCAAAAGGACAAGCACCAAGGTGTCCTGAAGAGTTTGTGCTTTTGAAGGTGAGCAAGCATTCCTGCTTCCGGCAAGTGGCTGCAAATTGAGCATAGCTTCGCTTTTCTCACTTGGAAAGGACATTTCCACAAGCTCAAGGCACGAACAGAATATAAGAGTGTTTTTCAGGCCGGTGGCTAGCCGGGAGATTGCCCCTTGAGCCTTGAAGAAGCGCTAAGCACCAGCAGGAGTTGTTCTATAACAGGAGGGGCTAAAGATGTGTGGCTCTATCGGATTTTTTTGACAATTAAAGATTTAATGCCGCACAAACTTCACAATGAGATCGACATCGCGTCTCTTCTGGCGGGCGAGTGAGGCGGACCAGACGCCAGGCACGAGTAAAGGCGCCCCAGGAGATCTGGAATCTGCGCTTGAAAGCGAGCGTGAGGACAGCGCGGGCGCCATCACTGGAATTGGCAATGGGTGAAACCATGAGCCCCAGCCGGCCGTTATTGAAGGACTGCACGACCTTCGAGAATTTGAACGCCTCGTCGGCGTAAGAGATCAAGTGAGTGCCAAGAAGCAGCTCGCCTTCCTCATCCGCTCCCCGGATTTCTATCAACTTGGCGCCCTCCGCAAGTTCTATCTGCATCTGGCCTGAGCCAGTCAGGTCAAATTCAGAACGCTCCCGGCCATCCACAAGAATACGTATCGAACTAGGACGTATTCTTTGACGACGGGCTTTGGACGCATTCAGTCGCCCCGCAATCAGGGCCTTTTCTTCCTCCGACAGCTTCGACACTCCTGGTCCTTGCGTATCGTTGCTGTCATTTCCGCGCGATTCTTCTTTCATAGCAAACCTCGGTAACGCCAGTCTTGCTTCAGGTGACGAAAACGACAAAACCGCAGACAAATTCTCCCGGCAAACAGGTTCAATAAACATGTGACAGTAGATTGTTTCTTGTGCGTCAGGCCCCGCCGTTGCCCCTGCAACAGGGGTGAGGGAGCTGCAGAGCATATCATCCGCTTTGGGCCTGAAGTGTTCGCACCACCCGTCTGTGCTCCAGGGAGAAAACATTGAAAGACATTCATGCACCAGCTCATGCCAGCAGCTTTGATTTTCTAAAGTCTTGAAGCGGATCTCTCCGTGGCGCGCCCTTATTGTCTCCACACGTTCGCCAAACCGCTCCCTCAGTTGGCTGGTCAACATTTTCTTGGCGCGACGATATTGGTCCGATCCGGGGAAGCGCTGCGTGATCAGCTCAAAAGCTGCCTGCGTCTCTGAAGTTGAATAGCTGTAAAGGAGCCGGTTCATGCCAACACATACGTAGAATGAGGACATGGACATCGTAATCTGGACAAGATGCTTGATGTACCGGACCACCATGTCCCTCGGCGAATCCCTGCCTCGCAGTTCCTGGTCCTTTTCACACGGCTCTGACTCCAGCATGATGAGCCATTGGAAAGCGTCAAGGTCCTGATGAGTGATCCGGCGAATGGGCTGGTGGGCGTGGCTGTATCGCCAATAAAACCGCCGCTTCTCACGGCGACATTGGATAGATAGCTTTTCCAGCGCGCCAGCAAGAATCTCGATTGCGCTTTGCCGGTCCTGGGCTATGAAGTAGGCCAGCTCAAAGCCTTTTTCCAGTGATTCATTTTGGTCCAGCTGGTTTATCTGATTTTTCATCGTGTCCTACTCGTCTTCCGGTGTTCCGCTGCAAATCTCGGACGCGACTTGTAGGTGTGACGAGATTCGCAGAGTGGGCTTTTGTTCAACAGAAGAACGGCTTGGTGATTGAGTCGTCCTGTTACAAATTCTTTTGGGCGCTCAGTTCTTCCCGATCAATCAGGTGAGTGGTGAAGTAGATGCTGGTCGCGTGAAGACGCGGCTGGCAGACGGCTGAGTCAATGCACTGATGTTTGCTGCGCGCCGGGTTTAGAGGGGCGCTCAGGCTCGCTCTTGCACGATCGTTTTAGTGGGACACGAACTTTGGGATTACGTATTAGAAACAGATTGCTCAGGCGATAGCTGCCATCTGGTCGAGAGAGTCATGCGTCATGCGGCCTACTGGCTCAATGTCCTCCATTTCAACCTCGACCGTCACGCTCTTCATAATCATCTCGAGCGTGAGCACAACGCGAAAGTTGTTCTTCCTGCGGAGCAACACGCCTTCCATGCCTGCCATCACGCCTGAGCGAATGCGCACTCTTGTGCCTGCTGCGAGATAAGGATACGGCTCGATCTTGCCTTGCCGAAGGCCCTCACGAAGCCAAAGAATGTAGGAATCAGGGACCGGTAAAGGCCGGGGGCCGCAACCCACAATCGAGATCACGCCGGGAACCCTCAATACGGGCGCGCGTCCGCCGCAGCCAATCCGCACAAAGATGTAACTCGAAAATAAAGGGAGCTGAAGCGTTCCTTTGGAACCATCTTTCCATTGACGCGATTTTTGGCAGAGGGGAAGAAAATTTTCGATGTCCCGTAGGCAAAAATGCGCCTCAACTCGCTTCTCGTGCCTCGGTATAGTGAAGACCGCAAACCAGTTCTTTGCCGCATCCGAACCATAGGACCCAACGGGGGGAGTGCCTGCATTGCTGTCCATGATTTTGCCCTTCAGTCATTGGCGAACACAGCTCCGCTTTTCTCACTTGGCAAGAACGCCTTCCACGCCTGCAGAGCAGTGTCGAGACTGTACTTGGAGGCAGTCCTCTAGACAAGCCAGTTTCCGCTGGAATATTTGTCGGATTTTTGTGAACCGCTTTAGATTCGAAATGTTACGTTTCGGCAAAAGCGTCCCGTAGAATTATGAGCCCGGGATTCTCGGCGGCTATGAATTGTTGGTTCTCCAGAAAGTATTCGACTGACATGTGATGTGGCATGGGTACGAGCTGTCCAAACCCGGCTGTCTGCAAAATAGAATCAAGTGTGCGCTTGTCACTAATATCAAGAAAACTGGCCAGTTGACGGAAGTCGAATGCGGGCATGAGTATGATGCGAAGGACCCTGGTAAAATCGCGGGCCTGACGCGGTTGTACGTCAATCAACCGGCAGCTCTCACACAACGTCGTGTAGCTGACGCCCACCTGGCGCGCCCATATTGCCAGAGTCCTTGGGTCCCTGTCGGATTTACATGCTGTAAGGACGTAACTTGCCCATCGTTCCGCCATCGAACTGGGCTGACTAATTTCCGGAATTACAAGCACTGCTTGACGGTCGCTCTGCTGCGCTCTCGCCATGGGCTTGGGAACTGGCAGGGCAGACAAATCCAATGCAGGCTTTAAACTTGATAACGTGGTCATGAATTTGTCTCCCATATGATTAGGACATTCAAATTGCATCTGAACTGCCAAAGCGGGTGCCCTCTAAACATTTGAAATCATTAAGGAACCGGGCCTTCAGCAAAATCCAGAGGATGCAGACCTGTCCAGCCGTGGAAACACCTGTCCACGGGTGAACAATTTTCAACTGGAATGGGATGGAGACTCATTGGGTCGGGAGTCGGAATATGGTGGAGCTAGTCGGGATCGGAACAGCTCACGGTATTGATGACATGTAAGTTATTGATTTGCAATATGGCCAAAGGGACTAAAAAGACCACAACGCCAATTCGGTTGTACAAAATTTGTGCAAATCAGACCGAGCTTCAACAATCTGCCAATCAATAGTCATATGTTATTACTCGCCTCAGATTCTTGATTGCGAACAATGTCATATCGCAGGCCCGACCAGCCTAGTCCACGCCCTTGCCTTATTTTACGGGCCATCCATAGCCATGTTGTTCCGTCAAAGGACGCGCGCGGCGAAAATAACGATTCACCTGCACTCCTGCCCGTGCAACAACATGGACCAGGACTTCCTTTCCAAGGATCCGGCCAGGAAGATCAAGGTGCCAGCTCAATTGCGTGAAACCGATACCGCTGCGCTCAGATAGGAGCAGATTCGACTTGCTTTCAAAGCTGAATCTCCGTCACCGGATCATCTTGGACTCGATATGACAAACGCTCTCCGCCCCCGGAGAGCTCTTCGCACTCGGGTGGGAGCGTTTCAATCATGCTGGGTTCACCATGCGACTGATTGAAACGGTGTACAAGGGCCAAGTCCGGCCTTGGAAAAACCCAGAAAGAGTCTGGGCGTTGTGCACACCCCGAAAGAACTTCCTGATGACCTCTGGCCCTTGCAACAGGGATCCTCCAGAGTTTCAGCAACTCTC
>DASSXL010000049.1:0-56414 GCA_035703825.1 Candidatus Angelobacter sp.
TGTTCAACTGAATGATGTGATCGTGGTATTGCCGGAGGTGCGCGGCGATTCGCGCGGCTTCTTCATGGAGACTTACCGGGCAGACCAGTTCCGCGAACTGGGACTACCCACGGACTTTGTCCAGGACAACCATTCAAAATCCAAAAAGGGTGTGTTGCGCGGGCTGCATTTTCAGTGGGACCCGCCCATGGGCAAGCTGATGCGCGTGACGCGGGGCGCGGCGTTCCTGGTGGCGGTGGACGTGCGCAAAGGATCGCCGACGCTGGGAGAATGGTTTGGTCTGGAAGTCTCTGAGGAGAACAAGAAGCAGGTCTGGGCGCCTTACGGGTTTGCCCGCGGATTTTGCTCGCTCACAGACGATTGTGAAGTACAGTACAAGACTACAGGGGTCTACAACCAGAAGGGCGAAAGCGGAATTCATTTCGCTGATCCCGATGTGGGAGTGAAGTGGCCGATTGATCTGGCGACGGCCGAAACTTCAGAGCGCGACCGCAACGCGCAAACGCTGGCGGAATGGCTGGCATCGCCTCTCTCAGAGAATATCCGCTATAAGAGCAGGAGCTAGAAAGTTTCTGATTAGTCGGCAGAGAGAAATGTGGCACAGACACTCGTGTCTGTGGCTGCATCCTTCACGATCCAAAAGAGCCACAGGCAAGAGTGCCTGTGCCACAAAATTCATGCCAATTTTATACCCATCTGAAACTAGTCTCACTGAGCTGCAAGATCATTTGCCGGATTTCAGCAGCGTCTGTCGCGCGCTGTCCAACTGCTTGCGTCGAACCTTATCGACCTTGGGAAATTGCAGGTCCATTTCCTCAAGCGTCTGGATAATGGCCGAACTCACGGCGATATGAGTAAACCATTTGTGGTCGGCGGGGACAACATACCAGGGCGCGTCCGGCGTTGAGGTGTGCTGGATCATCTCTTCATACGCGTCCATGTAGTCGTTCCAGTACTGGCGCTCATGGACGTCGGCCTCTGAAAATTTCCAGTTCTTTTCCGGTTCGTCCAGGCGCTCCAGGAAACGCTGCTTTTGTTCCTCTTTGGAGACGTTAAGGAAGAACTTCCGGATGACCACGCCGTTGCGCGTAAGGTATTTTTCGAAGTTGCAGATATCTTCGAAGCGATCCTTCCAGATTTTCTTGGTAACTATCTCGGGCGGCAGGTGCTGCTTGGCCAGAAACTCCTGGTGCACCCGCACCACCAGAACTTCTTCATAGTAAGAACGATTGAAGATGCCTATCTTCCCGCGTTCCGGCAGGCGGCGTGTGGTCCGCCAGAGAAAGTCATGGTCCAGTTCTTCCGCGGAAGGCTGCTTGAAGCTGGCCACGTCGCATCCTTCGGGGTTCACGCCGGACATGACGTGCTTGATCAGGCTGTCTTTGCCGGCGGCGTCCATGGCCTGAAAGATCAGCAGGACCGCCCACTGGTCCTGCGCATAAAGCCTTTCCTGGAGATCCTGCAACACCAGCAAGCTCTGCTGCAAGAGATCATTGGCCTTCTCTTTGGAGTGAAGGCCGTGGGTATCGGCAGGGTCATAATCCTTCAGCCGGAACGAGCCGCCGTGTTTTACGCGGAACGCATCCGCCAGCTTCAGGGCTTTCTTTGCGAGTTTCATCGCATCTGTTGTATCCCAAAGCAAGCCCCGGCCGCAAAGGCGGTTATGTCAGGCCTCGATAGAGAGAAACGGATCGTCCTGCCGGGGCCGACCCACGGGCGCGACCTGTTCATTCTTGAGCAACTCTTCATATTCCGCCAGGGAAGGGAAGAGGTCCTGCCGCGCTTCCAGAGGCAAGGTTGAGCCCTCAGGTGAGGTCACGAAAGCGCAGAACTTCTCCAACAGTCTGGCATCACGATTGAACTGATCGATCCATAGGAACTGTCCCTGTTCATTGATCTCCAGGAACCACCATTTGCCCTCGGCATCAACGCCGAAATCAAGGGAGCCAAAGCACACCCCGGACAGCCGCGCGAACTCCAAAACGCCTTTTTCGACATCGGGCGGAGTGGGAACCAGCTCAGCCGTAACGTGGCCTAACCCTGCATCCTGCCGCCAGTCCAGCGCCTGTTTCGCGTTCCTAAGCGCGTAGGAATAGATGTGATTGCCCATCAGCACCATGCGTATGTCATAGTCCTTGGGGACGCGTTCCTGATAAATGGCCGGCGCGTAGGTCAGAACTTCATCGGTGGGCAACTGGTCGCGTTTGAGCTCAAAGGTTTCCGTGATGGCAACAGACATCTGGCCTTCCTTCTGCCACACGTGCGGGGTAAAGCCTTTGCAGATGGTGCGGGAGTTTTCGCGGGCAAAAAACTCTCTGACTGTGGCGGGATGATTGGACATCAGCGTGGCCGGCGTCTTGAGTCCGCACTGGCGGGCCAGGCGCAATTGCACGGCTTTCTGGATCGTCACCCTGGCAGCGGAATACTTGTTGATGACCCAGACCGGGAGGGTATCCAGAAGATAGGCGATCGAATGATAAAAGCAGCGGTATTCGAGAGAAGCAAATTTTTTATCGGCTTCAGAGACCTTGGGGTTCGGCACAGGCTGCTCCGGGCGGCGAATCCATATGACGTCACCGGGATCAACAGAGTGTTCTCCCAGAATGAGGGTGTCGTCGCCATTCATCAGGAGAGAAGACTGGCCTTCGTCAGTCCAGGAGAGGCCGGCCCAGCACGCAACTTTGTGGCCCGCTTTTTCCAGCGCCCACTTGATAGGAGCTGTGTGATTGTCGTCTTCCGGCGCTAAAACTATAAGTTTCATTTGCATTGCCTCCTCAGATTTTTTGGTTTTATTCAATGCAAGTGGCGCCTCATGGCGCCACTTGCAGGTCTGGATTTATGGTCCGCACTCGCCAATGGTCTGGTCGCCATTGAGCAACTGCTGTTTCTTGTCGATAAAGCACGGGGTCAGGGTGTGGCGTACTTGAAACGCACCCTGTACAGTCTCGACTTCCTGTTCAGTGAGTTCACGAGCGCCGATGCGACTCAGCACCCTGTTGTCCTTATCCATAAGTTTCTCCTTGAAGGTTGATAGTCAAAAAAAGCGGCAGAGGTCGCCACAGTTTAATTGAAGCATTCGCCGTCGAAGACGCCTACTGCAACCAGGGTACACGCGGTCAAGGTCCTGAACCCGCCGCTAACCTACACGACTTCCTGCTCATTCAGGTCACGAGCACCCTGGCGGATCAATACTCTGTTCTGGTTATCCATGATTGTTATCTTTCGTCATTGGGTCCGTTGAAGGTGCCCAAGCTCGTCAAAAGCGGAAAAGCTAGTGATCGCTGCCGCATTCGCTGAGAAAGGTATCTCCGTCAAGAGTGCGGGCTGCAGTCAGGGTGCATGCGGTCAACGTCGTGATTCCACCGGCTACCATGGCGACTTCGTGCTCATTCAAATCACGAGCACCCCTGCGCACTAACACTCTGTTTTGGTTATTCATGCTGTCTCCTTTCGTCATTGGGTCCGTTGAGCGGGCCCAAGCTCTTCAAGAAAGTCGGTTCGGCGACGACATGTGGACGCCGCCTGGAATCGGTCAACTGCACTCGTGGAGATCTCCGTCGATGGAGCCGGCCGCAGTCACGCTGCATTTGGTCGCCGTCGCGAGGCCGCCGCATACCTTCTCGACTTCCTCGCCAGTCAAATCACGAGCGCCCTTGCGCACTAACACTCTGTTCTGATCGTTCATGCCTTTTCTCCTTTCATTATTGGGGTCCGCTCAAGCGGGCCCAAGCTCGTCAAAAGAAGTCTTCGCAGCGGGAATGGCTATACGTCGGCGCCGCACTCACTGTTGAAAGTATCGCCGTCTGCGCTGGCTTGCTTCGAAGTAGGGGCGGTGCAAAGGGTCGCGGTACGTATTCCTCCACCCACGTGCTCGACTTCCTGCTCACTCAAGGCACGCGCGCCTCGGCGAAGCAATACCCGGTTCAGGTCATTCATGCTTTTGTCTCCTTTTGTAGTTTTGGGCCCATCGATGGCCCAAGCTTTGCAAATAGCTTTCGGGCGCGTTTAAGCGCGGTCGAAAGCGTTTAACAGCCGAGTTCGCCAACGTGCTGATCTCCATCTGGAGAAGGATTGTTGGTGCAGAGCGAAAAAGTAACAAAGCCTCCATTGACGATTTCGGATTCTGTCGTTGTTAATTCGCGGGCGCCCCGGCGAATCAGTACTCTGTTCTGGTTATTCATGCATATCTCCTTTTTTGTTTTGGGCCCGTTGGAGCGGGCCCAAACCTGTCAAGAGAAGTCTTCACGGCGGAAACGGGCTATAGATCGGGGCTGCCGCACTCGCTGTGGAAGGTATCTCCGTCGAGAGTGCCGGCCGCAGCCAGGGTGCATGCGGTCAACGTCCTGAGCCCACCGGCTACGATCGCGACTTCCTGCTCATTCAAATCACGAGCTCCCCGGCGGATCAACACTCTGTTCTGCTCATTCATGTCTTTCTCCTTTCATCGTGGGTCCGTTGAGCGGGCCCAAGCCTCTTCAAAACAGTTTGCGCATGCGGCCCATGTCCTATGGTGCATGGTGTAAGGGTGCGCAGGCCTCAATTGATGCGATTGGTTTCCTGCTCGGTCAACTCCACGAGCGCCGTTGCGGCAGAGTACGCGATTTTTCGGATCCATACATTTACTCCTGTTTTCGCGATACAAGACTTTCTGAAGACCATGAATTCCGCTGGACTGAAGTCCCGGACTAAAAACCGGTGGCGCTGTCAACGCGCCACCTTATTCAGGAAATTGAGCGCTTCAAGAGCAAACGGGCCCGCACTCGCCAATGGAAGCGTCTCCATCTTTGTTCGGGCAAACGTTTGTGGGAACGGTGCACACGGTATCAGT
This sequence comes from Candidatus Angelobacter sp., assembly GCA_035703825.1. Classification (GTDB taxonomy): domain Bacteria; phylum Acidobacteriota; class Terriglobia; order Terriglobales; family Acidobacteriaceae; genus Angelobacter. The sequence goes on from DASSXL010000049.1 coordinate 4,829, forward strand.
ATTCAATCCTCCTCCCACGCGCTCCATTTCCTCCGCACTCAATGAACGGGCGCCCTTGCGAATCAACACTCTGTTCTGGTCATTCATGTCTTTCTCCTTTCATCGTGGGTCCGTTGAGCGGGCCCAAGCCTCTTCAAAACAGTTTGCGCATGCGGCCCGAGTACGAGGGCGGCTTAATTAAGGGCTAGCACTCGCCGATGGAAGCATCTCCATCCCTGTGGTGCGGCCCAGGTCCTACGGTGCATCGTGTAAGGGTGCGCAGGCCTCCATTGATGCGACTGGTTTCCTGCTCGGTTAACTCACGAGCGCCTTTGCGGCAGAGCACGCGATTTAGCTGATCCATACATTTACTCCTGTTCGTACAAAACTTTCTGTGATCAGAAATCCCGCCGCGAACAAGTCCCGGGTTGAAACCGGTGGCGCCGGCAAGGCGCCACCTTGTTCAGCAATGGGGCCCGCACTCGCCGATCTGGGCATCTCCGTCCTTGTTGGGGCAAGTCGCAGTGGGGATGGTGCAAAGGGTTTCGGTATTCAATCCTCCGCCCACGCGCTCCATTTCCTCCGCGCTCAATGAGCGAGCGCCCCGGCGAATCAACACTCTGTTCTGGTCATCCATACTTTTCTCCTTTCGTCATTTTGGGTCCGTTGAGCGGGCCCAACCTCTTCAAAAAAGACTTCTTTGCAATGATGACTTCGCGCGATGAAAAAGCGGGGGCCGCCAACGGCGGGCCCCGCTTGAAGAACTAGCATTCAGGGGGGCCGTCTCCGTCCCTGCCGAAATCCGGGTCCCAGGTGCAGGCGGTGAGGGTCGTAAGACCTCCGCTCACGCGCTTGGTTTCGTCGCGGTCCAATTCACGAGCGCCGCGGCGAATCAACACTCTGTTCTGGTCATTCATACTTTTCTCCTTTTTTCGTCATTTTTGGGACCGTTTGAGCGGGCCCAAGCTCTTCAGAAAAGTTTTGGCTGGCCGCCCGTCAGCTGGGCATTGGGGCGGCCGGATTTATTAAATGAAATGAGCGTCCTTATCGGTGTCACTGCAGCCGTCGCCGTCGCCGGGGCCGGTAACCGTGGCGGTGGCCATAATCGCAGTGCACACGTTGGTGTGGTTCTGCATGGCTGCGCTGACCTGGTCGACTTCCTCAATGGTCAGTTCCCGCGCTCCTGCCCGCGCCAGTACTCTGTTGTCTTGTCTCGACATATTTTTCTACTTCCTGGTTTTGTTTTATCCACTTGCCCTGCAACTCCGATTTACGGACAAAATGTGTCCTCGTCTGAACCTCCCTTTGGCAGATGGGTGAACGTTAACTGGCACGGCGGGCCGGCGGCGCTTACGCTTTCAATTTCTTCCTGTGTGAGTATGCGAGCGCCCATGCGATTGAGCACCCGATTCGGTTCATTCTGGTTAGACATAGTGTTCTCCTTCATAAACTGTTGCGCCCGCCGCGGAGCCGGCGCGCAGCGCAGACGGTGCTTCGGTAATCTTTCCTGTGCGCGACAGACTGATCACGCGGTCGGCAATCCGGATAGTGTCCGGCCGGTGCGCGGCGAAGACGCGCGTCATGCGAAGATCGACGAGCATGGCGGCGATGCGCTGCTCCGTAGGCACGTCGAGATGGCTGGTGGCTTCATCGAGAATGAGGATGGAAGGCCGCTGATACAGCGCACGCGCCAGCAGAAGGCGCTGCTGCTGTCCGCCGGAGAGAGCCGACCCCATGTCTCCGATCAGCGTGTTGTATCCCATGGGCATCTCGTTGATTTCGGCGTCCACGCAAGCAAGCCGGGCGCATTCTTCCACGCGCGCCATGTCGGCAACGTCTGAGGCGAAAGCAATGTTGTCCGCGATGGTCCCGGCAAAGAGGGAATCATCCTGCAAGACAAAACCAACATTGCCCAGGACCGCGGCGCGGCTTTTGCAAACGGAATGGCCGTTGACGATCACGTCGCCTGATTGAGGCTTCAGTAATCCTGCCATGAGCTTGAGCAGGGTCGATTTGCCAGCGCCGGAAGGGCCGACAATAGCAACGCACTCGCCGGGCGCGATCCTGAAAGTCACGTCCTCCAACAGCCACGGTTCGGTATCGGAATAACGGAAGTAAAGATTGCGGACATCGATGGAGGCGTCTTCCACTTCGGCGCCAGTAGATTCAACGAAGGTTGACTCAGGTTTTTCCTGCACCACGTCAGCCAGCCGCTGGACCTGCAGCGAGAGCATGCGGAAGTCATAAAGACGGTCGACAAGCGTGGTGATGCGGGCCTTGAATTGCTCCTGGTAGGCGACGAAAGCGAAGAGCATGCCGACGCTGAATTGTCCGCCGAGAACCAGTGCGGCGCCGAACCATACCACCGCCACGGATTGCAGGCCGAAGATGAGGCCGTTTGCGGCCTTGAAGAGCAGGGTGAGCCGTTCGGTTTGCACCTGCGCGTTGGTGGTATCGGCCAGCAGGTTCATCCAGCGCGTCTTGCGGCTGTTTTCGCGGCCAAGGACCTTGATGGTGCGAATGCCGCGCAGCGTCTCAATCAGATGGGTCTGCTGCCTGGCCATGCGCATGATTTGTTCTTCCATGGAGCGGCGCAGCGGAAGATAAGCCAGGTTGCGCAGGGCCACATAAAGCAGGACGCTGACAATCACGATCAGGGCGAGCTTGCGGCTATAGAAGAACATCACGGCGAGCACAAAAATGGAGATCAGGCCGTCCAGCACAGTTTCAATGAAGTTGTTGGTCAGCGTGCGCTGGATGGCTTCAGCGCCATCAAAGCGGGAGAGGATGTCGCCGAAATAGCGTTTTTCAAAAAACGAGACGGGCAGGCGGACAAGGTGAGAGAACAGATTGGCATACCACTGCAATTTAAGCGAGGTGCCAAAGTAAAGAGTGGTCCAGCTGCGCAGTGCGCTCAGAAAAGATTGCAGGGCAACCAACAGCATGAAGCCGATGCCCAGCGTTACCAGAAGATCGCGGTCCAGGGCGGCGAGGACCTTATCCACCGTGAGCTGCAGGAACAGAGGGCTGATGATGGAGAAGAGTTCCAGAGCGGCGGCCAGGACGAAAATCTGTCCCAGAGCGCGCTTCAGGCCCACCACGCGGCCAATGAGGTCGCGCAGGCGCAGCGGGTGGCGCTCGTCACGGGGAGCAAAGCTCGGCGTGGGGGTAAGTTCCAGCGCGACGCCGGTGAAATAACGGCTCGCTTCAGCAAAGGTGAGCCGACGCGGCCCCATGGAAGGATCGTGCAGAAAGACGTATTTCCGCGTGACCTTCTTCAGGACCACGAAGTGGTCCATCTTCCAGTGCAGGATGCAGGGCGTTTTCAAGCAGTCAAGGTCTTCGAGTTCCACTCGCAAAGGCCGCCCGGTAAGGTCAAGGGCCCCGGCGAAGCGGATGATGTGGTTGAGGGTGGTGCCACGCAGGGAAAGGGAGAAGCGCTGGCGCAGAGCAGGCAGGTCAACATTCAGGCCGTGATGGCCGGCGATCATGGCCAGACAGGCCAAGCCACACTCCGCCGCCTCAGTCTGAAAGACCATCGGCAGTTTTTGTTCCCGGGCAAATATCATTTTCGGCAAAATGCTGCGCCCCGCGCGGCCTCAGCTACTTGACCGTTCGAAGAACCACTTGATTAAAGGTTTACGCCCAAGCGGTATTTCCGCTTCCACTCTCACTCCCGCTTGCGGTGAAGGGTTGGCTTGCGTTGTCCGTGCCGCCGGTGGCGGGAGCGACACAGCGATTTTGTAGACCGGCCCAGGCAGGTCCAGGCTTCTTTGGGCAAGCTCAGCCTGCCCTAAGGGAGCCTCAGCAACTTGCAGGACGGTCCCAACCTGTCGGCCAAACTGGGGCGAGCAGGAATCACAACGCAAAGAGAGCTGGCTTCCGGCATGTAACCGGCCAATCCATCGGCCAGGCACGTAGAACTCGGCGGCCGATAAGCCGGAGGCGCTGCTGACGGTCATTACCCCAGGCACGCGCGCCCGCTCGGTGTATTGGCCCAGGAAAAGAAATCCCAGGACTGCGGCCGTGATGCCCAGAGCAAACCAGCACAGCAACATCAGGGAAAAAGGACGGATAAGAATGATTTCGCCATAAAACTTCTGTTGCAGGGCGGCGATGGCCTCAGGACGGAACAGTGGCAAGGGTTCTGCGCTGCTGCTGGGGCTTTCCACCGAACTGAGAGTCTTGCCAGGGGTTGGCATCCGCTTGTTCGCTCCGCGCTAAAGCCGAAGAAGTAAATGGTACGGCCCGGAGCATGGGAACTGATGAAAAATCGTTAAGAAAAATCCTGAGCTGTTCCAAAACGGGAAGCCGGGAATTCTCCTGGTCGGTTCTCAAACAGGGATGCCGGTGGAGTTTACGTTCTTTAGGTCTATCGAAGGAGTTTTCTTATGTCTAAAGTCCGGTATACATACCCCGATCCTTATCTTTCACTCTGGCAGTCTGCCGCGGCTGAAGTAGCGCGTAAGCATGCCTCGGTTGCCCGACGCACAGCGTCTTCTACCCTAGAAAACGCGCCAGCACAACCTCTGCCGCCATTGATGGATGCGGTTGATCGCATTGGCGTTTCGTTACTGGAAAAGCGTCAACTTATGCCTGAAAACCTGCGGACGGCGGTGGCCGCGCCACCCTCGTTGCGCGCCGAAAGGCGGGACTCGCCCATAGCAATGTCAGTGGCGGGAGACTGCACCGAAACTGCCGCAAAGTTTCTTTTGGCGGAAATCACAAGAAACCACCAGCAGGCTGCAATCTATGCCGCTGAATTGAAAGATTCAGTCTGCGATCCGGGGTGGGGAGAATGCCTGGCGGAGTATCTCGCATTCAAAGCCAGTGGAGGCGATTTCCCTTATCGCGCGAATATGAATCCGGTCTTTAACCTGGACGCTAATGCCACGATTGCGATCATCGGCGATTGGGGCACCGGCCAGGATGTAGCCATCAATCTGCTCACTCAGGTTAAAAATGCCGTTCCCGACGTGGTGATTCATCTCGGCGACATTTATTATTCCGGCACGCAGACGGAAGTACAGGAGAATTTTCTCAGCATCTGCCAAACGGTCTTTGGCGCCGGGATTCCGGTCTACAGCCTCTGTGGCAATCATGACATGTATTCGGGAGGCAATGGCTACTACTGGCTGGTCGACCAACTGAAGCAGCAAGCCAGCTATTTCTGCCTCCAAAACGCGAACTGGCAATTCCTCGCCATGGACACGGGACATAATGACAACAATCCGTTTACCGTTGTTTCCAACATGACGTCGTTGAATCCTGCAGAAGCACAATGGCATGCAAACAAGATTCAACATGCTGGCGGAAGGAAAAATGTGCTGCTTTCGCACCACCAGTTATTCTCTCCGTTTGGGTCCGTCGGTGAAGTGAATAGCGCGCCGTATGCCTATAATCCCAACCTGCTCGCCAACTTTCAGAGTTTGCTGCCGCAGATAACATGCTGGTTTTGGGGACATGAGCACACGCTGGCTGTATACGATCCTTATATGCAACTTCAGCGCGGAAGGTGCGTCGGCTGCTCCGCTGTGCCAGTCTTTACCGATCAGCAGACCTATACGCCCGCAAGCGGTTTAACAACTTACAACGGCGCTCCACTGCCTACCTGGAACACGACCGCCATCACAGGGAACAATGGCACAGACTATAACCATGGCTACGCGATTATGGTTTTGAATGGGACCACTGCCAACGTGGATTATTATCAGGTTCCAATCCTCCAAGCCGCAGTGAAGGTGTTTTCTGAGACGTTTTGACTGACAAGAGGTTGTCAGCCCAGAGAATTGAGAAGCAGCCACGTTTGCGCGGATATCTCCGCGCGGAGCAGATCGCCCCGCGGAGTTTTGTTTTGCAGGTGAGATTACGCCACGACGCTAGGCGCGGCGGCGCGACGGGGCAGGATTTCTCCAATGCGGCGAATCTGAGCGCCAACGCCTTTGAGCTTTTCTTCAATGCGCTCATAGCCGCGGTCAATGTGATAGACGCGGTCGATGATGGTTTCGCCGTCGGCGACCAGAGCGGCGATGACCAGGGAAGCTGAAGCGCGCAGGTCAGAGCATTGGACGGCGGCGGAGCTGAGAGGGGTCTTGCCGCGAACGATGGCGCGGCGGCCTTCCACCTTGATATGGGCGCCCATGCGGGCCAGTTCGCCGGCGTGCATGAAGCGGTTTTCAAAAATGTTCTCGGTGATGAGCGAGGTGCCCTGCGCCTGCGTGGCCAGAGTCATGTATTGCGCCTGCATGTCCGTGGGAAAACCGGGAAATTCTTCCGTGCTGATGTCGGCCGCGACTAGCTGATGTCCGTTGGTCACGCGCATGGAGTCGGTCCCGGCGGTGATCCTCACGCCACACTCTTCCAGCTTTTGAATCAGGGAGCCGAGGTGACTGGGATCGCAGTTGGTAAGCTGCAGGTCGCCACCAGTGAGCACGGCCGCAATGACAAAAGTTCCGGCTTCTATGCGATCAGGAATAATCCGATGACGCGCCCCGTGAAGCTTCTCCACGCCATGAATGCGAATTGTGTGCGTGCCCGCGCCTTCGATTCTTGCGCCCATCTTGGTGAGCAAGGCGGCCAAGTCGACAACTTCAGGCTCGCGGGCGCAATTTTCCATGATGGTTTCGCCTTTGGCAAGGGTTGCGGCCATCATCAGGTCTTCAGTGCCGGTGACGGTGATCTTGTCGAAAATAATGTGGCCGCCGTGGAGGCGCTCCGCGCTGGCTTCAATGTAGCCGTGCTCCTGCTTGATGGAGGCGCCCAGGCGCTCAAGGCCTTTGATGTGGAGATCGATAGGGCGGGCGCCAATGGCGCAACCGCCGGGCTGGGAGACGCGGGCGCGGCCCATGCGCGCGAGCAGCGGACCCAGGACCAGCGTGGATGCACGCATGGTCTTTACCAGTTCATAGGCAGCTTCAGGGTTGACCAGGTTGCTGCAGGAAATCGTGGTGCGATGGGAAGCGCGGCCATAACCCAACTCGACATCAGCGCCCATTGAGACCAGCAGGTTGCGCTCGGTCTGAATGTCGCGAACGTCGGGAATATTTTCCAGAATCACGGGCTCGTCTGTGAGGAGAGCGGCGGCCATGGCTGGTAAAGCGGCATTTTTTGCGCCGCTGATGCGGACGCTTCCCACCAGGGGATTGCCACCACGAATTACAAACTTATCCATAAGACTCTCTGGCGCGATTTCTCCGTCCCGGAAATCAATCCGGATGGTCTTACTGCGGGAGACTGGCTTTCTGAAACCGGGATCTCCGGTGGACAGCAGCGTCTCTGCCTTGCGGGAACCGCCATTCGGTGACTTGGAAACCAGCTTCATTTTAAATGACCCTGCGCAATCGCCTGCCGGACGTTCCCCTTAACGCTCTTGAGTCTTTTACCTGCCTGGGCAGGGCCCAAACCGGTCTTCAACATGATGAGCGCTATGGCGACTTGGTTTTCCGCCATCTCAAGTGTTTTCGCCGCCGTGGGGCGGTCTACCCCAGCAGCTTTCTCCAGGACGGTGAGGCCCCGCTCCATCAATTTGTGGTTGGTGGTGTGAACGTTCACCATCAGATTGCCGTAGATGTAGCCGAGACGGGCCATTGCTCCTGTAGTTAGCAGGTTGAGGGCCATCTTCTGTGCGGAACCGGCCTTCATGCGAGTGGAGCCGGAAACGGCCTCGGGACCGACGTCGATCACAATCTCAATATCGGCCAGAGCGCCCAATGCGGAGCCATGATTGCAAACAACAGCCACCGTTTTGGCCCTTTTCTTGCGTGCATGCTCCACCGCGCCGATGGTGTAAGGCGTCCGACCGCTGGCGGCAACTCCCACTACAACATCTTTCTTGCCGGGCTTGCGTTTGGCCATGTCTTTGCGCCCGCTTGAGCTTGAATCTTCGCTGTATTCAGCGGCGTGGCCCAGAGCTTTGTTGCCTCCTGCGATCACGTACTGCACGGTCCTGGGATTGGTGTTGAAGGTAGGCGGGCACTCCGCGGCGTCCAAAGCCGCCAGCCGCCCGCTGGTGCCCGCGCCCGCATAAATCAGCCTTCCGCCGCTGCCGATGGCCTGGGCAATAGCGTCAATGGCGCGCGCAATCTGGGGCAAGGCTCGCTCCACGGCGGCGGCAACTTTGCGGTCTTCACGGTTGATGACGCGGGCAATTTCCAGCGCGGAGAGCGTATCGAGACCGGAGGAAGCAAGGTTCTGCTGCTCGGTCCGGAGATCGCGAATGGTGGCTTTGCGAGGACTCACGCCTTCAATACCTCAGTGCAGCGCCTCGATGACGGCATCGTGGAAAGCGGGCCGGATTTGCTTGATGGACTGCGAACCACGGTCCGGCCAGGTGCGATTGGTAAGCAGAGTGACGGAAAGCTGGCGATCAGGATCAATCCATAGTGAAGTACCTGTATAGCCCAAGTGGCCATAGGAGCGCGAGGAAAAATATTTTCCCGACTGTGACGGTTGGGATGGGGTATCCCAGCCCAGGGCGCGTGATGTGCCGTGAGGGGAGCCCTGGCGGCAGGTAAAAATTTCCGAAGTTTCCTTTTTTACCAGCGGTGTGTCCCCCCGCAATATGCATTGTGCAAAAACTGACACGTCCAGTGCTGTGGAAAAACAGCCAGCATGGCCGGCTACTCCGCCCATGACGGAGGCGTTTTCATCGTTGACCTCCCCCTGGATCAGGCGATGGCGGAAAGTGCGGTCATCTTCCGTGGGCGGGATTGAGAGTCTTAGCTCGGTTGGCGGGTTGAAGCAGGTGTGCGCAAGGTTGAGTTTGGTGAAGATCTCGCGCCGGCAGAATCGGTCCAAAGGCTCCCCGGAAAGCCTTTCCAAGGCCTGCCCCAGCAGAATGAAGCCGATGTCACTGTATTCGGCGCGGGCACCGGGATCGGCGGTGAGAGGCACACGCAGCGCTTGTTTTACAAGTTCGTCCTTATTACGGGCGGTCTGGAACAGCTTGACGTAAGCCGGCAAGCCGGAAGAGTGGGCGAGCAGCATGCGGAGCATAACCTGGCGGCAGGCGCTGTCTTGCTGATCGGCAAATTCGGGGAGAAGTTCGGCGATAGGCTGGTCGAGCTTGAACAGGCCTTGTTCGTACAGGATCATGCAGGCTGTGGTGGTGGCAATGACCTTGGTGACTGAAGCGAGATCGTAGACGGTTTCGGCGGTCACGGCAGGAGATGTTGCGGCATAAGTGAAATGCCCGAGTCCCTTGTGCGCGATCAGCTTGCCTTGATGAGCAATCGCGACGGCCGCGCCGGGAAAAGCGCACTGGTCAATGCCGGAGCGCAGGATGGCAAAGGCACGCTGAAACTGTTCGTCCTGATGGCCGAGCGAGCGGGACAGCATACTGTTGGTACTTTGGTGCAGAAAATTCCCTCGTGTTGCTTTTGTTTTCGGTTTATAACACACTCAGTTCACAGATGACATTCCCGCGCAAAGCCATTGGCTTCATTTCCATCCTCATATTGCTGGCGCAAGGCATTTCCGCCGCGGGCGCGCCCCCGGACAAGAAAAAGAAGAAGCCCGCCCAGCCGACCAAAGAGACCGCGAATTTTTCTCCGGTCGATGTGCTGGTGCAGGAACAGATCAACGACCAGGCCATTACCGGAGCTGTGCTGGTGGTGGGGCACGGCGGAAAAATCGTGCACCAGAAAGCTTTTGGATTGCGCGCCACTTCGCCGCGTCCGGAGGCCATGACGCTGGACACGATCTTTGACCTGGCGTCTCTGACCAAGGTGGTGGCGACAACGCCCAGCGTGATGCGACTGGTCCAGTACGGGCAGGTCCGGCTGGATGAGCCGGTGGCGCATTACATCCCTGACTTCGGGATGAACGGAAAAGACGCGATCACGGTGCGCCAGCTCTTGACGCATTATTCCGGGCTGCGGCCCGACATTGATTTGAATCCTTACTGGGTGGGACGCGATACGGCGTTCCGGCTGGCCCATGAAGAGAAGTTGCAGGCGCCGCAGGGCTCCATCTTTATCTATAGCGATACAAATTTCATTGTGCTGGGCGAACTGGTGCAGCGCCTCTCCGGCATGCCGCTGGACCAGTACGCGGCAGTGCATATCTTTCAGGCGCTGGGCATGAAGCACACGCGTTTCCTGCCTCCACTGGAATGGAAGAGCAAAATCGCCGAGACCTTTGCGCCGGACAGAAAGCAGATACTGCGCGGCGTGGTGCACGATCCGCGCGCGGACAGGATGGGCGGCGTGGCCGGACACGCCGGAGTATTTTCTACCGCGGGCGACCTGGCGCTGTACGCGCAGGCGCTGATCAGCCGGAAGCAAATCCTGGACGGCGACATCATTGAAAAGATGACGACGCCGCAGCAGCCGCCGAACGCGACCGAAGTCCGAGGGCTGGGATGGGACATTGATTCTTCTTTCTCGTCGAACCGGGGATCGCTGCTTCCGGTGGGCTCGTTCGGACATACAGGATTTACCGGCACGTCGATGTGGATTGATCCTTATACGAATACATACGTGATCCTGCTGACGAATTCTGTTTTGCCGCGGCAGGGGCCGGCGATTATCTCTTTGCGATCTCGAGTGGCCACGGCGGTTGCGGGCGTGCTGCACCTGGACGTGACTTCCGCTGACCGCGATAAGCATCTGGCGATTACCGGCTACAACGAAGCGGCGACGGCATCACGGCATTTGGCAGCGCGGAACGGACACGTGCTGACCGGGATTGACGCGCTGGAGCAGGACAATTTTGCGTCGTTGAAGCGGGACAAGGCCGAGATGACCGTTGGGCTGCTGACGAACAATACCGGAGTGGATGGGCAGGGCAGAAGGACGATCGACGTGCTGGCGGCGGCGCCGGGAGTCAAGCTGGCGGCAATTTTCGCCCCGGAACACGGAATCTTTGGCGCGGTGGACGACCTGAAGGTCGACAACACGACCGACACGGTCACCGGCGTGCCGGTCTATTCGCTCTATGGCGGTACCGATGCGAAGAAGCGGCCTCCGCTGGACATACTGAAGACGCTGGACGCCGTGGTGTTCGATATCCAAGATGCGGGCGCGCGGTTCTATACCTATCCGGCCACGCTGGGCTACCTGCTGGAGGCGGCGGCGCAGACCAATACCGAGGTCATTGTGCTGGACCGGCCGAACCCGGTGAATGGGGCGTTTGTGCAGGGAAACATGTCACAGCCGCAGTTCGAGAGCTTCACCAACTATCATCCCACGCCGGTACGCCACGGCATGACGCTGGGAGAGTTGGCGCAGATGTACAACGTGGAGAGGAAGATCGGCGCGCGGCTGCGCGTGATTCCCATGCAAGGGTGGCTGCGCGGCGACTGGTTTGATTCCACCGGGATCGTATGGATCAATACCTCGCCGAATTTGCGATCAGTGAATGAAGCGGAGCTGTATCCGGGTGTGGCGCTGGTGGAAGGAACGAATGTTTCCGTGGGACGCGGCACGGACACGCCGTTTGAAGTGATGGGCGCGCCGTGGATCGACGCGCGCGCCTATTCCGACTACATGAATGCGCGGCTGATTCCGGGCGTGCGCTTTGTGCCCGTGACGTTTACCCCTGTGAGCGGCCCGTACCAGAACCAGCAGTGCAAGGGCGTAAACATTATTGTTACCGACCGCACAGTGCTGGACGCGCCGGAGATGGGAATTGAGCTGGCGGCGGCGCTCAAGAAGCTTTATCCCGACAACTGGAAGATCGAACACATGATCACCGCGCTTGCCAACCAGCAAGTGTTTGACGCGTTAGCGGCGGGTGAGGAGCCGCGGAGCATCGCGCAGGGCTGGCAGGATGATTTGAATAAATTCAAAGAGCTGCGGCAGAAGTATCTTCTTTATAAGTAGGTTCGGCGCGGAGGCGTGGAGAACAACAAAATTTACCGCGGATGAACGCGGATCTTCGCGGATCAAGAACCCAAATCTACCACGGAGACACGGAGGCACGGAGAAGAACAAGATTTAGCCGCGAATTTCATAGCAGTTCTTTTAATCGGATTCATAATTGCAAACAAAGTCTCCAATGGCTGATGCGGCATTGTATCGAATGGTGTCTTTTGTCGTGAAAGACACTTGCCAGAAGACGTTCTTTGCTTGTTTTTCTTTGAAATACCATATGAAACTGTCTTGAACCTTCACCCCGGGCGGATAATGGTCGACCAAATAGCTGCCTGTGAAAGTTTGATCGAAGAACTGTTGACCTTTCATCACATCATCATCGGTAAAAAACACCGGCTTATCATCAACTATGCGCGGCGGATCGACGAGCCATCCTCTAATCCTCATCTGAGCTACGTCCACGGATCTTTTCCCGATGTTTTCAAGCGTGACGTCTAACACGGCTTCGCAAACGCCCTTCGAATTTGGAACTCTGTTCCAGCTGATGTCAGCTGTGCTGGTTAAGTGAGGCTCAAGAGAAGGCTTGTCTGTTTCCCAGAATGACTTGTATGTCCATATACCAGCCAAAATTAAGGCGAGTATTTGGGCGATGTGGCTCAGAGATTCCGTCCAAGAGTGGATTGGATTCACGTTTATTTTTAGATAATCAACCAACTTAGACATTTTTTCTTGCTCCAGGCCAAAGCATCTTAACCCATCGATGTTGTTTTGGGACTTCTTTTTCTAGAGCATAAAAATAACTAGCACTGTCTTGGGCACAGCTTACCGCGAGCCAGAATGGCCGATATACTTTCACATATGGACCTGCACATCGGCACTTCAGGATGGTCATACGCGAGCTGGAAGCCGGCATTCTTTCCGGAGAAACTGCCGTCGAAAAGATTTCTTGAGTTCTATGCGACGAGGCTGAACGCCGTCGAGTTGAACGCGACGTTTCGCCGCATGCCCACGGCCAGCGCGATCGCCGGCTGGGTAGGTCCTACGCCCGCGGACTTCAAGTTTGCCGCCAAGGTGCACCAATCGATCACGCATTTCAAGCGGCTGAAGGACTGCGATGACTCGTTCCGGTTTTTTCTACAAAGCATGGAGCCGATGCGGCAGTCAGGCAAGCTGGGGCCGATCTTGATCCAGACCCCGCCGAACCTGAAGGCCGATCTCGGCCTGCTGCGGACGTTTGCGCAACTGCTGCCGCAGGCCTACAGGTTTGCCTTTGAGTTCAGGCATGAGAGCTGGTTTAGCGACGCAGTGTATGAGGTCCTGAAGAGCAAGAACGCGGCGCTGTGCTGGGCAGAGAGCGAGAAGATTGTTGTGCCCAAGGTGGCAACGGCGGACTTTTTATATTACCGCTTTCGCGAGCCGGAGTACAGCACGCCCGATCTACAGAAGGTGGCGGAAGAATTGAAGGCACAGAGCGCCGAGCGCGAAGTGTTTGCCTTCTTCAAGCATGAAGAGCAGCCGGAGAGTGCACTGAATGCCGTGACGGTAGCGCGGTTGAACGGGATTGAAGAAAAGCCGTTTGTGATGCCGGAGAAGATGGCGGGGAAGAAGAAAACGGCCCTTGAGAAGTAATGTGCCGTTTCGACGCAGGCTACTGAGATCGGCGGCTTCTGTTCCAGTTACAGGCTGCAACAAGTTGAATCGAGAGAACGCCCTGATGCGGCGTGGTATGGGACAGGATGCCGGGATCCCTCCACTCGCCCTCACTCCTGCGTCGCTCGGCCTTCGGTCGGGATGACAGGGGGAGACAAATCATCCAGCAATCGATTCAATTGCGCTCAGGGCGTCCGCCGTCAGCGCAAGCTTGATGCTGGCGAGGTCCTGCTTCATGTGTTCAGCATTTGTGGTCCCTGTAAGAGGCAGCATGCCGACCTGGCGCGCGAAAGCGAAGACAATCTGGGCCGGAGACGCCTTAAGCTGCGCGGCGAGCCCTGCAACCAGGGGATGACGGAGGACTTCAACATTCGCCGTGAGCAAAGAAAAGCCCTGGTAGATGATGTTGTGTTCGCGGCAGAAGGCGCGCACGTCGCGGTCCCACCCGCGAATGGCATAGCATCGGTTCTGGACGAAAGCTGGTGGCTCGGCATGGGCACGGGCCATCTGCCGCAGTTGAGCGAGCGAGATGTTGCTGACGCCGAGAAGACGCGTGCGCCCGGCGTCGCGTTCTTTGATCATGGCCTGCCAGGTTTCAAAATCGTCGGTGGTCCAGTGGGAGCCGGAAGCGGGACCGTGGAGAACAAAGCTGTCCACATGGTCCGTGCCGAGATGCTCAAGCGAACTGGCCATCGACTGCGCCACCTGGACCGAAAGCGTTGCGGCAGGATCATAGGGCAGGCGATGGTCCTGGCCGGCCTGATAGGTGAACTTGGTCTGGAGAAAAAGATCGGCGCGGGTGACCAGGCCGGCGCGATATGCGGCCGCGAGACCCTGCCCCACGGCGGCTTCAAAGTAGTGGCGGCGTTGGTTAGCGGTATCGATGGCGCGGAAGCCGGAGCGGATGGCGAGTTCGGTGAGGGCCGTCGTACGGTCTTCTTTCCAGGCGGTGCCATAGAGGAAGCTGGGAGTGGGCGAAGGTTGGGCGCTGGGCATCGTTTTATTCTTACACAGGGCGTTTTTCGTTGACTGGTTGAGAAGGGAGTGTAGATGAGCGTTTACGCGATTGCGCAGTTGAAGATCACGGACCGGGCGGCTTACGACCGCTATCAGTCGAGGTTCATGGGCGTGATGAAGCAATTCCGGGGGCGGGTGCTGGCGGCGGATGAGGGCCCGAAGGTAATTGAAGGGAAGTGGGATCGGGACAAAGTTGTCTTACTGTCGTTTCCGGATGAGGCGGCGTTCCGGGAGTGGGCGGATTCGCCGGAGTATATGGAGATTTCCCAGGACAGGAAGGCTGGGTCCGAGGCGGTGGTGCTGCTGGTGAAGGGAATTGGCTGAGAAAAACAAACTCCCACCACGGAGGCACGAAGAAAAACCGGGCAAATTTTCAGAAAAGACATCTTTTGAATAAATTTCGCCCATTAGGTGTCGATTTTGGTTGATTTGTTCGCTTTATATTTGCTACAGTGAAAGCTGGCAGGAGGCGATCTGTCAAAGCTGCGCAACGGGAAAACCGTTGCGTTTTGTGTTTTGGGAAGTTTGCGACCCTCTGCCGAATGGATTGGGTTTGGGATTGGGATTGGGTCACCCAAGGGTGACCCCTGGATCACCCAAGCGTCACGCCTGGGTCACGCCTGCGGCACGCATGGGTCGAATTGAGGAAGTGCTTTGTTTGCAATAAGAACTAAAAAAGCCGGGGTGGGGTGGTGAAATCGCCGAGGTCTCACCCCAGCAAGCCAAAAGCGGGCTTGCCGGGGACCCCGGAGATCGCCGAGATCTCCGACATCGCGCGAGATCGGGAAGGCAAAACCTTACCGCGGATTAACGCGGATGGACGCGGATCAGGACAAGAGCGAAGAAACAATCTGAAACCGCCTAAAGGCAAGACACTAGAAATTTCCATTGCTGTGGCGGCACGGAACCAGCAGAGCTATTTGCCGGCGTGACGGAAGGCGGGATACTGGAGATTATGAGGTCTGATAACAAGCGAAGGAGCGATGATCGTGACGATCCAATGGTGAGGAACTTTCTTGATTATCTGAACGTTGAGAAAGGGCTGACGCCGTTGACGGTGGGCGCTTACAAATCTGACCTGATTCAGTTTGCCGAGTTTCTTGCGGCCCGTCGAAGGGAGCTGCCGCATGCGCGGCGGGAAGATGTGCGAGGCTTCCTAAGCCAGCTGTTTGCCAACGGGGTGAAAGACCGGTCAGTGGCGCGCAAGCTTTCCACGCTGCGGCACTTTTATAAGTACCTGCTGCTGGACCGGGTGATCGAACAAGACCCGACGCTCGAGATTGATTCGCCCAGGCAATGGAAGGTGCTGCCAAAGTCGCTGGCAGCGACGGAGATCGACGCGATGCTGGAGGCGGCAGGAAAGCCGGGAGATTCCAAACTTTCCGCGGCGCTGGCGCAGCGCGACCAGACCATGCTGGAGGTTTTTTACGCGGGAGGAATGCGGGTTTCTGAGATCATCCACGTGAAGCTGGAAGATTTGAAGCTGGAATTTGGCTACATATTAGTGCGTGGCAAGGGCGACAAAGAACGGATTGTCCCGATTGGAAAAGCCGCGCAGGAACGAATAAGCGCATATCTCGCTGACGGCCGGGAGGTCCTGCTGAGCGGAAAGATTTCGTCCATGTTGTTTGTGCGAAAAGGCGGCGGGAAGCTATCGCGGCAGCGAGTGTGGCAGATGGTGAAGGAGGCTTCGACATCAGGCCGGCATGCCAGCCCGCACATGTTGCGCCACAGTTGCGCCACACACATGGTGGAAAACGGAGCTGACCTGCGCACGGTGCAGACGATCCTGGGCCATGCCGATATTTCCACCAGCCAGATCTATACGCACGTGGCGCTGGACCGGCTGAAAACCGTATATAGGAAATTTCATCCGCGAGGCAAAAGAACCGGCACAACGGGGAAACCATGAAGCAGCAGGAAAGACGTGTGAGCGCGGAGATTCAACGCGGCATCGGCAAATTTCTGGATTCACTACGCGGAGAGCGCAACGCCAGCGCGCATACGCTGCGCGCGTATGGCAACGAGCTGGGCCGTTTTGCCGAATACTTGGGACCGGAAGCGCGATGGAAGGAGATCGACCACATCACGATCCGGGGATTTCTCTCTCACCTGCATGGTTGCGGCTTGAGCAAAGTTTCCGTGGCGCGCGGGCTGGCGGCGTTGCGGTCGATGTATAAATGGCTGGGGCGAGAAGGCATTGTCGCCCAAAACCCGGCAAAACTGGTGTCTTCTCCGAAGCTGCCCAAGAAGCTGCCGCGCGTCCCCACGATGGAAGAGATCAATGGGCTGTTGAACACTGACATGCCTGAAACCGCGGCGTTCCCTGAGCGCGATCGCGCGATTTTCGAGCTGCTGTATGGCTGCGGGCTGCGCAACTCAGAACTGGTAGGCGTGGAACTGGGTGATATTGAAGAGGCCAACGGAGTGATCCTTGTCCGGGGCAAGGGGAAGAAGCAGCGCTACGTGCCGCTGGAAGGCGCGGCGGCGGAGGCCTTGGCGGCCTATCGCGAGGCGCGGCGGAAGGTGCTGAAGGAAACGCGCAAGAATACGCGACGGCTGTTCATCAACCAGCGCGGCGGGCCGCTGACGACGCGAAGCGTGGGTCGAATCGTGAAAAAGATTGCCGTGGCCCGCGGCTTGCCGCCGGACATACATCCGCATACGCTGCGCCACGCCTTTGGCACGCACATGCTGACGGAAGGCGCCGATCTGCGGGCCATCCAGGAACTGCTGGGGCATGAACGCCTTTCCACTACCCAGAAGTATACGCAGCTTTCGATTACGCACGTGATGGACGTCTATGACAAGACGCATCCGCGGGCAAAGTAATAGTCCACAGGCAGGTCACAAAAGACTATGGTCTTGTTTGGGCGGCTAACCTATTTTTGCTGTGGCATTGAACTAGAAGATATGCGATTCTTTTGCTTCCCCAGAAACAGGAGATAAAAGTATGCGTAAAGGTGTGTTCCTTCTTGTATTGATGGCAGCGGCAGTACCGGTATATGCGCAGCAAAGCGTGGCTGAAGCCGCGGCCCAGGCAAAGGCCAAGTCAGAAGGACTGGCCGCGGACGCGCCGACCCATGACCAGATCATGAAACTAGTGGACCTGCTGCAAATCCGCAGAAACATTTCACTGATGATGGACGGGATGAAGCAGGCCATGAAACAAGGGGCGGAGCAGTCCTTTCGCGATCGGGTGCCTAACCCCACGCCGAAGCAACTGGAAGCCTTGAACGGCATGGTGGATGACATGATGGCAGATATGCCGCTGGACGAGATGGTTGAAGCCATAGTGCCGATCTATCGTCGACACCTCAGCAAGACAGACGTGGATGAAATCATTCGCTTCTATTCCAGCGCTGTGGGACAGAAGCTTTTGCGCGAACAGCCGCAGATGATACAGGAAGGGATGCAGGCAGGCATGGAGATCCAGCAAAAGAGAATGGACCAGATGATGGCCAAGATCCGCGAGCGCACAGAGAGGATGGCTGCAGAGGAAGAAAAAGACAAAGCGAATCGCAAGAACTAGACGGCCCAAAGATTGATGCTTGTGGCTTGTTTGAGCGGGCGCGCTGCAAAAAGCGGCCCCAGGGATGAAAAAAGAATTCTGCTGCTCCTCTGCTAAACCATGAACCTATTCGGAAACTACAGTTTTGGTTTTATTTTTGTTGCGATTGCGGTGGTGCATTTCATCCGCCGGCGGCCGGATAACTATTGGCTGTTCGTCATTATTATGGGCGGCGGCCTGGGCGCGCTGATCTATATCGTGGTCGAGGTAATTCCGGACCTGGGATTGCTGCGGCAGTCGTTCCAGATATTTTCTCATCGCAAGCGGATACGGCAACTGGAGATGATGGTGCTGGACAATCCGTCAGCCGGAAATTATGAAGAGCTGGCGGACCTTTACCTGGAGCAGAAAAAATTTGCCAAAGCCAAGGAGTGTTATGATCGCGCCATCTCGTCGCGCACGGATTCGCCCGACCCTTTTTACCGGCGCGCGCTGTGCGAACTGGAATTGAAGGACTACCCCGCGGCAGTGGCCGATCTGGAGCGAGTGGTGGCCAAAGACCGCAACTACGATTACCAGCGCGCGGCCGGACTGCTGGCCTACGCATGGGCGTGCAATAAACAGGAAGCGCAAGCGGCAAGCATGTTTGAGCAGGTCACACAGACTTCCACGCTTTCTGAAACGCAGTTCAACTACGCGCAGTTTCTGGCGGCGCAGGGCAAGGCGGGAGAGGCAAAGCAGTGGGCTCAGCGCGTCCTGGGCAAGAAAGCCACTATGCCACGATATCTGAAGCGGCGGGAGAGGCCGTGGTTTAGAAGGGCGTCAGCGTTGCTGAAGAGATTGCCAGCGGGAAGCCAAGCAAGATGAAATGTTGGAGGGGGCGAGATTTCGCGGCGAGAGCTTACGGGTTAAAATGATTGAAGTGGCCCTGTAGCTCAGATGGATAGAGCGACGGTTTCCTAAACCGCAGGTCGCAGGTTCGACTCCTGCCAGGGTCACCATCTCTTGTCCCGTCAGAAATCCACCAAACCATCGACGCACGCCAGCCATGATCCGCCGACGCGATGCGCGTCAACGTGATGCATGCCGGAAGCGTTCCAGCCGCTGCCATCGGGCACGAGCACAGGAGATTCCGGCACTTCATGTTCCTTATACGTTGTGGGCGTGAGCTCAGTAATCTCAAAGGCGCGCACCTGTTTGCCGTAAATGGGGTAACAATCCTGGGTAAAGCGCAGAAGCCTGCCGTCATAATCGAGCACGCGACCGCCGGGGCGCGCGACGCTTTTGTTGCCGGAGACAATGGGGCTGGAAGGATGCTCGGTCCAGATGGAAGCGGGATCGTCGGCTGAATAGAGAGCCAGCGTGTCATGCTTGTGCGGCGTTGGACAGGTAAACATCCACCATTTGCCGTCGCGAAAGAAGATGGAAGGATCGGCGTGCGGGCCGGGAATCAGGTCCTTTACCAGCGTCCATTGATCAGGGAAGCGCGTGGCGCGATAGAGACGCACAGCGTTCGCGCCCAGCGTTTCCGGGGTCATATAGAAATCGCCATTCCAGCGGAAGACGTAAGGATAAGAAAGATGAAACGGCTCCTGCAGAACGATCCGCTCATAACGCCACGCGATGCCGTCACGGCTGGTGGCGCGGCCGATATCGCCCTTGTTTGTCTGGTTGTTCAGGACCTCAAAAAACATATGCCAGAGGCCATCAACCTGCAGCATAAACGGGTCGGCGACGAAACGGGCTGGGACGTCAGTGACGCTGACGGCGGAGATTACCGGGTTCGACGCGCCCGGCGCTGGGGCAAGCCGCAGCGGCGATGTGCCGGCATACATCGCAATCGACCAATTCCACGGGCGGCTAGCGTCTTTTGAGCGCTGTCCTATTGCTTTGGGATCAATGGTTTCCATCGGATTTAGAGGCGATTTTGGCTTACAGTTTTAGTTTACGCGGTTCTCGGCAGATCGCGAACCATCGCGCCCTTTCTTAAAAGGTTTCTAAGGTGGGAACATCGGCGACGGGTCCGCTTGCAATCCATAAGCCATTGAATCTTCAAGCGCTCCCGCGGCGGGTATCCAGGCAGATAATGATTCTTAATGCAACAAATCCAGAATTTCTGCGTTCAACATACTGAAAGCGGTGAGAGTTGAGCAAACCCACTGACATTTTGTGTCATGCGGTTGTGGAAATTAGGTGAAACGATTTGAAGGCTCTCACCACTACTTACAGTAACGAAGGTAACCGGGCCTGGTGCCCGCGCACCTTACATGGGCCCAGGGTAGTGCCGAACGTTGCTTAATGAAGTGGTTGAATGCCGCTCCAGGAAATCAAAGGCAACAGCCGGGAGGAGATTGTGAGTATTTTTGACGCTTTGTTCGGATGCTGGCACAAACGGATCAGCTTTCCCCTGACCAGCAAGCCAGGACAGCGCCGCTGTGAGGCCGCTGCGCACACGGGAACATACGTGGTGTGTCTCGACTGTGGAAAAGAGTTCGCTTACGACTGGAAGAAGATGCGTGTTCTCTCCCCCAATGAGAAGCGGTCTTTTGCCCACGCACGAGTGGAAGTTGAGGCAAGAGGCTAGCAAAGCAGGGAGAGGTTGGGCCATGAAAAAGCAGTGGCGGTTCCGGGCGGTAGAGTCGGCGGCTTTAGTGTTTGCGTATTTCTGGTACAACGCAAACGTTCACGCGGTGCTGGCGCGCGTGTTGTTTTAGCCAGGCGCGCAGCTTTTCTTCCGGGAAGCTGTTCGTGCAAAAGTGAAGCACAGCTGCTATGGCTGTGCTTTTGTTTTGCGGACGAGGGATGCGGTTACCGCTTTGAGATCATTCTCTCCGCGATCAGTCTTCATTGCGCGATTGCAGGCGCTTCGCGCTTTTGATCGACCGCCGCCACTGACGATGACTGCTCCATTTCCAGCACTGCTACCCACTCGGCTTTTCTTCTGGCCAGAAAAACAATCTTTCCGTGGAGAAATTCCGCTGCAAGCTCCGGAGACACGTCGACATGCGAGCCAAAGAAGCGCCCGTTGAGTTTTTCCCATAGCGCGGAATGGATCCACGGAGGCACATCATTCTTGGTCGAAAACAAATAGGCCACTTGATATTGTGAGCGCATCTGCCGCGCCTTGATCATCTCTTCCACGGTGAAATCCTGGACCTGCGCCAGGGGAAAAGGTTGCGCCACATATCCAAGATAAGGTTTGGAAATTTCGTCGCTGGCGGGCCATGCGGTAAGGATGGTGGAATTCTGCTCGTGGCGCTCCAGGAATTTTGCCGCCTCGTAGTGCAGGTCGACGAAGTCCTTGTATGTGAGGTTGTCTTCGGGCGCAAAGCGGTAAGGCGGATCGAAAAACAGTCCCAGGACGAAGACCATCACCATCAATGCCGCGGGCCATTCCCAGCGTCCGATCCGCCGCCGCAAGGTTGACATGCCAAGCATGATTACCAGTGGATAAGCGGGCAGCAGGTAGCGTGTGAGCAGAGCGCCGCCGAGCAGGGAAAAAGCGATCAGATGCGCCAGCATGATCAGCGCAAACTGCAGTTGTACAGAAATGGCAATGCGCGGGCGCTCGCCGGAAGGATCTTTAACCGGCGGAAAAAACATGGCGACACACGTCGCTGCCGTGAGCGCCAGCATATTCATGGCGCCAAACAGATGCCAGATTCTCTGCACCAGCGCCAGCACAAAACGCAGTGGGCTGAGCGCCAGTGTCACGTTGTACTGGTAGAAATCGGCATTGCCAAAAAATCTTCCGGTAGCGTGATGGTGATAAGCCAGCCATCCCAGCAATGGCACAACGGGAATCAGCGCCAACGCAGCGCGATGGAATCGATTTCGCTCGCCCTGGTCGCTCGCGCGCAGGATTTCCCAAAGCGCAAAAGCCAGCGGTGTGATGATTGCTGTCTCCTTGCTCAGCACCGCCAGGCAAAAAGCCAACTGGCTGGGCAGCGCACGCCGCTCAATATAAAGCCGGATTCCCCAGAGCGTGAACGCGGCAGCCGTAAGATCGGCATGAGTCAGGGAACTCTGCACAAAGAAGATCGGATACACGCTAGTGGCAGCAGTTGTGGCCACGGCCACGCCGGTTCCTGCCAGCCGTCGCGCCAGCAAAAAGACGTTGGTCAGCGCAAACGCCGCAAGCAACAGCATGGCCATGCGCGCCACTGCCGGCTTCCATCCGCTGAGCGTGAACCATAGCGCAAGGTAGGCGGCGGAAAGCGGAGGATGTCCGGTATCGAGCGTCGTCCTGGCGATCACCGAATGGGAATGGACCAGGTCATACGCGGCTGGGACGTAGAAGCCGGCTTCGTCCCAGAAAAACGGAAGGCGCAGCAGCGGCGCATGCATCAGGAAAATTGCGACAAAGATCAGCGGAAAGAGGCGTCTGAATGAAAACTCCGGCGGTCGATTGGTGGGCGATGTGGTCAAGTATTCAGATTCTCACGTGAAGGTACCCGGGGATCGTCACCAATGAGCTAGTTGATCTGCCCTTGTTGCGCCGCCATGCTGGGATCCAGCTTGATTTCGCCGAACGTGCCTTCATACTGCCGCACGTTCTGCTCCAGGATGGTCAGCAATGCCTTGGCCTGTTGCGGGCTCAGATAAATGCCCTGAAAATTCTGGACCTCCACTTCCTGCGCGGTCACGGGCTGCAAGCGGCCAAACACCAGCAGAAAGTCCCATACACTCACGCGGATCTGAATGGAATTGGCATAAGTATCGCGGTAATCTGCGGCGTTTACCAGGCGAATGTTGGGCTGCTGGGGATTAGACATGTAGGCGCTCTCCTCAAGTTAAACTTTCACCATAACAGAAGTCAGACGAACGCGGATAGTCAGGCGCGGCGCCGACGATTTGCGAGCGACGGCTGATTCTGGGCGGTGGGTGGCGCTTTTGCTCCAGCAACCAGCACGCGTATCCTCCCAGTTGCCGACAATCTAGGAGTAGGCGGTTCGGTCAACACTACGCCGTTTATCAGTTACTAATCCGGACAACCGCCGCCGATACCGTGGCGAAGTTGTATTAGTTTGCCGACATGCCCGACGGCACGGCGATAATCTCCGGCAAAAAGCACCCGTCTAAGAGATCGTCATGGAGTCGCGAGCGGCAGATCGGCTGCTAGGGCCATGGAATTCTCCGCCGCGATGACCAGTGCAAACTCATCGCTTTGGTCAACGGCGCCCTCGCGCAGCGCATCAGAGTACGCGTTGTTGAGCCTAGAGCTCATCCAATCTGCATCTACAGAACGAGCGTAAGCTTCCCTCGTCGCCAGGGGTACCAGGTGTTCGAGCTGGAACTTTGTCGCCAGTAGGTCTGAGGCGATTGCGTTACCCGCCAAGCCGATGATTAGTGGAGGGCGGTGGTAGACCTTGAGTGCATTATCAAAGTATTCGATCCGTGAGCTGTATTGTACGGTGACTGGTGTGTCGGCCAAAACACCTACCGCGTCGCCAAGATGCACACCTACCACAAAAGTCACGTGGAACTCCTGATTTGGGTTCTCCCTGTTCGCCTAGCGTTTATCGACGGTTCAGTGATAATTAAAACATTCCGGTCGAGTGACAGCTAACCGGAATTGTTCGGGATAGAAGTCGGCTTCCAGGATGCCGCAAGTTGTCTCATTTATAATCACCTTCTTCGCAACGGTCTCTATTATGGCCACCAAGGACATTCATGGATACAGGCATTGTTGACGTTCATGCGCGTGAAATTCTTGATTCGCGCGGAAATCCCACGGTAGAAGCTGAAGTCACTCTAGGTGACGGATCCATTGGCCGCGCTGCTGTTCCTAGCGGCGCTTCCACCGGCGAGCATGAAGCCGTGGAGCTTCGTGACGGCGATCAGCATCGCTATCTGGGCAAGGGCGTGCAGACCGCGGTCGGCAATGTGAATGGCAAAATCGCCGACGCGCTCCAGGGCTTGGATGCCTCTGACCAGCGCCGGATCGATGACGCCATGATCGATCTGGATGGTACACCCAACAAAGGCAAGCTCGGCGCAAACTCCATCCTCGCGGTTTCCATGGCCTGTGCCCGCGCCAGCGCCAATTCCATGAAGACGCCTCTCTATCGCTACCTTGGCGGCGTGAGCGCCAGCATTTTGCCCGTCCCGATGATGAACATTCTCAATGGCGGCGCGCATGCTGATAGCAACGTGGATTT
Organism: Candidatus Angelobacter sp.; assembly: GCA_035703825.1. Classification (GTDB taxonomy): domain Bacteria; phylum Acidobacteriota; class Terriglobia; order Terriglobales; family Acidobacteriaceae; genus Angelobacter. Next base: position 28,960 of record DASSXL010000049.1, read on the forward strand.
CCAGGAGTTCATGGCCATGCCTGTGGGCGCGGAAACTTTTGCGGAAGCGCTGCAATGGGGCGCCGAGGTTTTTCACACGCTCAAATCGGTCCTGAAGAAGCGCGGATACAACACGGCGGTCGGCGATGAAGGCGGCTTCGCTCCTTCTCTCAAAGCCAATGTTGAAGCCATTGAGCTGATCCTTGAAGCCATGCAACAGGCCGGCTTCCACGCCGGCCGGGACATCGCCATCGCGCTTGATCCCGCCGCCAGCGAGTTCTTTGACAAAAGTAGCGGTAAATATGTCTTCAAGAAGTCTGATAAATCGTCCAAATCGTCAGAAGAAATGGTGGCCTTCTGGGCGGACTGGGCGCGGCAATATCCCATCGTGTCTATTGAAGATGGCCTGGCTGAAGACGATTGGAAAGGCTGGCGTCTGCTGACCGACCAATTGGGCGACCATATCCAGCTTGTGGGCGACGATCTTTTTGTTACCAACACTGAGCGGCTTGGCCGCGGCATTGAAGAAGGCGTCGCCAATTCCATCCTGATCAAGGTCAACCAGATCGGCAGCGTCAGTGAGACGCTGGATGCCATCGACATGGCGCGGCGCAACGCTTATACGGCGGTCATCTCGCATCGCTCCGGTGAAACCGAAGACACGTTCATCGCCGATCTTGCGGTGGCCACCGGCGTGGGACAAATCAAAACCGGCTCGGCCTCCCGCACGGACCGCATCGCCAAATACAACCAGCTCCTGCGCATTGAAGAAGAGTTGGACGAAGGCGCCCGTTTCCTGGGCCTGGAAGCCCTTAATTATGAAGAGGGTATTGACAAGTCAGGCACTTAAGTAAGTTGCGCGGCAGCTCTGATCGCGTAGACTAGCCTCATCAGGCCGCCGGAAAGCCGGCAGCCACAGGAGATGCAAATGCGATATTTGACGCTGGCTGCCGTGTTCGCCATGCTGGTCCTTTGCAGGCCCCAAAAATCCAGCGCTGTTGCCATGGATGACTATCCCGCAGGGTCCTACCGGCAAACTTGTAGAGACATAAGCTTGCGGGGCGATGACCTGCGCGCTCGCTGCCAGGACACGCGCGGGCATTATCATGACGCGTTTCTGGATGCCGCCGACCGCTGCTGGGGCGATATTTCCAACAACAATGGCCATCTGGTCTGCAACAAGAATGGCACGTTGCCCGGTGGCGGCTATGGCCAGACCTGCCGCGAAGTTCGCGTGCGCTACAACGTCTTGCGCGCCCGTTGCCAGGACCGCGATGGCCAATGGGTGGAAACTTATCTTGAATCCTTTGCCAGTTGCCGCGGCGCGATTGAAAATGTCAATGGCCAGCTTCGCTGCATGGAGAATCGTGGCTACGATCGTGACAGAGATCGCGACCGCGACAGAGACGGGGACCGCGATCGAGATCGCGACCGCGACCGCGGCTACGGTCCGCGCGGATCTTATGCCGAGACCTGCCGTGAAATACGGACGCATGGAAATTCCCTCCGGGCTGTCTGCCAGACCGTGAGGGGAGACTGGGTGGAGAGCTCGCTTAACGGCCTCAACCAGTGCGTTGGCGACATTGTCAACGATGATGGCCGGCTCGAGTGTACGCGGCGGGGTGGAAGGCTTGTTCCTGCCGGCAGCTACTCGCAATCATGCCGCAACATTTATGTCCGCGGCGACAATCTTCGTGCCATGTGCCAGAATCGCGGCGGGCAATGGGTATGGAGCGAACTTCGCGATTGGGACGACTGCCGTCGCGGCATCCAGAATGATGACGGCCGTCTTCGCTGTAATCGTTAGAGCAAAGCAAAAAAACCAAAGAGGAGTTCCGCGCCCGGAACTCCTCTTTGTAATTTAAAACGTTCTCTGCTCCGGCCGTTAATCGATCTCCCGCAATCCCATCATTGCTGGCTGTTGCCCGCTACTCCCTTCGTGCGTCTTTTCCCATTGCTGCTCGCTTAAGGGCTGTATCGGCTCCAGCTTCTTCTTCTGCAATCCGGAATTGATGGCTGGAAGTTGCTTGGCTGTAAGTTGGTCCAGTTCCTTGATCACATCTTCCAGTTCGCGGCCCAGAGCGTCCGTGCGCTCCACCTGTGAATTCGTGGGCTTGCCGTCGTAGTTATTCACGTCGCCGTAAACCGTGGTCAGGTATTCGCGGATACGCTCTTCGCCGGTGATGGCGCCGCCCTCTTTAGTGGCCACGATCTTCGACCGAAGCGCATCCACCTGCCGCGAAAACTGCTCCAGGCTCGTCCGCAGCGGGTCTTTGGCGGGCAACTTGGCGGCCCGGGCCGTCGCGGTATCGCGCAGGCTCACCATGGAGTCCACGGCAAAGCTCATGCGCTCCATCATCTTGTAGAGCTTCATGGCCAGGTCATATTGTTGGCGCCGTTCCTGTTCGTTATAGGCTGCGCGCGGATCAAGCGCCAGTTTGAGCTTTGACGTGTATACCTTGTCGCCCTTGGTCATCTTTACCGTGTAGGTCCCGGGCAGCACGCGCGGCCCGGTAGCGGCGCCAAAAGCCGCGCTGGCCGCTGGCGGAACGGTTGGCGGCTTCAGCCGCATTGACCACGTGGCCCGGTTCAGGCCCCGATGCTTGCTGCCCGCGATCGTATCCATGACTTTTCCGTCCGGATCGATAATTTCGATCTTCATGTCGCCGAAAATATGCCGGCCTTTCTGGTAATAAGTGATAAAGGCGTCTTGTGTGCGGCTTGGACCTGAGAACGTGGCATCTCCTTCCGGCCAGCCGCCGTTGGAATTCAGGTACTGAATGCTGGTGGAATCCAGCAGGACCGCATCCTGGGCCATCAATTCCGGAGTAAGCGTGCGGAGCGATGAAATGTCGTCAATGATCCATATGCCGCGTCCATGCGTGGCCAGCACCAGGTCAGACTCGCGTGGTTGCACAACAATGTCACGCACCGCCACGGACGGGAAGCCGCTGCCCTTGTATTGCGCCCATTGCTTGCCGCCGTCAATGGAAATCCACAAGCCAAACTCGGTCCCCAGAAAGAGCAGGTTCCGATCAACCGTGTCTTCCGTAATCACGTGCGCATAGCCAGTTACGCCGCTGGCGTCATTCACCAGCGGGGTCCACGTATTGCCGAAGTCGGTTGTCTTGTAAAGGTAGGGCTTCATGTCGCCGAACGTATGGCGATCAAAAGTGGCGTATGCCGTGCCTTCGTCAAAGCGGCTGGCAATCACCGTGGAAACCCATGAGTTCTTGCCCAGATTAGGGACTTTCTCCACCACGTTGGTCCAGTGCTTGCCGCCGTCGCGCGTGATTTGCAGGTTGCCGTCGTCCGTTCCGGCCCAGATCAACTGGCCATTCTTGGGCGACTCGCTGATCGAATAAATCGATGTGTGCATTTCCGCGGCTGAATTGTCCACGGTTATGCCGCCGGACTCTTCCTGCTTTTGCTTTTCCGGATCGTTGGTGGAAAGGTCCGGCGAGATGCGCTCCCATGACTGGCCGTGATCACGCGACCGGAACAGGAATTGCGCGCCGATGTAAATGGTGCCTTTCTCGTTCGGGCTGAGGTGGATCGGCGTATTCCAGTTGAAGTGCAGCTTCTTTTCGTTATATTGCGGCTGTGGCTTGATGCCGCGCCCGCTCAGCGTGCGACGGTTAACTCTGGCAATTTCGCCCCCTTGCGATTCCGCGTAAATATAGTCAGGATCTGCCGGGTCTTCAAACACCCAGAAACCGTCGCCCCCATAAACATTTTCCCAGCGCGAGTTGCTGATGCCGCCGGGATACGACGAATCGCCCACCCACACGCTATTGTCCTGCAGTCCGCCATATACGTGATAAGGCTGCGCGTTGTCCACGCTCACGTGGTAGAACTGCGCGGTGGGCAGGTTCCAGGCGCGGGCCCATCGAGTGCCGCCGTCCATGCTGCTCCAGAATCCGCCATCGTCGCCGGCATAAATCTGGTTCGTATTGTTCGGATCAATCCACACCGTGTGATTGTCGCCATGTGTGTTGGCCGTTGAGCTAAAGCTGCGCCCGCCATCCGTGCTGAGCAGCAGGAACAAGTCAACCTTAAAGACCTTATTTTCGTTCTTGGGATCGACAATCAGATTGGCAAAATAAAAAGGACGCCACACCATATACTGGCTCGCATCCATCTTCTTCCAGCTCTTGCCCGCGTCGTCGGAGCGGTAGAGCGCGCTCTGCTTGCATTCGATCATGGCGTAGACCACATTCGGCTTGGAGGGCGCAACCGCCACCGCGATTCTGCCGTATGGCTTTTCCGGAAGGCCCTGGCTGGTCCCGGGCGCGATCTCCGTCCAGTGGTCGCCGCCGTCTGTTGACTTGAACAGCCCGCTGCCCGGCCCGCCGGAACGGAAAGTCCATCCCTGGCGGCGGAAGTCCCACATTGACGCATAGATTGTGTTTGGCTCCTGCGCATTCGCTGAGAGCATGCCGCAGCCAGTTGAGCCGTTTGCCCCGGCCAGGACTTTTTTCCAGCTTGTGCCGCCGTCGGTGGTCTTGTAAACGCCGCGTTCGTCACTGTCGTTCCACAAATGCCCGGTGGCGCAGACGTAAACGGTATTGCTGTTTTTTGGATCGACCAGGATTCGCGCAATGCGCTCCGAATCCTTCAACCCTACATTTGTCCAGTTCTCGCCGCCATCAGTCGACTTATAAACTCCGTTGCCAATGGAAACGCTGTTCCGCGTCCAGCTTTCACCAGTCCCTACCCAGACAGTTTTATGGTTTGAGGGATCGATCGTCACCGCCCCAATCGACTGTGCCGGTTCCCGGTCAAACACCGGCCGGAAAGTGGTGGCGCCGTTGATGGACTTCCATACGCCTCCGCTGGCCGATCCCACGAACACGGTGATCTTCCCGTTCTCGTCCACCGCATCGATAGCGGCAATGCGGCCGCCCATGGTGGCCGAGCCAATGTTGCGCGCCGTCAGCCCGGAGATGGTCCCGGAATCGTACTTCACCGGGGCGGGCGCCTGCGCCAAAGCCGGCAACACGCAAAGACTGGCCAGAAAAGCAAGAACGGAGATCGAGCGCAGATGGCGGAAGGCATAGCGGGCAATCGTCATTATTAAAGTCCTCTCAAATGTCCTGTAGGTGGTTGCAGGCGCCGCTTACTTCGGAGTTGGCTTGGCTGCCGCAGGCGGCGCCGCGGGCGCTGTCGGCATCTTGAATTCACTGTCTTCAAGGGGCACGTTGGCCTCTATCTTTGTGATTGTGATCTTGCCGCGCTGGTCCGGATTGTTCTTTGGTCCGCTCTCAATGAAAAACGGATACATCACGCCATTCACCGGCTTGAAAGAGCCCAGCATCGTGATGCTCTCTCTCACTGACCCACGGATGAACTGCTGTTTTTCGATTTGGATCTCGATGTAGGTGTCCGGATCGAGGTAGTAATAAAAGATGTCGCCATTTTTCAGCGTAACTTTCAGCTTGTAGGCGTCGTCACCGTCCACCTGATCGTGGCCCAGATACTCGATATTGTTGCCTTTCGCCTGCGCGTCTACCAGGGGACCGTCAATATCGGCGTCTTCCGCCAGTCCGCGGACATCATCCTCGCCCAGCAGCTCCGGGTCTTTGCGCCCGCCAAACGGCGATATCTGCCAGCCGCTGGAGCCGTCATAGGCCTGTACCTGGGTCATGCCCTGCACGGTAAACATCTCCCGCACCATGTCCGGCCGCTTGCTGTACTGTGAGACTGTTGCTTTAAAGCCTCCGGCATCAAAGTTCCCGCTCATGCGGACTGATTTGATCGCTTTGATCTTGTCCACCCCGCCTTTGGCCTGGAGGTTCTTCGCCACCAGTTCTTCGGCGGTCTGGCCGAAGGCATTGAGTGCCATCAAACAAACAAGACTTGCCAGAATATTGCGCATTACGCTCACTTGAGTGCTCCTTCAGATTCTGTGGGGTCGGGCTTTTCTGTCGCGTTGGGTTTGGGTGATGAAACTCTGTTAGACGCACCAATCGTGCCTTGGTTAGCCAAACGTCATCCGAACGGGTCGCATTGAGTTATTCCATTGTACAAAAAGCTCATCCCATCCGGCGGAGATCGGAGTCGACGCGCAAAAAGGCGCGGCCAATTCAGCCGCGCCTCGTTTCGATCCCTTAGTTTTTGGCTCAGTCCTGGTCGTCCGGTTCCTCGTCCTGATTGCCAGTGCTTGCGCTGGATGCCGCGCCAGCGCCAGGCTTGATCTGGATTGGCCCGCCGGCGAACAGCGTGCTTGAACCATGCTCTGCCGCCTTCTTATTGAAGGCCGCCACCTCGGTATTCAGGAACCCGTTTACCTGGGCCAGTTGTGTTTCCAACTCCTTCCTGACCTCGGCTGCTTCTGTGACCAGCAGAGCGCTTGGCTCCTCCCCGGGACCGCCCATCACGCTGCGCATTACCCCCTGCAGGCGGTTCTGGAAGCGCTGCAGATAATGGATGTCGTCCTGGCTGCCGGGCTGTATTTCATTGTTGTAAAGAGGTTCCTGGATTGACGTGATCTTTTTGTCCAGCGCCTTTGCCTCATCCAGCACAGGTTTATACGCGACGTTGGTTGCGCCGCCTTCCTGGCCTTCTTCCGTCGTCAGCAATTCCTCCAGGCTGGTGATCTGTTTGTGCAGGCCGTTCAGCCGGTTCAGCGCCTCGTGCAAGGCGGAAACTTCGTCACGCAGCTCCAGTCCCAGTTTCAACTGCGCCCGCATTCCTTCAGCGTCAAACTTGAAACGCGGATCTGTCTGGAGATCAACCGTTTGCGTCTCTGTTTTGCCGTGCACCGTTACCGCTACTTTGTATGTCCCCGGCAGGGCGTTGGGTCCAATGCTGGGATCAAAAAAGAAGTCCTGGTCGCCCAGGCCTTCCGGCGGAGGCAGGAAGTTCAGCTTCTTCGGCCCGTCGTAGCGCATGTTCCACGCCACACGATTGATGCCGTACTTTGTGGGCCCGTACATGGTGCGGACCACCTGGCCGCTGCTGTCGGTCACGGTGATTTTCACCGCGGTCTCGCCGTTTGCTCTGCGGCGCGGCGGACCACCGGCATTTTCTTTTATTTCATTCGGCAGCCAGTAAGTGATTACGGCGCCGCTCATCGGATTTGGCGCGACATATCCGCCGCTGGCAAAGCCGTGCTTGTTCCAGTTGTGCCAGTTGGTGGCCGGAGCGATCGGGAAAAGATGGAAATCGCTGCGCACTAGCTCCGCGCCGCTCTCTTCCAGCGGCGTGATGTCATCCAAAACAAACAACCCCCGGCCATGCGTCGCCACCACCAGGTCGTGTGACTTTTTGATGAACTTGATGTCATAGATCGGCACCGTGGGGAAGTCGCTCTTGATCTGCGTCCAGTGCGCTCCATCGTCGCTCGAATAGAAGAGGCTCGTGTCCGTGCCCAGCACCAGGAAGCCCTTCTTGTTCGGGTCTTCGCGGATCACGCGAGCAGGGTCTTCCTGCGGCAGCCCGGAAGAAATTGAAGTCCATGTTTTGCCGCCGTCATGGGTCTTGAAGACGTACGGCTTATTGTTTTCCACCTCGTGAAAATCCACGGCAATGTAGGCCGAGTTCACGTCGCTGGGTGAAGCCTCAACCTGTTGCAGGCGTCCCCACTGCGGCAGGTTCGCGATATTGGCGGTGGCGTTGGTCCAGTTCTTTCCTCCATCGCGCGTCACCTGCACAACGCCATCGTCCGTGCCCACCCAGATCGTCTTCGGGTCTAACGGAGAAATCGACATGGAGAGGATCGCGCCCACGGTTTCCGCTCCGCTCAGGTCCAGCCAGATCGGGCCTCCGCTGCTTTGCTGCTTGGTCTTGTCGTTGCGCGTCAAGTCAGGACTAATGGGCGTCCAGTTCCTTCCGCCATCGGTGGAGCGGAACAACACGTTTCCGCCGAGATAAACTTCGTTGGGATCGGTTGCCGAAACAGCGATCGGTGAAGTCCAGTTGAAGCGGTATTTCAAGTCAGATGGCTTCATCGATTGAACGCCCTGCAGATAGGGCCGTATGAAGTTCGAAATCCCCGTATCGTTGCTCACGCGCTGGATCGATCCGTTTTGCGAGTCCGTATAGATCAGGTGCGTTCCCTTGCCGCGCGCCGGGACAACATATTCACCGTCGCCGCCGGTCACCGTGTACCATTCAAACCCGCTGATGCCGCCTCGGCTCAGGCTGTTAGAGGGGCCGCACCAGCCATTGTTGTCCTGCAAGCCGCCGCACAGGTTGTAAGGAGTTTCGTCATCGTCGGCCACGGAATAAAACTGTTCGATCGGCAGATTGTCCAGGTAGCGCCAGGTCTTTCCCGCGTCGCCGCTTATGTAAACGCCGCCGTCATTGCCGTTGATGATCCGGTTGGGATTCTCCGGATCGATCCACATTGCATGATGGTCCACGTGGACGCGGGGCGTAGTGTTGCGCGCGGTCTTGCCGCCATCCTCAGAGAGCATCACGTTGAATGAAAGGAAATAAACTTTGCTCTCGTCATTGGGCGCAACCACCAGCTCGCTGAAGTAAAATCCGCGCGCCGCCAGGTTGTGGTTGTTGCTTACCATCTTCCAGTGGTCGCCCAGATCGGTGGTGTCATAGAGCGTGCCTTTCTTGTTTTCCACCAGCGCATAAATGTGCCGGGGATTGCTTGGCGCCGCGCCCAGCCCGATGCGCCCCGTGGCTTCGGTCGGCAGCCCTTCCGTGAGCTTCTTCCAGGTATTGCCGCCATCGGTCGACCGGAAAATTCCGCCGCTGGTTCCGCCGGAATCCAGCGCCCACGGATAACGCCGCACCCGCCACATTCCCGCAAAAAGCACCATGGGATTGCCCGGGTCCATGATCAGGGAGATCGCTCCCGTGTCTTCGTCAATGAACAGGACCTTCTGCCAGGTCTTGCCGCCGTCCGACGTGCGGAAGACGCCGCGCTCGGCGTTGGGTCCCCACGCGTGGCCCAGCACGCCCACAAAGACCGTATTCGGGTCGCGCGGGTCAATCGCAATGTTTGAAATCTGTCCGGCATCGCGCAGGCCCATGTTCTTCCAGGTGGCGCCGCCATCGGGGGAGAAGAAGATGCCCTTGCCGGTAATCACGTCATTGCGGATGTTTTTCTCGCCTGTTCCCACCCAGATCAGGTTGGGGTTGGAAGGCGCCAGCGCAATCGCGCCGATAGAAGCCGTGGATTCCTTCTCGAAGATCGCCTTCCATGAAAGGCCGCCATCTTGCGTCATGAAAACGCCGCCGCCCGCCGCGCCCACGTAATAAATGTTGGGCTTGCCCGGAATCCCGACGACCGAGGTGACGCGCCCGCCGCCCACCGCTGGTCCCAGGTTGCGGAACTTCATGTTCTCCAGCGGATCTTTGGACTTGTTGTCCTCAAGCTTGGTTGGCGTGGTCGATGCCGATTTTTCGCCTTCAGCGGCCGGTTTCTTATCTCCAGTAGATTGCGGAGTAGCGGAGTTTGCGCCGGTCGTCTTTTTTGAGCGGTCACCGCTCTTGGTCTGCGCCATCAGCAGACTCTGCACGCCCAGCATCAGGATCAAAACAAAGAGCAACTTAAAGAGAGTTTTCATAGGAGGCTCCTGCGGGTAATAGGAAGGCTGACCGCGAATCATACCGCAAATACGGGGGAAATGTACAAGCCGGGGCAGCTTTTCGCCAAGGATCAGCTTGATACGAACTCTCGTCCCAGGCAGGCATAAATGCTCCGCCACCGCGGCTCCATGTCGCCGTCGTAAATGCAGGGCCGCCATCCGAGCATGACGTAAATGGCGATTGCTGGAATTCTAAAGTCTTCCGTTCCGAGAAATGGGCTCTGGTAACCTTCTTCTATTAGCCGGTTCGTCACGGATGCTGAGACTATCGTTCCCAGGTCCTTTCGCGTATGCGACGGATCGGTGACCAGCCAGCCCACTTGTCCGGCTTCAACGTGTCGAGGCGAACTGCTACCCCGCATGGCCACACACGAAGCCACAAGCTGTTTTGAGTCCATGTGCTCAACCACAAAGAAGCCGCCATCCAATGCCCGTCCAACGGTCTCCGGGAAGCGGCCCTCATCTGCAAAGGCCAGGTGGAAGAGATCGTCGTACGCCCCTTCATCATTACTGCGTAATTGCCGTAGGAGATATCCTTCCGGGACGGGCGGCACATCTACCATACCCTGGGATGACGGCCTCACCATTTCCAGTTGATTCGAATATTTCTGTTCAAAGAATGGATACGATGGCCGGCCGGGCTGCCCGCGTAGTCTGTTCATAGACGATCTCCAATTTCAAATGCTCCCAGGCGCGTGCATTTGGCGGACAAGCAGCCTCGCTCTAGCGCTCCACAATCGTCTTCCATTCCAAACGGCCCCGCTCCAAAATCGCCGGCAAATCTTCCTGCAACAGGAACCGCTGCTCCACCAGCTTCTTCGCGGCCTGCTCGAACTTGCTCATGTATTCTTCTTGCGACTTATAGCGCTCGGCAATCGACAAACGCGGATCGCCCGACTTCTTGCGCTCCTCCGCTGTTCTGGCCAATGGAATCCATGAACCCAGAAAGCTCACACGCTGCTCCGGCGCGCCGATACTCGGATCGCGCAGGTTCCATCCCGTATAGGTCGCCAGCGGTACTTGTAACTCAGGCAGGCGCACACCGCCAAGGTCGTTGCCGTCGGCGTCGCTCTGCGGCACCAGCCCCCCGTACCCGAAGACCTCGTCCACGCAGAATGCTTCGTCTAAGGTGATCCGGCCGATTGGTACTCTCGTGGGGGCTATGTTTTTGGATCCCAAGAACTCGACCTCGCAAGGCATGCTCCATGCCTGGCTGGCCTCATGCGGCTTGTTCACGCCGGGAATCTTCGGGAAGCTCCACTGGGCGAAAGTCACCAGCGTCTTGTCGGCGATCTTCGGATATACGCTCGGCGGCGGCTCTTTTCCGCCCTTCACCCACTGGTCCATGTCTGTGATCAGCGCGCGCCAGTACCACTGGATCGGATTCGGGTTCTGCGGCTGCTGCCCGGTGTAATCGGGATTGCCGGGCGTCGTCTTCTGCGGCGGAAACGCTCCGGAAAAGTGCTGCAGCCCGGCCAGGAAGTAAACCCGCGTCTTCGGCGCCGGCGCGGCGTCTTGTGTGTTTAAGGCATTGGCCGTGGTATGGATCAGAGCCGCGGCACGCCCCCAGTATTCATAGGAGGTGTTGGTATAAAAAATCTTCGGTACCGTGTGCGATTTGCGCGCCGCATCCAGCAGGCCGGCTTTCTCGTGCGTGACCGGTTCTTCTTCCGGAAGATCGGTGAAAGGAAAAACGTCGGTAGGGAAGAACAGGCTCGACATCGGCTGGGCGTCGCGCGAGGGCTGTGCAAAACGATGGTTGAAGCTGCCGCGCCCCGCGCCCGCAACGTGCGCAATCACCCCGTCCATCACCTGGCGTCCTTTTTCATCGGCGTTGAAATCCTGGTAGAGGAAGTGCCGCAAAAAGCGTCCGCTTTGCGAAATCCCAACGGCGTACGCACGCTTCACCGGCGAGGTGGCCGCCGGATCGTACTTCAAGTAGGAAAGAAAATCTCGCACCGCCGCCAGTCCCACCCCTGCCACCACGGGATCTTTGGCGCTGTACCTCACTTCATAAATCCTGCCGGGAACAAATCCGCCATTCAGATGGATGTAATGCGGGTCCGGCGTAAGCTGCCCCTGCACCGTGTGCGCGAAGCTCCATTCGCCGGTGGGAATCCACTGCCGGACCCCTGCTGGCGTATCGCGAACGCTGAGCCGGTTGCGTTCGCCCTTGGGATCCACCGCATAACTCTTGCCGCCATCCGGCCCCAGCAAAATGTGCCCCAATGGCATATCGTCGCGCTTCTCCGCCGGCGTGAAGTCCGTGCGCACCATCCCATGAATCTCTTTTCCCCCGGGATCATGAGCGATTGGCGCGGAGAGCTTCAGCCGCCCCGGCCCGTCGCCGATATCGAACTCCCAGCCCACCCACGCGATCGTGTATCCCTGGCGCATGAGGAAGCCGTCGCCGAATTCGCCTTCGCGCCCGTTGGCCAGGAAGACGATCCCGCGTCCGCCGCGGTTGGAGACCTCGAACAGCACTGCCTGGTTGCCCTTGGCCATTTCTTTGGGTTTCAGAAGATACAGATCAGAGGAAAACTCGACCTCGCCCTTTGCGTTGCGTGGTGCTTTGTCCAGGTCCACGATCTGCTGGTTATGCAGGTTTGCCGGATCGAGGGCAAAATAGACGCGTCCTTGAATTTTTTCGTACGCGCCTGCCGCTCCAAAAGGCTTTCCATTATCGATGTCTTCGCGTGACGTAATCTCCACCCGCACCACGCGCGCCTGCACGGTGGAAATGAACGCTGTGTAGAGCAACAAGATCGCCATGAAACGCGCTGGTAAACGCATCGGCAGCCTCCAGAGGTGATACAGTTTAAATGATCGCGATGATTGAAAATGGGATTTTGGTCCATTTCTTGGCGTCAATTCGGTTTATCGTTTTACTTGTCGGCCCGCACTTAAATCCTAAAGAGGGAAAGACGATGAAGAAAATCTTCAGTTTTACGATTGCAGCGCTGTTGCTTTCCGCCGCCGCTCCGGCCCAGCAGCATGAGGCCGACCGTCTCCGCCATGCCGGTGAAGTCCTGATGGAGATTTTGAACATTCCCGACGATCTTCCCAAGTCGGTGCTTGATAAAGCTGAATGCGTGATCGTGATCCCCTCGGTGAAGAAATTCGCCATTGGGGTGGGCGGCAATTACGGACGCGGCGCCATGACCTGCCGGGGCGGCCAGAACTTTACCGGCGCGTGGGGGCCTCCGGCCATGGTCGCTCTGGAAGGCGGCAATATCGGCTTCCAACTCGGCGGACAGGCCACGGACTTTGTACTCCTCGTGGTCAATCCCAAGGGGATCGATTCCATCCTTAAGAGCAAGGTCAAGCTGGGCGCTGACGCGGCAGCCGCCGCCGGCCCCAAAGGCCGCGATGCCCAGGCCGCAACCGATGTCCTGATGCATGCGGAAATTCTGACCTACTCGCGCTCGCGCGGTCTCTTTGCCGGCATCTCGCTCGATGGTTCCACGTTGCGGCCTGACAACAGCGCCACTGAAAAAGTCTACGGACACAAGGTCTCTGCCCGCGACGTTGTGATCGGGCACAAAGTAGGCACGACGTCGGCGGGGCGTCTGATGGTGAGCACCCTGCAAAAAGCGTCTCCCAGGAATACGTCTGATCCCAAATCGCTGCAGGAAGCGGGCGCCGAACAGAAGAAGTAGCAATTATGAGCCTGGCCTCCCGCACACGGCTTGCGTCTCTATTACTGGCTGCCGGTGTGTGTCTTGGCACGATAGAAGTTTCTCCCTACCAGCAATCAGTGGAAAAGTGGCGACAGGACTATGACGCAAAGTTGCGTGGAGATGACGGCTGGCTCACCGTGGCAGGGCTCTTCTGGCTGCATGAAGGAGAAAACAGTTTTGGCTCCGCTGCAGGGAATGACATTGTGCTGCCATCGCCGGCTGTTCCCGCCAAGGCAGGTTACTTTGATTTGCATGCGGGCAAGACAGTAGTTCATGTGAATGCCGGCGTCCCCATCACCATGGGCGGCAAGCCTGTTGATATAGCGGAGCTGCGTCCTGACTCCAAACAGGACCGCCTGACCATTGGCGATCTCACGTTCTATGTCCATGCCAGCGGCAACCGTTTCGCGCTTCGCCTGAAAGACAAGAACAACAAACTGCGCCGTGAATTCAAGGGACCTAATTGGTATCCGGTGAACGAAGCCTTTCGAGTTACGGCCCGCTACACTGCGTATCCCTCACTGCGGCCGGTGGAGATTGACACCGTCATGGGCGACCACGCAGAACTGGTGATGGCCGGCTATGTGACGTTTTCTCTCGCCGGTAAACAGTACCGGCTCGATGCCGAACAAGATGAATCCGGCGGCCTGTTCATTGTTTTCCGTGATCTCACCAGTAAGACTGAAACGTATCAGGCGTCGCGCTTTCTGGATACTGATCCGCCGAAAGATGGTATGGTCGAACTCGACTTTAACAAAGCTTACAATCCTCCCTGCGCCTTCAACCCATACACCACCTGTCCGCTTCCGACTCCGGGAAATCGTTTGCAGGTGGAGATTCCCGCGGGAGAAAAACGGTATCATCCCTAGCGTTTGTTACACTCTCACGCATGGCCCAGATCGCATACCTTGAATGCTCCAAGTGTGGAGACCATATCAATCCATCGCAGCCGCAGACCATTTGCCCGAAAGACGGCGGCTCACTCTATGTACGGTTTGATCTAACCGCGCTCAAAGGCAGGTTCACGCCGGATTCACTGCGTGGACGCCCCGCTACCATGTGGCGCTACCATGATGTCCTTCCCGGCGACGTGCCTGTGACTCTGGGCGAAGGCTTTACGCCCATGTTGCCAAGCCGCGAGAATCCCAGCGTCTATATAAAGGATGAAGGCCTCAATCCTACGGGATCATTCAAGGCGCGCGGACTTTGTGCGGCCGTGACCATGGCCCGGCAATACGGACTCAAGAAGCTGGCCGTGCCTTCCGCCGGAAATGCCGCCAGTGCCCTGGCCGCATACTGCGCCGCCGCGGGCATTGAGGCCCACATCTTTATGCCCAAGGATGTCCCGCTGGCGAATCTGGTGGAGTGCAAATCGTACGGCGCGCACGTTACGCTTGTCGACGGTCTGATCTCTGACTGCGCCCGCATGGTCAACGAGCGCAAGCAGGCTGAAGGCTGGTTTGATATTTCTACGCTCAAAGAGCCCTTCCGCGTGGAAGGCAAGAAGACCATGGGCTATGAAGTGGCCGAACAACTCAACTGGGAACTGCCTGACGCCATCTTTTATCCCACTGGCGGCGGCGTGGGCCTGATCGGCATGTGGAAGGCCTTCGACGAGATGGAGCAACTTGGCTGGTTCAACAAGGGGAAGACAGGAAAGAAGCGGCCCAAAATGATCGTGGTCCAAGCCTCCGGCTGCGCTCCGGTGGTAAAAGCCTGGAATGAGCATAAGCCCGTGGCCGAAATGTGGCAGGGTGCGCAGACTTCCGCAGCCGGATTGCGCGTACCCAAGCCCTACGCCGACTACATTATTCTCGATATCCTCAAGCAAAGCGGCGGCACAGCGGTGTCGGTTTCGGACGAGGAGATTTTCCGCGGAGTGAAAGAATGGGCGAGTAAAGAAGGGCTGTTCGCATCTCCTGAAGGCGCCGCCTGTCTGCCTGCGTATCAGCGATTGCTGCGCGAAGGGTTCCTGAAACCTACAGACAAAGTAGTGCTGTTCAATACCGGTTCAGGACTAAAGTACATTGATGTGGTCGCCGACGCCCTGAAGATCAGCGCAGAGCAGCCTGCATCTTAATGGCCGCCCCGGACAGGTAGAAATATCGGTGAGATTATTCGGCCATGCCAACCCATCTCCTCACCCATGCGCGCGTTCCTGCGCGAAAGAGGCAGGAAGCCAGGGGAGAGACTCGAATAACGTGGCTGAGCATCAAAAAGGCCATCAGATCTTGCCGGTTTAATATTGATTCGCGGCGATTCGCGGCTACAATCCTCTTAAATTTCAATCGAACGTTGCATGAAAGGACTTGCACGTGAAAAAGCGCGTCTCCGTGTTCTGTGGTCTGTTTTTTGTTTTGGCAGTTCAATTCTCCACTACCGCTCTTGGCCAGATGCCGGCGCTATCACCGTTACCGCAAACCGGCGCGCTAACGCCGCCGGCCAATTCTGCTCAATTTAACTTTGTCATTGCGGGAGACAACCGCCCCGCGAAAAAAGGCTGCAAGCAGCCGCCGACTCCAGGGCAAATCTTTGCCGCCGTTAAAGCGCTGAATCCGCCTGCGGCCTTTGTGCTCTGGACCGGAGACACCATCTCCGGCAAAGCCAAGCACCCGAAAGATTCGAAGGATGCCCAGGAGGTCGCCGCTGAGTACAGCGAATTTCTCAGCATCGCCAGGATGGCCGGCGTCCCGGTCTTCAATGCGCCCGGAAATCATGAAATGGATGACCACAGCAATAAGCCTTCTAATGCTATGAAGGAGCTTTACGAGAAGAACATGGCGGGGACCTATGGCGCCTTCACTTACGGCAACTCGCGCTTTATTGCGCTGGACAGCGAACACGAACCGCAATCAAGCTCCCCATCCGCAGTGAACGACGGGAACAAGACGAAGCAAGACGCGCCGGGGGCCATTACGCAAAAGACCCTCGATCTGCTGAAAGCAGATCTGGACGCCGACACCAACCTTGCCCACGTCTTCATCTTCATGCACCATCCGGTTGTTCCTTATAAGTCTGAGGACGGTCTCGACGCGGAAAGCGTGCAGAAACTGCAGACTCTTTTTGCCAATTACACCAATGTATCGTACGTGGTATCCGGGCATGAGCACATGTATTACAACCCGCTGGGCAACGGCGCTCTCGTGCTTCCGCCCAGCCGCACGGATCCCGCAAGTCCCGCGGTGCCTCCGTACTATCTCGTCTCCGGCGGCGGTGGCGCTCCCCTCAAGAAAAACACGACGGGCTCGTTCTTCCACTATATTGTTTTTCAAGTGAATGGTGCTGCGGTCATGCCGACCCTATGGGTTGTCGAGTCGTACGATCCCTGTGATGCGGCGAAATGATCGTCGCGGGCTGTGGAGATAGTTGGTTTATATTGAACCATCATGACTGAACGGCTCTATTACCACGACTCCTTTCTCTACAACTTTGACGCGCGTGTGCTTGAATCTCTTTCGCGCGATGGCCGACATGCCATTGTCCTTGACCGCACCGCTTTCTATCCGACCAGCGGCGGCCAAGTCCATGATCTTGGTGTGCTGCTTGCCGAAGGACAAGAGATTGTCATCAGCGAAGTGGCTGACGAAGAAGACGGTCGCGTCCTTCATTTTGCGTCGAAGGCGCTGGCTGTGGGAACGCAAGTCCACGGCAGCGTGGACGCCGCACGCCGTCTTGGCCATGTGCAACAGCACTCGGGCCAGCATGTGCTTTCGGCCGCATTCATCCGGCTTTTCAACATGCCCACTGTCAGCTTCCACATGGGAGAGGAGAGCTGCACCATCGATCTTGAAACGAATGGGCTCTCCGTCGAGCAGGCGCAGAAGGCGGAGCAGCTTGCCAATGAAGTGATCGCTGAAGACCGGCCCGTTGGCATCCGATTTGTGCCGCTCGAGGAAGCGCGGCAACTCGGCTTGCGAAAACTTCCCCCGAAACAGACTGGCGATCTGCGCCTGATTGATATTACGGATTTCGATCTCACCGCCTGCGGTGGCACCCATGTCCGCGCCACCGGACAGATCGGCAGCATCCTGTTGCGCAAGATTGAAAAAGTAAAACAGGGCATGCGCGTGGAATTTGTTTGCGGGCTGCGTGCTGTGTCAACGGCCCGCCGCGATTACACGGTGCTCACAGAAGCCGCTGCGCTTTATTCCAGTCATATTTATGACGTGCCTGAACAGGTCCGCAAGTCTCTGGCGGAATCCAAGGCTGCCGGCAAAGCCCAGCACAAGCTGCTGGAAGAGATGGCGGAGCTTTACGCTGAGCGCCTGTTGGCACAGTCCGCGGGCCCGCCGCAGGTAATCACGCAATTCTTCCCCGACCGCGACGCGCTTTTCGTCAAACTGCTGGCCCAGAAACTCACGGCAGGGAAGAGCGCAGTCATCGCGCTGCTCGCCTCCGGCGTGGGACAGCCTACGCTGGTCTTTGCCCAGACTCCGGGTCAGAAATCCAATATGGGCCAGCTCATGAAAGACGCCATGGCGCAGCTAGGCGGTCGCGGCGGGGGCTCAGCGGATATGGCGCAGGGCGGATTGCCCGCGGGTTCATCTGATGTCGAGAAGCTGACATCCCTCTTGCAGGAGACGGCCCGCAAGCTCTAAGCTTGCTCGCTATGCTTCGATTCATTTCCCGGATTCTCTTTGCAACTGCTTTTCTTTCCACTCCGCTCTCGCTCAGCAATCGCCCGACTTCGTCGCCGCTCAGACTGAAGCCGTCAAGTTCCTGGGCGAACTGGTCAAGATCGATACCAGCAACCCTCCCGGCAATGAAACGCGCGCCGCGGAATATATCAAAGGCGTTCTGGCCGCGGAGGGGATCACCGCGCAGATCTTCGAGTCAGCTCCGGGCCGCGGCAACATCGTCGCGCGGTTGAAAGGCAACGGCAAAAAGAAGCCGCTGCTGCTGATGGGCCATCTCGATGTGGTCGGCGTTGAGCGCGACAAGTGGACCATGGACCCGTTCGCCGCCACCGTCAAAGACGGCTACCTTTACGGACGTGGTTCGGTCGACGACAAGTCCATGGACGCCGCCAACCTTGAAGTCTTTCTGTTGCTGCACCGCATGAAGGTCCCGCTTGATCGCGACGTAATTCTGCTGGCCGAAGCCGGAGAGGAAGGCACCAGCCAGTTTGGCATCGACTTCATGGTGGAAAAGCACTGGGGCGAAATAGCCTGTGAATATGCCCTGAATGAAGGTGGCGATATTCCGGAAGAAGACGGCAAGGTCCAATACGTGGCGGTCTCCACCACGCAGAAAGTTCCGCGCGGATTCTCAATGATCGCGCACGGCACCAGCGGACACGGCTCCGCTCCCCGCTTGGACAATGCCATCGCGCATCTTGCCGCCGCTGTCGATAAGACCGCGCATTGGGAAGCGCCGATGCGGCTGAATGAGACCACGCGCCGGTTCTTCCAGCAGATGGCCCAGATCAGCGTCCCGGAAAAGGCGAAGCTCTATGCTCATGTTGAAGATCCGGCGGTGCAGCGGAAACTGCTTGAGACCCAGCCTTCGTATTACTCCATGCTTCGCACGTCGCTGGTCCCGACGATCATCAAAGGCGGCTTCCGCTCCAACGTGATTCCCGCCGAGGCCGAGGCGCGCTTTGACGTTCGTGCTCTGCCCGACGAAAACATGGAGCAGCTCAAGGCCCAACTCGCCAAAATGATCAACGATCCTGCTATCACTTTGGTTGACGCCGAGAACACGAACGCCCGCCCGGCCACGGCTCCTTCAGGTCTTGATACAGATGGTTTCCACGCCCTGGAGCGCGCTGCCCAAAGAGTTTTTCCCGGTGCGCCCACAATTCCCATCATGCAGGTGGGCGCCACGGATTCAGCACAGCTCCGCGCCAAGGGCGTGCAGGCCTATGACATTGGCACTGTTTTGAGCGCGGAAGATCTCAAGCGCATCCACGGCAATGATGAGCGCATCCAGATTGCGGGCTTTGGCAAGTTTGTGCGGTTTCTTTTCATCGCGACACTTGATCTGGCCGGAGCGAAATAACTTATGGAATTTCAAGGCCGCCGCGTCTGGATTACGGGAGCCTCTTCCGGCATTGGAGAAGCCCTGGCACAGGCCTTCCATCAGGCAGGAGCAAAGTTGATCTTATCCGCGCGTCGCGAAGACGAATTAAAGCGCGTTCAGGCTGCCTGCGGCGGCGAGCCCAACACTCGGATCGTTCCCATGGACGTCACCAACTCCGCCGAGCTGCCGGAAAAAACGCGTCTGGCCCTCAGCATCTTCGGCGGCATCGATATTTTGGTCCTCAATGCCGGAATCACGCAGCGCTCGCGCACCCGCGAAACCG
Source organism: Candidatus Angelobacter sp. (assembly GCA_035703825.1). Lineage (GTDB taxonomy): Bacteria > Acidobacteriota > Terriglobia > Terriglobales > Acidobacteriaceae > Angelobacter. The sequence continues at coordinate 48,474 of DASSXL010000049.1, forward strand.
ACGAGAGCGTTTATCGCCGGCTGATGGAGGTCAACTTCTTTGCCCCGGAAGCCATGGCCCGCGCCGTGTTGCCTTCCATGCTCGCGCAGAAAAGCGGACACATCGCGGTGATCTCCAGCGTGGCCGGCAAGTTCGGCGTGCCCATGCGCTCCGGCTATTCCGCCACCAAGTTTGCGCTGCACGGCTTCTTTGAAGCGCTGCGCGCTGAAGAAGAACGAAACGGCGTCCACGTTACCATGGTTTGCCCGGGCTATATCCGTACGGACATCAGTTTGTCCGCGCTGCGCGGCGACGGACGCAAGCACGCCAAGATGGATTCTGAACTTGCCCAGGGCATGCCCGCCGATGAATGCGCCCGCCGGATATTGCGCGGCATCGCGCGCGGGAAGAAGGAAATTGTTGTTGCCGCCCCGCGTGAGAAGGCCCTGGTTTATCTCAAGCGCTTTTTCCCTACATTGCTGGCCAGGATGATCGGATGGCCCGGCTAGGCAAGCCCATCTGCTTCACTGCTGGTGGCCGATTTTTGGAAGTGTCCTGAGAACAGGCCAACCGGATGCTACCCGATTTTGTGAGATTGCCCGGCCCTTGGTAAAATCGTTCCAGTACTTCTTCCCGTGTGTTTGGGGCTATAGCTCAGCTGGGAGAGCGCATCGTTCGCAACGATGAGGTCGTCGGTTCGATCCCGACTAGCTCCACCATGTATGTCCTTTTTGTTTCTGTCACTTACAGCCAGCCAATTCTTGCTTGTACCAATTTGCCCCCCGAATTTTTGACCGACAGGGCACGCGAAATGGAACGCGTGCCCAGTCCTGAGGCGCCCGCCGGACGAACCTGTAACTACCCGGAAAGCGATTGCCGAATACCTTGCGGATGAGTCAGCAACAATTGGCTCGTGAAGAATCCGATGGAGGCTCTGAAAAAGCCCGTCGTTCATCGAGGCAAGCCGACGGATTACTTTATGCGCGAAGACTTCAAAATTCTGGAGGCGATAAGGATCGACTACGAGCCCTCGTTCTACTGATACGTTGGAGCGGTCTTTCGATCAAGGACGCAGTGGCTTTGGAAAGGAACCGGGTTGACACAAAGGGGGTCTCTGCTTTTGCGCAGAGCAAAGGACTGGCGCTCCCGTGTACGTCCCCTCTTCCCCCGGATGTGTATAAATCCCTAAAGGCCCTGCCATCAGACAATCCGCGGTACTTCTTTTGGAGTGGCAATGGTGACCCGAAGAGAATCAAAGGTTATCAGCGGAGTTTCTGGAAAACTCTTCAAGCTCGCAGGAATGTAGCGAATCCACGGACTTGGGCTATACTTGGCGGTTGCGAGATGTTATTTCGGTTCCTGCATGACGCAAGATGCTAAGCCACAAGCTGGGTCCTTTGGGTGTGGGCGAAGGCCCAATTCGCACGTCCAAATCATCCACAAAGTCCATGCGGCGCGAATCTGCGCTACAGTCCCTGCAGACTCCGTACAGATGAATCTCCATTCTGTGAATCGAGACAGAAATTTTCGACACTGTAATCAATATCTTGCCAACCACCCAAACTCAAAGGGTTATGGGGACGATTGACTCAACGACTGAACCATTTTGATCGAAAGCAGGCGAGATTTATGGCGCAAAAATCAGATGCTCCACGGCTTGGTAAGACTGAAACTTTGCAGGAAAATGGGGGGCCAGAGCGCAAACGGCAAATTCCGGTCAAAGCGAGTTGGGGCGCATTTATCGTGGCGATCGTGGAGGCTGTGTGTGTATTTGCTGTGGCGACAGCGGGAGCAGGCATTGCCTTGGGTTCAGTAGCGGCGACTGTCGCAGGATGGGCAATTTTCCTGCATCGCGACATTTTCAGGATTCCCGCGTTATTGCTGGCTATTGGTGGATCTGCATTCAACCTTTTCTTGTTGTGGACCGCGTATCGTCTAAGGAATGCACCTGCGGCCGCGTGGCGAAAACAGCCAATCTCGAGCAAAGAGCGCTCCAGGATTGTCCTGGTCTTCGTATTGTCGGTACTTACTCTTATCATCTGTGGGGCCGAAATCTATCTTCATCGCTCTTTTCATCACAGCATAATGTAGATACCCCGTACCAACGTTAATCGATCAAAATCCGGACCTCAGATGAATTTCCTTACACAGTTTTATCCCTTTTCAAGGGAGCAGCTCTTTTTTCAGCCGTGCCTTAAGGCGTTCGCTGAATCCAATCGGAAGTGAAAAAACCCGCCCATCTGCGACAAGCACAACAATATTGTGGACACTGTCAATGATCGCGGTGCAGTGCCGGCAATAAGCCAGATGCTGTTCCATTTCCGCCCGCAATCCAGGCGAAATCGTATTGTCAACATAATTTGATACTTCGCGCCAAATGTCCTTGCAGGTCATAGCCATGGGGTCTCTCCCTTTGGAAATCTCGCGCAACACCAAGCACGATCGGTGCTTTCCTGGCAGGCTTTCAACGGCTATATGCAGTGGGCTCTCTGACTTCCTTGCATTCCAAAGCCGCTAAAGCATCTCGGGCCAATATCCAAGAATTGCTCGGGACGCAAGCGATCATGCCGCCCCCCACTTTACAGAAGGAGATCACATGAACCGGCTCCTGATTTTATGGAGGGCTTCGTCCTGGCTTTGTTAAAAAGGTTTCGTTTTCATGCTCCTTAGTTGCTAATGAAAAAGATGCTTGTCGCTAAAAAAAGGTACAACAAAAATTTACGGACTCTTTTTACCGTTCCTGGGAGCTACAAAGACCGGATAAGCGGCATTTTGCTCGCGATTGACCGCCAACTTTGCAGGTCAACGCCATGGATTCTTCCCTTTGTGAAAGATTGAGCGGCTGAAGATAGTGCTATTCTTCAGATAGGGCGTAAGCAGGTCCCTTATCTGAAGTCTTGCTCGCAGCAAGCGCGTCTTGACCACTCCCTCACTCACGCCGAGTATCTGAGCTGTAGTAGCAATATCATTGTCATGAAAATCACGCAGCATGAATACGTCCCTGTATATTGCCGGCAAGCTGCGCGTTGCCTGCGCCAGTATTTCACGAGTTTCTTTCCGCTCCAGAGCTTCCGAAGGGATTTCGCGCCAATCGGCTAAGTGCTGCTGCGGCATGTAGTCGTTGTCTTCGTCCGTTCGTTGGTCCAGAGACTCGTACATCGCGGGACGAAGCTTGCGCACAGTCATTTTTGCCTGGTTCAGGGCGATGCGGATCAGCCAGCTGCCAAACCTGCTTTCGCCGCGGAATTGACTCAGGTGGCGAAACGCTCTCAGAATCGCATCTTGAGCGCATTCTTCCGCGTCTGCTTCGTTTCTCAAGTACGAGCAGGCCATCAGATACACCGGACGCTGATAGGGTGCGACGAGGTCATAATAAAGTTCAGTTTCTCCGGCCAAAATGCGGCGAATCAAGTCAGCCTCCAACGCCATCTCAGGACTGACCGCGTGAGGCGCTGGAAGGAGCGCTATGCTGCCACCAGGATCAGCCGCCGTTTCCTCACGCACGCGGTGAGACTGACCAACTGGTGAAGACATACTGAGCTTGCGGACTGCGCCCGGCATGATTAGTCCGTCTCCGGTGACGCTATGGTTGTAGATGGAGTAGACGATGGTACAAGTACGCATTCATCACATAACTGATTGAGATCGTGCAGAAATATCGCCATGAAAATACTTCTCTATTTCGCCTGCCCACTGGGCCGGGTTCGGTCTTTTTAGCTGCCTGTGAAGTCAAAAAATCAAGATCGTGCATTCAGGATTTATGTCCCTCTCCCGTGAATAACGGCCCGCAGCCCTGTGCCGTGAGCTTCTTAACCTCTGCATCCTTGTAGACCGTTAGAGCAACTATTTTGTGACATCGGCTCTCGCCTGACTCGTGGGATCAATCCTTCTGTTGAGGCTATTTAAGCGTCCAGATCGCAAATAAGGTGCTTCACATGTAACTTCGGGCCGGGCGTCGGAGTCTAACGCGCGGCACACAGTGCCTTCAGCCACTTGGAGAATTGAAGACGAGACTGATCCAGACAAGGAGTCAATGACACATGCAATCTCATAGCAGTGAAGCCATCACAAGCACGATTGAGCAACGGGTCCGCAGTATCATAGGGACCAAACTGCACGTTGATATTCAGGAAATTTCAGGAGACATTTCGCTTTCAGATATCGGCTTTGATTCCCTGAGCTTGTCCGACCTGGCGGAAGCAATCGATGATGAATTTGAAGTAAGCAGTCCGAACAGGATGATGCCTGGCACGCTTACGATTAGCGGTCTCATTAGCCTGATCAACGTGACGCACGAAGCCCGCAGAAGAAGTGTCCCAGATCCAACTATCGGTGAGGGCGCTGATTAAGAATTTACATTGCAGCGCTGAGAGTGCCTGGGAGCGCCAAGCCAATCCTGAACAAGCGGGCCGGTGCCGCGCGAGTCGAAGCATTGAAGTTCGTGTTCGCACCGCTGTCCCGAGGAATACACCGATGTTGGATTCGGAAACTGACAGAGCAATCAACGCGAGCAGTTGGGTGTTCTGTAACTTTCATGGGAAGCGGGAATCCAATGGAAGCCACTTAACTCTTACCCGAGAGCAGCGAATAAAGCTCCCAAAGAGGAGCGGTCCGATCCACCCCAAGGAGTCGATGATGGAAGCGAAAAATGAGGCGCCGAATGTTCGCGCGATGTATCCACGGCTTCTCCAGTTTGGTGTGTCGTATGGTGACATGGAGAGAATGTCCAGGAAAACGACGGATTGGCCTTCTTTCACGAGCCTGATGCAGAATCTGGCAGAAAAGTGGGAGGAGGCAGGAGATGCGGCTTTAAACTCCGGCAGACTGCAAACGCCACGGGAGCACTGGAGACATGCCACCGATTATTACCATTATGCACAACTAAGAACACCGGAATCGCTCCTTAAAGAAAAACTTCGCAGCGCATCTAGGCGATGCTACAGCAAACTCGCGACAGTGCTTGATCGGCCGCCAGTTCGATGTGACATACCTTTTCAATCCACATTGCTTCCTGGATATTTGCGGGTCGCCTATCCGGGAGCGCCCTGCGTGATCTTGATTGGCGGACTGGACTCTTCAAAAGAAGTGGAGCTTCATTATTTCGCCGAGATATTCCTGAACAGATCGTGCTCGGTGTTCTATTTCGACGGCCCGGGACAGGGTGAACTCCTGGGACAGGTTCCAATCGCGGGCGGGTTTGAAAAGTCCGTGGCCAATGCGATCAGTTTTCTTACCGCCGATGCGCGGGTCAGGCCCGCCTCGATTGGTTGTTTCGGCGTCAGTTTTGGCGGTCATCTCGCATGCCGCGCGGCTGCTTCTGATCCCCGAATCAGCGCGTGCATCAGCATCGGAGGATTTTTTGACTCCAGGATATTGGAGCGGCTTCCGCCCATCGCCAGCGCCGCTGTGCGAAAGGCATGCGGTGTTTCCGAGCAGGGTGACATGAGCGAGATAGCCCACCAGATAACACTGGAGCCTTTGCGCGGCCAGATGAAGTGTCCATTGTTAATTGTGCATGGAACAGAAGACCACTTGGTGGATATGGCCCAGATCGACGCTATGAAGGATTGGGCGAGTGGTCCCGTGGAAACGATGGTGCTTGATGGATCAGAACATGTGTGTTCCGACCGCTTTCATGAGTGCCTTCCCTTCATGGGTGACTGGATGGCTGACTTGTTAATGCAACAGAATAAATCGTCGGTGGCCATGTGATGGCAGTTTCCCTGGCAATGACAAAAACGTTTGTCGACCTGAGCGTATCGATTGACGAAACCGTGAGCGAGGTCATACCCGTCCGCATTCGTTATTTCTCGCATCGCGAAGGCGCGGAGCAAATGGGGGCGATCTTCGGCCTGGAGCCTGACGATTTGCCGAACAAGACAGGTTGGGCAGGCGAAGAGGTGAACCTCATCACACATGCGGGTACACACATGGACGCGCCCTGGCATTACGGACCAGTCTCGCAGAATGAGCGCGCCCGGACTATCGACGAAGTCCCTTTGGAATGGTGTTATGGTCCCGGTGTTGTCCTGGATTTTCGAGATAAGGAAGAAGGCACGGAAATCACAGTTGACGACCTGAAGTCGGCGCTGAAAAAAATCGACTACCAACTGCGCCAGGGCGACATTGTTCTTTTGCAAACTGGCGCCAGCCATTGGTGGGGCTCGGAGTCGTACCCGGAGCGCGGTGTGGGCCTCGGGCGCGAACCTACATTGTGGCTGGTCGAGCAGGGCATCCGCGTCATTGGGACGGATAGCTGGGGTCTGGACAGGCCATTCACCTATATGCGGCGTGAATTTCAGGAAACAGCTGATATCAGTTCCATCTGGCCCTCTCACTATGCAGGACGAGAGAAAGAGTACTGCCAGCTCGAAAAGCTGACGAACCTGGACTTGCTGCCGCGGCACGGGTTCACTGTAATGTGTTTTCCAATCAAGATCACAAAAGCGAGCGCAGGGTGGTCAAGAGTTGTGGCAATAGTCTAGATCTTGCGCGATAGGATAAATATGAAGACCCAGGAAAAGGCTCTGACGCTCATCAATGTATTCCCTGTTGAACCGGGAAGCCAACCGCAACTTATCGATATTCTTACGCGGGCAGCGCAAGGAACCATGCGATATCAGCCGGGGTTCATCTCCGCCCATCTTTATCGCGGCATTAACGGCACGTATGTCGCAAATTGCGTGCAGTGGCGCAGCCGTGAAGATTTCAACACAATGTGGGCGAAAGCGGAAGTACAGGTCCATGTAGCGGAGATACATACCATAACCAAGGGCAATCCGCAGCTGTACGAACTCTGCAATACCACGATGGGAGCGGAGGCCGGAGTGACACTGACAGCCGAACATGAAATCGTGATTGGACGCCCGTGGCGTGAGTGCTTTGATCTTTGTTCAGAGCTCGGACTTTGGGCGGAGTTTATGCCCGCCGTACGTGGTGCAAAGGTTGTGAAACAGGATGGCGACGATCAGGAGATAGAGCTGACAGCGGAGTTTCGTGGGGAAGTGCTTACATGGCGGTCCCAGCGCCAGGTCCTTCCGGGCCTGAAAAAGATACGTTTCTGGAATTTAACCCCGCGTGATCCCATCAAAATGTTCGGAGGCGAATGGTTGTTTGAACCCACAGGGGATAGAGAAACCAGAGTGCGAGTCGAGCATAAATTCGAACTCGCTGATCCCAGCAAGGAAACCGTGGTCCGCGCTGGCATCAGCCAAAACATGGTTGGCGATTTAAAGGGAATGAAGAAGTATATGGAGAGGGCATCATGAACTTAGATGGAAGAACAGCTATTATCACTGGCGGATCACGAGGGATTGGACGGGCGATCGCTCTGGCATTTCTAGTAGAAGGTACCGCGGTCTTTATTACAGGGCAGTCGGCAGAGAGCGTCAAGGAAGGTGTTGCGAGTCTGAAGTCAGAAGCTCAGGCCCTGAGGCCGAACAATGGTGTGCACGTTTCTGGCGGCGTTATGAACATCAGGGAGCAGGCCGACGTCGACCGAGCTGTGGCAGCCGCAATGGCAGACCTGGGCCAAATTGACGTGCTGGTCAACAATGCTGGCCGCGGCGGTGGCGGACCAACCGTGGCGACAAGCGACAAAATCTGGTATGACGTGATCGACGTTAATCTCCATGGCACCTATCGAATGACTCGGACCGTGCTGGCCCAATCAGGGATGCTGGATCGTAAATGGGGACGCATCATCAACATGGCCTCCACCGGCGGCAAGCAGGGTGTCCAGTTGGCAGCAGCTTACACAGCTTCCAAGCACGGTGTTGTGGGATTTACAAAATCGCTTGGCCTTGAGCTGGCAAAAACCGGCGTTACGGTGAACGCAATTTGTCCCGGTTTTGTTGAGACTGACCTGGCGAGGACGGCCCGCGACAATTATGCCAAGGCATGGAAGGTCGAACCTACAGAAGTCCTTCGGCAGTTCAACGCGCGGATCCCGATTGGGCGATA
>DASSXL010000097.1:0-13252 GCA_035703825.1 Candidatus Angelobacter sp.
TGGCACGAACGTGGCTTACAAGCTGACGGCCGGTGAAGGTGATATTGAAGCGGCGCTGAAGAGTGCGGACAAGGTAGTGAAGCAGAAAATCCTGCACAAGCGTTTGGCGCCGATTGCGATGGAACCGCGCGGCGTGCTGGCAAGATATTTTCCCGGCGAGCAGGAGCTGACGCTGTGGACGTCGACGCAGATTCCCCACCTCTGCCGGACGCAGGTGGCAATCATGATTGGTATGCCAGAGAACAAGCTACGGCTGATTACGCCGGAGGTCGGCGGCGGTTTTGGCTCAAAGCTCAATGTCTATGCGGAAGAAGCGCTCATGGGATGGATTTCCATGCAGCTCAATCGCCCGGTGAAATGGATTGAAGGCCGCCGCGAAAACATGCAGGCCACGATCCATGGACGCGGGCAGACTGGCTACATTGAGATCGGCTTCAAGAACGACGGCACCCTTACCGGCCTGCGCTACAACGTGTTTGCCGATATGGGATCGTATTTCCAGCTGCTGACGCCGGCGATCCCAACGCTGACCGGACTGATGCTTTCTGGCTGCTACAAAATTCCTGCGATCCAGATCAACGTGACCGGAGTGTTTACGAACAAGATGTCAACGGATGCGTATCGCGGCGCGGGACGGCCTGAGGCAACGTATGTGGTGGAGCGCGCGCTGGACCTGGTGGCGCTGGAGCTTCGCATGGATCCGGTGGAAGTTCGCAGAAAGAATTTTCCGCAGCCGAACGAGTTCCCTTTTAAGACCGCGACCGGACTTTTTTACGATAGCGGCAACTATCAAGGCGCGCTGGATAAAGCGCTGAAGATGGCGGATTACACCAAGCTTCGCGAAGAGCAGAAAACGGCGCGCAAAGATGGCCGCATTATGGGGATTGGCGTATCGACCTATGTGGAGATCTGCGCGCTTGGGCCGTCTTCTGCGATGCCGGCGGGAGGCTGGGAAAGCGCGACTGTCCGAGTGGAGCCGACAGGAAAAGTTACAGTGCTGACTGGCGCGTCTCCGCACGGACAAGGCGAGGAAACTTCATTTGCGCAGATCGCGGCGGACGAGTTGGGCGTGGGCGTGAATGACGTGACGGTGATCCACGGTGACACCGCCATCGTGCAGTACGGTATTGGCACGTTTGGCAGCCGTGGGCTTGCAGTGGGCGGAGTCGCGGTGTATATGGCAATCCAGAAGCTGAAAGACAAGGCCGGCAAGATTGCAGCGCACGTGCTGCAGTGCGAGAAGGCGACGTTTGTCGAAGGGAAATTCTGCGCCGACGGAAAAGCCAAAGGCGAGGTGCCTGCGCCGTCGGCTCCGGTGGCGGAAGCGCCGGCGGGAGCACTGCCAAAACCAAACGAGAGCGGAAAAACTTTGACGATGATGGATATCGCGCTGGAAGCGCACGTCGCCAAAAACCTGCCGCCAGATATGGAGCCAGGACTTTCAGCCACAGCGTTCTACGAGCCCAAGAATTTTACGTTCCCCTTCGGCACGCACATTGCCGTGGTGGATATTGACCCTGAAACCGGCGAGATTCATTTCCAGCGCTATGTCGCGGTAGATGATTGCGGTAAGCAGATCAATCCCATGCTCGTGGCGGGCCAGGTGCATGGAGGAATCGTTCAGTCCATAGGCCAGGCCATGTTTGAAGAAGTTGTGTACGACGAAACCGGCCAGCTCGTCACCGGCACGCTGATGGATTACGCTCTGCCAAAAGCGGTGATGATCCCGCATCTGGAGCTTGACCACACGGAAACGCCGTCGCCGGTGAATCCGTTGGGGGCAAAGGGCGTAGGAGAAGCGGGGACAATCGGCGCTACTCCGGCTATTGTGGCCGCCATCGTAGACGCGCTGGCTCCATATGGCGTGCGCCACATTGATATGCCGGTCAAGCCCGAAGTCGTCTGGCAGCTCATTAAGAATGGCCCTAAAAAGAATTCAGCAGGCGCCGCGTAAGCGCAGGAGACTCCCATGATCCCAGCAAGTTTTGATTACATCGCCGCCAAGTCCCTCGACGAAGCCATCTCGCTCCTGGCCAAGCACAAGGACGACGCCAAGGTCCTCGCCGGCGGCCACTCTCTGCTTCCCGCCATGAAGCTGCGCCTGATGCAACCCAAGGTGCTCATCGACCTCGGCCGCATCAAGGACCTCTCCTACATTAAAGAGGAAAGCGGACAAATTCGCATCGGTGCCATGACCACGCACTTCCAGGTTGAAATTTCCGACCTCCTGCGTCGCTCCTGTCCTCTGCTGCCTGAAACCGCCAGTCATCTGGGCGATATGCAGGTGCGCAACAAAGGTACTATCGGCGGAAGCCTGGCCCACTCTGATCCCGCGGCTGATTGGCCCGCGGCCATCCTCGCGCTCGATGCAGAACTTGTCGCCACCAGCGCCAAGGGTGACCGCGTCATCAAAGCCACGGATTTCTTCGTTGAAATGCTGACCACGTCGTTACAGCCCGGAGAGATTCTTCGCGAAATCCGCATTCCTGCCGGCAAAGGCAAGCCCGCGCAAGCCTATGTGAAAGTCCGTCACCCTGCGTCTGGATTTGCCGTTGTCGGCGTGGCCGTCAATCTTTCCATCGATGGCGGCAAGTGCCAGTCCGCCGGAATCGGAATCACCGGCGTCTCGCCCAAGGCGTATCGTGCGACCAAAGTTGAAAGCGCGCTGAAAGGGAATACCTTGGACGCCAAGACTCTCGGCGGTGCATGCGCTCACGCCGCCGACGGCGTAGACGTCAATTCTGATCTCTACGCTTCAGCCGAATACCGCAAGCAACTGGCAATGGTCTATACGCGCCGTGCGATTGAAACAGCAGCAGGTCGCGCAAAATAAAAGTATTAACCACAAAGGACACAAAGGAACACGATGGAATCCGCAATCAAAAAACCTTCGTGGTACTTCGTGTCCTTTGTGGTTAAGGTGTTCCCATGAAGATTGAAGGTACCCAGAAAATCGCCGCCCCGCGTGAACGCATCTTTGCCGCGCTGGTTGATCCCGCCATCCTGCAGAAGTGCATTCCCGGTTGTGAGCAGATGGAAAAGACCGGCGACAATCAATACAAGGCCAAACTCACCGCTGGCGTCGGCCCGGTAAAAGGTGTCTTCACCGCCACCGTCTCTCTTCAGGACATCACGGCCCCGGAGCACTACAAGCTTGTCGTGGAAGGCAAAGGCCAGCCGGGATTCGTAAAAGGCTCGGGCGAACTGAACCTGAAGGACGCTGGCGGCGCAACTGAAATCCAATACACCGGTGACGTCAACGTCGGCGGCCTCATCGCCAGCGTGGGCCAGCGCATGATCCAGGCAACGGCCAACATGCTCGCTGGACGCTTCTTCAAATCCCTCGAATCAGAAACCGCTGGCAAAAGTCCTGCATCTTCCACCGGAACCTAAGCCGGTTCAGCCTTAGCAGAGTGCCAGGAATGCAGCATTGCTTCGTTTTCTTCGCGCCTTCCGAGCTGACGAGACACAGAGGCGCGGAGAAAAGCCAAAGAGGTTAAACACAAAGGACACGAGGGAACACAAAAGGAAGGTTAACCAAACGCTATTCAGATCCCCGTTTATCTATGTTAATCCGCGGTAAGGTTTTGGTCCTCTCCGCGTCTCCATGGTGAAAATTTCATCTTCCACCGGAACCTACCCGCCAGACTTCCCCTCCCCATTCTCAACCAGCCTTGCCCTTCTTCGAACCTCCGCCACGCTCTGCTGCACCAGCAATTCTCCATCGCGGAAAACCGGCTTCAACCTGTCCTCCGGATCGTCAACTCCCCTGCGCTGCCGCACCGTGCTCCACTTGCCATCTTTAAAGTGCAGCGCTAGCCGTCCGCGTTTTGACGCTTTGTCATGGCCTTCCACCGGATCTTTGAATACGTCGCGGTCTTCGCCGTTTACCGTCACGTTGGAACACTTGAAAGCAAACTGCTGTGTGTCTCGATTCAGTTGTTGCAGCAGCGCGCCTCCCATGCCAAAGGTAATGTTGTCCGCCGACCATCCTGCGCGGTTCATCGCCGTCAGCGTGTCCTGGATCGTCCAGTAGTTCACGCCATCGCCCTGGATTACGCGTATCCTCGGATTCAGCACGCGATAGCCCTTCGCATTGGTCTCATAGCCGAACTTCCCTCCCAGAATGTCCAGCACCTTTAGAACCACCTCGCGCGGCTTGCCTGAATCCGGCCGCACCACCAGCGTTCCTTGCCGGCTCTCCACTTTTTCGCGCAGCAGCGTGCCCCAGAGTTTCTCGCACGCCTCGTAAACGTTATAGGAGTCGCTCACCACCGCCACCAGTCCCTGCGGGAATTGCGTAAGCATATTTTCGTAGGCTTGCGCTTCGTTGTCGCGGCCCCACGCCGTGATCGTGGAATGCTCCGCTGCGGGAATACTGAACCCTTCCATCTCTTGCGACTGATAAAACTGTTGCAGCACCCGCACTCCCGCCACCGTATCCGTGCCTTTAAAGTTGATCAGGTGCGCCGCCGCGCCAATGCCCGCGGTCTCTTCGCTGGAAACGCCGCGATATCCAAAGTCATGCAGCTTGAAATCTATTAGCGCCGGATCGCCCGACCGATGCAGCTTTTCCAGGATTGCTTTGCGTATCGCGTGTGAAAGCGTGGCCACCGTGATCGGATACCAGACCTTCAGCAGCAGCGTCTCCAGATAGTTCGTCAGCCAGTAGCAGGCAGGGTCGGTATTTTCAATCGTCATCAGTACGTTCTGCACGCCCACTGAGCTGCCTTCCGGCACAGCCTTAATCTCCACCGGCAACCTGCCGCCCAGATTGCGGACAATGTGCATCCAGCCTTCAGCATTGAACATTCCCGGCCCAATGTGCCGATCCACAAATTCCTGCGCTTCCATCACGTCTTCTTCGTTTACCACGGGACCGCACAGATATTTCAGCAGGTAATATTGCAGGCCAAAGAAAATTGTCTGGGAAAACATCCCGCCGCGCGACTCCAGATAGCTGTAAACGTACTCGGTCCCCGGCGGATACTGCCTCCAGTGCGTGAACTTATAACTGTCGGTTTGCAGGACGAGGTTGCGCGACTCAGTCTTGTGCATGAGCATGCATCGTCTCATGCGAGCCGATGCTCATGCAATGGCACTGGTCTTCAATGTTCGGTCCACTCCTGTGTGGCTGGCAGTCACTTCGTTCTTTCACCTGCCCTCCCTAAAAATGGCGGCAGTGTCCGAAATCATGAGCAATCTGTTGTACTTTGAGTGAAACGATGGCGCCGGTACTTTCACTATGCGAAAAGAACGTCGCTGGTGCCAATTCGGGTCATATCGATTCATTAACGCAAGATGTCGCCGCTTCTGCGGCACAATTTCGTGGATCACAAATGGTGGTCGATTGATGAGTAATTCGCCCCGTGGCCTGGTGAAATAGCATTCAGCCGTCCGCGGCGCAACTATTGAAGAGCACTGGCCACAAATTCAGCATCTATGTGTCGAAGGCCGGCCCGACGGCCCTCGGCGTGGGCGCACTACAATCAGAAAATGGAGTTGCTGTTCAAGATGGGTTACGCGGTCCTGCCCTTTCCGTTGCATCTGGCGGTACAGGAGCCGGCTTTTGTAGAATTTTGCTTCGCCCACCGGGACCGCCTGCTGTCTCCTGGTGAAGCGGCGGCTGCGGCCATGGGGAGGTAATCGAATGGGAGATATTGGCGTTGCATGCGGGATCATCGACAAAACCGCGGGCGATATCGGCATGTCCGACGATGATCGCCAAAGGGCCAACGCGGTGCTGAAGGAGTATGGCGACAGGCGCGAGGGTCTCTTCAAGGGCATGGTCGTGCTGTTGGGGCAGTCCGATCTTTCAAACCTGATCAGTGATTGGAAAGATTGCTGCAGCAACGGCAAGGAAGCGCTCAGCAAGCTCAATGACGACATTCCTCCTCGCGACGGGGAGGGCCTCGCCGGCGTGCGCCTGGATGCTTTTTATCGTGGCGAATTGAGAATCTGGGATAGAAATGCCCAAGCCGATATTGCTCGCGCTACGCTGACTCTGGAGATAATTCGCCTTGGGAATCTCAAGCATATTGAAGCTGGGCAGGCGGAGCTCAACGAGATCAAAGATAAAGACCCGACAATCCAGGAAGCGGTGCGGGGGATTTTTCCCACGATCAAGGGCGCGCTGGTTGACGCGGTTGTGAACCTGGGTAAATTGGCATGGGGAATGAGAGACACGGGCATGTTCAGTTGGGCAAAAACTTGGATTGCCCAGGCTTCGGACCTCATTCTTGGAAATATCAAAGCAACTCTGGATCTGGCTCGCAAGAGGGCGGCGCTCCGGCAGGGGCTCGTAAGTTACCTTAAGGTGCTCGCCGATACCAGTGACAAGCTCGATGTAAAATCAATCGATGAGGCATACAAGAACGGCGAAGAAGCCCTGAATTCTCTGTGGGATGGCGCCACCGGAGGCGACTACGACGCCAACGATTGGAAGGAATTTTCAAAGAGCTGCCTGGAAAAGCTGTCGGAAAGGCGCGACCAGTCGAAAGAAATATCGGAGAATGTTTTCGGCGAGCTCGCTCCCGCCTTCAAGAAGAGGGTTGACACGGACTTCAAGACGCTGTTTGACGATCCTGACGCTCTCGACAAATGGAACGAAGAGATTAACGACCTGTTTGAGCAAATCAAGAGCGGCATCGAGAACCAGGAAGAAGCCATTGCAAAGCTTTCCCGCGGCGCCTACCAGGATACGGCAATTGAGACGATGAAAACTTTCAGGACTATGGTGGACGTAATCATCGGCCAGTACAGGTCGACCAGCAAAGATGCCCAGGACGAAATGAATAAGGACTGACTATGCCAGCTTCAGGCGCTGACTGGTTTGTGGCCGCCGGCTCTTTCGGCGATGGATCTCGCGAAAAACCCTTTCACGATCCCTGGCAAGCCTTTCGCTCCGCCGGCCCGGGCGACGTGATTCACGTTGCGGCCGGCACCTACTTCGGCCGCTATGACCGTTCATCCTGGGTCATCGACTGCCCCAACCTGACGGTTCTTGGCGGCTACAACCGCGATTTCACCGCGCGCACGCCCTGGAAAACACCCTCTGTGTTTGCCATCTTTCCGGAATATGAAGCGGGCCGCGAGAGCAACATGCTTGGCTGGCAGGGCGAACCTTCCGGGCTCACGCTCGATGGCCTCTTTTTCGATGCTTCCGGGGCCAACACGTATGGCGATAAGCCCGGCGAAGGCATCCGTTCCTGGCCAAACACGGCGGGGGCCATGGTTTCGTTTAATGCCGCGGAAGTAACCATCCGGAATTGTATCTTTGCCAACGGGGCCAACGGTGGCGTCGAACTTTCCGGCGCTGGCTCGCGCTTTGAAAACAACCTGCTTCTCAATATCATCGGCATTGGCATGCTTGATCTGCGCAGTTCTACCACGCTTATCACCCAGCCGATTACTGTTCGAAACAATAGTTTTTGCTTCATTCACGATACTAGCGTGCCGGCTGGCAGCGGGGCCGATTCCGCCATTGGCATCCGCGTCAACTGCCCGGCCATTGTCCAGGACAACATTTTTGTTTCCTGCGGTAACGCCGCCATCTCTCTTTATCTCGATCCCGCTCGCGTGGCCGTTGATCGCAATCTTTTCTTTCTCACTCCGCGCAGTATTTTGCGCAGCCGCTCCCAGGGCAGCTCCGGTGAGATCAGCGAGCAAAACCTTGAGGAACTTGAGGATATTGGTGTCAAATCGGCCGCCGGCAACTTTGTCCAGGCCCCTGGGATGGCCGGCCTCAGGCCAGAATGGCTTGACGCGTATACGCGTCACCTGCTGGCCAATTACGCCAAGCCGCCGCGGGAAACCGCAAATGCGGTTCGCGCTGCCGCTGGCCTGCCCGTGCTCGCGCCCGGCGATCTGGATAAACCAGAAAACAAAGGCGCACTCGCTGTCAGGTTCACCGTGCCGGATGCGCTGGCCCTGGCATTCACTGCGCAGCAGGGCTTTCATTCCGTCGAGTTGACCGTAAATATCGCGGCGCAGCCCGCAAAACCGGCTCTAACCTATCGCCCTGTCGACTGGAGCGTGATCAACGCGCCCGATGCTTCTCTCGCGAATGCTCCAGTCGAGCTTCGCGCCGGCCTGGGCTTCGAGCAGAACACCACGCTGCTTTCCGATGCGACTCCAGACAGCCATATGGGCGTGCGGATCTATGAGCCGTTCTCCGATGACTCGTCGATCTATGTCCTTATCCCGCGCAACACTTTGCCCTCCCGCCAATTCCAGGAGGCAATTAAGTACACCCGTGGCATGGAAGTTGAAAGCGCCTATCTGCTTCGCGGCGTCTATCGGACCGACATTGGGTCTTCTTCCCGTCAGAAGGTCACTTTGGTTGTCAAATCCATTGTTCCTGCTCCGCTTGTGGCTGCAAACCTCCCGGTGCGTCCCCAGGGGCGCGACTGGTTTGTCAAGGCTGGCTCCAGCGGCGGCGACGGCACGCGCGAAAGACCCTTCCGCGACCCGTTTCAGGCGCTCGACAAGGCGGAAGGCGGCGATGCAATACATGTGGCGGCCGGTGACTATTTCGGCAAGCTCCGCTCCGGCCAGTGGAGAATTGCCATCCGCAATCTCACGCTCCTCGGCGGCTATGATGCTGATTTCGCTGTGCGCGATCCATGGGCCAATCCCACGCGCTTCCTGCTCCATGAAGATGAGAAAGCCAAAGGCCGGCCTGAAGGCGTGATACTTGGTTCCCAGGAAAACAGCGACGGACTGATTGTCGATGGCTTCATCTTCGATGGCGCTACCTGGAACAGTTACTCGGCGGACGGATCATTGAATATCGAGAATTCGCCGATAGCGCCTCTGATCAGCCTTCGTGGCGGCCGCGCTCCCATCACCGTTCGCAATTGCCTTTTCCTCAACGGGTCAAGCGGCGCTGTGATCATCAGTTGTCCCTACGGCGTCTTTGAAAACAACATCGTGCTCAATGCCAGTGGTGATTCGTTGGCCGTCAGGGCAGATGGCCCCGGCCCGTGGACCATTCGTAATAATACGGTTCTCTTTGCTTGTGACCCCACTGATCGCGCCGGAACCGGGAAATCGAGCTCCGGAGGCACGTTGCTTCAACTCAGCGGCCGCGCCGCCGTGGCGGTCGACTCCAACATCCTTGGATTCGCTGACAATTTCGGCGTTCGCGCGTCCATCCCGCAGCAGAACGTCTCCTTCGATAACAACGTATTTGCCGCCACTCTGTTCAATCACCTGACGGACGCAGGCTATCTATGGGCGGATGGTTCGAACTGGCAACGCCGGGCGGTGGAGGATTCCGCCTTCGCCTCATTCAAGGGGAACAAGCTTGAGCTGCCGCGGTTGCCGGTGGATTCCCGATTTGCCGATGCGGCCCTGGCGCGCCTGTTCACGCTGCCCTCTCGCATCTCCAAGGACGAATGGACGGCCCTGGCAGCGCGGATCGGAGCAACAGTCACGCCTCCTGGCTCTGAAGTCCCTGCTCCCACCGAAACAGCTAAACCCGCAGCCGCCTCTTCATCTCTCAGCGATCTCCTGGCCCAACTCGACGGTCTGGCAAAAAAGAAGCCGGCAGAAGCAAGCAAGGCCGCGGACAGCGGTGCAAGTTACTGCCCCTTGTTTGACTGGAAGAAGGCGCTTGCGCTGGCGCAGGGAACATCAGATGCGGAGCCGGGGGCCCACCGGCGAAAGCTTGCGGTTGCCTTCAGTGCGCCACAGGCGCGGGCGCCGCTGGAATATACGCGTATCACATCCCGGGAAATTGATGCTGACCATGCCTTGTTGGACCACAAGGCCGTTGAGCTGGATGTGACTCAGGTCCGCGATTCCTCTACCAATTCTTCGCTCTTCCCCGATGGCACAGAGAAGGACAATTTCTCTGCCTATTCAGTCACCACGGCAAGCGATGCTACGCGCACCCGTATCGCGATCATCGTGAAACTAGACACGGCCGCCAGTAAATTGATCAGCCGCGGCGCTTCTACTGACGTGTTTCGAATCCGTGGCATCGTGCGTGTCCCCGCTGATTCAAGCGCCCTGTCGATTGTCGTCGATGCCGCTGAAGCCGCCGGAGGCTGAAGACGTATCGCTTTTCTCGCATCGGCGGGCTCTGCGGACGAATAGGACAAAGCCTCGAATCAAAAATCCTTTCGGTATCTTCCATCCACGCCAAACCCGCCGTTCTGGTTGCGCGTGCCGCTCACTGACCATTTTGGGTTGAACTTGTATTCAACCTGGATTGCCTGCCGCTGCGTCGACGTAATGTCCGTGGCGAATGTCACCAGCAGATTGCTGGTCACGCGCTGCTGGATGGCGACCCTCGCTCCGGGGTTCTGCCCGTTGTCTGTTCCCAGCGCAGGATCGATCTGCAATTGTGACACACCTGCCAGCTTGGCAATCCTGCCGCTCACCTGGCTGCTGATGCCGGAAGCCAGCAGTGACTGCGCGCCCATGGCGCTCGTTGGGCTCGGGCTGGGGTTCGCCTGCTCCGCCGCCAGTGTTTTGCCTCTGGCGATGAGGTTGATGATGTCCACCGGCGGCAGCGCGGGATCAGAGGTGTAAGTCGTCTCCAGTCGATCAACCGGACCGTTCAATCCCAGCGTGATGTTGTATTCGTCAATCCGGGTCCGCACTTGCAGGTTCAATACCGGCTCCGTGCGCACTGGGTTTAGGAAGTCAATCGTCCCGTGGGCCACCTCATATCGATTGTTGGCCAGAAAGAATTCGCCGCCGGTCAGGTTCGTGCGTCCCAGGATCACCGGGTCCGCCGCCGTGCCTACCACGCGCAGGTTGGCGTCGCCCTTCACGCTCACCTGGCTGCTCACCAGGTTCATCTGGCTGGTCGATTGCACAGCGATATTCAGCTTCATTCCCTGCGTGAACGAGCCCGGAGTTCCGCTGTCGCTCGACTCCCCGCTGAACTGCGAAGTAAATGTGCTCAGGTCGAAGTCTGGCGTGAACGAGACGCGTTCAATCCGCACCTGGCCGTTCAGTTGCGATGCCTGGGGACTTCCCGTAAGCGCCAGGTTGGAGGCGAGAATCGCGCGGACGCCTTCCGGATACCGCAGCCGTATGTTGTTGGCCTGCACGCCAAGCTGGAACTGGATTTGAGGCCGGTAAACCACCGCGCCGGTCGCGCTGATGGTGCCGCCGCCCATCTCTCCCTGGAAACTCGAAATCTCCAGCCGCGTCTGCGTCACGTTGATCAATCCACTGGCGTTGTCCAGCCCCACGGGAGATTCCATGGTGTGCAGGTTGGCGTTCACAATTCTGATCTGGCCATTCAGGTTCGCGCCCGGTCCATAGCGCTTCGAATCCACGTCAAATTGAAGCTGCCCGCTGCTCTGCAGGTCGGGCATAAAGAGTTGTGCGATTCCCAGATCGACAGTGCCCTTCACCAGGAATGATGCGGCCTTCGGCGTGGTCACCGGCACCACCGCCTGTGCGTCGATAATCGTCCCCGTCCCGCGAATCGACGTGGGCTGTAAAGTCGCCGTGCCGTTCTTGTAGTCGGCAACAATCGGTTTTACCGCCGCCAGTTGAAACTGTTTGTAATTCACGTTCAGGTTCGGCACTTCAAGGTGCGCTTCCACCTGGTTCTTGTCCGCCAGCGGCCCGCGCAGCGTCGCGTGCAGCTCCGTCTGGCCGGAGAGATCGGCCGCCTGCGCCGGAGCGTACAGCGCGACCAGCGGCTGGAAATCAATCTTCCCGCTATCCAGACGTATGTCCGCCATGTATGGCGCTTCGATTCCCACCGTGCCGCGCGCTTTGAGAGAAACCTTTGCCACGTCCGAATCGAGCACGATCGACGCCACGTGATTCTGCACCGTGGTCTGTAATTTCAGGCCCTGTACCGTCTGCTTCTGCATCTGTAATTGCGGCACTTCGATCGTCGCCTGCAACTGCGGGTCCTTGATCGTTCCCTTCCCGCTTACGTTCAGGTTCACCCCGCCGGCGATCTGCATATTGCGCGCCTGCACCGTCTGCAGTTTTTCCAGACGGAAATTATGTGACTCTACATGCGCATCATAGCTTTCGGTTTTGGGGAAATAATTCACGTCTGCCCGCGCCGTCCCGGCCGGCATCTGTACCGTTAGATTGGCCTTGACCGTGTTTCCGTCTCCCTCGAACTTCACGTTCAGGTTCTGGATCGGCTCGGTGGATACCTTCGCCTTCGTAACCGTAAGCGTTCCCTGCCCCACCGGGTTGAGCTGCGATCCATGGACCGACACGTTCAGCGCCAGCGTGCCGCTTACCGGATAAGTCTTGTTCAGCAGCCTCTCCAGATCGGCAATCGAAATCTGCGAGCCGGAAACATTCGCCTGAATTGGACTGGATGGCGTATAAGTCCACTGTTCCAGCCTGGCTTGCGCGCTGAAACTGATTTTGCCCTGCGGCACGGCTTCCAGGTCGCCATTTCTCACCGTCACCTGTGATGGATTCGCCGTGAATGCAGTGTGCAGCGCCTTCCACGAACTTCCTTTTACCCTGAAGTTGCGCGCATCTATCCGGCCATTGATCTGCGGCGCGGTCAGCGACCCGCTGACCGTTGCGTTCGCATTGGCCGTGCCGTAAAGTCCCAGAGGCTGAGGTGCGGCCTGTCCCGGCGCGGTGCTCTGCAATGCCAATGACAGCGTCTCAAGCTCATGCAGATCATTCGACCGCACCGCCACCAGCAACTGTGAGCGGTCGCTGATTTTTCCATTCAATTGAATGCTTGTTTGCGGCGTACGGATGTAGCTATCAGACAGCGCAAGCTCTTTGTTCGCGCCCGCATAATCGGCATGGATCACGCCATTCACCGGCGTCGTCTGGCCTTGCCCCAGGCTGGCTTTGATCGTGGCATCGCTATGCGCCACCAGATTGTCCAGCGTCTTGGCCCAGTGCGCCGTCGCGTCCGCATCAACGCGGCCGCTCAAATGCGCCTGCCGCATCGATGCATTGTGGGTCGCCGCTTGTGCCTGCTCCAGCGACAAACCTTTCAGTGAAGCCTGCAACTGCGCGATGGACGCTCCTGCTACATCTTTGATCGTCATCTTGCCGCTCAGCGTGCCGCCCATAATACGGGCGCGGATGTCATTCACTTCGGCATTGCCGCCCGAAAGCTGATACCTGGCATAGAGATCATGGACCTCCGTCTGCAAACTCGGCGTCTTCACGTTGAGCCCCGGGCTGCTCACGTTCCCATCGACGGAAATGGTCTCCAGCATCGGCCGCTTCGGGTCGGCTTGGTACTTCATCTGCCCCGTCAGCTTCACCGTGCCGCCGGGCAGCG
>DASSXL010000216.1:0-2506 GCA_035703825.1 Candidatus Angelobacter sp.
AATTTGAAGCCGACAATGCGCTGTGCGCGGCGGTGCTGACCGGCGCTGGAGGAACATTCTGCGCCGGAGCGGACCTGCGTGAAGTGGCCGAGGGACGCCGGACGGCCATAGACGAAAGCGGCACCGGCCCGATGGGGCCAACGTGGTTGCAGTTGAGCAAGCCGGTGATCGCCGCCGTGGAAGGCCACGCCGTTGCCGGAGGGCTGGAGCTGGCGCTGTGGTGCGATCTGCGCGTTGCCGCGCGGGACGCGGTCTTTGGCGTGTTCAACCGGCGCTTTGGCGTTCCACTGATCGACCTGGGAACGGTACGCCTGCCTCGCATGATTGGCCACGGCCGCGCGCTTGACCTGGTTCTTACCGGGCGCGCCGTTTGCGGTGAAGAAGCTTTGCAGATGGGGCTGGTCAACAGTTTAGTTGATCCGGGCAAGGCGCTTGCAGTCGCACTGGAGCTGGCGCATGCGCTGGCGGAATTTCCGCAGCAAGGATTGCGGGCTGACAGAATGTCGGTTTATGAGCAGTGGTCGCTGCCGTGGGATGAGGCGCGGCGCAACGAATTGAAACACGGCTTGCGGGTGCTGGCCTCCGGTGAATCGCGTGCAGGCGCGCAGCGGTTTACGTCGGGCATGGGCAAGCACGGCAGCTTCAAGATCAAAGCGAAAGAGTGAGGGCATGAAGCCGGAAGAATTGGCAGCGGAGAACGTCGAAAGTATTTTTTATCAGGCGAATTTCATACGCGACCTGAACATCCGGCTGGACAGGGTGTCTGAGGGCGCCTGCGAGACCAGCCTGGTGGTGCAGGAGCGGCTGCGGCAGCAGCACGGGTTCATTCATGGCGGGGTAATTGCCACCATGGCCGACCACACGGCCGGCGGAGCCGCGCGTTCGGTTTCCGGCGACAAAGACGTTCTGACAGTGGAGTTCAAAATCAACTATCTCCGACCGGCGATTGGTGACAGATTGCGCTGCGTGGCGACGGTGCTGCGCGGCGGCAAGACTGTGATCGTGGCGGAAGCGCTGGTCTATGCCACGAATGGCGGGAAAGAAACGCTGGTGGCGAAGCTGATCGAGACGCTTTTTCTGGCCGATGATCCGAAAGCGCGAGCCGGCGGCGGTTAGTTCAGAGTTGGTTCGTGTGATCCAGCGTAAGTTTGTTGTTCCCCGCGCGTCGCGATGTGAAAATTACCGCAGGTCCACGCCCACCACGTCCGGCATGCGCCGCGCCAGCGAGCGCAGCATCTGCGGCAGGGCCGCCTCCCAGAAAGACCATTCATGCTGGCCGGGAAATTCGGCCATTTCATAGGCGATGTGGCGCTTGCGCAGCAGGTCAGCAAATTGGTGGTTGCCCACTATGGTGTCATCGTCCGTGCCGCAGGCCATAAAGATAAAAGTGGTGTGCTGGGGCTCGGCTTTTTCCGCCAGCAGAAAGACATCATTTTCCTTGCGCGTTTTGCTGTCCGGCGGGCCAAAGATGTCAGTGAAGCCAAAGCTCTTGAACGCCTTGTCAAATTCCGGGTCGCGCGGAGCGGTCACTGCTCCGCTCAGACTGCCGGCAAAAAAGAACAGCCCCGGATATTTCAAGGCCAGATTGACGGCCGCATAGCCGCCGCTGGAAATCCCGGCGATGGCGCGGGCATCGCCGCCGTTGATGCGGAATCGCTCGCCGACGTCGCTGAGGACATCTTGCAGGAAATAATCTTCCCATTTCTCTTTGGGATTAGTGGCCGAGTTGATGTACCAGGAGTTCTCGCCTTCAATCGAAACGGCGATGAGCTGGTAGCGCTCTAGATCGCGCGTGAGATTGGAGTGCGCCTCAAAGCTGCGGTAATGCCCGGTAAGCCCATGCAGCAGGTAGAGCACGGGATAGCGATTCTCAGTAATGAAATAATCTTTCGGCAAAACCACGCGATATTGCATTTCGCGTTGCAAGGCCTTGCTGAAGAACTTAACGTCCTGGACGCGCTTGTTGCTTTCCGGCTGCGGCGTGGACGCGGGGGTTGCTGCAGGAACGGCTGTGGAAGACGAAGAGCGCGTTTGTGCGTGAAGCGGCACGCAATAGCACAGTACGGCGCAAACGCCGAACATTGCCAGAATCCGTGAACGAGAGGTTTTGGGCATAGGCAAAAGACGGCAGGACGCAGGGAATGTTAGCGGCGCAGACAAAAGCGGTTCACCGTAAAGGTCGCGAAGGCGAACAGATCGGCTTGCGGCCTTCGCGCCCTTTTCGGTGAAATTTACTTCCTCTCTTCCAGAGGCTTGCGGGCGAAATGGAAGAGCGAGAACGCGAGCAGGGCGAACATGACCACACCGAAGAGGTTGGCGAAAATCGGATGGTCGCCCATGAAGGAAAGCTTAGTGCCCCAGGCAATCGAGTTCTCCGGAAGCCAGCCCTGAGTTTCCATCAATTTGATCGCGATACCCAGCAAACCAACGATGCCCCCTGCGGCGATGAGCCCGCTGGCGTAGAGTGAGCCGGGACTCACGTCGCTTTCCTCAGCCTTTTCACCGG
>DASSXL010000053.1:0-7574 GCA_035703825.1 Candidatus Angelobacter sp.
ACTCCCATGATGTAGTCTCGAACAGCGTCATGCTCCGCGGAATTGATGGGGTGAGGTGCACGGCTAATGCTGGCAAGGTGTCTTGCGGCCCTTGCGGCCGAGAAACTGCTTAGAGGCACACCTGCAGGCAATGGACGGGGCGCCCGGTCGAATGCGATTGTGGCCCGCGCGCAAATTACCAAGAACGCCAGTAAAACCAATCCCCTCTTCGGGGCTCGGGGCTGGCGTTCTTCTGGAGCACTCAGCACTGGGCGTGATGCGCTAGTTACCATAGGCTTTTTTTTGACCTTGTGCGGTGGAGGGGGGATGAATCAGTTGAGAAGAGTTTTTTTCGGAGTGAAGAACAAATGCCCGCAACTATGTCTGCGCAGCCTGTTCCATTTTCTTTCTCAAGCTGAGAGGACGCATGTCAGTCCATACTTCCTTGATGTACTCCAGGCACTCCGCCTTGGTCCCACTTTTGTTGGCATCGTTCCATCCCAGCGGATTTTCCTTGTGCTTAGGCCAGATTGAGTACTGCTCCTCGTGGTTCACAACAACTTTATAGACAGTATTGTCATTCTCTTCATTCGGCATCGCGGTTCTCCTTTTTATGCAAATATCGGTGAGCGCAGGCGGGAACTCAGCTTTTGTGAGCGGCCTGGCTTGCTTCCAACGGCGGTTTGTTGCTGGCGTGAGAGATGGAGGTTCGTCAATCCGCAGGAACCCGAGGGACCTTACGAAATGCCGAGCGCCCGCAGCTTTGCTCTTGGCATCTGCTATCGGCCTATCCTTTTCAGGACATTCCTAATTAGCGGCGAAGTGTTACCAGTGGGTCCACCATGGATGCGCGCCGGGCAGGGATATAACTGGCCGCCACGGCCACTATGATCAAGACCAACGGCACGGTCAGGAAGACCAGCGGATCAATAGCGTGAATGCCGAAGAGCTGACTGGACATCAAGGGCGCGACGAGCCCCGCGCATACCAGACCCACCAGGACTCCTATTCCTGCCAACACCGCGCCTTGATTCAACACCATCCTGCGGATATGAGACGGGTGTGCTCCCAACGCCATGCGAATTCCGATCTCTTGTGATCTTTGACCGACCATGTAGGCCAGCAACCCATAGATGCCAATGGAAGCCAGCAATAATGCGAGCGCGGCAAATACGCCAACAAGCTCGGCTGAAAAGCGATGCGGCGAAAGCGAAGCGCCGATGATCTCAGTCATTGTGCGCACATGGAATATGGGCAGATTAGGGTCAACGGACTGCACCTCATGCCTGATTTGAGGCTCAAGACCTGATACCGGCAGGGACGTCTGCAAGACCGCGATCATGGACCTCACCTGCGGGGCCTGATTGAGGGGGACATAAATGTGAGGCACCGTCTTCCTGGCATCCAGTCCGTCGGTTTTCATGTTGCTGACGACACCCACAATGCTCAGCCACGGTGCTGTTGGTGCGCGACCAAACCGAATGCGCTTGCCGAGCACATCCTGGTTTGACCAATACCGGCGGGCCGTCGTCTCGTCAACAAGAGCTACCCGTTCCCTGGTCGCATCATCGTCTTCCTTGAAGAACCGGCCGCTCAGCAGCGGTGTCTGCATCACTTTGAAATAATCAGGGCTCACGCTTGTGAGTTCGCATGCCTGGTCTTGCGCGGACTGTATGGGATGGTCTTCAATGTTCAGGATCAGCCGAAATGCCGAGGCCGTGGTGGGCAAATCGGTGGTAAGCGCGACCGCATTGACCCCCGGAAGCGCGCCCAGGCGTCTCAACACTTCGCGAACGAAAAGGCCTTGCGCTCCGGGTTTTGCATAAGGATCCAGGTCTGGGTTGTTCGGCACAGGGAGCCATATGCTGGAGGCCACTACACCCGAAGAATTGAACCCTGGATCTTGCCGCAACAGCTCCCAAAAGGTTCGCAACAGCAGGCCGGCTCCCACCATCAGCGTTACCGCCAGCGCCAGTTCAGAGACAATCAAGGCGCGGCGCAGACGATTTGTTTTTGTCCCGTATCCAGACCCCTGGGCGCCTTCACGAATGGCGGAAATAATATCTGTCTTAGTCGAGTGAAACGCCGGGGCAAGTCCAAACGCAATGCCTGTAAGAAGCGAAATAAACAGGGCAAAAGCCATCACCGCCCAATCAACGCTGACTTCATGCAGCCGTGGGATTTTTGCCGGCACAAAGCGGAGGAATTGGAGAGCAACAACCGCAGTCAACACGCCCGCCACGCCAGCGATCAATGACAGCACAATCGACTCCGTCAGCATCTGCCGGAACATGCGGCTGCCACTTGCTCCCATGGCTTGCCGTACCGCCATCTCGCGCTGCCTTCCAGAAGCCCGGGCCAATAAGAGGTTTGCAATATTCACCGAGGCGAGAAGCATGATCAGGATGACCGACCCCATGAGCAGCAGAAGCATGGGTTTCACATTGCCCACAAGCGATTCCTGCAAAGGCTCCAGCTCAATCGACCACTGTGTCCTGGCGGGATAGTCATTCGGATACTCGTGGCGCAATGCAGTTACAAATGCGTCCATTTTTGCTTGTGCCTGCGCGACGCTCAGATCGCTCTTAAGGCGGCCAATGGCTCCCGGCAATATCCGCAGATTGCGTGCCGGTTTCGGAAACGGATTGGCGTGAAACCCGGCCGTGGCCCATACGTCAACATCCGTTGCGACAGTCTTTCCCGGATGCCGGAATCCGGGCTCAAGAACTCCGACAACCGTATAAGGATCGTTATCGAGCTGTAGCTTTCGTCCCAGAATATTGGGATCTTTGCCAAAAGAGCGCCGCCAGGCGCTGTCGCTGATTACCACTGACTCCGCAAAGCCTTCTGTCTGGTCTTGCGGGCCAAATACACGTCCAATCTGGGCGTTGACTCCCAGCATGGAAAAATAGTTCGGGCTAACTCCCAGCATTTCCAGACGGTCCGGATGTTCGGAGCCTGTAACGTTCGCATTTGCCGGCCATGTAACGCTCAGGTCTTCAAAAATATCGGACTTTGATTTCAAGTCGTCCAGTTCAGGGACTGAGAGGCCGATGTCCCGTGTTCCAATCGCCCGGTTGCTCGTTACTATTTTTACGAGTCGATCTGGATTTCGATAAGGAAGAGAACGCAGCAGCACCGTATTGACGACGCTGAAAATTGCGGTGTTCGCCCCGATACCAAGGGCCAACGTCAGGATAGCTACAGCGGTGAAACCGGGATTCTTGAGCAGTATGCGTATACCGTAGCGTATGTCTTGTAACAAGGTTTCCATGGACCTCTCCCAGCCTAGCCATCCTATTTTATGCGACTTGCCCGGTCAGGCTTCCCTGCGGATTACATTTGTGGCTTGCTAATCCTCATCGATGAGTACAAAGACCGCGTCGCGGTCGGCCCGCTCAATCTGGGGCAAAGCCGTGACTGAACTGCCGGACCCATTACTCTGCATAAGCTGGTCGACTACTTCAGCCAGTTTGGCAATCGTCGTGGCCTGGAACAATAACGGCAGCGGAACATCCATCTTAAACGCGTCTCTCATGCGCGCCACCACGCGAGTCGCCTGCAAGGAATGTCCTCCAAGAGTAAAGAAGTTGTCCTCCACGCCAATGCGATCCAGGTCCAATACTTCAGACCATATCTGCGTCAATTGCGATTCTGTGGCGGTTCGTGGAGCAATGTACTCTTGCTCCGGCCGAAGAATGCCCTTCGTCGGCGCGGGCAAAGCCCGCCGGTCCACTTTTCCGTTAGGCGTAAGGGGCATGGCTTTCAGCATCACGAAGTCAGCCGGTATCATGTACTCTGGAAGGCCTTGTTTCAGAGAATCCCGCAATTCCTGCGGCTCGATTTCCTTGCGCGCGACCACATACGCCGCCAGCCGCTTCTCTCCCGGCGCATCTTCGCGCGCCAGAACAAACGCCTGTTCCACGCTCTCCAAATGCCAAAGGGCGGCTTCAATTTCACCCATTTCAATCCTGTAGCCGCGGATTTTGACCTGTTGGTCGATTCGTCCTACAAAGTCCAGGGTCCCATCGGCACGCCATCTCACCCAATCGCCTGTGCGGTAAAGCCTGGCGCCTGCCCGCTTGCTGAATGGATCTGGCACAAAACGTTCCGCCGTGAGCGCGGCCTGTCCCAGATATCCCCTCGCCAGTCCTGCGCCGCCAATGAAGAGTTCGCCGGGCGCGCCAATGGCAAGCGGCTCCATCCGTTCATCCAGAACATAGACCTGCGTATTTGTTATTGGTTTGCCGATAGGTACAGTGGCTGCGTCGTGAGTGCGCGGAATGTGGGCATATGTCGAATAGGTCGTGTCTTCAGATGGTCCGTACAAGTTGAAAACCTGCTTTACTCCGCTTACTTCATAAATCTCACGCACCAGATCGCCGGGGAGGGCTTCGCCCGCAAGATTGACAATGCGCACTGAAGGCGGCACAGCTTTCATCCTCGCCAATTCCCGCATAGCGGAAGGAACTGTATTAAGAAGTTTGATTTGCCGGGCTGCTGTCTCAGGAAGTTCCGCCACAGCCAGCGCGTTCTTTACAACCATGGCCCAGCCGCCGCAGCTGAGCGGGCCAAAAATTTCAAACACAGAAAGATCAAAACAAATGGAAGTGGATGCCAGCACTCCTGCCAGATCATCTCTGGAGAACACTTTATGAACCCAGTGGAGAAAGGCGACCGCGCTGCTATGGCAAATAGCCACGCCTTTTGGCTTGCCGGTTGACCCGGAGGTATAAATCACGTAAGCCAGATTTTCCGGCGTGGTGATTGTCTTCAGGTCTTGCGTGCTGTTGCGCGCGATCTCCTGCCATTCACGGTCCAACTCCACTACCCTCCCAGAGAATTCAGGGAGTTGAAAATGCAGGCATTGCTGCGTCAAGAGCACCTGGGAGTTGGAGTCCTGCAGCATATAACTCAGCCGGTCAGCGGGATAAGTTGGGTCCAACGGCACATAAGCTCCGCCGGCTTTCAGAATTCCAAGCAGGCCCACGATCATCTCCAGTGATCGATCCAGACAGATGCCAACTCTCACTTCCGGCCCAACGCCCATCGTCCTCAGGTAATGCGCCAGTTGATTGGCGCGTTCGTTTAGCTCCTGATAACTCAGCGGCCCTTGCTCACTGACGATCGCCAATACTTGTGGCGCTTTCGTGACCTGATCTTCAATCAACTCTGGCAGGCATTTCTCCTGCGGGTACGGCGCTTCTGTCTGGTTCCACTCGACGAGAAGTTGCCGGCGTTCCATCTCAGTAAGGAACTGCAACTGACTCAGATTCTGCTCTGGATTGGCGGCCATTGCCATCAGCACGGTCCTGACGTGATCCAGGATCCTTGTGACCGTTGCAGAGCTGAACCGGCTGCTGTCATACATCATGCGCAAGCGCATCTGCTCGCCAGGTTCGGCAAGCAGCGTAAGAGGGTATGCGGCGCTTTCCATGACGCGGCTGGAAAGAAAACGCAGGTTTCCGTGCAGCTCTTGAACTCCTCTCGCGACAGGATGGTTCTCAAAGACCACGAAGGTCTCGAATAGCGGCAGCATTCCGGAAACTTCACTCCAGCTCTTTACTTCCACCAGCGAACTGGCTTCATACTGCCGGATGTCAAGCTGGTGCTCTTGCAGCCCCTTCAGCCAATCCAATAATGGCCGGTCATGGTCCAGCGCCACTCGCATGGGCAAGGTGTTCACCAGCAGCCCAACCACTGATTCCACGCCGCGCAACGAAACCGGACGGCCGGTGACGGTGATTCCAAAGACCACTTCGTCCGTGGCGCTGTAGCGGGCCAGCAACCAGGCCCACGCTCCCTGAACAAAAGTGTTGAGAGTGATCCGGTGTTGCCGTCCCAGGGCTTGAAGACGTGCGGTCGTCTGCCGGTCGACGTCGATAGACAGTTCCAGGTGTTGCGGCCCTTCGCTGGAGAGGTGCTCCGTTTCCACCGGCAACGGCGTGGGAACAAAAAAGCCCTTGAGAATCTTGCGCCAGAACGCCTCAGCCTTGGCCTTGGCCTTGTCCTGCTTTTGCATCCAGGCGATGAAGTCGCGGTAGGGGCGTGGGCGTGGCAGGTTCAGATCGCGCCCTTCAGCAGCGGTCTTGTAAAAAGCAAACAGTTCCTCAAACACAATCTGTACTGACCATCCATCAAGCAGCAGATGAGAGTAGTTCCACACCCAGTGATACTTGTCATCGGCAAGCCGTATCAGCGCCATCCGCATGAGCGGCGCCTGGGACAAGTCAAAGCCCCGGCTATGCTCTGCCCACAAATAATCTCGCAACTGCTGTTCCTGCTGCGGTGCAGGCAGCCCACGCCAGTCCGGCTCATACCAGTGAAGCGTAACTCCTGTTCGGACGACCTGGAGCGGCTTGTCAACCTTGTCCCAGAGATAGGCGCTTCGCAAAATGGGGTGCCGATCGAGGATTTTCTGCCATGCCCGCTTAAAAGCATCAATGTTAAGGTCGCCTTCAATGCGGGAGCTGATGTGAACAACATAAGCCCCTGACCCCGGCGCATACAGAGTATGGAACAACATTCCTTCCTGCATGGGGGAAAGAGGATATATGTCTTCTACATTCTTCATTTCAAGGGTCCTATGGGTTGGGCTTAAATTAAATGATGCGGAAACGGCACTGCCTGAACACGATGCATCAGCGGCAACAAGCTTCCAAAAACGGCGCCACCGCTAACCTTGAGCGATGCTGTTCATCTGCAATACCTCTTCCTCGCGCGCGGGAAGAGCTTCAACAATCAACAACCGGGGCAGGGTTTGGCTGTGCACTTTCTGTTGCAGGAAAGCGGTCAATGTAGCTTCCACATTGCCCTGACCACTTGCGCTCGATGCTGACTGGCACAACTGCTTCAACTCATCCAGATGCACCAGGCTTTCCAGCGTCGACTCCACATCCACGCCAAAATCAATCAGGCAAGCCACTTCATTCACACCTATGGATTTCAGCCGCTCGATCATTGGCACGCAGCTTTGCGGAGTCCCAATCAGCGAAGCAGTCCGGTAATAGCGTTCGACGGCGAATCCGACCACTGAATCCACTAGGTCCTGTTTGTCCAGCCCGGCTTCGATCTCCAGGCTTTTCGTAAATGTCTTGATCAAATCAACGTGGGAGCGCAGGAAATCTGAGAGTGGGCCGCGCACTTTTTGCAGGACCTTTTCTTTGTTCTGTCCAATGAAGGTATGCATCATCATGGAAACATGTCCGGTCTCCGGATCGTGCCCTGCCGTGGCGCGCGCCTCACGGTAAGCCTTCAACTTGACTGCCACCTCGTCTATCGGCTGGGTCTGCAAGGAAGTGAGCACGTTAAAGCCCAGCTCACCGGCTTGCACAAACATCTCCGGGCTGCCGCTGCAAGTAAGCCAGATGGGCAGCTCAGGCTGAATAGGTTTGGGGAAGATGCCGATGTCAGACATTTTGCCCGCGCCGTCGCGGGTTGACATCTTCTCGCCACGCCACAGCTTTTGTACTTCAGAAATTCCCTTGAACATTTCTTCCCGTTTGTTGGCATATCTGTCGGGAAAGAAGGCGAAGTCATTCGGGACCCAGCCGGAGACGAAAGAAATACCCACGCGGCCTCGTGAGAGATTGTCC